>NZ_JARVTG010000001.1:1022500-1622500 GCF_029846635.1 Pokkaliibacter sp. MBI-7 | reverse complement strand
AGTCGCGATCTGGATCGCCAGCCACAGGTGACTCCCCTGCGTAAAGTAGGGAGCTGATCATGGCAGGTGGACTGCATCACGGTGATGATGATCTGGGTGAGAACCACGAGATCAACGTTACGCCCTTTATCGACGTCATTCTGGTGTTGCTGATCATCTTCATGGTGGCAGCACCGCTGGCCACCGTCAGTGTACCGGTGGATCTGCCTGCCTCGTCGGCACAACCGCAACCTCACCCTGACAAACCCGTCTATATCTCCATTCAGGCGGATCTCAGTGTCAGCGTGGGCGAAGAGAAAGTGCCGGAGCAGGGGCTGGGTGCAGTGCTGGATAAGGTGACTGCGAAGGATTATCAGCAGCGCCTGTTTCTGCGTGCCGATAAAGGCGTGCCTTACGGTGAGCTGATGAAGGTCATGGACCAGCTGCGAACTGCGGGTTATCTGAAAATTGGCCTGGTGGGTCTGGAGACGGTCGGAAGCGCTCAATGACAGAACCGCTGAACCCTTCCCCCGCAGCAGCCAGAGCTTCTGGGGTGCACAATCCCATGCCTGAAGCCCAGCCGCCGCTGAGTCTGCGCCGTGCCAGTGCCTGGGGGCTGGGCCTGACGCTGGTGGCAGGAGTGCATCTGGCACTGCTGCTGCCACTGGTCAAAGCGGCCCCTCTGCCTGCCAATCCACCGGCGGCACCGGAAGCAATCATGATTGAGCTGGCGCCAATGCCAGAAGTGGTCAAGCCTGAGCCGGTCCCGGAACCCGTTGTGGAGCCGGAACCCGAACCGGAGCCACCACCTCCCGAGCCTGAACCCTTGCCTGAGCCTCCGCCCCCTCCACCACCGGAGGTGAAACCGGAAGTGGTTATTCCTCCGCCACCACCGCCCAAACCGAAGAAGGTGGAAAAAAAGGTAGAGAAGAAAGTCGAGAAGAAAGTAGAAAAGCCAAAGGAACAGCCACCGAAGAAAGAGCAGCCCAAAGCGGCTCCACCTGCAGTGCAGGATGCTCCTCCGGCAACCCCAAAGGCACCGAAAGCCGTTGATCCCGGCGAGCAGCAGCGACGGGTGCAGGCACAGCGTAGCTGGCAGGGAGACCTGATGGCACATCTGGCTAAGCACAAGCGTTATCCTCGAGCGGCCCGGGTAAGGCGTCAGGAAGGTGTGGTCTATGTCCGTTTTGTCATGGACCGTTCTGGCAAGGTGCTGAGTGCTTCACTGAAGACCTCGTCCGGTTTTGAATTGCTGGATGATGCCGCGCTGGAGCTGATCCAGCAGGCCAGTCCGCTACCGGCACCGCCTGACAGTATCCCCAACGAGCTGGTAGTGCCGATCGATTACAACCTGCGCCGCTAGGCTCTGGCCTACGGCCAGCTACAACACCCTCGTCTGATCCGTCAGCGAGGGTGTTGTTGTTTATGCCATGGGGATAGAGGCAGATTTAACCTCATCAGGCAGGGTAGAAAGCTATACGTAATATGTATTTTTCAAAGAGTGGTCATAATCTGCCTTTAAAAAGGATTTTTAATAGTAAAGGTTGCTCAGCTTGAGAAAAAGACAGCAATTTTAGCAATCTTCTGCTGCTGGAAAATCCGTATACTGACATCCGTCTTCAGAGCAACCCGCCCCGGCGGAGCACTGAAGCCCAGGACTGGTCAGGGGCTCACAAGGCACCATCCGACCCTTTCTCTCCACCCGGGAGACTGCAAGTTGGCTGAAGGATTGGTTATCACCGAACTGTCAGTAACTGGAAGAGCTACCCATTCTTTCCGAAGTCAGCGCACCGTCTGTCGACGAGTCGAGTACCGAGCAGCGGGGCGCCACTTCAACTAACGGACAACACCAGGACATTCATCATGAGTTACGACCATCGCAAATACCGCCCCGCACCAACCATCAACATGCCTGATCGTCAGTGGCCTAATCAGGTCCTGACCAAGGCGCCGCTATGGTGCGCGGTTGACCTGCGCGATGGTAACCAGGCGCTGGTTGAACCCATGACCGTTGCACAAAAGCTGCAGATGTGGGACCTGATGATGCGCATCGGGTTCAAACATGTGGAAGTGGGATTTCCTGCGGCCTCTCAGCCTGACTTCGACTTTGTCCGTGAACTGATCGACAACAACCTGATTCCCGAAGACGTGACCATTCAGGTACTGGTTCAGGCTCGCGAAGACCTGATCGCCCGTACCTATCAGGCGCTGGAAGGTTCTAAGCAGGCCATCGTGCATGTTTACAACTCAGTCAACCCCACTCAGCGCCAGTACGTGTTCAATACTGACAAAGATGGCGTCAAAGCCATTGCAGTGCAGGGCGCACGCTGGGTGCGTGAGTATTCAAAACGTTATCCGCACACTGAATGGAGTTTCCAGTATTCACCGGAAAGCTTCAGCAGCACCGAAGTCGATTTTGCGGTGGAAGTCTGTGATGCGGTGATTGATGAGTGGCGCGAAACCGGCCGTCCGATGATCATCAACCTGCCCGCGACCGTCGAAGTGAGTACGCCTAACGTATTCGCGGATCAGGTCGAATGGTTCTGCCGTAACATGCGTGGCCGCAAGGATGTCAGCATTTCCATTCACACCCATAACGACCGCGGCTGCGGTGTTGCAGCGGCAGAGCTGGCAGTACTGGCGGGTGCTGATCGTATCGAGGGCACTCTGCTCGGCAACGGTGAGCGTACCGGCAACATGGATATCGTCACTATGGCGATGAACCTGTACAGCCAGGGCATTGATCCTGAACTGGATCTGTCTGACATGGATGCCATCGTATCAACCGTCAGTGCCTGCACCCAGATTGCTCTGCATCCGCGTCATCCCTATGCAGGTGAACTGGTGTACACAGCCTTCTCCGGCAGCCATCAGGATGCGATACGCAAGTCGCTGGTGGCCGAGAAGCCTGATCACTACTGGGATGTGGCCTATCTGCCCATCGATCCTGCTGACCTCGGTCGCAGCTATGAGGCGGTGATCCGTATCAACAGCCAGTCCGGTAAAGGCGGCGTGACCTACCTCCTTGAGCGTGATCTTGGCTTGCAGTTGCCACGCTGGTTGCAGATCGATTTCAGCCGCCGCGTTCAGGCCGAAGCCGAAGCGAGCTCCAGTGAGATCAGCCCGGATCAGATTCGCAGCCTGTTCGAGCGCCATTACCTGCAGCCTGCCCATGGCTATCAGGTCAAGCGCTTCCAGCTGGATCAGGACCAGCAGGAAAGTCTGCGGGTTGAGCTGCAGACGCCGAACGGCGCCGTACACATTGCCGGTGAGGGCGAAGGTGCCATCACCGCGCTGGCCAATGCCTGGGAGCGCGAAACCGGCATCCGTATCGACGTGCTGGATTACTCCGAGCATGCCTTGACCGAGGGCACTGAGTCCCGCGCTGCAGCCTACATCCTGCTGGCAGTGGAAGGTCAGCGTATGTGCGGGGTAGCCATCGGTCGTGACGTGGTAAATGCATCCCTGCAGGCGGTCATCAACGCCGCAGCGCAGGTGCCTTCACTGCGTAAAATCGCCTGAGGCAGGAACGCTTCGGCACAAGGCACACTCCACCCTGCCTGTGGCAGGTGAGACGCCAGTCAACATGACCATAAGAGGCAGGTCGCATTGCGGCACTGACCTCCACCAAAGCTGAATATACAGCTGCTGCACAAACAGGCCCCAGGCCTGTGAAGACGCAAAAAGCGGAGGAGCGCAGGCTCCTCCGCTTTTTGTTTTTGGGGCCGCTCAGGCATCTGCTATAACTCATCGTCTCAGGCGTGAACTCATTCAGGGAGAGTAGTGTGAGTCAACATCAGCTCAGGATGCTGCCTTCCTTGCTGGCAGACACGCAGGCGATGGTCATCGACAGCAACCGCCATTACCCCCGTCATAGTCATGACCAGTACGGCATCGGACTGATTCATCGCGGTGCCCAGCGTTCTGCCAGTGGCTGCGGCAGGGTGGAGGCCGGCCCCGGTGAACTGATCATGGTGAATCCGGGCGAAGTGCATGATGGTGTGCCACTGGCCGAAGAAGGGCGGCAGTGGAGCATGCTGTATTTTGAGCCGTCGCTACTGCATGAGCTGGCCAGTGAGCTGGAACTGCCCTTTTCTGCCGAACTCAGTCTGGTGCGGCCTGTCGCCCAGGATCAGCGCCTGCGGCAGCAGTTTGTTCAACTGTTTCAGCGAGTCACGTCGGTCAGACAGGCGCATCAGGCACAGGTGGATGTGGCCGCTCGTCTTGCCGCAGAGGAGAGTGCGGTCTCTACGCTGGTCTACCTGCTGGCACACCATAGTCAGGCCAGACCGCTGATGCCAGCCTCTGCCACGGTGGAGCAGGTCCGTCAGCGGCTGGCTGATGAGCCGCTGCAGGCACCTTCACTGCACGAGCTGGCCGCGATGGTGGGCGTCAGCCGCTTCAATCTGATTCGCAGTTTCAACAAGGCACTGGGGCTGTCGCCTCATGCCTATCTGCTGCAGCAGCGCCTGCATCTTGCCCGCCGTCTGTTGCTGAGTGGCCATAAACCTGTGGATGCCGCACTGGCGGCAGGGTTTGCCGACCAGAGCCATATGACCCGGTTGTTTCGGCGCCAGTACGGTATTACACCGGGCCTGTATGGGCAGATCGGCAGCCAGTCCTGATCGTCTCATCGTTGTCTGCCTCTCCCTGCAATTTCATTCAAGACCCGCCCCCGCGCGCTTTCTAAAGTGTCTCCTTTCAGGTTTAGAGGAGAAAACCATGAAGAGCTCACAGTGGCACGGTTACGGTTATCTGGCACTGGCCATGATGATGGTGGGGAGTACGGTGATAGCCAGTCGGCTGATTGCTACCGGGCTGCCTCCCTTTACCGCAACGGCGGCACGATTTGCCATGGCCCTGCCGATCTTTCTGCTGCTGATGAAGCTGACCGCCACGCCATGGCCACGCCCTCGTCGTCATGATGCCTGGGTGCTGATCTGTCAGGCAGGGGCGGGCAGTGTGGCCTACACCGTGCTGCTGATCAGTGGCATGGCGCACACTTCTGCCGCCAATGCCGGGGTGATCAGCGGTACCCTTCCGGCTGTTACCGGGCTGGTCGCCATGGTATTGCTGCGGGAGAAACCGGGGCGCAGCACCTGGCTGGCGGTGGCTCTGAGCTCACTGGGGGTCATGCTGTTACTGGTGCCTGCCCAACAGGGCTCTGCGCAGGCGGGCAGTCTTTACGGTGATGGGCTGATACTGGCGGCCATGGTCGCAGAGGCCCTGTTCATCCTGCTCAATCAACGTCTGCAGCAACCCATTCCCCCGCTGGCCTTATCGACCCTGATGAGCGCATTGGGATTGCTGCTGACGGCGATACCGGCACTGGCCGAGCGACCCTGGACGCTGGCGCCCATACCGCAGGCCTGGTGGGCAGTGCTGTACTATGCCGTGGTGCCGACAGTGATGGGCTTCTGCCTGTGGTATGCCGGCAGCGCTCGTATTCGCGGCTGTGCCGCCGCCCCCTTTACTGCCGTTGCACCGCTGACCACGGTGCTGCTGGCGGCGTTGTGGCTGGACGAGCCGATCCTGCTCTGGCAGTGGCTGGGCATGGGCTGTGTGCTGATGGCGATCCTGACGGGGCCGCTGCTGGCATGGTACCGGCGCTCAGGCGAGCCTGTTCAGGCGCGCTATGAGTAAAGCCGGATTGTAGCCGGGGCATCAGTACCCGAGCGTCAGACCATCCAGCGATATGCTGGCGGGTTGTCCGCTGAGCTGCTCAGCCAGCAGGGTGGCGCTGCCACAGGCCAGGGTAAAACCCAAAGCACCGTGACCGATATTCAGCCACAGGTTGCCCCAGCGTGTGGCGCCGATGACGGGCAGGCCGGTCGGTGTGGCCGGACGCAGGCCTGCCCAGCTATGAGCTTGCGCGAAGTCGCCCGCTGCCGGGAAGCTGGCCGTGGCCTGCTGGCGCAGACTCTGGATGCGTCGTGGGGTGATCAGGGTGTCCTGTACACCGATATCCACCATGGCCGCAACGCGCAGGCGCTGCGGCAGGGTGCCGGTAGCGGGCAGACGGGCATAGACCATTTTCCGTTCGTAGTCAGTCACGCTGATGTGCGGTGCGACTGCCTCTTCAGCCAGTGGCAGCGTGAGGCTGTAGCCTTTCAGCGGGTAGAGCGGCAGACGTAAGCCGAGCGCTCCGGCCAGTTCATAGCTGCCCATCCCGGCAGTCAGAATATAGTGATCCGCCTGTAACGGGCCGAGGTCGGTCTCAATTGCCTGAATCTGCCCCGCGTGCTGAGTCAGCGCAGTCACGGGGCATTGTTCTAACAGTTGAAAATGAGTCTGTTGCTGCAGGTAGCCAAGCAATGCCTGACAGAACAGATGGCAGTCGCCGACTTCGTCGCCCGGCGTAAAGATCGCCCCGCTCAGCTGCTCTGCCATACCCGCCAGACTGGGCTCAAGCGCCAGCAGTTGCTGCCGGTTCAGCACCTGCTGACTGTCGGGTGCGACCAGGCTGGCGGCGGCCCGGGAGAGGGCCTGTGGCCGCCGGTAGACCACCAGCTTGCCGTTACAGCGCCAGCTGAAATCCGCCAGTGGTGACTGCGCCTGCCAGAGATGCAGTTGCTGCTGACTGAGCAGTGCCAGTTGCAGCAGCCGCTGGCCATTGCGCTGATTGACCGAGCGCCGGCAGGCGGCAATGAAGGCGGCACACCAGCGCCACTGTTGCAGGTCGAGCTGGGGGCGAAAGGTCAGCGGGGAATCGCGGTTCAGCATCCAGCCCAGTGCCTGCAGCGGTACGCCGGCATCGGCCAGTGGCGCTACATAGCGGTAGCTGAGCTGGCCACCGTTGGCGTAGCTGGTGCCCATGCCGACCTCGCGGCAGGCATCTAGCAGCGTGACGCGGTGGCCGCGTTGCAGCAGGGCATAAGCGGTGGTCAGGCCGATAACACCTGCACCAATGATCAGGCAATGTGAAGACATGATGGGGAAATGGGCCTGCGTTGCCGAGAATGACGTCATTCTGGCCAGCCGACGGCAGGCTGACCAATGAATACTGTCATTTGGGTTATAACCCAGGGTTATGGACTATACTGCCCGCCATCATTGTTGTGGAGGGTCGCCGATGCGCTTGCGCCATATCGAGATTTTTCAGGCCATTATGCAAACCGGCTCGGTCAGCGGTGCAGCCCAGCTGCTGCATATCTCCCAGCCAGCGGTGACCAAGGCATTGCAGCATGCTGAGCTGCAACTGGGCTTTGCGCTGTTTCAGCGGGTCAAGGGCAAGCTGGTCGCCAGCGAAGAGGCGAAGATGCTGGAGCCGGAAGTGGCGCAGGTATTCGAGTCATTGCGGCGGGTACAGCAGCTGGCTGAGAATCTGCGTCAGCCTCTGGAGCGGCCTTTGCGCCTGCTGGTGATTCCCACGCTGGCGCAGTATCTGCTGCCGCAGGTGGTGCCGCTCTGGCATCAGCGCAGTCGCCAGCCGCTCAGCATTGCGACTCAGCACAGCCGCGAGATGGTGCAGAAGCTGGTGCTGCAGGAAGCCGACATGGGCATTACCTTCCATCCGGTGGCCCATCCCAACCTGCTGATGAAACCGCTGCTGCAGGGGGCGCTGCGGGTCATTGCCCGTCCCGGATACTGGACAGAGGAGGAGCTGCAGCAACCCTGCAGCCTGTCGTTACTGGCGGGGCAGCCCCTGATTGGCTTCGATAGTCATGATCCGATGAGCGGACTGCTTAACAGTCATCTGCAGCAGCTGCAACCGCCACCACAGATTCAGACCCGGGTGCAGAACTATCAGCTGGCCTGCACTCTGGTAGAAGCCGGGCAGGGGCTGGCCATTGTTGACCCCTTCACGCTGATTGGCTCACCGCTGCCAGGCCGTCCACTGGAACCCAGAATCAGTATTACCCTCTATGCCCTGTGCCGGCTGGAAGATGCGGATCAGCCTGCTCTGCAGCTTTGGCTGGAGTGCCTGACTCGCGTGGTTAAACAGGCTCTGGCGCCTGGCTCAGCCCAGCGGAGTTAGCTTGCCGCCGCGGGCAAGGGCGCGCTGATAGGCGGGCTGCTCCGTGACGCGGCTGAGAAAGCGGCCAATATGAGGATAGTCGCTGAGATCGGCCCGGCTGCTGGCCGCCTGCAGGGGAAAGCTCATCTGGATGTCTGCACCGCTCAGTTGCTCGCCGGTAAACCACGGGCGCTGCGCCAGCGTGTCGTTGATCAGTGCCAGCTGTGGCAGCAGGCGTGGCGTCAGGAAGATCTCCTGCACCTTGCTGCTCAGGCCGCGGGCGACCGGGCGAACAAAGAAGGGCATGGGGTTTTCAGGCATGCGGGTGAAGATCAGCTTCATCACCAGCAGTGGCATCAGTGAGCCCTCGGCAAAGTGCAGCCAGTAGCGGTAATCCAGCAGCGGCTGCCCCGATCCTGGGCGCAGACGTCCATCGTCATAACGATCCAGCAGATATTCGATAATGGCACCGGACTCGGCGATCACCAGTTCACCGTCACTGATAATCGGCGCCTTGCCCAGCGGGTGTATGGCCTTGAGGCTGTCGGGGGCGGCCATGGTCTGGGGATCACGGCGGTAGAGGCGAATGTCGTAATCCAGCCCCAGCTCCTCCAGTAGCCACAGAATGCGCAGGGAGCGGGAGTTTTCCAGATGGTGAACGATGATCATGAGGGATCCTTGTCAGGGTGATGGAAACCGACCGGCGCTCAGCTGTTCTGTAGTGCCTGTCGTTCAGCCTTGTGCTGCTTCTGTTCCTTGAGTCGCTGCTTGTAGGCCGTCAGTTCATCAATACGGATGGCAAAGCGATTTGGATGTATCTCATGGCCCCGCGCATGGGCATAGACCTGAGTGAATTCGGCGCCGAAAAACAGGATGCAGGCCGAGTAATGTACCCACAGCAGAATCAGCACAAAGGCACCGGCGGCACCGTAGGTGGAGACCGCACTTTCCCGCCCCAGATAGAGCGACAACCCCCATTTTCCCAGAGTGAAGAGCAGTGAGGTGATGGCGGCACCGGTCCAGACGTCCAGCCAGCGAATATCGGCATCGGGCAGAATCTTGAAAATCATGGCAAACAGCAGGGTGGTAACGGCAAAGCTGACCAGCAGGTTGAGCGCCTGCCAGAAGGCGCCGGGCAGTGGCATCACATCGCCGAGCCAGCCGGACAAGGCGCTCAGGCAGACGGTAATCACCAGAGAAGCCATCAGCAGAAGGCCGATACAGAACACCATGATCAGCGCCAGCAGCCGGTCAATCACCATGCCGCGAACTCCCCGGTCCGGTTTGGGCATGATGCCCCAGATGGTGTTCATGGCATCTTTCAGCTGACCGAAAATGCCTGTGGCACTGAAGATCAGCAGGCCGATACCGACAACGGCCATCAGCCCGCTGGAGGCGGTGGAGCGGGCGCTGTTGATCATGTTTTCCACCGCCGAGGCGCCCATCGGGCCGAGGGTTTCGGTCAGCTGTTCGCTGATGGCACCGCGCGCGGCGGCTTCGCCGAAGATAAAGCCCGCCACCGAGATGGCAATGATGATCAGTGGTGCCAGTGAGAAGATCGAGTAGTACGCCAGTGCCGCAGCCAGTCGCATGGCGCGGTCATCCAGCCATGCCGTGGCGGTCATTTTCAGCAGTGGCCAGAGGCTGGGGAGGGAGCGTCCCGCAGACATAATCGTTCCTTGGATAGCAATGCTGCAGGGCATGGCCGTGCAGTGAATAGACGTAAAGCGGTTATCTGCGGCAGATCACAGGAGCACAATGCTGGCCTGAACAGGTGAGTTTCTGTCGTCAGAAGATTGCAGCCAGGCTCTAGTCTATATGTCCGGATGGGGGGGAAGGCAAATCCGGGAGGTCGTTTCCGTGCGGAGACAGGCGGGTATACAGGAGAGAAAAACATCTGGGGCCGGGAGTCAGCCGCCCCAGACGGAAGGGGTATAAAGGAAAACTCAGCGCTCGACGAAGGCGCGCTCGATCACGTAGTGGCCCTGATCGCCGTGGCGTGACTCGACAAAACCGCGCTCATCCAGAATGGTGCAGAACTCTTTCAGCATGCTCGGGCTGCCACACAGCATAAAGCGGTCATGCTCGGGGTTGATATCGGGCAGACCGATATCGGCAGTGAGCTTGCCGGATGTCAGCAGATCGGTCAGGCGGCCCTGATTGCGGAACGGTTCACGGGTGACGGTGGGGTAATAGATCAGTTTTTCCCGCACCATGTCGCCGAAGAATTCATTGCCGGGCAGCTCTTCAGTGATGTACCGGGTATAGGCCAGTTCGGCCACGGTCCGGCAGCCGTGAGTGAGGATCACCTTGTCATAGGCGTCGTACACTTCCGGATCCTTGATAATGCTCATGAAGGGTGCCAGACCCGTGCCGGTGCTGAGCAGATACAGGTTGCGGCCGGGCAGCAGGTGATCATTGATCAGGGTGCCGGTGGTTTTACGACCGATAAAAACTTCGTCGCCAACCTGAATGTTCTGTAGTCGTGAGGTCAGCGGGCCATCGGGTACCTTGATGCTGAAGAACTCCAGCTCTTCCTCATAGTTGGCACTGGCAATACTGTAGGCACGCAGCAGAGGCTTACCTTCGACTTCCAGACCGATCATGGTGAAATGGCCGTTCTTGAAGCGAAAACCGCTGTCACGGGTGGTCTTGAAGCTGAAAAGATTGTCGGTCCAGTGGTGGACGCTGAGCACGCGTTCTACATTCAGGTTTGACATGGCGACCTCAGAGAAGTGTCGGAGCGCGGGTCCCGGTGAGAACGTCATCGCAGACTGCTGCAGTGTGACGTCGTTCCTGATGCGAAGAGGCGCGCTCAAAGAAGATGGGCTTCACTCTATGCCTGGGCCCTTTATATGGAAAATAGATAGTTTTTCTAAAGTTGATCAGCTGAACTGATTCCAGCAGTTCATAGCGCCAGCGGTTATAAAAACAAGAGCACCCATTGTGCTGACGATCTCGCAGACAAACGCAATGCCGTTTAGGCTTGCTCTTATAAATCAAATGATTAGCCGGGCTTGAGAGTGCATCTATGATGGTTGAGGTGTTTCTGGTCAATTCTGTGGTGGTGTCGCTGGCGGTTGGCGTGCACTACGAATTCCTCTATCGACTGACCACGCTGTTACCAAAAATGCGAATTTTGCACCGATCTCGCATCGTGCTGGGGGTGATGGGCGCGTTGGTGGCCCATGCGGTGGAAGTGTGGATTTTCGCCATCGCCTACTTCTTTATGCATCACACCGACGGCTGGGGGCAGCTGACGGGCAGCTTTGATGGTTCACTGATGGACTGTGCCTACTTTTCCTTCACGGTGTTCAGCACCGTGGGATTTGGTGATATCGAGCCTGCCGGACATCTGCGTTATCTGACCGGTATCGAGTCACTGACCGGTTTGTTGCTGGTGACCTGGAGCGCGTCTTTTCTGTTTCTGGAAATGGAGCGCTACTGGAAAACACGGCTGTGATGAAAGAAGAGCAGAACAGCAGCAAGAGCGCAGGGTCAACAGAGAAAGCGGGAAACAACTCAGCAGCTGACCTGCCAGCATGCGGTGGCAGGTCAGGGGTAAAGCGGCGGGCAGATACTATGCCAGCAGGTTATGGGTGACGTCTTCCCAGTAGAAACGATAGACCCAGGCGTGAATATTGCCGGCGACTTCCTCCAGCTCACGCTCAACTCGCTCACCGCCCCAGCGCAGATAGGCATTCACGGCGGTCTTGTTGGCTTCAAATACCCACAGGTGCATGCTCTTGCTGCCTGCTTCTTCCAGACTCCAGCGTGCACCACGCTGCGCCAGCTGGCGGCCCAGACCGCGGCCTTTCAGCTCCGGCTGCACATGCATGTTGTCCAGCAGGGTGCCCCAGCTGGGCTCTTCCGGCTTGCGACAGTAGACAAAACCGATCAGCTCACCGTGCTCTTCGGCGAGGCAGAGAAAATCATCCTTGCCCTGATAATCGGCCGGGCGGCCAGCCAGCACCTCCAGCCAGCGATTTTTGTGGATATTGGGTACCTGTTGATCAAGAAAGGCATCAGGCAGAATGCCGCGCAGGCTGGTTTGCCAGCTCAGGGTATGCAGTTTGGCAATGGCTTCCGCGTCTTCTGAATGCGCTTGTCGATATACGAGATTTGTCATTGTAATAACCATTCATTGCGGGAATTTTGCATCTCCAGAATCTGCAGATGCAGGGTGTTGAGGTGATCCTGCCAGTAGTCTTCCCGTGCCAGCCAGGGGAAGTGCATGGGGAAGGCGGGGTCAGCCCAGCGACGTGCCAGCCAGGCACTGTAGTGCATCAGCCTCAGGCTGCGCAGGGCATCGATCAGATGCAGCTGGCGTCGGTCGAAATCGTGGAAGGTCTCATAACCTTCCAGCAGCTCGATCAGCTGCAGGGACTGCTGCTGGTGATCACCACTGAGCAGCATCCAGATATCCTGTACCGCCGGGGCCATCACGCTGTCGTCAAAGTCAACGAAGTGCGGGCGTTCATCACGCCAGAGCACGTTGCCGGGGTGGCAGTCGCCGTGTACCCGAATCCATTCCACCTTTCCGATTTGGACAAAACGCTGCTCGATTAATTCCAGCAGCTGCGCCGAAATAGCGTCATAGCGGTCACGCAGGTGACGCGGCAGCAGCGGGCTTTGCAACAGGAAACTGCGGCTGTCGTGGCCAAAGCGCTGCACGCTCAGTGCTGGCCGTGCCACATAGGGCTGGGCTGCACCCACCGCATGAATACGGCCGATGGTCATCCCCAGCTGGAACAGATGATCAGGATTGTCCAGCTCCGGCGCCTGTCCGCCCTGACGGCGAAACAGTGAGAAGCGAAAGCCCTGATGTTCAAACAGTGTCTGACCGGCGTCGCCCGGCTGAGGTAGCGCGCTGTAGCGCTGCTCCAGCTGCGCACGGGTGGCCGGCGCCACCACTGACAGGTCCTGTTCCTGCAGCGCCTGACAGAAAGCGTGCTCCTCCAGAATGGCGGCATCGTCCCAGCGGGCAGGGCGGTAGAACTTGGCAATCAGCGGCTGATGCTCCTCAATACCCACCTGATACACGCGGTTCTCGTAGGAGTTGAGGGTAAACAGGCGGGCATCGCTGAGCAGGCCGGTACTTTCAACCGCGTCCAACACCAGTTCCGGCGTCAGGGCTTCATAGGGATGGGCAGTGGAGGTCATAGGTAATCCGGCCTACAGCGCTAACAGGTGGAGGAAACGGTCAGGTTCGCATTGCAGACAGCATTTCTGCCCAGAGGGTCTTGGGCTGAGTACGCTGCCTGCGCTGATGACGTGTGCTCCGGCCTGTTAAAGCCAATGTCATGTTAGTCAGGCCGATGATTGTAGGTGCAGGGCGGAGTGAAGTCCAAAGGCGTCCCATGCCGAAACGTAACTGAGCCTCTTTTCAGTGCTTGACCTCGAGTTAACTCTAAGTCTTAGGCTGCGAATACTGGCAGAGCAGAGGTGCTGCCTGCCGCTATCGACAGGAGCGAGCAATGAACAAGATATCGACCCAGCCTGGCAACGACGCAGCGAACAGCAATCCAGCATATAACGACCCGCGCTATCAGGCGGGCTGGCACAAACTGGCAGAAGTGGATGGTGAACAGGGGCAGCGGGTGATCGACAGCCTGCAGGGCATCGCCCCCGATATGGCGCGTTACATCATCGAGTTCGGTTTTGGTGACATCTATTCACGGCCGGGGCTGGACCTGCGCAGCCGCGAAATTGCCACCGTGGCTGCACTGACGGCCCTTGGTCATGCCCAGCCGCAGCTCAGGGTGCATATTCACGGCGCCCTGAATGTTGGCGTGACACCGACGGAGGTGATCGAGACCATCATGCAGATGGCGCTGTACGCAGGCTTTCCGGCAGCACTCAATGCCCTGTTCAGTTGCAAAGAGGTGTTCGCTGAACGGGGTGTATCGCCTGCCTGAAAGCAGCCCACCCTCTGCCGGAGCGTGATGACAGGCGGGTGCGAAACATCTTGAACCAGTTCCACCTGCCTGTGACAGGACAGCTCTATATGAAACATATATGATTCGCATACGTTTTATATGGGTGCTGTACAGCGGTGGTGGTCACCCTGCCCGGTACCCGCAGGAACCTGTCATGGGAATCGTCAATATCTCTGATGCCATGCATCAGGAAGTGCGTCGCGCCAGTCAGGCGCTGACGCGCTCTATCAATGCTCAGGCTGAGCACTGGATGAAGATCGGCATGCTGGCCGAGCTGAATCCCGAACTTTGCTATGCCGATATTTGCCGGCTGCTGATGAATTCACCCACTTTACCTCTGTCGGAGCTGGCTGATGTCCGCCATTCAAATTAAGACCCCTGAAGAACTGGCCCTGATGCGTGAGTCGGGCCGCCTGCTGGCGCAGGTGTTTGCCCATCTCAACGGCTTTATCCAACCCGGTATCAGTACCCTGGCCATCGACCGTGAAGTGGAGCGCTTTATCGTCGAGGAACTGAAGGCCCGCCCGGCTTCCAAGGGCCAGTATGATTTCCCTTTCTGCCTGAACACTTCCATCAATGATGTGATCTGCCATGGCATGCCCAGCGAAAGCGATGTCCTGCGCGAAGGCGATATCGTCAACTGCGATATCACGCTGGAAAAGCACGGCTTTATTGCCGACTCCAGCAAGATGTATCTGGTTGGCGAGGTCTCGGCGGCGGCCAGCAAGCTGGTCAAAGGCACTTATGAAGCACTGTGGAAAGGCATCCGGCTGGTACGCCCCGGTGCGCATCTGGGTGACATCGGTTTTGTGATCGAGCAGTTCGCCAAGAAGCAGGGCTACTCGGTCGTGCAGGAATACTGTGGCCATGGCATTGGCCGGGAAATGCATGAAGAGCCACAGGTGCTGCACTATGGCCGCCGTGGTACCGGCGTCAAGCTCAGGCCCGGTATGGTGTTCACCATCGAGCCGATGATCAATCAGGGCGTACGCCACAACACCACGGACGAAGACGGCTGGACGGTACGCACCCGTGACGGCAAGTTGTCGGCACAGTGGGAGCACACCATTGCTGTGACTGAAACCGGCTATGAAGTACTGACATTGCGTGAAGAAGAGCGTCTGGCCGGGCTCGGTTAAGGCTTCTCGCAGGTAATAACCCGAGACAGCTGACCTTCTGTGCAGCTGTCTGCCCTCCGCTTTTATTCCCCCTCGGTTTTACTGCCCGGCAATAGCAGGCGGTGAGCATGCGCTGACCCTGCGCCTGTTTATTTCAGTAATGGCAGATTGCCTGACAGTGAGGTCACCAGCGCTTTCGGCCCGAACAGCAGCAGACCGTGATAGGTCAGGCGGCGGCCATCCTGCTGCAAGCGTTCACTGTACTGCTCGTAGCTGCGGGCGGTCTGTGCTTCCTGACAGAAATCCACCACCTGTAAATCCGGCGCCAGCTCGGCGGCCTGCTGGCGCAGACTGTGCAGGCGTTCGACATCCGCTGCCAGAATGGGCAACGGCAACTGGGTGATGCCCTGATGCAGCAGCCCTTCACTGTCGGTAATCAGCGGGCCGTTGATGCTGGGTTGCAGCTTGCCGATACCGAGTGCCAGCACGGCGGCGGTGTTGGCGATCAGGCCAGTGGGCAGAGCAGGGTTGATGATCAGTACGCAGCGGTGGGACATGGTCTTTCTCCTGACGGTAAGACAGTCACCCTAACCGCTGCGCCTGTGGTCTGGATTGAAGGAAATTGCGCTTTTAGCAGGTTTTCTGCGCGGGCTGGGCAGAGGCGACCATGGGCTTGCTCAGGCTTGTCTGCTTTTTCAGCAAAACCGCCAGATTGGCCACCACAATCAGCCCCATACCGATGAGCTGCAACAGGCTGAAGTGCTCATGGAAGTAGAGAATATCCACCGCCAGCGCCGTGGCCGGGTAGACAAACGACAGCACGGTCAGGCGCTCCATGGCCAGATACTGAATGGCAAAGTACAGCCACAGATACTGCACCACGGTGTTGAGCACGCCGAGCAGGCTGACACTGAGCCAGTTCACCGAGGCCCAGTGCACATCGGCCAGCAGCACATAGGCGCCCAGTGGCAGCAGACACAGGGAGAGCTGGGTAGCTGCCTGCACTGCTGCCGGTACCGCCCTGACCTGGCGGGTCAGCAGGCTGGTGACAGTGTAGAGCGCGGCGGCCAGCAGGGCATAACCACCCAGCCACCACGGCGCATCCTGCTGCTGATCATGCAGCAGACCCGACACCAGAATCACACCGACGAAGGCCACGGCCATCCACAGCAGGCTGCGGCGGCTGATACGCTCACCGGTCAGCATGGCGCTGGCCAGCAACAGCATGAATGGCTGGGTGTTGTAGATGACGGTCGCGACGGATACCGGAACGTAGCGGTACGCCATAAACAGGAAGACCCAGTTAAGTACCAGGCAGAGGCCCGCAATGCCCGTCAGCAGCAGGCTGCGGCGATCACGGGGAAGGCGGTAGCCTTTGTAGCGGCAATACAGCCAGAGCCCGGCTGAGCCGATCAGACAGCGAAAGAAGGTCAGGGAGACTTCATCCATGTGGGAGGTTTTGACCAGCAGGCCAATCATTCCGGACAGCATCATGGCGCCGCACATGGCCCACAGCGCTTGCTGGGAAGAGGAGGTTGTCATGTTGTCACCTCAGCAGAGAACAGTCGTTGGACTATATCGTTCATATAAAGTGGACTGAAGTGGCATAAAATGAACCTCACGTTCATTTGAATGAACAGTTGTGGTGATTGGAGCGGGAGGTTTACCCATATGGAAATCAAAGAAGAAGCAGACTGGCTACTGTCCTTTCATGCCATGGTGCTGCATCAGGGCATCTCCCGCGCGGCGCAGGTGCTTGGCGTCGCCAAGTCGACCCTGTCCGGGCATTTACGTCAGCTCGAGGAGCGTTATGGTGTGCGTTTAATCCAGCGCACCACCCGCCAGTTTCAGCTGACGGCGGCTGGGGATGAGCTGTTTCGCCATGCCTGTACGCTGGTAGAAACACTGGAGCGCACCCGTAATCAGCTGTCCGTGTTCGCCGAGCAGGTAAAGGGCCTGATTCGCCTGACCGCGCCACTGTCGTCAGGGGCGCATATCATGCCGATCCTGATTCGTGAGTTTCGCGAGCGCTACCCGCTCACCCGCTTCGATCTTCGCCTGAACAATGACCAGCTCGATCTGCTGCAGGAGCGCATTGATGTGGGCTTTCGTGGTGGCGACCCGGGTGATGAGTCACTGGTGGCCAGACAGCTGACCCAGCATATGCGGGTACGGCGTATTCTGGTGGCCGCACCGGAGTGGCTGGCCCGCCACCCTTTGCCGGCTACACCTGAAGCGTTCGCTGATGACGCGGTGATCTATCTGCCGTTTGACCAGTGGCAGCTGCAGCATGAGCAGGGGCCACGGCTGACCGTTACCCCCGAACCTGTAGTGATCTGCAACACCATGGAGTCGGCGGTGCAGCTGTGTTGTCAGGGGCTGGGCGTCGGGCTGGTGACCGAGTTCAGTGCACGTGATGCCATTGCTCAGGGGCGGCTGGTGCGAGTGTTCAGCCAGTGGAGTGCCGAGGACTACCCCTATTATCTGGTCTACCCGAGCCGCATGGCGCCCTCGGTGGCGGTGCGCCGCTTTATCGACTTTACCTGCGAGGCGTTTGCTCAGGGGCGTTTCTACGGCATTCGTCCATTGATAAGCGTCTGACTGCCAGCCAGTGCAGGCGCGGCAGAAGTGGCGGTTTGCAACTACACTTAATGCCTGCAGATGGATGCGCGGTAGCATGCCGCCGCCATGAAGATTGCGAGTGGCGTTGCTTTGGGGCTAAATACGCCGCTTTGACGCCGCCCTTCGCCGTTTCAGCTCTGCGGCTGTCCATCCCTCTTCAATTGGAACCGTCATGACCCGCTTTAGCGAACTGGGCTTGTTACCCGAATTACTCAGCACCCTTGAGGCTCTGAACTATCAGCAAGCCACTGCGGTACAGGAACAGGCCATTCCGCTGGTGCTGAAAGGCCGTGATCTGATTGCGGCGGCCCAGACCGGCACTGGTAAAACGGCCGCCTTCACTCTGCCTATACTGCAGCAGCTGATGACAGGCAGTGCCGCGCGCAGTAACAGCGTGCGCGCACTGATTCTGGCGCCTACCCGTGAGCTGGCGGAGCAAATCCTTCAGGCGGTGCAGCGCTACAGTGCTCATCTGTCACTGCGCAGCTACGCCGTTTACGGCGGGGTCAGCATCAATCCGCAGATGATGGCACTGCGTAAGGGTGCAGACATTCTGGTGGCGACGCCGGGCCGGCTGCTTGATCTGTATCGCAATAACGCGGTGAAGTTCGATCAGCTGCAGATTCTGGTGCTGGATGAAGCCGACCGTATGCTGGATCTGGGCTTTGCCGACGAGCTGGACATGCTGTTTTGCGCGCTGCCGCGCAAGCGTCAGACCCTGCTGTTCTCCGCGACGTTCTCTGAGCGGGTGAAGGCCATGGCCGGAGTGATTCTGCGTGATCCGGCGCGGGTCGAAGTAGCCGCGCCCAATAGTGCGGCCGATACCCTTAATCAATGGCTGATCCCGGTGGATAAAAAGCGCAAGCAGGAGCTGCTGCAACACCTGATCGGCCAGCACTGTGCTACCGACAGTGCGGCGCAGCTGCTGATTTTCGTCAAAACCCGTAAGAGTGTTGATGAGCTGGAAGCACTGCTGAGTGCGCAGGGTTTCAGCATCGGCGCCATCCACGGGGAAAAATCGCAGGCCAGCCGGATGAGCGCCATGCAGGCCTTCCGTCAGCGCGAGGTGCAGATCCTGCTGGCGACCGATGTGGCGGCGCGGGGGCTGGATGTGGATGACTTGCCGCTGGTGATCAACCTCGAACTGCCGGTCAATGCCGAAGATTATGTGCACCGCATCGGCCGCAGCGGCCGTAAAGGCAACAGCGGCTCGGCCATTTCGCTGGTCTGTGCTGACGAGGTAGAACAGCTGGCGACCATTGAGACGCTGATCGGCCATGTTATCGAGCGCCGTGAGGAACCCGGCTTTGCACCTGACCACCGGGTGCCGGAAACTGTGGCCGGTGGGCAGATTGTCAAAAAGCCGAAGAAGCCCAAACAGAAGAAAATTCCCGGTATGGGGCAGGGCACAGCCAGCACCACTGGCAGTGCCAAAAGCGGCAGCAAGCTGCGCTTCATTGATCACCTTGAAGAGGGGCGTACCGGCAACCCTGACCGCCGCCGCAGACGGCGTAAGTAGGCCCTGTCGGCGTGGTTACTGGCCGCGCAGATGGGTGGCGACCTGCAGGGTTTCCAGACAGGTCGCCAGCAGGGTTTCGGCCATCGGCCAGAAGTCCTTGTCTTCAGTGAAAATCCACTCATCCAGTGAACCGATGCCGTCGGTGACCATCTGAAAGTAGAAATTGGCGCGGGTGATGTTGAGATCGGCAGGCAGCTCGCCCCGTGCTACCGCCAGACGCAGTACGCTGGCGGTCAGGGCCAGCACCTTGATTTCATGCTGGCGCTTGATCGACAGCAGCGGACGATTCTCTTCGGTGTTATCACACTTCTGATACAGCACTACCCACACATGGCGCATTGAGCCGGGCTGGCGCCAGAGCCGGAAGTAACGCATGGCCAGTGCATGCAGTTGCGGCAGTGCCGGGGCATCATTGTCGACCTCGGGCAGCGGGTTGTTGTCATAGGCACGCTGACACATGGCCAGACAGATATCCTGACGGGTTGCAAAGTGGCCATAGACCGCGCCGCGGCTGATGCCGGCGGCGCTGGCCACGTCGGAAATGGTGATCTGCGAGATCCCGCGTGCCATGCACACCTGTTCGGCGGCATCGAGAATGGCGTCGCGGGTGAGAAGGGCATCGGCTTTGCTTCGTCGGGCCATGGGTCACTCTTGGTCATGCTGAGTCAGTTTCCCGCCGGCCATGGGCCGGACAGCAAAAAGGCAGCATACCGTAATCACCCGGCGCGACACATCCTGCCTGTGCTGGTGCGCGGACACCTGTTACCGAAAGCAGGCATCAGGGCCAGGGGTAGGGGGCTACCGGCAGTCCCTGCGCTTGCAGGTCTTTGACGACCTCCCGCCGAAGTTTCACCACATCTTTCACCTCCTGCTGCTGCAGGCTGGCTACTTCCTGTTCGGTAAAGGGCGTGTACTGACGTGCATGAAAGGAGTCGCCGCCCCACTCATGCATGACGTAGTTCATCACGGCGGCAATCTCACGGTTATCCAGACTGGCGCTGACTACGCCGGGAACGTGCATCAGATACAGCCTGCCTGCCGGGGTAAAACTGAAGGAGGCGACAAAGCCGCGAAAGTCGGGAATGCCACCGGCCAGGCTGCCGGAGCCGTCCTGACCATGGCAGCCGGTACAGCGCAGGATAAAGTTGTTTTTCGCGCCGAGATCGGGAGAGGCCTGAGCCTGTCCCGTTCCCAGCAGTATCAGGCCCAGCAGCAGGGCCGCCATCCGCTTAGTGCACATCCTTTCTGATTGCCCTCACATCGGTATGAGACAGGGGATTCGCGCGGGCCTGCTCCAGCACCCCGGCATCCAGTGTGGTGCCGGTCTGGTTGAGGTCGTTGAGCACATAGTTCATCAGCTGGCCCATCTGCTCGGCACTGAGGTCGGCCTGGGTGGGCATCACCAGCCCGTAGTAGCCTACGCCATCCACCTCGATGGTGCCCGACAGACCGGAGTTGAGCACGGTGAAGAAATACTCCTGTGCCCGTTTGCCCAGCCCCTGCCACAGCGCGGCATCGACCAGTGGCGGTGCCAGACCCGGCGCCCCCACCCCCGCAGCCTGATGGCAGGCAGCACAGCGTTGATCGAACAGGGCCTTGCCCGCCTCGGCGGCATGCACCGCAGTGGCAGGCAAGGCACCCAGCAGCAGGCCGGAGACCAGTAACATCGCGCTGAGGGAGTTAGGCATTGTCGGCAATACCTACCAGTACGGCGACGGTGCAGTGATAGCCCATGGAGGTATTGGCCATGCACCAGTTGATGTCGTTATGTAATCCCATGCGATAACCGGGGCGCTCGCGTTCGCTGGTGACGCAGGAGGTGCCGTTGCACATGGCCTTGCCGCAGCAGTCGTTGTACGACACCAGATAGTCCTTGCCATCATTGGGGTTGCGGCAGGTGCCGACCCACGACACCTTGGAGGCTTCAGCGCCCGGTGGACAGCTGGTCAGGGTGCCGCCACAGTCATTGCAGAGATTGCCGTCCAGTGCGCAGTAGCGCCAGTAGTCGCAGGTGGCGGGGTCATTGGGGTCTTTCTTTTCCTCATCGGCATATGCCATGCCGAAGTTGCGATCAAAGGGTAGTACCGGTAGTACGCCACTGCCGACTACCAGCAGCCCCAGCTTGCTGATAAAGCTGCGCCGGCCATTCTTCTGTGCGACCTGACGGGTCATGTTTTCCGCCCGTTTGTCCAGGCGCGTCATCAGTGCATCAAGCAGTCTGTTCATCGTTGTCCTTCC
Organism: Pokkaliibacter sp. MBI-7; assembly: GCF_029846635.1. Taxonomy (NCBI): domain Bacteria; kingdom Pseudomonadati; phylum Pseudomonadota; class Gammaproteobacteria; order Oceanospirillales; family Balneatrichaceae; genus Pokkaliibacter; species Pokkaliibacter sp. MBI-7. The sequence goes on along the minus strand of NZ_JARVTG010000001.1, from coordinate 1,601,128 downwards.
TGTGTGCTTAGCATGCTAAACGTGCTCAGGCCTGGGTGTTTTCCAGATAACCCTGAATGGAACCCACCCCCATCTCATGGGCATTGAACAGGCTTTCCAGCTGTTCGCGGCTGTTGATCAGGCCTTTGGAGGTGATCACGCCATTGCTGTCGAGCAGCACCGCAAATGGCAGACGGGATACCCGATAGCCCAGACCCAGTTCGGTAGACAGTACGTAGGGGAAGTCGGTCAGGCCGGTATGGTTGATAAAGCGCTGGTGCTTGTCGGCTTCACCATCACTGGCGAGTACCACATCCAGCCAGTTGCCTTCGCTGTCACGCACGGAGCGCAGGATGGGCAGCAGTTTTTTGCATACAGGGCAGGTGGGGGAAAGGAAGAAAATCAGTTTGGCACGGTTGGCACCTTTGCCAATCAGCACCTTGCCGCCGGTCAGGCTGGGCAGATCGAAGGTGGGGCTGGTATCGCCGACCCGTGGGCCGGAGTCATTGACCAGTGCCCCCATGGGCGCAATCCGTTCAAACAGGATGCCGATCTGGCGGGCGAGGATGAAGAAGCCGATACCCAGGCCAATGACGGCGATAAACAGGAACGCAATCGCAAAATACAGTGCGGTCATGGGATTACCTCAGACTCGTTTTGAAGTTAGGGCGGCGTGAGTGGCATTGATCTGTTCCAGCAGGGCATAGAGCACCCACAGGCACACCCCGGCCAGTACCGCGACGGCGACATCGATACTGCCGCTGGCGTACGGCGTGATCGCCACAGGCAGCAGGGCCAGCAGCACCAGCACGGCGTTACGCAACAACAGGTTGCGATTGAGCAGTTGCGGTGTGCCGCCACAGCCGCACTCGATGCGGGTATGGCCGCGGCGCAGATTGAGCAGAATGGCCGCGCCATACAGACACAGCAGTGCTGCCGCCAGCAGCAGACCCAGACTGCGGCTGGCGCTGAACAGCAGCAGGGCTACGGTCAGCAGTTCCAGCGTGATCAGCAGGTAGGAGACCGGTTTCACCAGTGCTTCCGGCAGCAGATCGTAGTCAGCGACGAAGCCCTGAAACTCGAGCAGGTCGAAGGCCTTGTGCAGGGCGGCGCGCAGAAACAGCAGCAGGGTGAAGACCACGAAGCTCAGGCTGAACAGCTGTAGTACGTCACTCATGGCGTCACCAGCAGTGAAGTGGTCCAGCCTGCCTTGCTGTCGGAGGCAGCCTTGGTGAAGGTGAAATCTTTAGCGGAGCTCAGGGTGTACTCATCCGCGGTTTCCTCATCTTCGTTAGAGCCGAAGATTTTGGGTTCCTTGTCCTGGGTGACGGCAATGGCGACCAGATGCTCGGCAGCGGAGCGGCTGATCAGCTTGTGCTCTTTCAGGCTGTAGGCCCAGATTTCCTTGGAACCATCCTTGTGACTGCCTTCGTAGGCATCCGGATGCATGATCATGAACAGCACGTCATTGGCGCTGTTATAGGCACTGATGGCATAACCGCCGGGAGCCCAGTTGCCTTCCACACCTTTGCTGACTTCGATCTTCTCGGCCAGCTTGAAGGTGTCACTGCTGTCATCTACCAGATACAGGTTGCCGTTGAACGAGGTAAATACCAGCTTACCGGCGCTGGTACGCTGCGCGTGGATATATAGCGCATCGCTGTCGACATCGAAGAACTTGTCGGAGGTGGCGGTGCTGTACTGATCACCGGTGAGCGTGTAGGTGCGAGCCTGACCGGTGCCGCACAGGGTGCTGAAGGCATAGCCCGACAGGGAGGGATAGATGCCATAGCAACCGGGGGTGGGCACTTCGGTCAGCACCTTGCCTGCGCTCAGGTCGACTACCGTCACCGAGGTCGCGGGTGTGGCATTCTGCAGGTAGAGGTATTTTTCATCAGCACTGGCTTCGATCAGCCCCGTCATACCGATGGCCTTGGCGATCTTGTTGGGGACGATGATTTCCTGAATCGGGCTCAGGGTTTTGATATCGAAAACCTGCAGTACGCTTTCGATGGGGCCGTAGGTGTAGCGCTTCATATAGTCAGACAGGGCGTATGCCTTGCTGCCGTCTTTGGAAATGATGAATTGCGAGGTCAACCCCAGCGACATCAGACCCTTGTACGCCATGTCAGCCTGACCATAGACGTGAATCTTGCTGGCACCGTCCCAGCTGGCTTCGTTGACCAGCACGTTGGGGCCGGGTGAGATGGCCTTCTCCACCGACATGACTTCCGGCTTGAACGGCTCGGTATTGGCGAAGGTGGAAGCGTGGACGGTTAATAGTGAGGCAAGAGATAAAGCACTCGCGAGGAAACGTGTTCTTTTCATATCCGGTGGCTCTCATTCGTTGCTCTGCCAGCGGTTAAAGCACGCGGTGTGCCATCTGCTAAAAGGTGTTTTTATTTTTATAATCATGAATGTCGTTAAATGATTGAAATGGTACGAGTTCCTTCCTTGAATAAGGCCGGAAAAATAATGATGCCGGCCTGATGTCAAGGTTTTGTAAGGTTCTGAGGGGATTCGTCTTTGGTGCACAGAAGCTGCGGTCTGCGTATTCAGTGCACGTTTATGGTGATGAATATGGATGCTTGGTGAACGAAATGGTGAGGTGCTAATCAGGGTTCTTTAATCAGTAATAATGCTCGTTATTTTTTTGGTGTTGGTTATTCATGCATTACTGACTTTTCTTATATGAAACAGGCTATTGATAGATGCAGCGTTTGATCTGGTGTGCGGGAAGTTTTTAATCACCACTGTCTATAAATAACGGTGCGCGGGGGCGTGGTCGCACTGCTCAGTGGCAGTAGATGCCTTCCTTGTCGCTGTCTAATGGCGGCTGTGGCCAGAGATACGCCACTTGCCGTATCAGTGGCTATTGGCCTGAGTGGCAAAGTGGCACTTAAAATAAGTATGAAATGTGCAAAAAAGCTACGCTGCATGACAGCGCAGACAGAATGTTTACCTACCAACTATTTGCTGGTCAGCATATATCGTCGTGAACTGTGGCAAAACAGGCGTTAATGTCGCCTGATCTGGCCTGATGTTGAGACTGTCAATTTCGGCTTTTTATTACGATTTTTTCGATATATCGGTTGTATCTGCTGCAAAGTGCGACGGTCAGCCGGCGGACGGCAGCTCCTTAATTCCTCCTTGATATGCCATCTCCGTGTGGGATTCAGACGCGATCTGTACGATTTACAGATCTACACATTTCGATTTTGTAAATGAAATTTATTCTTATTAGCATTCGTTTCCCGTTCGTACATGACTCCGCATCTCTGTGCGGCAGATAGCTTGCTGATGCCTAACAGGCTGTTGAAAATCTATCTGCGTTGCCGAATACCGCGTCAAAAACAGGCTCAAAATGCTCATTTAGTCCACTAAACTCCGCTTTTTCGCCTGTTTTTTCCTTGTCTCGGCTGCCTCGATAACGTTTTTCAACAGCCTGCTAAGGCCTGTCAACGTTCTGCCTGGAGATCAGGCCCATCCCGCAGGGGAAGAGGCCGGGAGGGCTCTCTTGTTTACCCGTTCGACAGGAACCGACGATGTCTAATCACTTCAAGGCACTGGCCCCATCTGCCTCCACTGTGACTTCTCGTGGGGCTGCATTGCGCATCCAGCCTCTGTATGCCGCTGTACTTGCTGCCGGTATGGGTGCCGCCAGCCTGGTCCATGCGGATGACGCGCTGCAGCTCAATACCCTGAGTATCGAAGGCAATGTGCCGGAAGAAACCGTCTCGCCCGATGCCTCCGCAGGCACGCAGATCATCACTGCAGAACAGCTGAAGTCGCAGCCGAAGACCGATCTCAAGGAAATGCTGGCGACCCTGCCCGGGGTGACGGTGCAGCACAGCGGCAATAATTCGGAAATCAACATCCGTGGCATGGGCAGCGAGTACGCCCTGATTCTGGTGGATGGCAAGCGCGTCAGCTCGCGCGAAACGGTGCGTTACGAGCGTGATGGCGGACGCGATACCAACGGTGACCTGAGCTGGATCCCCACCGAAGCCATCGACCACATCGAAGTGATCAGTGGCCCGGCGGCGGCCCGTTATGGTTCCGGAGCCATGGGCGGGGTAATCAATATCATCACCAAGAAGAGCTATGCCAAGCCGCGCACTTCCGTCACCGTCACGACGGAGTTTCCCGAGAACAGCAAGCAGGGTGCCAGCAAGCGCATGGAGTTCAACAGCGCGGGCGGTATCAATGAGGCCTTGTCGTACCGGGTGTTTGGCAGCCTCAGCAAGACCGATGCTGACGAGGCCGACATTCACGACGACGGCACACTGGGCAGTGATGGCTCGCGTGACCGTAATATCGATGCGCTGCTGAGCTGGAAGGCCAATGAGCAGAATACCCTTGAGCTGGAAGGCATCTATGGCCGTGAGGAAACCCTCTACGCCGGTGACAGCGACTACGTTGCTAACGGCGATGTGCGAGCGGTGATGCGCCGCAAAGGCCTGAACCTGACTCACCGCGGTCACTACGGCGAGCTGGAATCCCGCGTCACGCTGGCCTATGACCAGACCCGCAATATCCGCCTGACCGAAGGTCTGGCCGGTGGTGGCGAAGGGGTGATCAACTCCGACGAATTTGGCCCTACAGTCAAACTGACCAGTGTGGGTCTGGACGGCGAAGCCAAATTCCCCCTGCAGGCCGGTGTGCCTCATGAGATCACGGTCGGTGGTGAAGTGAAGCAGCAGAAGCTGTATGACGCGACCAACTCGACTTACGCCGAAGATGGCTATGACCCCGAGTTCAAACTGAATACCAACGCCCAGTTTGTCGAGGATGCCCTGCATCTGACCGATGATCTGGTATTCACCGTGGGTCTGCGTCGTGATGATTCCGACCAGTTTGGCGACAACTACAGCCCCAGCGGCTATCTGGTCTATCACCTCGATTCACGCTGGTCGGTCAAGGGCGGTGTGGCCCGTGCCTACAAGGCTCCCAACCTGTATCAGATCAACCCCAACTACCTGCTGCTGAGCCGCGGTAACGGCTGTTATGGCAATGGCATGTGCTACCTGCGTGGTAACAGCGACCTCAAGCCGGAAACCAGTACCAATACCGAACTGGGCTTCCAGTTTGATGATGAGAAACTGCGCTTTGGCCTGACCTACTTCCACAACGACTTCAAGAACAAGATTGCCAGTGGCCGTACGTCTGACGGCAGCTACAACGGTTATACCGTGCTGCAGTGGACCAATATTGACAATGCCATCGTGCAGGGGGTGGAAGGCTCCTTCAATTACCGTATCAATGACGTGCTGAACTGGACCAACAGCTATACCCACATCATCGAAGCGAAAAACGAAGACACCGGTGCCACCCTGAGCCAGACGCCAAAAGACAGCCTCACCTCGTCGCTGGACTGGCAGACCACCAACAATCTCAACATGATTCTGGCGGTGAACTTTGTCGGCAAACAGCAGCTGGATGAACTGGATATCAAGAACTCCAGCTCTGCCGATGATCTGGCCATTGCCACCTATAAGCTGGGCGGTTATGCCACCTGGGATATTTCGGCTAACTACAAGATCAACGACGACTGGAAGGCGCGCATTGGCCTGAATAACGTTTTTGACCGCGAAGTGACTGCCAGTGATGACAACGATGCCAGCTATGACATCCGTTCGCGGACCCTGTTTGCCAGCCTGACGGCCTCATTCTGATCCGTCGGCAGACAAGGCTACCTGTTATCGCATGACAGGTAGCCCGCGTTACTCCACGTGCTCAGGCCAGCCGGCCCCTTCCGGCTGGCCTTTTTACTTTTTAGCGCTGTTACGAGCTGCCTGGCGCGAGCAGGCAGATGGCAAGGCGCACCTGAGCAGCGACTCGGGTGCTTTAATCTGCGACCATCACTGATTCTGGAAGAGCACAGGCAAAATGGTGGCAAAGGTCAGCGCGCTTAAACTGTAGTTAAAGCAGCGCACGCGCCCTGAGGTATTCAGCACCATCGCGGCGACTCGTCCAAGACACACCCAGCTTGAGTTAGCCGCAAACCCTGTGATGGTGTACACCAGCACAATACTCAGCACCGACCACCAGTATTCTCCGGCGATGGTATAGGTCGCCACCACCGACAGGCAGGATGCCCAGGCTTTGACGTTAGCAAGCTGAAACGCTGCTGCCTGACGCCAGCCTAAAGGTGTTGCTGCCACACGCTTTTCAAATTGACCCCCGGCCAGAATCAACTTCACCGCCAGGTAGCTCATATAGGCTACTCCCAGATACTTAAGGGCGTGGTAAGCGAAAGGTGAGTTTTGCACCAGGACGCCGACGCCTGCGGCACAGAGCACTACCAGCCCGATAATGCCCAGTCGAATACCCAGCAGATGACTCAGCGACTGACGAAACCCAAACTGCGCGCCGGAGCTTGCGAGCAGAAAGTTGTTAGGGCCAGGTGAAATGGCCATGACGGTTCCGAACAGAATGAGCGACGGCAGCAGTGTCCACAACATCATGTTTCTCCAGTGTGGATGGGACATGGCGCTGATCATAACGGAGCCTGTTACGACTGCTGCAGCACTTAAATGTCTCCATGACACTTTAGCCGTTCACTTCGCTACAGGCCTTGAATATGCTGGGGGCTCACTCAAAGTGTACCGATGGCAGTCATGACAGTTTTCGTACCGGATATTGAAGGGCGACCCGGGCCCAAATACAAAGTGTTAGCCGATGCACTGGAGGAAGCCGTCGAGCGTGGCGACCTGCCGGCGAACGCCAAATTGCCATCCCAGCGTATTCTTTCTTACAAGCTTGGTGTCACCGTGGGGACGATTACCCGTGCCTATCAGGAGCTTGAGCTGCGTGGCGTAACCACGCCGATTGTAGGCAGCGGCACTTATGTCAAAGACCGGCGTAAAGCCCAGGAGGAGTATTACCATCCGATTGTGGACCGCGGCGGCATTGACCTGTGCTTGTGTCGCCCGCTCATTATCGGCCAGCAAAAATACCTGATGTCCGCCCTGCAGGAACTGGGTAATGAGCCAGCAGCGCAACGCGCGGTACTGGATTATTTCACCGCTGACGGGCTGCAAGGCCACAGCGATACCTTGCAGCGCTGGATCAACCAGCGTTGGCATACCGCGATTGAGACTTCTCGGTTGCAGTGGACTTACGGCGGCCAGCATGCGCTGGCGGTGATACTGCAGGCCATCACCCGCAGTGGCGATGCCGTGCTTATCGAAGGTTTATGCTACGGCGAGTTTATCAATACCTGCGCCCAGCAAGAGCGCAAAGCCATCGCCGTGGCCATGGATGATGAGGGAATTATTCCTGAAGATTTGCTGCTGCAATGTCAGCGCCATCGTCCGCGTCTTCTGTACATTACGCCTGCGGTACAGAACCCGACCGCCGTGCGTCTGAGCGACTCACGCAGGCTTAAAGTGATCGAAATTTGCCGCCGTTTTAACGTCCTCATTATTGAAGACGACGTGCTTTATTGTCCGCCAGAGCACCGAAGCTCGCCGCTGGTCTCGATTGCGCCTGACATCACGATTTATGTGGGCAGTTTCTCCAAATACTTTGCCGGTGGTATTCGGGTGGGGTACATCATCACCCCGGCTAATCTGAAGCCCTCCATGCAGAAAGCCTTACGCTCTTCCTGTATGCACGTAAGCCCTGTGCTGATTGATCTGGTCTGCCGCTGGTTACAGCAAGGCGCCATGGCCAGGGTCGATGAAAGTATCATGCTGGAGTTAAGCGCGCGCCATCGCATCGTGCATGAGGTGTTCCCACAGGTAAAAGCGAGCAAGGCGATACCCGGCTTTAACATCTGGCTGTCCATTCCTGAAGCGTGCCCAAGCCTGGCACTGACTCAGGCACTGGCCAAAGAAGGCGTTTACGTGCGTGATGCCAGCTCATTCCGTGTGGGTACTTATCCGTTACCTAACGCGGTGCGAATTTCGCTGACGGGGCCGCTCGCGCGCACTGAGCTTGAACAGGGGCTCGTGGCGATTCGCGATAAAATTGCGCTGATGACCAGAGCCACTTATGGATTCGTCGAGTCTGGCGATACTCGATTGCGGGGCGAGCAAGGGCTTCTCACGCCGTGAGCAGACAATGGGGCCCGTGGCGCCCTGTGTGCGTCATTCTGCGCCAGTGCATGAGTGATGTCGTGACAGGCAATGCTCAGGCGTTGCCCCACATGCTCAGGCCAGCCGGCCCTTTTGCTTTTTAGCGCTGTCACGAGCTGCTTGGCGCGAGCAGGCAGATGGCGTAGTGTCTGCTGCCTGTTCCTCCTGCCGCGTAATGACCCATGCCTGACTTTGAAGACGGTCTGCTCAACCAGCAGAACCTGCTGCGCCTTGCCCGTACGCCGATGCCGTTTGGTAAGTATCAGGGCCGGGTGCTGATTGATCTGCCCGAAGAATATCTGCTGTGGTTTGCCAAAAAAGGCTTCCCCGAAGGCCAGCTCGGCGCGTTGCTGGCGCTGTGTCTGGAGCTGAAAATCGAAGGGCTCGACAAGCTGGTCAAGCCGCTCAAACAGTAGCCTGCCGACAGCGGCGCGGGCGGCAGCTGTAACTTTTGCAATGCGGTTCTGTGCTAGGCTCAAAACAGAGGGCTGTCTGCCTGTGGGGCAGAGGGGCCGAACTGTTCCGGTGAGGAGAAAATGATGGCGGAAACGGTGTTTCGCTGTGTGCTGCTGGATAGCGCGCTGAATCTGGATGTGGGTGACTGGTCGGTGGAGGGCGCACAACTGGGGTTGCCCGAGGTACCAGTGAAGATCAGCAAGCATCGGCTGCACGGCGGCAAGCAGCAGGGTGTTGACCTGCTGACGCTGGAAAACGGCGAAATGCAGATCAGCCTGATTCCTACCCGTGGCATGAGCATCTATGAAGTCCGCTGTGATGGTTATCGGCTGGGCTGGCAGTCGCCGGTGAAGGAAGTGGTCAATCCGGCGTTTATCAATGCCGAACAGCGCGGTGGCAAGGGCTGGCTGGACGGCTTCAATGAAATGCTGGTGCGCTGTGGTTTCGAGTGGGCCGGTCATCCCTGTGAGGAAGACGGCGTGCTTTACACCCTGCATGGCCGGGCCGCCAATCTGCCTGCCTCGCGCATGACGGTCGAGATTGATCTGGCGCCGCCCTATGCGATACGGGTGGTGGCGCTGGTACGGGAAAGCACCTTCAAATGCTGCGATCTGGAGCTGCAGACCACCCTGACGCTGGAGCCGGGCAGCCGTGACTTCCATATCCATGATCGCCTGACCAATCTGGGTGACTACAACCAGCCGTTCCAGCTGATCTATCACGGTAATTACAGTTCACCCTTTCTGGAGCAGGACGCCCAGTTTCTGGCGCCGGTCAAACGCGTCACGCCGTTCAATCAGCGTGCCTGCGAGGGGCTGGCCCAGTGGCAACGCTATGCCGGGCCCACCGCCGGGTTTGACGAGGAAGTGTTCCTGCTGGAGTGCTATGCCGATGAGCAGCACCGTACTCTGGCGCTGGTGCACAACGCCGCGGCGGATCTGGGGGTCAGTCTGGCCTACCGTACCGACCAGCTGCCCTACCTGACCCTGTGGAAAAACACCGACACCGTCAGACAGGGGTATGTCACCGGGGTCGAGCCGGGCACCTGCTACCCCTATCCGCGCCCCTTTGAGCGCGAACATGGACGGCTGGCGGTGCTGGCTGCCGGCGCCAGTCGCGAATTTGAGCTGACCTATGGCCTGCTGATGGATGAGCAGGAGGTCGGCATTGCCCGTCAGCAGGTGGAGGCCATTCAGAATGGCCATCCCTGTGAAGTAATCACTCATCCCCCGCGAGCCGGCTCCTGATCGCATCCTGACCTGACTGACGGCGTACTTTCAGCGTCGTCAGTTCAACTGCTGTAATAACTCATCGGTACTCATCACCTGGGCAAAGGTGCCATGCAGCGCTGCGGCGACGGTGGTTTTCACCTGTGCTGCGGGTATCTGCTGGTCAGCAAAGCTGAGGGCCGGGCAGGCGGTGGCATCCAGTGCAATACGCACGCTGTAGCCCAGATCCAGTGCGGCACGGCTGGTACTGTCGACGCACATATGGGTCATCATGCCGACCACCACCAGCTCCCTGACCTCCTGTTGTTGCAGATACCCATGCAGCTCCGTACCGGCAAAGGAGTTGGGCAGATGCTTGATAAACAGCGCTTCGCCTGCCTCGGGCTGCATATCCGGATGCAGCGCCATGCCCGGGCTACCGGGGATAAAGAACGCCGCCGGGCGCCCCGGACGGGACAGCATTTCATGCTGAATCTGTATCGCAGGCCAGCCCTGGGCGCGGAAGTGAGCGAGCAGGCGGTTGATCTGCTGTACCGCGGCGTCGGGATTCTCCAGCGGCATCAGGCCACCGGCAAAGTAGTCTTGCTGGACATCGATAACAATCAGGGCGGGATGGCTCATGGTGGCTTCCTCTGCAGGAGTAAGTGAAGTGACAGACGCTAGATTAGCGGAGCCGCAGCGGGCAGACTGTTGGCGTAAATGACAATCTCGGGGTGGATTACGACATGAAGACCTCTGGGGCGGTGCGTATCGCCATCGTTGCCTATGAGCATGCTCTGCCATCAGCGCTCTATGGGCTGAGCGAAATGCTGGCGGTGGCGGAGCAACTGCGGCTGGAAAACGGAGCTGACAGCTGGTTGCCGTTGCACTGCGGCTTTCTGTGTCTGGGGGCGAACCGGCTGGCCTTGCCGCACCACTGGAGTCTGCAGGATGAGGTCGATGTGGTGATCCTGCCGCCATGCAGCATGGGCGAGCGGGCGCAGGCGGATGAAGCCTTCTTTGTCTGGTTGCGACAGCAGTATCAGCGTGGCGCCCTGCTGTGTTCAGCCTGTGTGGGCGCGGCTTTGCTGGCGGAGTCGGGATTATTTAACGGGCGCCGACTGACGACCCACTGGCTGGCCGAGTCGGAGTTTCGTCAGTGCTACCCGCAGATTCACTGGGATACGGCGCCGCTGCTGATTGAGGAAGCCGATGTGATCAGTGCCGGCGGCCTGACCGCCTGGACGGATCTGGTGCTGCGCCTGCTGTTACGCTGCAGCGGGCCCAGTCTGGTGATGCAGCTCAGCAAGTATTTTCTGCTGGATACGGCCGAGCGCGAACAGCGCTTCTATCAGCGTTTTATCCCCCTGCTCAGTCATGGTGATGCCCAGGTGCTGCAGCTGCAGCGTCAGTTGCAACAGGCGCTGGCCACGCGCTGGAGTCTGGAGCAGCTGGCAGCGCAGATTGCTGTCAGCCCCCGCACCCTGCAACGACGCTTCCTGCAGGCCACCGGCCATAACCTCAGTCGTTATATTCAGCTGCTGCGCATTGAGAAGGCCCGTGAGCTGCTGGAAACCAGCCGGATGGCAGTGGAAAAGATCGTCTGGGCGATTGGCTACGACGACCGTACCTCATTCAACAAGCTGTTTCGCCAGCAGCTGGGCCTGTCACCCAGTGAATATCGGCGGCGTTTTCAGGCAAAGCCTGCGTTGCTGACGAGAGTGTCAGAGTAGCCGCTACTCCTGCAAATAACCTCCGGTGGCCTGAATCGCCTTGAGTGAGTTGGCGGGGGAGACCCACATCACCAGCGCGGTCTGTTGCTGGCCGAGCTGAGGTACCGGCGGCAGGGTCAGTTGCCAGTGGCCTGCCTCAGCAGGCGGGCTGGCAAATTGCTGCCAGTCCAGCACCACAAAATCATGCTGCAGGGTGCGCCCGCTGTTTTCCCCAGACTGTACCTTGCTGCTCAGGCCATTGCCCAGATAGGCCAGATTCAGCTGTTGCCCTGTGGCTCCGTGTTCAAAGCGCACGTCCAGCTGCTGCCCGGACAGACTGGCCTCCAGCACGCCGGGATGTTCCTCACTGGCCTGCCACTGGCGGGCACCGCCAAACCAGCTGCGCCATTCATGGTTATTGATGATAAAGCCGGGGGTATAGACCTGACTGGTCTGCCCCTGCGCGGCCTGCTGACGCTGACGGTCGCTGTATAGCGCGCGGGCGAAGCGGTCGGTCCAGCCAAGGTTATTCCAGTAATCAACGTGGAAAGCGACCGGGATAAAGCTTTTAAACAGCCCCGGCTGCTGACGCAGGGAGGACAGCCAGTCATCGGCGGGCGGACAGCTGCTGCAGCCTTCGGAGGTGTAAAGCTCGACCAGACTGGTAGCCTCGGGACCGCTGCGGAACGTCTGTGCCGCCTGCGCGGACGACAGACTCAGGGCCAGCAGAGCGATACTGAGAAATACGGATTGTGCAGAGCGCATGGCAAGGTCCTTCCGATGGTGATCGGTGCAGATCGGATGCCAGTTAGAAACAGAAATAACCATTGAGTTCCTATTGTGTGCGTCATTTCCACAATTGGAGCAGGTGGTTGGAAAAGGGGCGGGGTGCGGGTGGAGCCAGCGCTTGGCGCCAGGCCTGGGAGAGCATTGCAGGTAAGGCCGTTCCACCCTCCGGTGGTGGCCTTACCTGCAAAGGATGAACAGCGGGTTAGTCTTTTTTCAGGGGATTATCGTTCAGAGCCGTCAGGCCATTGATGTCTCCGCCCTTGAGGCCGATTTCCGACAGCAGGGAGTCCAGCAAGGGTGCCTGAGCACGGTAGCGCAGGGCACTGTTGACCATCTGGTCGGCCAGCGATCCTTTACCGGCATCATCCGCATTACCCAGCGCGCCGGATTCCTGACCCAGCCCCTGTACCTGCAGGATCTTGATGTCGCTGATCTGCTCCATGGGTTTGACCGACTCGCGGATGATGTTGGGCAACTGCTCCAGCAGAGCCAGACGGACCTGCATGGCAATCTGCTCGGCTGACAGCAGGTTGCTGGCTTCGTTGACGGCGCGCTTGCCTTCCGCTTCCACCGTGAACTGACGGGCCTGCGCATCGGCCAGCAGCAACTGCGCATCGGCCTGACCACGGGCCTGCAGACGGGCCTTCTCGGCTTCTGCTTCTGCGGCAATACGAATGGCTTCGGCCTGATCTTCCGCGGCCTTCTTCTCGGCTTCGGCGGCGACAACAATGGTGATGGCTTCTTTCTCGGCTTCCTGACGGGCGTTGACCAGCTCAATGGTCTTGGCACGTTCGGCGCGCTCGGTATCCCGCACGGTGATGACGTTCTCTTCTTCCTTCACCGCTGCAGCACGAGCACGGTCGGCTTCGGCCTTGGCTTCGGATTCAGCGCGGGATTTCTCGGCCACGGCAATGGCACGCTCCTGCTCAGCCAGCTCGACGGCTTTACGTCGCTCGATCTCAGACTGTTCCAGAGCGCGTTCCTTGCTGATTTCACGCTCTTTAACCGCCTGCTCTTTCTGGATGTTCTCGTTTTGAATATCACGCTCGGCGTTGATGCGGCGCAGGTCCACTTCACGCTGAGCGGCGATTTCCGCTTCTTCAGCTTCGCGCTTTTTCTCTGCCTGTTCGCGGGCGATTTCCGCTGACTGAGCGGCACGACGCACGGAAATTTCCCGCTCCTGCTCCAGACGGGCGTACTCCTCATCACGAGAGATTTGCAGCTTGGTACGCTCGGTTTCCAGATTCTTCTGCTTGATGGCGAGGTCAGTTTCCTGCTCGATATCGTTGCGTTTCTTGCGTCGTGACTCGATGGCTTCGGTCAGCTTGGTCAGACCTTCGGCGTCGAAGGCATTCTGCGGGTTGAAGTGCTCAAAGCCGGTCTGATCCAGGCCGGTGAGCGACACGGTTTCCAGCTCCAGACCGTTTTTCAGCAGATCTTCGGAGACCACCTGCTGCACTTTCTGCACGAAGTCGACGCGTTTTTCGTGCAGCTCTTCCATGGCCATCTCGGCCGCCACCGCACGCAGGGCATCGACAAACTTACCTTCCACCAGTTCCTTCAGCTCGTTCGGGTGCATGGTTTTCATCCCCAGCGTTTGGGCGGCGTTGGCGATGGATTCACCGGTGGGCTTGACCCGCACATAGAACTCGGCGGTGACGTCAACACGCATACGGTCACGGGTAATCAGCGCCTGTTCTGAAGCCCGGCGCACTTCCAGACGCAGGGTATTCATATTGACCGGGATGATCTCATGCAGCACCGGCAGCACCAGTGCACCGCCATTGACGATGACCTTCTCGCCACCGAAGCCGGTACGGACGAAGGACACTTCCTTGGTGGCTCGTCGATACAGGCGTACCAGAATCAGACCAATGGCGAACAGGGCGACAATCACCACTCCAGCGATGATGGCAATATTGAGCAGGTTGTTCAGATCAATCATGGGGAATTCCACTCCTTTGAGATTCGTGTTGCTAAGACTGATGCTTCTGATAGTGAGGCATCAGCGATCCTGTCAGGGCCGTCCCTGGCTGGCGGACAACTGCGGATGGGGGTTGGCAATCGCCCGGAAACGGCTGCCAAGTTGTCTGATCAGCAGGACTTCCTCGCCCTGCCTGAGGACGGCGTCCTCTTCGTCCGGCTCGACCATTACATAGTGGGTCTGACCGAACTGATCCCGGGTGCGGGCTTCGGCAGGGCTGCCGTGGCGCGCTTCGCCGAGGGTAATAATGGCAATACGCCCGACCAGCGCGTCGGAGCGAATGGCGGTGGTTTCATCCCGTGGCATCACCTTGCCCACCAGACTGCTCAGCGCCCGGGTACAGGGCAGGGTCAGCAGCAGACTGGGCAGGCACATCAGCCAGCCCGGCCACAGCAGGCCGGTCAGCTGCAAGGCGATGGCCTGCAGACCAATACCGATCAGCCCGAAGCAGGTGAGGAAGACGATCAGCACCACCAGCAGGGGCACTTCGCCGACTTTCATCCAGCCGAGCAGGCGTGACAGGGCATTACTGTTGTCAGGCAGGTGGGCATCGGTATGCAGGTCAAGGCCGGGGATAAGGTGCTCAAACAAGCCTGAAAGGCCCATGCCGAGCAGGGTGGCGCCGCCTTCCAGCACCGCCAGTATCAGCATGATGGCCAGAGCCACAGAGAAAATCAGGTTTTCATCAGCAAGCAGCAGATGCCACATGACGGGGTCCTTGGCAGGGTGAAAAGGAGAGCGTGGACTGGCTACGATGCGCTTCAGTGTTCATGGTTGCGCGGTCTGGCGACGTCGGCCGCAGCTGGCTCGGCTGTGGTGTGCTGGCGCTGCGCCTTGGTGGCAGCCAGCCGTTCGGCAATCTGCTGTTCCTGACTGAGTTGCTCCAGTTCGGCCAGCTGCTGGCTATGCACGGGTGTAAGGTGACTATCACCAATGATGCTGCCGAGGGGAGCGGTAGTGTTGCTGAACGGGCCGTGCGGGATGTCCTGCTGCTGGCTGTGTTCGCGCACCAGATCCAGTTCACTGCGCAGTTCGTACTGCTTGGCACTAAGAGCTTTGAGGAAGGTATTGAGTTCGTTTTCGCGGTCACTGAGGGTGCGCAGCTGCACGGCGATGGACTGGATCTGGCTTTCCAGTTGCAGCTGCTCGGCGATGATGGTCTGTGCCAGATCATCGCGTTGGCTGTCGACAGCCTGTGTCAGTGGCATGGCCAGCCGGCGGTGCTGTTGCTGTAACTGCTGACGTTGTTTGTCAGCCTGATATTTGCTGGCGCTGACCTGGCCAAATTCGTGGCGAATGCTGTCAGCCAGACTGTCCACTTCTGCCATGGCCTGAGTATAGGCCTGCTCCGGGCAACTGCGCTCCAGTGCGGCCAGCCAGTGGCTGAGATTGCTACTGATCAGGCGGCTGACGCGTTTCAAGAGTATGTCGGCCATGCACCTTCCCTCTGTGCGTTACTGCATCACGCAGTCGGTGAGTGGCGGCGATTATCTGCATCGGCAGGTGGCTGACGTCCTTGCGCCTTGCCTATCGCCATCGGAGTCGATGCATCATTCTTGGCGATTAACGGATGTCTTGCAACAAAATGTAATCAAGGATGGCGAAAAGGTTTATTTACCGTCTCGTTGCGTTAATGAAGTGCTGAGTGGCGGGCAAAAAAAGCGCGGCCCACTGGAGAGGGAGTGGCCGCGCAATGGTGATTATTGATGGTGACACTGCGTTCGACAGGGTCACGCTGAAAAAGTTCAGCCCTGATGATGTTGCTTGTGAGCCGCCTGCAGTTCGGTCAGGGTGACTTTGCCATCCTTGTCGGCATCGAGCTGTTCAAAGTGTTTAGCCAGACGTGGCATGGCTTTGTCGGCTTCGGCCAGCGACAGGGCGCCATCACCGTCGGTGTCGGCCTTCTTGAACTCATCCATTAACCTGGCCTGACGTTCGGCATCATCCATGCGGCCGTGTTTGCCGTCATGGTGCTTGCCACCGTGCATACGCATCTGACTGGTGATTTCTTCCCTGCTCAGCTGCCCGTCGCCATTCTTGTCCATGGCAGCAAAGCGCTGGGCGGCCTCGGCCTCAAACTCCTGTTTGGAGATCTGGCCATCACCATTGCTGTCAGCTTTCTTGAAACGTTCGTCAAAGCGCGCCTGCATCTTGCCCTGCATGTCTTTCATGCGTTCGTCATGATGCGCCTGCCAGTAGGTTTTCAGTTCATCGGGGGTCAGCTTGCCGTCTTTGTTGGCATCGATATCGTCAAAGTGCCTGGCCAGACGTGGTATGGCGGCATCCACTTCCGCTTTGGACAGTGCGCCATCGCCGTCGGTATCGGCTTGCTTGAAGTGTTCTTCCATCCGTGCCTTGCCGTCACCCAGCTTGCCGTTCATGTCGGTGCTGGCAGCGTAGACCGCGGTAGCGGCGCCCATCATGCCGATGACCAGCAGGGAGGTGCGCAGGATACGGTTAGAAGCGGTGTTTTTTAGATTGGTCAGTGCTTTCATGGTCGATTACCTCATCAGTTGACTTGCCACTGCGGTGGCGTGTGGGCGATTGCCCGTCGTTATCAAGGGCTGCGTTACCACTGGCTGAGCCCATGACCTGTACTTTGAGGAAAATCCAGCGTTGCAGCTGTTGCGCGCAATGACGTAGTGTCACAGCGGGGTGGTTTTGTCATCCTGTGTAATAGTTCGCCAACGGCAGCCTTCTCTGGCACGGCTATCATAAGCATCATCACACCGGACGCTGTACAGCGAATGCTGGCGGGTGCAGATGGCCAGTGCAGCCGGTTCTTATTGATAGGTGAAGTAATGGAACAAGAACGCGGAAAACTACTGATTCTCGATGACGAAGCCGATTTGCGTAATCTGCTCAGCCGCTATCTGGGTGGCCGTGGTTACCGGGTACGTCAGGTAGAAAATGCCGAACAGCTGGACAAGGTACTGAGTCGCGAGAGCTTTGATCTGCTGATTCTCGACGTCATGATGCCAGATGAAGATGGCCTCTCCATCTGCCGTCGTCTGCGTGCAGGTGGTGAAACCATCCCCATCATCATGCTGACCGCCCGGGGTGAGGCGGTGGATCGTATCGTCGGGCTGGAAATGGGCGCCGATGACTATCTGCCCAAGCCGTTTGAGCCGCGCGAGCTGCTGGCCCGTATCGAAGCACAGCTGCGTCGTCAGCATATGCTCGGCGCGCAGTTGCGACAGCAGCCGGAAGAAGTGGTGGTGTTTGGTCCCTACCGTTTTGATCCGGTAGCGCGCTCGCTGACCCGTGATGGTGAACCGGTGCAGATTCACAGCAGTGAGTTTGAGTTGCTGCGGGCGCTGGCGGCCAATGCGGGCCGGCCATTGAGCCGCGAACGCCTGATTGAAGTCAGCCGTGGCCGCAATGCGGAGATCACCGAGCGTAGCATCGATGTGCAGATCATGCGCCTGCGCCGCCTGCTAGAAGACAATCCCGCCGAACCCCGTTATATCCAGACCGTGCGCGCGCTCGGTTATGTGCTGGTGACCAAGAATGCCCCAGTGGACTAATGCCGAGCGCTGGCCACGCTTCCTGCGCTGGGCGGTGCACAGTCTTTTTGCCCGCCACCTGTGGGTGCTGATCGCCCTGATCCTGTTTGCCCAGATCAGCAGTCTGACCATCTTCCGTGAGGCAGTGGAAAAGCCCATGACCCGTGAGCTGGTGTCGCTGGTCGGGCGCCAGCTGCAGTCGGTACGTGCCGGATTGCAGGCTCTGCCACCGCTCGAGCGCAAGCGCTTCATCATGGCCTACAACGAGCAGGCCAAGCGTGCTGAACCCCGTACCGGCGGCATGTTCACCGTGCCGGCATTGCAGCGCATGCTGGTGCACCGGGCTTCGCGCATGCTGCGTCAGTACGGTATGGAACTGCTGGTGCGCCGTGAAGAGCCGGGCTATATCTGGATCAAGGTCGAGCTGGACGGTCAGCAATACTGGATGCTGGCGACCGCGTCGGAATTGCCGCTGGGCCTGTCGGCCATGACGCTGGCGATCTGGCTGACGGCCATGGTGCTGGCCATCGTCGGTGCCCTGTGGACCCAGCAGCTGCTGCATAAGCCATTGAAGCGGCTGGTGCAGGCATCACGACAGCTGGGGCAGGGGCAGCCGATTGAACCGCTGCCGGAGAAGGGCCCCACGGAAGTGGTGGAGGTCAGCCGCAGCTTCAACCAGATGACCCGCGCACTGATGGAACAAGAAAAGGAGCGCACCCTGATGCTCGCCGGTGTCTCTCACGATTTGCGCACACCACTGACCAAGATGCGGCTGGCAGCAGAAATCATGGAAGACATCGCTGATGAAGAGCTGATCGTCAGCATGCGTCAGAGCTGCCGGCAGATGGACAGCATCATCGACCAGTTCATGGACATGGCCCGCATCGGCGAAGGTGAAGAGCTGGTGCCTGGTGATCTGGTTTATCTGGTGGAGGATGCGGTATCGCTGATGGATATGCCAATCCGCTGCGATCTCAGGCCCCTGCCGCCGGTACGCCTCAAGCCGCAGGCGATGCAGCGGGTGGTGGTCAATCTGCTGGAGAACGCCCGTCGCTACGCTAAACCTGAGTTCGCGGTGGCGACCTGGCAGGAAGGCGAACGGGTGTATCTGGCGGTGACTGATCAGGGGCCGGGCATTCCTGAAGAGAAGATGGGGGCGATGTTCACCCCCTTTGTGCGCGGTAATCAGGCGCGCAGCGGGGTTCCCGGTGCCGGTCTGGGGCTGGCGATCGTACAGAAGATCGTCCACCAGCACGGCGGTGAGGTGTCTTTGCACAATCGCCCTGAAGGGGGGCTGGAAGTCCGTATCAGTCTGCCGGTGTAAGCCGCCACAGGGAGAACAGCGGGTACGCGTCAGCGTGCGCCCGCTTCACTCTGTCTCAGGGGCTGACGCCCTCCGGGGGAAGCGCGCCCCTGTCTATCGTTACTTGTAATCGCTTTTATCCAGACCGTATTTACGCATCTTGTCCGACAGGGTTTTGCGCGGCACGCTCAGGGCTTCCATGGTGTCCTTGATGGAGCCGCCGTGGCGCTCCAGTTCCGTCTGAATCAGCATTTTCTCGAACAGCTCCACCTGCTCAGGCAGTGACAGCGGGCTGGATGGCGGGCTTTGCAGCAGGCGGTCGAATTCAAAGGTACAGGCCTCACCCAGCAATACATAGCGCTCGGCCAGATTGCGCAGCTCGCGCACGTTGCCCGGCCAGTTATGGGTCAGCAGGGCATGTACCTGTGAGGCGGAAGGTGGCAGTACTTCGCGCTTGTAAAGGGCGGAAGCGACTAGCGTAAAGTGGTGGAACAGCAGCGGCACATCTTCACGTCGCTCACGCAGGGCGGGGATGTGCACCTCGACAATATTCAGGCGGTAGTAGAGGTCTTTGCGGAATTCGCCGGTTTCCGCCAGTTTCAGCAGATCAATCTTGGTCGCGGCGATAATGCGGATATCCAGCGGGATCAGCTCATTGGACCCCAGCCGCTCAATGGCACGCTCTTCCAGTACGCGCAGCAGCTTGATCTGCAATGACATCGGCATGCTCTCGATCTCATCGAGAAACAGGGTGCCACCGTTGGCGTATTCAAACTTGCCGATGCGTTTCTGCTTGGCGTCGGTAAAGGCGCCCTGTTCGTGACCAAACAGCTCCGACTCCATGATGCTTTCTGCCACCGCGCCGCAGTTGATGGCGACGAAGTTGTGATTGTGGCGCGGGCTGCTCTCGTGGATATAACGGGCGATCAGCTCCTTACCGGTGCCCGTTTCACCGTGCAGCATCACGTCGGCAGAGGTCGGGGCAATCTGGCTGATCAGTCGCCGCATGCGCTGCATCACTTCGGTTTTGCCCAGTACTCTTGGCCCCAGCGTGGCGTGGCTGGCCAGCTCCTGCCGTAACTGACGGTTCTCCAGCGTCAGTGAGCGCTTTTCCATAGCCCGTTTGACTACATCCAGCAGCAGGTCGGCGGGAAAGGGCTTCTCGATAAAGTCGTAGGCGCCGTCGCGGATGGCGTTGACCGCCATGGAAATATCACCGTGGCCGGTAATCAGGATCACCGGCAGGTCAGCATCATGCTGATGTACCTGTTGCATCAGGGCCAGCCCGTCCAGTCCGGGCATATTGATATCGGTGATCACCACCCCCGGCCAGTCTTCCACCAGCAGGCTCAGCACCTTGTCGGCGCGCTCCAGGCAATGCACTTCATAGCCGGCAATCTCCAGCGTCTGGCTGACAGCCATGCGGATATGCTGTTCGTCGTCGACAAAGATGATGGGCAGGGCCATGGCGTGTCCTTACAGGGTTCGGGTGAGATGCTGTGCTGACCGTCGCGACAGCCAGCGGATGCAGCAGGCTTGCATAATAGCAAAGTTGCCTTCACAAAGGAGAAGGGCGCTGTGGCCGTGATCAGGGCAGTTCACACTGCGAGACACGGAAAACCAACAAGGAGGCTAGATGCTGCGTATTTGCCATGCTGTTCCCTGTCAGGAAAAAGTGTTTACCGAAAACGTGCTGCCGGATCACTGGCCGCCTGCCAGGGACGAGCAGATCTGGATCGACATTGGTGCCATCGACAATGAGCAGGAGCGGCAGATTCTGCTGGCGCTGGGGATTGAACCGCTGATGGTGGAAGACATCCAGCATCCGCGTAAACCGCCGAAGCTGGAATACCACGACGACTATACCTTTATCCTGCTGCGCGGCATGGATCAGGAAAGTACCAGCCAGAATCTCAAGACCCTGCAGATTTCCTTTCTTATCGGTGACAACTTCCTTATCACCCGGCATCAGGGCCGTTCTCGCAGTGTTGAGGAAAGCTGGCAGGAGGTGATGGCCGCCAAGTCTCCGTTGCAGGCCGCCGATACCGCCCGGCGCATCATGCAGCGTATCCAGGATCGCTATGTGCCGATGCTGATGGATCTGGAGAATCGTCTTGGTGAAGTGGAAGAGGAGCTGGTCGAGAATGCCAACGATGAGCTGCTGTCGGAGCTGGTGGGTTACAAGACCCGTCTGCGGCGGCTGCGTCGCACCTTCAACTACCACGAGCGGTTGTTTTCACAATGGAAGGAGGATGTGGAGGAAGAGCTGGGCGAACCGGATCGCGCCATGACCCGGCTGTATGAGGCAGCGGAGCGCCTGCAGAGTCTGGTCTCACTCTATTACGACTGGGTTGGCGACCTCTCTGACGGTTATATTTCCCTCGCTTCCCACCGTCTCAACAACATCATGAAGGTGCTGACGGTGATCACCGCCATCTTTGTGCCCCTCAGTTTTCTGGCCGGTCTGTACGGCATGAACTTCGACAACATCCCCGAGCTGCACTTCCGCTACGGCTATTTCGTGCTGTTGCTGGTGATGACCGGCATTGCGGCAGCGCTGCTGTGGCTGTTCCGCAAGTCACGCTGGATCTGAGCTTGCGCCGATAACGCCTGATGCTCCTGAGTGCCCAGCCGGAGCTGGGCACGGTGGTCAGTGACGCTTGCGCTCAGGGTTTGACGGATTCCAGCATGGCCACAGTGTGGCCAATACTCTGGCCTGAGCGTAACGCCTCGTAGGCTTCAACGGCTGACAGTTCGTAGTACGACAGATAGTGATCGATCTCCCGTGCGTCATCAGTGCCATCCACATAAGGACGGGCTCCGAAGGCGTTGTGCAGGGCCTTGACCGGATAAAAGCGGAACGGCCCCAGCCCCTGTTTCTCCCACGCGGCATAGCCGCCAATCACGTCTTCAGGTTCTGACTGCACTTTCCAGGTGTAGAGCAGCAGGCTGCTGTCATAACCCAGGCTGCGCGACAGTTTGAGGATGATATCAAGGGGGATGCGGGCGCCGATAGACGACAGTACGCGCCCGCCATGGTTCAGCAGGGGGTAAGCCTGCTCAATGGCCAGATAGTGCAGGCTGATCAGATACTGACTGACGAAGGCAGGTAAGGCCTCCTCACGGCTGGCGATAAAGGTGGAGCTGTTTTGCCCCTCCTCCAGACGCAGCTCTTCATCGGCGGGAATATTGGGCAGGTTTTCATAGATCAGATCGAAGCTGACGTCGCTGCGTGTCATCGGTGACAGCAGGTCACCGGTACCTGCCAGCAGATGCAGGGGGTAGTCCGGCAGGGTGTTCTCCAGAATATTGTGCTGGGCCTGCTCAATCACATCGGCATGAATGTCAGTGATGCCGACTTTCTTCGGGCGAAAGACTTCAATCGCTGCCAGTGCATCCAGACCGGTGCCGGTGCCAACAGTGCAGAAGTTTTCAACGCGGATACCCTGTCTGGCCAGCAGCCTGAATGACGGCGCAGCGACGGAGGCTACCCAGTCGCTGCGGGGGTCTTCTGCTTTGGGTAGGTATGAGCGGTCAGTCATCCCCAGTAGCAACGTATCCTTGATGGCGGCGGGCCTATCCACTCCTAGAAACGTCATCGTGGGGATGGCGACTGATTCCTTGGCTCGCTGGTTCATATACCGTGTTTCTCCTAGGGCGTACGGTCAATGACAGGCCAATAGCAATCACTATTGCGCCTGCAAAAGCATGGGGTTGCAGTGGCGTTCCCAGAACCCAGTGGGATAGCAACACACCAAAAAAGGGGTTCAGCAAATGGTAGGACGAGGCCGTGGCCGCGCCGCTGATGCGAATCAACAGCAGCCACAGTGCAGTGCCACCCATGGTGACGATGATGGCGAGGTAGAGAATCGCCCAGATTGAAGCAGGCGATGGTGTCAATTCGGTGTCAGACGTCAGCAGTGTCAGAGGCGCCAGGGCCATCACTCCGGCAGCTGACTGCCAGAAATTCAGCTGCAGGATGGGCAGGCCACTGGCCTTGCCGCGAAACAGCACGGTGCCGGTGGCAAAGGCACAGGTACCGAGCAGGGCGAGGAAGATGCCCAGCGGATCAGGGCGAATGGCATCCAGACCCACAATGATCAGTACGCCCGCAAAGCCCAGGGTGATACCCAGCAGGGTGCGACGGTTGAGCTGCTCAAGACGGCATACGGCAGACAGCAGCAGGGTGATAAGCGGCGCACAGCTGACCATGACCACCACCAGTGCGGCAGAAATGTAATGCAGCGAGGTAAAGGTCAGGCCGAGATAGAGGGCATTGTTGAGCAGGCCCAGCAGCAAACCGGTACGGATGACGCCCGGGTCCAGCAATGAACAGATGTTGCCGAGGCAAAGTGGCAGCATCACCAGACAGCTGAGCAGGAAACGTGCGGTCAGCACCAGCATCGGTGGCAGCTCATGGACGGCGATCTTGCCGCCGATAAAGGCTGAGCTCCAGATGGCGCTGAAGGCGATGATCAGCGGTATAAGCAGATAGAGGCGTGTTGTGTTCATGGCAGCGATTATCAGTCGCATAATTTTCCTTGAGAAATTAATTATGCCTTCACTAAAATCACTTTGATTAATGTTGAGGGCGCGCTATGAACAATGGCCTACTGCTGGGGAACCGCCAGATCACGCTGGAGCAACTGCGGGTGTTCGTCTGTGTGGCGGATGACAAGAGCTTTGATCGTGCCAGCCGTGAACTGCATCGCACCCAGTCGGCGGTGACCCAGAGCCTGAAGAAGCTGGAGCAAATCCTCGACTGCACACTGCTTGAGCGCAAACAGGGGCGGGTACTGGGGCTGACGCTGGACGGCGAACGCTTCCTGCCGGCCGCCAAGGAAATTCTTGCGCGGGTGCTGGATGCGGTCAGTGCCATTCAGCATCCGGGTCTGGGTGGGCATATCCGCCTGGGTGTACCGGATGATTTTAATGTCGTGGACATCCACGGTGCCCTGTCGCGTTGCATGGTGATCAACCGCGGGCTGGGGATTCAGGTCACCTCGGCCCTGTCTTCCCGCATTGCCGACATGCTGCAGGCCGATCAGCTGGATGTGGCCATCTTTAAACGGGTCGCCGACGAACAGGTGCAACACAGCAGTCAGGCGGAGGTGCAGGTGCTGCGCAAGGAGCCGCTGTGCTGGGTAGGGCGTGAGCCGGTGCAGTTCGATGAATTGCCGCAGCTGTCGCTGGTGGCCTTCCCCGATGGTTGCACTTACCGGCGGGCAGCGTTACAGGCACTGATGGCCACCGGTAAGACAGTCAATTTTGCCTATGCCAGCGCTGCCTATGAAAACATCCGCAGCGCCGTCAGTGCCGGCCTTGGGATCAGCGTGCTGCCGCAGGGTGCGGTTGGCCCGAAGCATGTGGTGCTGGGCAGGGAACAGGGCTTCCCGCCACTGCCGTTTGTCGAGCTGGTGATGGTGGTGCGCAGTAAGGATGAGCTGTATCAGCGCTTTGCTGAATACCTGCAGAACTCCAGCAGTTTTGCCGGTCTGCGGGTTGCCTGAATAAGCACCATCAATCCGTGACCCGGCACAGTCGGCAGATATCTTTCTGCTGCAGACTGGCTCTTTTTACCTGATTTTCTGTTGTGTTTAGCCAAAAAAGTACCAGTAATCAGGATGATGTTATTAGCTGAGCTTCAGCACTCCTCTGATAATGCCCTCATGGTTCAGGCCGCTGCCCGGCTCTTCAAGGCAGCGTATTAGATGATATGAGGTGAGCTATGAAGGCCGTGGTATTGCAGCCATCACGTCAGGTGGTGATTGAAGATATTCCTGCACCGGGCGCCCTGGCGCCTGATCAGGTACGCATCCAGATTCGCAATGTGGGCATCTGCGGCAGCGATGTGCATTACGTCAATCATGGCCGGATCGGTCCGTTTGTCGTGGAGCAGCCCATGCTGCTGGGGCATGAGGCGGCGGGCGTGATTACCGAGGTGGGCAGTCAGGTGCGGCAGCTGCAGGTGGGTGACCGGGTCTGCATGGAGCCCGGTGTGCCGGACCTCAGCTCAGCGGCCAGCCGGCGTGGTCTGTACAATCTCGACCCGGCGGTGACGTTCTGGGCAACCCCGCCAGTGGATGGCTGCCTGACCGAAGAAGTCATTCATCCGGCCGCCTTCACCTACAGGCTGCCGGAACAGCTCAGTCTGGCCGAAGGGGCGATGGTGGAGCCCCTCAGTATCGGGATGCAGGCGGCGACCAAGGCGCGGATTCAGCCCGGTGATCTGGCGGTCGTGATCGGTGCAGGTACCATCGGCATCATGACTGCGCTGGCAGCATTGAGCGGAGGGTGCAGTCAGGTGATCATCGCAGACCTGCAGGAAGAGAAACTGGCACTTATCCGCCAGCATTATCCGGCCATCCGCACGGTCAATATCCGCCAGCAGCCATTGCTGGAGGTAGTGCAGCAGGTCTCAGCGGGCTGGGGTGCCAATATCGTGCTGGAAGCCAGCGGCAGCCCGCGTGCCTTTGACGGCATTGTTGATCTGCTGTGTCCAGGCGGTTGTCTGGTACTGGTGGGCATGCCGCCTGAGCCGGTGGCGATGGACATCGTTGGCCTGCAGAGCAAGGAGATTCGTATCGAGTCGGTGTTCCGTTATGCCAACCAGTTTGAACGGGCGCTGGCACTGATGGCCTCTGGACGAATTAACGTAAAACCGCTGATCAGCCGGGTCTATCCTTTCGCACAAAGTGTTGAGGCGTTTGCCCGGGCGGTGGAAGGGATTGCCGGGGATGTGAAAATTCAGATTGAGCTGGCATAAGCAGACACGTTGCAAAGGGGTTTATGCTTTAGCAGGTCGTTGAAAATCTATCTGCGTTGCCGAATACCGCATCAAAAACAGGCTCAAAATGCTCATTTAGTTCACTAAACTCCGCTTTTTCGCCTGTTTCTTGTGCCCTCGGGGTATTTCCTTGTCTCGGCTGCCTCGATGACGTTTTTCAACAGCCTGTTAGTGAGCACATTCTGTGATGTACAGGGCGGGTATGACTGCCTGCCAGTCAAGACGGGAGGGACGATGGCCAAGGCTGTCAGGAAGGCGCTCAGTCCGGAGCTGGAAACCATTGAGCCGGGCACGCTGCGTTCATTTCGCTGGTGCCGTCATGGTTATCCCCATGCGCTGGCTAGGTGGCACTGTCATCCTGAGTATGAGCTGCACGCCATTCTGGAAAGTGCCGGTAAGGTGTTTGTCGGTGACTATATTGGCACCTTTCAGCCCGGCAATCTGATTCTCACCGGGCCGGGTCTGCCGCATAACTGGATCAGTTACAGCGACGGGGACAAGGACTATCCCCAGCGTGATCTGCTGATCCAGTTTCATCCTGATCTGCTCAAACGCAGTATCGATATCTTCCCCGAGTTACGTGAGGTGCGATCACTGCTGGCGCAGTCGCGCCGTGGCATTGAGTTTGGCCTGAAGACGTCGGCCCGGGTGACCGCCCTGCTGCAGGAGATGGAGCAGGCCAGCGGCGCCGGGCTGATCCGCCGGCTGCTGGAGATTCTGGAAATTTTGCAGCAGGCCGATGATGCCCGCCTGCTGGCCAGTGAGCATTATACGCCGAGCTTTAATCTTGACAGCTCGCCCAAGGTCAACCGCATCATGCACTTTCTGTTCGAGAACTTTAGCCGCGACATTGCCATGGCCGAGGTCGCCTCGCTGGTAGGCATGAGCGACAGCGTGTTTTCCCGCTTTTTCAAACAGAACACCGGCAACAGCTTCGTGCGCTACCTCAATACCCTGCGTATCAATCGTGCCGCGGAGTTGCTGCACAGCACCGACATGCCGGTCTCGAATATCTGTTTTGAAGTCGGCTTCAACAACCTGTCCAACTTCAACCGTCAGTTTATTCAGCGCCAGAAAGTCACCCCGACGGCTTACCGTCAGCGCTTTCTCGAGACCCTGCAGCAGCTCTGATCAGGGGCGCGCAGCCGCGCTGTACAGCCGCCGGCCAAGATAGTCGAACAGGCTGTCGAGGCTGATGGCCAGCAGCCCCACCAGTAACGCACCCTGCACCACGTACGCCAGATTGAAGTTGATCAGCCCGGCGATGATCGGGTCGCCCAGCGTCCGGGCACCAATGGTCGAGCCAATGGTGGCGGTGGCAACATTGATGATCAGCGAGGTCCGCACGCCGGCCAGAATCACACTGGCCGCCATCGGTAGCTCCACCTGCCACAGTTGTTGCCATGGCGTCATGCCCATGGCCTGTGCCGCTTCCTGTACCGCGGGGGCGATGCCCTGAATCCCTGCAATGGTGTTGCGCACCACCGGCAGCAGGCCGTACAGCAGCAGGCTGAAGAAGGCTGGCTTGAAGCCGAACCCCAGCGCCGGTACCGCCAGTGCCAGCACCGCGACCGGCGGGAAGGTCTGGCCAACGGAGGCCAGGGTGCTGACCAGTGGAAGGAAGTCGCGGCCACTGTCACGGGTCACCCATAACCCCAGACCGATGCCGGTCAGGCTGGCTGCCAGCCCGGAACTCAGCACCAGCAGGAGGTGGCTGCCCAGCAGGGTGAAAAAGCCGTCACGGTTGTAGATCACCTGTTTACTGTCCGGTTGCAGCCAGTGAAACAGCCCCTGCCAGTGCGGCAGGCTCAGCGTCACCAGTAACAGCAGGCTGACGCTGAGCAGCAGGGCGACCGGCCACTGACGTGTGCTGGCAGTGGTCATGGCTGCTGCTCCAGAATGCGCTGCATGTTCAGCTCGCCGATTACCTGCCCGCTGTCATCGCAGACGGGCAGGCAGTCCACCTTGTGCCACAGCATCTGCGACACGGCCAGTTTGAGGCTGTCGCTGCCGCGCAGTCGTGGCTGATCGGTGTGCAGGAGCATTTGCGTCGGCTGCAGCAGCTCCGCCACGGTGGTGCAGGCGGCGGCCTTGAGGCCCCGGTCCTGCTGGCCGATCAGGTTGGTGACAAAGTCATTGGCGGGATGTTGTACCAGCTGTTGTGGACTGGCGTTCTGGATGATCCGGCCCTGATCCATCACCACGATGCGGTTGCCGAGCTTCAGCGCCTCGTCGATGTCATGGGTGACAAAAACGATGGTTTTGTGCAGTTCGGCCTGAATCCGCAGCATCTCTGCCTGCAGGCTGTCACGGGTGATGGGATCCAGCGCGCCAAAGGGTTCGTCCATCAGCAGGATGTTGGGGTCGGCCGCCAGCGCCCGCGCTACCCCCACCCGCTGGGCCTGCCCGCCAGACAGCTGGGCCGGCAGTTTGTCAGCGAACTGGGCCGGGTCGAGGTGCAGCAGCTCCAGCAGCTGGTGGACCCGCTGGCGGATGCGCTGTGGCTCCCAGCCCAGCAGCTGCGGAACAACGGCGATATTACGTGCCACCGTCCAGTGGGGGAACAGACCGATACTCTGGATGGCATAACCGATACGCCGGCGCAGCAGCTCCGGCCGCAGCCCGGCGATGTCTTCGCCGTCAATGCGGATTTGGCCATGGCTCGGTTCGATCAGCCGGTTGATCATGCGCAGGGTGGTGGATTTGCCACAGCCTGAGGTGCCGATAAAGACACAGAAGTCCCCCGCCTGAATGGTCAGCGACAGCGCGTTGACTGCGATGCTGTCGCCGTAGTGTTTACTGACCTGATCCAGTTCGATCATGGCGTTGGCTCCCGATGGCAAAGGCGGGTCAGCAGACCCAGCAGAACGTCAGCCAGCAACGCCAGTACGATGGTGGGGATGGCACCCAGCAGCACCAGATCCATGGCGGCCTGTCCCAGCCCCTGAAAAATAAAGGTGCCGAGCCCGCCGGCCCCGATCAGGGCGGCCACCGAAGTGAGGCCGATCGCCTGAATCAGGGTGATCCGGATACCTTCGATAATGACCGGCAGGGCCAGCGGCAGGCGCACGGCCAGAAAGATCTGCATGGGCGCCATACCCATACCACGGGCGGCATCCAGCACCTGCGCCGGAACTTCCTGCAGGGCGACAAAGGTATTGCGGGTGATGGGCAGCAGGCTGTAGCCCACCAGAGCGATCAGCGCCGGTGCCCAGCCAATGCCGCGCACATTCAGGGCCTGCAGCAGGGGGGAGTGGGCGGCCAGATAACTGAGCGGCACCATCAGCAGGCCGAACAAGGCCAGACTGGGAATGGTCTGCAGCAGATTGAGCAGCTGAAACAGCGGCTGTCGCAGGCGCACGGAGGCCTGAGCGGCAATCGCCAGCGCGATGCCGCACAGCAGGGCAATCAGTACCGCAGCCCCCGCCAGCTGCAGGTGTGTCTGCAATTCCACCGCGAACTGGGCATGACGCTGGCGGTATTCCTGCAGCAGCGACAGGCGATCCAGCGCGCCGCTGGCACACAGTGCCCAGAGACCGACCGTGGTCATGACGATGACCAGCCATGGCATGCCGACCAGCCGATACTGCCGGGCCAGTCGCTGGCTGGCCTCGACCACCAGCAGTGCCAGAAACACCCCCATGCACCAGAAGCCATTACCCAGACCCACCCGGGCATAGGGCATGTCGGCTGGCAGATGCTGATGGGCATAGCTGGCGACGGCCAGCGGTAAACCGATCAGGGTCAGAGTGGTCAGCAGCAGCAGGGTGAGGTAACGGTTGCGTGACGGCCGCCAGCTCAGCATGGCCATCAGCCCCAGCAGTGCCATCAGCAATAGCGTGGCCGGCAACCCTGCTGCCGTCAGCAGGCTGATATCCTGGCCGGGAGCAATGCGGTTGGGTTGGAAGGTAACGAAGTTCAGCAGCAGCGCTGCTGCCAGAGCCAGCCCTGTCATCGTCAGGATGACGCGGTTGTAGGTCATGGGGTTTCCTTGTTGTCTCCGCCCGGCTGTCGTCTTGGCAGGCCGGGCGGATCAGCGTGTCACTGTAATGAGAGCGTGAGTACGCTCTTACAGCCCCTGACTGGTGAGAAAGTCCTGCGCCACCTGTCTGGGGTCCAGACCATTCACCGCTACATCGGCGTTGAGTTTTTGCAGGGTGGTCAGATCGAGCTTGCTGAATACTGTATTGAGCTTCTCAGCAATCTGCGGATGGGCATCCAGCACCTCCTTGCGGATCACTGGCGCAGGCTGGTACACCGGCTGCACGCCCTTGCTGTCCTCCAGTACCACCATATCCAGTGCGCTCAGACCGCCATCGGTGCCGTAGGCCATGGCAGCATTGACGCCATTGGTCTGCAGCGAAGCTGCGCGCAGGGTGGCTGCGGTGTTGCCGCCGGACAGCACCACCAGCTGATCACTGCTGAGCTTGAAGCCGTAGGAGTTCTGGAAGGCAGGCAGGGCACTGGGGGATTCGAC
Organism: Pokkaliibacter sp. MBI-7; assembly: GCF_029846635.1. Lineage (NCBI taxonomy): Bacteria > Pseudomonadati > Pseudomonadota > Gammaproteobacteria > Oceanospirillales > Balneatrichaceae > Pokkaliibacter > Pokkaliibacter sp. MBI-7. The sequence goes on along the minus strand of NZ_JARVTG010000001.1, from coordinate 1,570,846 downwards.
GAACTCACTGCTGGCGGCCAGTTTGAAGTCACCGCCTTTGGCCAGATAGTCCTGCAGCTGGTCTAGCCGGGTCAGCTGTTCCTTGCGTGACAGGTCCCCGCGCACACTGATGGCCCAGGTGTTGTTGGCATTCGCCGGTTGCAGCCATACCAGCTGATGGGCTTCCAGATCCTTGGCTTTGACGGTTTGGTAGGCTTTATCGGCATCCTTCCACAGCGGGTCGTCTGCCATGTCGTAGAAGAAGGCGCCGTTGCCGGTGTATTCAGGGTAGATATCGATTTCGCCACTGATCAGGGCCTTGCGCACGATACTGGTGGCGCCGAGCTGAATCTTGTTCTCGGTCTTGATCCCCAGCTTGTCGAGGGTGAGGAGAATCATGTTGCCCAGCACCGAGCCTTCGGTGTCGATCTTGGAGGAAACCACGACGCTGTCTTTGGCCATCGCACCGCTGGCAGCGAGAGCTGAACTCAGCAGGCCCGCGCCCAGCAGTTTTTTCCATTTCTTGTGTTGCATCGTACTACTCCGATTGTGAGTTGATTGGCGTGTTGTTTCAGGCAACGTGCGCCGATCTCCAGATGAGGGGAAAGTGCGGTACAGCAGACAGTGTATAAGAGCCTTTGCGCAAAGCGCCAATCTAACGGCAGCTGATTCACGTTTGGCAAAGCGATCTGCCTGTCGAATACAGCCTGTTAGGGTCTGGCAGGCCAATAAACAAGAAAAGCTGAATTTCCGTGCGGAGATGGCTAAGTTGGCAGATGGGTCTATACCTTTTGACGAGATACGCAGATGGGCGTATCCCCCTGCGTTTTGCGAACAGACAAGGAGTAACGATGGCAACGACGGTGACGTATGACGAGCTGGTCGCTCAGACGCTGGCAATGTGTGCAGCAGTCAGCAATTCGCCACAGGGCCGGCTGCAACTGCGTGAGGCGTACTATGGCAAGTACGGCTTTCCATTACTGGCCCGGCAGGAGCTGGGGAACGCTTTTGACAAACCCGGTGCGGTGCATGGCGTCGATCTGCCTGATCTGGGATACGGCAACTCGGAAATTGCCTTTCTCAAGTGGGAAATCAAACGGGGTGTGCTGAACCCTATGGATGATGCCTCCATGCCTGCGGGCAGCCCCTGGTGGCGCGATGTTAACCTGCGTTTTATCTATTACTCCGAGCTGGCCGGGCTGATGTTCGAGAATAACGTCAGTGAACCGGAGGCGCCCGTGGCGACCCTCAACTGGCTCAACTATCTGCACAGCCCCTCTGCCAAAACCTGGTACTGCGCCCACAACACCTCGATTCTTGCCGGGTTTGAGCGTTACAAGGCGCAAGCCGCCCAGGAGGAGAGCGTTGAACAGGTATTCCTCAACATCACCCTGTACCGGCTGATGTTTGCTCAGGCGCTGGTGGAAGATGCCACCATGTTCGGTGAGCTGGGGGCGATCATGGCGGATCCGCGTGGTTTTGCGGTGGCGCTGATCACGCATCTGCCCGATTTCTACCCGCTCAATTATCCGCTGCATGGCCTCAACGATCTGCGCATCATTGAAGGCTGGGAGCTGAACCTGCAGGGCTTGGGCATTCGTATTCTTGATCACGATATCATCCTGCCGCATCTGACCGCGCTGTATCAGGCCTGTGCCCACTGGGACAGTGCACCGTTCATCAATGGTTATGTGAAGGATGGCAAGCCGGTTTATCCGCAGTAAGAAGAGGTTCATGCTCGTGTGAGGAAGGTCTGACCGCCGCAGGCAACAGACGAAAAAAAGCCGGAGTGATCATCTCACTCCGGCTTTGTTCTCTGTGTGGTGCGGCTTACTGGAACAGATCTTCGCCAGGAATCAGCTCGGTGCTGCCGCTGACGGCACGGGCGGTGAGCAGGCCCGAGATGGTGGCCGACTCCACACAGCCCATGTTGAAGCCGTTGCGAATCCAGTCACCGGTCAGGTACAGGTGACGGAACCCCGACCCGTCGGTTTTCAGCCGGTACTGTGAGCTGCCGACGGTGGACTGCACATAGCGCTCGGACGGATCGATATTGGCCCGCCAGTACTGGGCATCGAAGCGCGCCTGACCTTCCAGACTGTCCGGCGCAATCAGATACTGCCACTTGAAGCCATCGGCATCGGTGGCGTTTTTCCACAGCGACCCAAGTGTAGTGTTCATCATGGTGATGCACTGTGCTTTTACCTTGTCAGCCTGACTCTGCACATAGGCAACGTTGGGCGCGGGTGGCGGAGCATCGGGGTTGAACACGCCGCAGAAGTAGCTGATGTCCTTGGGCTCGTCGGTGACTGGCCAGGTTTCCCGTGCCACCAGATAGCTGACGTCGGCCCATGAATCCATGGCCTGCGCATCGAAGCCCAGAATCTCCGGCGCTTCCTCATCGGGCTGATAGTTGATCCAGCCCAGCTGCTCAACGTCCTGATTCAGCCATAACTGCATGGCCTGCGTGGCGACGGTCGAGATATTTTCGGTCATGGCGGCGAACGCCGGATTGGCCGCCATCAGGGTGGGGCAGAGGGACGGCAGCGACGCCACGGAAATGCCCAGAATCACCTCGTCGAAATCCACCCCCTGTTTCAATATCACCTGAGGCTCGTCGTAGATTTCCGGCCAGTCGCTCCAGAACGAGTTGAGGTTGATATGGTTGGCTTGCAGCTTGGCGGCGACGGCATCATCAATCTGATCGTAGAGCGGTTCTGACGGCCAGCAGGGCAGGCCCTTGACCATCACCAGCGGCTCGTATTCCTTGCTCGGGTCTTTCAGCGGCACCTGCTGGGCCAGCCGGATATGGCTGATGTAGTCGCCCTGGTCATCCTTGTCGGCAACCACTTCCTCCACCCGGTGGAAGAATTTGAACTGCACGCCGCGGCGCTTCAGCACTTCGTAATAAGGGCCAAAAACGGTGTCACCCATGCCGGCCTGCATGCGCCAGATAAAGGACTGTTTGGAGCAGGACAGGGCGTTGAGGCCAGCACGGATCACGGTGCCGGTTTCGACGTTGGGCTGGTCCAGCAGGCCATCCTTGTAGGCAAATACACCACCGTAAAGTGAGGCCATGATCGGGCCGTCGAGGGTGATCTGGCTGGCGCCGTTCTGCTGCAGCCAGTCGCGCAGGTTGATGTCGTTGGCCGAGTTCAGACCATAGTGATACAGCTCATCAGCGAGGATGCCGATCAGCCCGGTCAGGCCAAAGTCGGCCATCATCCACAGCCGGCTGACCTTGACCGACAGATGCAGAAACGGTGCGGTCAGATCGCGCAGGGCAGTGCGCACGCCGGTCAGCAGTTCGATCAGCGCGGCATGGGGCTCACCCGTTTCCAGACCTTCCAGCGTTGGCAGGGTTTTCTGGGCCTGCTGCAGACGGGCGTTGATATCGGCCAGTGCATCCTTGTCGAGCAGCTCCAGCATGTCATCTTCCAGACGCTGGAACAGCGGCAGCGCAGGTGGCTCACTGCCATCCAGCTGCTGGGCGCCGCCGGTGTGGTTGAGGATCCAGGCCACCAGCATGGCCAGCGCCGTCATCAGCGGTTTGGGGTTCCAGCCATCCCCAACGATGCCCGGCAGGGCAAAGGTCTGGATGGGCCAGGCGCACCACTGCTTGTCGAACTTCTGCGCGAAGGCCGTGGTATGGTGCGGCTTGAAGGCGTCATCGAGGGTCGCCAGCGGCTGGTCGGGTGATCGGCCCAGTTCCTGATAGCAGGCACGCATGTAGTGGAAGGAGTTGTAATAAAAGCCAAACCAGACATGGATACCATGCTCTTCGATGCGCTCATGATCATCGGCGTTGCGGCCACTGGCACCTTTTCCGCCCAGCAGCCAGCCCATCTGATAGAGAGTGATATCGTATTTTTCCTGCCAGTTGGCCTCACTGGTCAGCTTGAAGGCGGCGGTGATGGCAGAGACGCCACCACCAAGGATGACAATTTTGCGCTTTTTCGCCACCGGACTATTTGAACCGGTTGGATTGATTGACTCAGATGGGCTAGGTATAACCATTACGCTTTCTCCAGCGGTCTATACTGTGCAAACAGAGTGAAACCAATTGACTCCCAGTATTCACCCAGACTGAACCTGTGTTCTGTGTACCGACGGAGTATTTACCGGCAGGTGGTATGCAGAACGGCGTGAGCAGTTAAGTAAACGCTGGAGTGAGTGGCCCTGCGCCAAGGTTAGTTGTTTTTTTTTACCTTGCCATGTCTGTGTGTGAACACACAGTCATTGCTGACAAACAGACAGAGCAGTACCGATACAGGTCTTACCGGCGTCTGTGGGCATGACACCAGCGGTGGCCGTGATAACTGGCGCAGGAATTGCTCTACAGTTTTGGCAGATGTGAGCCGCTAACACCGTAGTTTGGACTGAACGTGAATCATCAAAACAAGTGGCGATGATAAAGAATGCTGTTGACCGTCCCCGGATATGAATTTGCGGAAAAACTCTTTGAAGGTCGGCACTCGCTGATTTACCGGGGTATTCGTTTGCGCGATGGCCAGACGGTCATCCTTAAGGCGCTCCGCCACGAATACCCGACGCCTGATCAGCTGGCAGCTTTTCGCCGCGAATATGCCATCGCCCGTAAACTGAAAGACTGTGGTGGCGTGGTGCCCGTGCTGGCGCTGGAAAAATACGACAACACCCTGGTGATCGTCAGTGAAGACATGCACGGCGAATCGCTGGCCACCCTGCTGGCCCGCCGTCCACTGGCACTGGATGCCGCACTGAAAGTGGCCATCGGTATCGTTGATGCCCTCAGTAAGGTGCACCAGCAGCAGGTGATGCATAACGACATCAACCCGCGCAATATCATCTGGAACCCCCACACCGGGTCGGTGCGTCTGACGGACTTTGGGATTGCCACCGAGCTGCCGATGGATGTGCCGGTGGTGATGCATCCGCTGCAGCTGGAAGGCTCGTTACCCTATATCGCGCCGGAGCAGACCGGCCGTATGAACCGGGCGATGGACTATCGCACCGATTACTACTCCCTTGGCGTCACTCTCTATGAAATGTTCACTGGCAGTCGGCCCTTCCTGACGGTCGATCCGCTGGAAATGGTCCACTGCCATATGGCGGTCAATCCGCAGCCATTGCATGAAGTGGACAGCAGCATTCCGCCGGTGCTGTCGGATATTGTCCTGAAACTGATGGCCAAGGCTGCTGAAGACCGCTATCAGAGTGCCTTCGGCGTCAAGGCTGACCTGGTGCGCTGTCTGGAACGCTTGACCGCCCATGGTCACATCCGCTATTTCCCCATTGCCCGTCAGGACATCTCACCGCACTTTCGTATTCCGCAGAAACTCTATGGCCGTGAGGCACAGGTTGAGCAGCTGCTGGCCTCCTTCAACCGGGTCAGCGAAGGTGCTTGTGAACTGCTGCTGGTGGGGGGCTATTCCGGCGTCGGTAAGTCGGCACTGGTCAATGAGATCCAGAAGCCAGTGGTGGCACGCCGTGGCTACTTCATCAGCGGCAAGTTTGATCAGTACAAACGCGATGTGCCCTACGACGCCCTGCGTCAGGCAGGGGCTGAGCTGATCCAGTTGGTGATGGCGGAGAGTGAGCATCAGATTTCCCGCTGGCGCAGCCGCTTGCAGCAGGCGCTGGGCGCTAATGCCGGGATCATGACCAGTCTGTTGCCAGAGCTGGAGCTGATCCTCGGTCCACAGCCAGAGGTGCCGGTGCTGCCTGCGGCAGAGTCGCAGAACCGCTTTAACTATGTCTTCCTGCAGTTTATCCGGGTGTTTTGTTCCGCGGAGCATCCGCTGGTGATCTTCCTCGATGATCTGCAATGGGCTGGCAACGCCTCGATGAAGATGATCGAGCTGATGATGACTGATCCGCAGGGGCGTCATCTGCTGCTGGTGGGCTCCTATCGCAGCAATGAAGTGGATGATGCCCATCCGCTCAAGCTGCTGCTGGACAGCCTGACCCAGGCCCATGCTGCCAGTCATGCATTGCAGCTCAATCCGCTCAGCCTTGGCGATGTGCAGCAGTTGCTGCATGACACCCTGCCGGGCGCCAGCACCCAGCTGTCGGCGCTGGCCCAGTTGTGCTTTGCCAAGACGCTGGGGAACCCCTTCTTTCTCAATCAGCTGTTGCACTCGCTCTATCGTGAACAGCTGATCACCTTCGATATGGAAAGTGGTACCTGGCACTGGGACCTGCAGCAGATCAGCGGCTGGAGTGTCAGTGACAACGTGGTTGAGCTGATGGTGCGCAAGATTCGCCAGCTCTCTGCCGAAAGCCAGCGTATGCTGCAGCTGGCGGCCTGTATCGGTAACCGTTTTGAGCTGAATACTCTGGCGCTGCTGGCGGGCGGCCTGCCCGTGGCGACCATGAAACAGTTATGGGAGCCTCTGGTTCAGGGGCTGATTCTGCCGCTGGACAAGCACTATTTTGCACAGGAAGAAGATGGCGAATGGGAAGAGGAGCAGGCGCGCCTGCATCACTACCTGAAGCAACAGCAGGCCATGGATGAAGCCGATTCAGTGACCCATCTGACCACCCTGAGTCAGCTGCCAGGGCGCAGTCGTTATCGCTTCCTGCACGATCAGGTGCGACAGGCGGCTTACTCGATGCTGGCCGAAGACGAGCGCAAGCATGTGCATCTGCAGATCGGCCGTTATCTGCAGGCGGCAGGGCACATCGACGAAGAAACCCTGTTCGATCTGGTCAATCATCTTAATGTCGCCCGCGATCTGCTGGTGCGTCGCCGTGAGCGGGTGCAGCTGGCCGAACTCAATCTGCAGGCCGCGCGACGGGCTAAACTGTCCAACGCCTACGAAGTGGCGATGCATTTCCTCGATATTGGTATTGAGCTGCTGCTGGCAGTGACGACGCTGGAAAGCGGCTGGCAGCTTAATTACACCCTGGCGGTGGAGCTGCATGCCGAGCACATAGAGTGTGTCTATCTCAGTGGCCGGGTGGAGCAGGCGCACCTGCAGTGTCGCTCTTTGCTGGAGTGGGTGACCGAGCCGATGGACCGGGCGCGGATACTCAGTCTGCAGACCGTGCTTTATGCCAACCACGGGCGTTTTGCTGAAGCGCTGGATACCGCCATCAAAGGCCTGCGCAGCCTCGATGTGGAGTGGCCGGACGAACCGCCACTGATCGAAGCGGCGATGACCGCAGAGAATCAGCGGATTCAGGCCTATCTGGCGGAGCACCGGGTAGAGGAATTGCTGGAGTTGCCAGCGATGTCTGATCCGCGCCAGCAGATGATCAGCCATCTGCTGGGGTTGCTGTGGCCGCCGGCCATCAACGTCAATCTGCCGATGAGTACCCTGGCGGTGGTGCGCATGGTGACCCTGTCGATGGACTACGGCAATGCTGAGGTTTCGCCGTTTGGCTACGGCAACTACGGCTCGATGCTGTCCGCTTTCTTTGGTCAGTACCAGCTGGGGCGGCAGTTTGGTCAGCTGTCGGTGGATCTGATCGACAAGACCGACAATCTGGTGTGGAAGTGTAAGGTCTACACCATGTTTGCGGTGACCAACAGCCCCTGGTCCAGCCATCTGCCGGCGAATATCAGTCTGCTGCAGGATGCCCTGCGCGCCGGGCTCGACAGCGGTGATGTGATCTGGACCGGCTACAGTTCGTTCCACATTCTCAAACATATGCAGCACAGTGGTCATTCCCTGACGACCCTGGCGGAGGAGTGTGATCGCTTCCTGCCGATTCTGCAGAAGGTCAACGACCCGAATACTCTTGAGGTGTTCTGGATATTACGGCGCAGCATCCTGCTGTTGCAGGGGCAGACCGACAGCCTCAGCAGCTGGAATGGCGGTGGCTTTGACGAAGATGCGCTGCTGGCGGAAATTCAGGCCAATCAGCATGCGCTCTGCCTCAACTATTTCCATTACAACAAGATGCAGGCGGCGTACCTGTTCGGTCGTTACGATGAGGCGCTGGATTTCGCCGAACAGGCCAAGGCGACGCTGGGGGCCACCTTCGGCTGGTTCAGCATCGCTGAGCATAATTTCTATTACTCCCTGATCCTGACCGCGCGTATGGCCGGACTGGACGATGCCCAGCAGCAGGCCTGCTGGAAGCAGCTGGAGGAAAATCAGCAGCGTATGGCCGACTGGATGGCCAGCTGCCCGGCCAACTTTGCCCACAAGTACTATCTGGTGGCGGCGGAAATGGCGCGGCTGCGCGGTGACGTGCAGCAGGCCATGGACTATTACGATCAGGCCATTGATTCGGCTTACGAGCAGGGTTTCAGTCAGGGGCTGGCAATCGCCAACGAGCTGGCCTCGCTGTTCTGGCTGCAGCAGGGCAAGAACAAGCTGGCGCGGGTGTATATGCTCGATGGCCACAATGCCTATCTGCAGTGGGGCGCCACTGCCAAGGGACAGCAGCTGGAGACCCGTTACCCGCAGTGGATGCTGAGAGGTCAGGACAGCCCCGGTACCCTGCTGCGCAGTGTCACCACCTCGACCAGCAAGAGCAGCAGCGGCAATCTTGATCTGCTGTCAGTGATGAAGGCCCTGCAGATCATCTCCACCGAAATCGTGCTGGAGCAGCTGCTGCAAAAAATGATGCAGACCATCATTACCGAGGCAGGTGCCCAGCAGGGCACACTGGTGCTGCGCGACAATGACCAGTGGCTGATTCAGGCCCGTGGCAGCATCAACGCCAGTGAAGTGGCGGTGCTGGAGGGCATCCCGGTGATGCTGGGGCAGACCCTGTCACTGCTGGATGAAGACAGTGAAGTGCCTTCGCTGCCACTGTCGATCATCGCCTACGTCACCCGCACCCGCGAACCGCTGATTCTCGATCAGGCCACCGAGCACAACCAGTTTGTCCATGACCCCTATATCCAGCACTACCAGCCACGCTCGGTGATCTGCCATCCGCTGCTGCGCAAGGACCAGCTGATCGGCATTCTCTATCTGGAGAACAACCTGATTCCGGCGGCCTTCACCCCGGAGCGTCTGCAGGTACTGGATATTCTGGCTTCACAGGCTGCCATTTCCATCGATCATGCGCTGCTGTACGACACGCTGGAGCAACGGGTCAGCAACCGTACGCTGGAGCTCAATCAGGCCAAGCTGCGTGCCGAGGAGGCGAACCGCGCCAAGTCGTTGTTCCTCGCCACCATGAGCCACGAAATTCGCACACCGATGAACGCCGTGATCGGCCTCAGCCGCCTGATGCAGCAGTCCCCGCTGGAAGGGGGGCAGCGCAATATGCTGGAGCAGATTCAGGAGGCTGGAGAAGGGCTGCTGGGGGTCATCAACGACATCCTCGATTACTCCAAGAATGAGGCCAATCAGGTCACGCTGGAACGTATCGACTTCCGGGTGCGCAAGGTCATTGAACGTACACTGGTGATCTGCTCACTGCGGGCAAGAGAAAAGAACCTGAACCTGCGGGTAGACGTCGCCGAAGACGTCCCCGATGAGCTGCAGGGCGATCCGCTGCGTCTGCAGCAGATCCTGATCAATCTGGTCAGCAACGCAGTGAAATTTACCGCAGAAGGGGAAGTCTGCCTGCGTCTGGAGCGGATGCGTTACGAAGATGGCCGCCCGGCACTGCGCTTTATCGTCAGTGACACCGGCATTGGCATCGACCCGCGTCAGCTGGGCAAGCTGTTCCAGCCCTTCTCGCAGGTGGATGACTCCATTACCCGCCAGTTCGGTGGTACCGGGCTGGGGCTGGCGATCTGCAAGCAGCTGGTGGAGCTGATGGACGGCACGATTCAGGTGCAGAGTGTGCAGGGGGAGGGTTCCACCTTCACCATCACCCTGCCAATGCAGCTGGCGGGTGGCGCGGTGGAAGCGGACAGCGAAGGTTTGCTTGGGCCACTGGCCGCTCCGGATCTGCACGGCATCCGGCTGTTGCTGGTGGACGACAATGCCATCAACCGGCAGGTTGCACTGGGCTTCCTCAAGGATACCGCGGCGCTTATCGAGATTGCCGGTGACGGTCAGGAAGCGGTGGACAAGGTACTGGCCAATCCCTTCGATCTGGTGCTGATGGATATTCAGATGCCGCGCAAGGATGGTCTCAGCGCCGCGGCGGAAATCCGCCGTTACTTCGACAAGTCTGAATTGCCGATCATCGCCATGACCGCTCATGCCCTGCCGGAAGATCGCGAACGCAGTCTGGCTGCAGGTATGAACGGACACCTCAACAAGCCGCTGGAGCCTGATGAACTCTATCGTGTACTGCGCCGCAGTCTGGCAAGGCAGCGCACGGTGCGCGGTGGTGAAAGCCCGGCCGAGGTGGCACTCAGTGATCAGCAGCAGGCCTGGCTCAATGCACTCAAACCGCTGCTGGACATCAAGGGAGCGATTCAGCGTCTGCAGGGAAAAGTGGATACCTACCTGCAACTGGTAGAGGACTTTAGTGCCACTCATCAGAGCGAAGCACAGCTGCTGGTGGAACTGGCCCACCAGCAGCAATGGCCGGTTCTTTACCGGCGTGTGCATACCCTGCGGACTTCGGCGGCCTATCTCGGTGCAGCCAGTCTGGTCCGCGCGGCGGATGAGCTGGAACGCCTGCTCGGCCTGGAGGGCTGCACCGCAGCACAGCAGAGCTGCGAAGTGCAGCTGCAGCGTCTGTGCCGGGGGTTGGAGCAGCTTTTACCGGCCCTGCAGCGCATCTGCAAGGTCTATGGCCGACCAGTGGCGGATCATAGCAGTCGCTTTGATGTACAGGAGTTTGTCAATCTGTTACAAAAGGCCAGTCAGTATTTGGATAACTCTGATTTTGCGGTCGAGCAGCTGGCGCAGACGCTGACGCGGATGGCCAGAGGCACGGAGTATCAGTCACAGATAGAGCAACTCGGTCTATGGATTGACGAGGTAGAGTTCGAGCGGGCAGGGGAGAGCGTAAGCCTTCTGCTGCAGCAGATAGCGGGCACTGGGCAGGTATCTGCGTTTGAACAGGTAAACACGCTTGATGGCGGACCTTTCGTTAGTAGTCAATGAGTCAATAGATAGAGCAGCATTGTGACGATAAACCACCAGACCGTACTCATCGTGGATGATGAGAAAAGCAACCTGAAGATCCTCAGTGACCTGCTGCGTGATGACGTCCGGGTCATTCTGGCCAAGAGCGGTGAGCAGGCCATTGCCAAGGCCGAGCAATACCGCCCGGATCTGGTCCTGCTGGACATCGTGATGCCGAAGATGAACGGCTTTGATGTGATCCAGCATCTCAAGCAGCAGGCCTCTACCAGTACCATTCCGGTGATCTTCGTCAGTGCGCTGGGAGATACCGACAACGAGGTCCGCGGTTTTGATCTGGGTGCCTGTGACTATATCCAGAAACCTTTCCAGAGCAGTCTGGTGCGGGCGCGGGTAAAACTGCATCTGCAACTGGCCAAACAACGCCTGCTGCTGGAAAAACTGGCCAATATCGACCCGCTTACCGCTATCGCCAACCGGCGCAAGTTTTCCGACAAGCTGCAGCTCGAATGGTCACGCTGCCAGCAGGATGACCGGCCGCTGTCGCTGGTGATGATCGATATCGACTACTTCAAGCAGTTCAATGACCGCTACGGCCACGCCGCCGGTGATGAGGCCCTGAGTAAGGTGGCGCAGGCACTGGAAGGACAGCTGGAGCGCAGTACAGACTTTGTTGCCCGCTATGGCGGTGAGGAGTTTGTGCTGGTGCTGCCGGATACCGATCAGAACGATGCGCAGGCAATTGTAGAGCGTTGCCGCGCGGCGGTCGCCGCACTGAAAATTCGCCATGAGACGGCAGGCGGCGAGTGTCTCACCATCAGTCTCGGTGGGGCGACCTGCAGTGGCCGCGATGGCGAGGCGCACGAGCAGCTGTTGCAGCGTGCCGACGCTATGCTCTATCAGGCCAAGCAGCAGGGGCGTGACTGCGTGGTATGGGAAGAGGAGCTGTGCCAGCAGCGTTAGTCTGCTGGCAAATACGTTGTTGGTACTACGCTGGTGAAGGTAGGCCGTCTTGCTGTTGTTCAATTCCGATCCCTTCTGCTGGTTGCACTGCAATTGTGCGAGCAGCTGTCTCTCCTCCTGATCTGCCCGTTTAAAGACTGAATCCAGACGACATCCTGCCTCTGGACGGGATGCACGCTTCTTGCAAGCAGCTTAGTAAACGCCTTATGCCGTCAGGACATGCCATGAAGTTACTCATCGCACCCGCCGCCTTTAAGGGCAGCCTTACCGCTCTGCAGGCCGCGCAGGCCATCGAGGCGGGCTGGACCAAGGTGTTTGCCCGTCATGAGCTGACGCTGTTTCCCTTTGCCAATGGCGGGGAGGGAACTGCCGCGCTGTTGACTCGACAGTTGCAGGGCACCCTGCATCATTATGAGGTACGCGACCCACTGGGGAGGCCGGTGCAGGCGGCGCTGGGGCTGGTCGACAACGGCCAGACAGCGGTAATCGATGTTGCCTCTGCCTCGGGGCTGCATTGCTTGCAGAGGGAGCAACGCGATCCTATCCACGCCAGCAGTTATGGCACCGGGCAGCTGATCCGCCATGCACTGGATCTGGGGGTCGGCAAGATTATTGTCGGTCTGGGTGATTCCGCCACCAACGAGGCGGGAGCCGGATTGTTTCAGGCGCTGGGCGGTCGTCTGTTTGATGCCCACGGCAATCTGCTGGGGGATCCCTGTCAGGGCGGCAACATGCTGGAACTGGCTCAGGTGTTTCATATCGATCTGTCAGAGTTTGACCCGCGTATCGCCAAGACCCGCTTCGAGCTGGCCTGTGATGTCAGTAATCCCATTCTTGGGGCCGATGGTGCGACCCGGGTCTATGGTCCGCAGAAAGGGGTGGCGGAGGATCAGATGCCTGCCTTTGAGGCGGCACTGACCGCCATGGCCGCGGTGCTGCACCGTGATCTGGGTATTGATGCTACCCGCCGCACGCACAGTGGCGCTGCCGGTGGGATAGGCGCCATGCTGATGGTGGCCTGTCGTGCCACTGCCTTTCCCGGTGCCAGCTATGTGATGGACATCTGTGGTCTGGAGCAGAAGGTGGCGGAGGCTGATCTGATTCTGACTGGCGAAGGGCAGAGTGATCAGCGCTCGGTGCAGGAAAAGGTGCCGCTGCTGGTGCTGGATCTGGCACGCAGGCAGCGCAAGCAGGCCATCATGCTGTCGGGGGCTATTCGTGATGCCAGCAATCTGATGCTGAGCTGGCCGGCGGCTTCGATGTTCGCCACCCTGACCGAGAACAAGGCGTGGGAGGAGATGCTGGCCAGTGCCGGTGCCGATCTGGAGATGTGCGCCTACAACCTGGCGCGCACCCTGAAAATGGCTCGCGAACTGCCACTGTAACAGGGCAGTGAGAGAGTCAGAGATAACCAGATAAGGGAGTAGCCAATGATCCCATTGCGCCAACAGCAGGATTTTGTCGGGTCGTTGCACATCCTGTTGCAGCGACTGTATCCGCATCAGCACCCGCAGGTACTGGAGCAGATGCTGGAACGGCTTGAGCCCTGGCAGCCACGGCTGGCGGATGCCAGTGCTCGCCTGCGGCAGCAGCCGGAAGTGACAGAGTGCGATGCGATGCTGATCACCTACGGCGATACGCTGATCAATGACGGCGAGCCGACCTTACGCACACTGATGGCCTTTCTTGATACCTATGTTGGCGAGCTGATTCCCAACGTGCATATCCTGCCGTGTTTTTCCTACAGCAGTGATGATGGCTTTTCGGTCATCGACTATCAGCAGATCAATCCGGTGCTTGGCCAGTGGCGCGATATCCGCCATCTGGCCAGCGAATATGGGCTGATGCTGGATGCAGTCGTCAATCATATTTCCCGCTGGAGCCGTTGGTTTCAGGGCTATCTGCGCGGGGAGGAACCCTGGCGTCAGTATTTTATCGAGGCTGATCCGAGCCTTGATTACACCATGGTAACCCGCCCCCGTACTTTGCCGCTGCTGACGGCAGTGCAGACTGCAGCGGGGCAGAAACATGTGTGGACCACCTTCAGTGCTGATCAGGTGGATCTTAACTTTGCAGAGCCACGGGTATTGATGGAAGTGATGGACGTGCTGCTGGGCTATGTGGAGAACGGCGCCCGCTTTATTCGTCTGGATGCTGTCGGCTTTGTCTGGAAGGAACTGGGCACCCGCTGTATGCACCTGCCGCAGACCCATGCCATCGTGAAAATGATCCGGCTGGTATTCAATACCCTGGCCCCCGGGGCGATGATCATTCCCGAGACCAACGTGCCTCATCAGGAGAATATCTCCTACTTCGGTTCGGGCAGCGACGAGGCTGATCTGGTCTATCAGTTCACCCTGCCGCCGCTGGTGCTGCACAGCTTTGTGACAGCCAGCCATACAGCCCTGCATGGCTGGCTGCAGCGACTGGAGGACTGCCCCGGCGACAGCATGTTCTTCAATTTTCTGGCATCCCATGACGGCATTGGCATGCGCGCCACCGAAGGCATTCTCAGTGATGAGGACCGGCGACGGCTGATGCAGCAGTGTCTGGATAACGGCGGCAGGGTCGGCTACAAGTCCAACAGTGATGGCTCACAAAGCCCTTATGAACTGAACATCAGCTACATCGATGCCTTGTCACCGCCGACCGCCAGTATGGATGAGCGTATTGGCCGGATGCTGGCCGCGCACTTTATCCTGCTCAGCCTGCAGGGTTTGCCTGCCATCTACATTCACAGCCTGCTTGGCTCGGGAAGTGATTTTCACGGCATGCAGGCCTCCGGCGTTAGTCGTCGGGTCAATCGTGGCAAGATCAGCTGGTGTGACGTGCAGCGGGTGCTGGAGGACAGCGGCAGCGAAAACAGTCAGCAGTTTCGCCGGCTGCTGGATCTGCTGGCGGTGCGGCGGCGGGAACCGGCATTTCATCCCCGTTCACCGCAGCGGGTACTGGATGTTGATAGTCGTCTGTTTGCCCTGCAGCGTACCTGTCATCGCAGCGGTCAGCGCCTGTGGTGTCTGGCCAATCTCAGTGCTGAGACCCTGACACTGCCTCTGCCTGACGAGGCACAGGATCTGTTGCAGGGGAAAGCGGTGGCGGAGGTCAGTCTTGGCGCCTTTGCCTATGCCTGGCTGAAGCTGCCTGCTGAGGCACAAAGCGCATAATGTCTGTCTGAACCGCCTATGTGTTGCAGTTTATGTGGGTGTTTTTCAAATTGGCGGAATGTCGCCATCCTGCTGAAATTGGGGTGGCGGCATTCCGCCAATTTTGTTTCCTGTCCTCACCTGCTTTTGGCGGTTATCCCTCTGAAACCCGCGCCTCATAAGGCTTTATTCGCTTTGGCATAACGGTTGCTTGTAGGCAGGTGTAAGAGGGAAAAAGGCCTGCCGCCCGCCAGGGCTGACAGCAGGTATACCGGGAGTGTCATTTGCCTTTGATGGAAGTGCGCCTAGACTTTTTCATACCTCCTGCGGAATCCGCAGCTCGCAGCCAGCTTTGACTTCCAAGGCAGCTGACGTGGCGGTGGTTCAGAGTGAAGTGCTGACCCATAACGTAAGTACCAACAAGTACAATAACGAGGAAAACTCATGTTCAAGTTGACTGCCAAAGCGCTGGTATGTGCCGTATCCCTGGGTATCGCTGGTTGGGCTCAGGCTGCTGACCCCATCCTGATCAAGTTCTCCCACGTGGTTGCCGACAGCACCCCCAAAGGTCAGGGCGCGCTGCTGTTCAAGAAGCTGGTTGAAGAAGACAAAGTGCTGAACGGCCGTGTTCAGGTGCAGGTGTATCCCAACTCTTCACTGTTCGGTGATGGTAAGGAAATGGAAGCACTGCTGCTGGGTGACGTACAGATGATCGCTCCGTCACTGGCGAAATTCGGCCAATACACCAAAAAGCTGCAGATTTTCGATCTGCCCTTCCTGTTCGACGACATCAACGCGGTTGACCGCTTCCAGAACGGACCTGCTGGTCAGGCCCTGCTGAAGTCCATGGAAAACAACGGCATCACCGGTCTGGGTTACTGGCACAACGGTATGAAGCAGCTGTCTGCCAACAAGGCACTGCATGAGCCCAAGGATGCCCGCGGTCTGAAGTTCCGTGTGCAGGCGTCCGAAGTACTGGAAGAGCAGTTCAAGGCACTGAAAGCCAATGCCCGTAAGATGAGCTTCTCTGAGGTGTATCAGGGTCTGCAGACCGGCGTCGTCAACGGTGCAGAAAACCCCTGGTCCAACATCGAATCACAGAAATTCTACGAAGTGCAGAAGTACATCACCGAATCCAACCACGGTGTGCTGGACTATATGCTGATCACCAACACCAAGTTCTGGAACGGTCTGCCTGATGACATCCGTACCGAACTGGGCAAGATCGTCAACGAAGTCACTGTCGAAGTGAACAAGCAGGCTGCCGATCTGAATGACAAGGCCAAGGCTAAGGTGGTTGCTGCTGGTACCTCCGAAGTGATCGAACTGACTCCAGAAGAACGTGCCAAGTGGGTAGAAGCCATGAAGCCGGTATGGAGCAAGTTTGAAGGTGACATCGGTGCTGATCTGATCGAAGCCGCGCAGGCCGCCAACAAAGCTCAATAAGGGTCGCGCATCCTTTCACGGATGCCATCCTGGCAACCCTCATCGTCCGTGCGGGCGGTGAGGGCACCTCTTCGTGATTAGCTGTTTTGATATCGGAGCCGCCAATGAGCGCAATCAAACACGTCTGGGCTCGACTGGAGGAGTGGCTGATCGCCTTCCTGCTGGCGGCAATGACGTTGGTGACCTTTGTCTACGTGGTCCTCAATAACCTCTATCCGGTTTTCTACTATTTTGGTGACACCTTCGCTGAATCATCCGTCTCTGTCAGTGATTTCTTTTATGCGGTGGGTGACTTCTTTATTACCCCTGCACAGGAAATGACCTGGAGCAACGCCCTGGTCAAAGCCATGTTTGGCTGGCTGATCTTTATTGGTATCTCCTACGGTGTGCGCACCGCTGGCCACATCGGAGTAGACGCGCTGGTCAAACTGGCCAGTAAGCCTGTGCAGCGTCTGATCGGCATCATCGCTACGCTGGCCTGTGTCGGCTATGCCGGCTTGATGACGGTATCCAGCTTCGAGTGGATTCATACCCTGTTCCTGCATCCGACCGAGGCAGAAGACCTGGGGCGCTTTGGTGTCGAGCAATGGCATATTGGCATGATTGTGCCTGTCGGTTTTGCCCTGGTGGCGATCCGTTTCATTGAAGTGCTGTACCGCATTCTGACCGGCCAGCAGTCGGGCCTCGGTCTGGCTGATGAAGCAGGCGATGCGCTGAAACTGGCAGAAGAGCAGGAGCATAAATCGTGACTATCCTATTCCTGTTTTTCGTGCTGTTTGGCTTGATGCTGATTGGCGTACCTATCGCTATTTCTCTGGGGCTTTCCGGTGCCCTGACCATTCTGCTGTTCAGTCAGGACTCGGTCAGCGGTCTGGCTATCAAGCTGTTTGAAACCTCTGAACACTACACCCTGCTGGCGATTCCGTTCTTCCTGCTGGCAGGTGCCTTTATGACCACCGGCGGCGTGGCCCGCCGTCTGATTGATTTTGCCAATGCCTGCGTAGGTCACATCCGTGGCGGTCTGGCGATCGCAGCGGTACTGGCCTGCATGCTGTTTGCTGCACTGTCAGGTTCATCGCCTGCCACGGTGGCGGCGGTGGGCTCCATCGCTATTGCCGGAATGGTGCGCTCGGGTTATCCGCAGGAGTTCGGTGCCGGTATCGTCTGTAATGCAGGCACACTGGGGATTCTGATCCCGCCTTCCATCGTCATGGTGGTCTATGCCGCCGCCACAGAAAGCTCCGTTGGTAAGCTGTTCATGGCGGGCGTGGTGCCGGGCTTGCTGCTGGGTCTGATCCTGATGGTGGCGATCTATATTGTGGCGGTGAAGAAAAACCTGCCTGCCATGCCTCGCGCCACGTTTGGCGAATGGATAGGCAGCGCACGTAAAGCCTTCTGGGGCCTGCTGCTGATGGTCATCATTCTCGGTGGTATCTATTCCGGGATGTTTACCCCGACTGAAGCGGCCGCTGTGGCGGCAGTCTATGCAGGCTTCATTGCACTGTTTGTCTACAAGGACATGACAGTGAAAGAGACGCCTCATGTGCTGCTGGAAGCCGGCAAGCTGACCATCATGCTGATGTTCATTATTGCCAACGCCATGCTGTTTGCGCACGTACTGACTACCGAGCAGATTCCTCAGCATATTGCCGAGTGGGTTACCGGACTGGGCCTGTCACCCTGGATGTTCCTGCTGATCGTCAACATCGTGCTGCTGATTGCCGGTAACTTCATGGAGCCTTCAGCCATCATCCTGATTCTGGCGCCGATCCTGTTCCCAATCGCCATGAAACTGGGTATCGACCCAATTCATCTGGGGATCATCATGGTCGTCAACATGGAAATTGGCCTGATTACTCCGCCTGTGGGTCTGAACCTGTTCGTGACCTCGGCGGTAACAGGTATGCCACTGAGTGCCACTATCCGCGCGGCCTTGCCGTGGCTGATGATTCTGCTGGGCTTCCTGATGCTGGTGACTTACGTACCTGCGATCTCCTTGTCGCTGCCTAACTTGCTGGGTATGCCATAACAGGTTTGTTGAAACACCCATTGCTGACAGGTCAGACTCGAACCCTGACGATGCTTTTTTGAAAGCCGGTTTGGTTAGCAATTTGAGCACAGGCTCGACCCCGCCCAGGCGGGGTTTTTTCTTTTTAGAGAAAGTAGTTAACCAGAGCCTCTGGAAAGGTTTGCCACTGTTCGTCTTCCATACCGCGATGGGTTCTTATCAGAATGTTTCTGTCGCTATAATGGCGGTTCTCGCTGTATGGCGTGTCCTTCTTTTCTTTCCTGTTAACGGAGCAAACCATGACCTATCTGGTCGGTGTAACCCTGCTGTGGGCGTTTTCCTTCAGTCTGATCGGCGTCTATCTGGCCGGACAGGTGGATGCCTACTTTGCCGTGCTGACCCGTATCGTGCTGGCCACGCTGGTCTTTCTGCCCTTTCTCAAGTGGCGCAATGTGCGCCCGGCGCTGGCGGCCAGGCTGATGACGGTGGGCGCGCTGCAGCTGGGGATCATGTATGTGTTCTACTACAAGTCCTTCCTGCTGCTGAGCGTACCGGAAGTGCTGATCTTTACCATCTTCACCCCGGTGTACGTGACGCTGATCTATGACCTGCTCAACAAGCGCTTTTCTCCCGGCTTTCTGCTGGCGGCCGTCGGTGCCGTCGTCGGGGCGGCGATCATTCGCTACGACAATCTGTCAGAAGACTATCTGCTCGGTTTTCTGGTGGTGCAGGGGGCCAACCTCTGCTTTGCCATGGGACAGGTGGGTTACAAGGTGATCATGGAGCGGGAGCGTGCCGATCTGCCGCAACATACAGTGTTCGGGCTGTTCTACATGGGCGCACTGGTGGTCGGCGTCATTTCCTTCCTGATCTGGGGAGGTGAGAAATACCCCACCACCAGCACGCAATGGGGCGTGTTGCTGTGGCTGGGCGCGGTGGCCTCTGGTGCGGGCTACTTCCTGTGGAACAAGGGGGCTACGCTGGTCAATGCCGGAACACTGGCGGTCATGAATAATGCCCTGATCCCGGCCGGACTGGTGGTCAACCTGCTGATCTGGAACCGCGAGGCGGATATGCCGCGCCTGCTTATCGGCAGTGGAGTCATGTTTGTCGCGCTCTATGTTGCCGAGCGGTATTTCCGTAACAGGGCGCTGCAAGCCGCCAGCTGAGCGACGGACTGGATCAGCAGACACAAAAACAGGCACCCGCGGGTTAATGCCAGTCAGTTAAGCTGACTGGCATTTTTATTTCTGGTCGGATACTTGGACGGCTTGGGCTTGACCACCCGCGGGTAACTGCGCTCCTCACGTCGATGAGGCAGGACGTAGTGCATGGCCGAAGCCTGTAGTTCAGCCAGGTAGCGAGGGATGTTGCCTGGATGATTCAAAGAGACCCCGTTCAAGAAGCCCAGGATCGCCCAGGTGCAGGCGGTGAAACTCATTTCGCAGGGGGAGATGCCAGGGCAGTGGCGACTCATTTCCAGCATTTGATAACGCAGCAGATTGTACCCCAGCAGTACGCCCCACAGCTCTTGTTCAATCATCTCCGGCGTTTTACTGCGCAGTGTGTAGTGACCCGCGAGCATGCCTTGCTTCATTTCTCGATAGCCCAATTCGATTTCCCAACGCTGGCTGTACAGATCCACGATGTCATCTGGCGGAAAGCGCAGAGGATCGATCATCGAAGTCAGTACTTGCCGGACTTTGCCCTTGATGGTCTTGCTTAATAACCTGGCCTGTAGCGTGTCGGGCAGCTCGGGCCATTGCTTACGCGCCTGCGGCGAGGTCTTCAGCGAGACGATGGCATCCTGGCGCCCCAGCTTGTATAGCACCTCATATTGAGCATCCTTGCGCAGCGGCAGTAGCCAATGGCGCTGAGTGCCTGTTTGTTGCCAGCGATGAAGAAGCCCCAGCGAATAGAAGCCACGGTCGAACAAGGTCAGCGAGTGATCGGGTGTGCTGTCGATCAGTTGTTCGGCCAGCTTCATCTCGTTGCTGTGATAACCGGCAAAAGCACTGCTCACCAGCATGTGACTGGTCAGTTCCATCTGGCAGACCATGCGCACTTGGGGATAGCCGGTATCGCCATGCTGATTACTGGCGCTGCCATAGTGCTTGCGGTTGTCGTCCGTATCCGCTGTGCGCCAGACCACGCCATCGACACTGAGCAGGCGCAAACCCGCCCAGGTGGGGTGATTGGCGCTGGCATGCCAGCGTTGTTGCGTCAGGGAAAAGACTTCTCGCACCGCCGCACTGCCCAGGCGCTGCCGACCTTGCACGATGGCACTGGGTGCCACCAGTGGCCTCTGCCCAGGCAGCATGATGTCCATACGACTCGCAGCATCCCAGGCCGACATCCGGCGAAACAACGCCATGGCGATCACGCACCAGATCATGGACTCAAGAGGGAGGCGTCGCTTACGTATGGTCGCCACTCCCGCCGTTTCCAGTGCGGTGCTGACCAGGTCTGGATCAAGCAGCGCCCCCAGTTCATCAAGGGCGTGAGTAGTAGAAGCGGCTTCGTGAGTCAGTGCCAAGGCGCGGGACAGTCGCATAAAAAATCCGATGCTCAAAACAAGCATCGGATTTTCGTTTCAGGGCGCAAAAGGTCAAGCTGTTGGGCTTAACTGACTGGCATTAACCCGCGGGTGCCTGTTTTGTTTACCGCTACTTGCCGATGGCGTTCTTGTCGATACGGGTCGGCCAGTCGCGCTTGATATGGATATCCAGTTGCGGGAAGGCAATCTCGATATTGTTGGTGCGGAACAGATTATTGATACGGTTGAGAATCTGGTGCTGCGAAGGCAGCCGGTGTCCCAGTTCGTTGACGTAGTAGCGCAGCTCGAAGTCGAGAGTGGAGTTATTGAATTTGGTGAAGAACACCTCCGGCAGCGGATTCTCCAGCACCAGATCGCATTCATTGGCCGCCTGCAGGATCAGATACTCGGCACGGGCCGTATCCGTACCGTAGGCCACACCGATATTGACCACGATGCGGGTGATGGCGTCACTCAGTGACCAGTTCACCAGCTGCTGGGTGATGAAGGTTTTATTGGGGACGATGATTTCTTTCCTGTCCCAGTCGACGATGGTAGTGGCACGAATCTGAATTTTGGTCACCGTCCCCGACAGGCCGTTGATAGTGACGGTGTCACCGATGCGGATGGGCTTTTCAAACAGCAGGATCAGACCAGAGATAAAGTTGGCGAAGATTTCCTGCAGACCAAAACCCAGTCCCACACCGAGTGCTGCTACCAGCCACTGCAGCTTCGACCAGTCAAAGCCGAGGATGGAAAAGCCCACGAGAATACCGACCAGCACCAGAATGTATTTGGTCAGGGTAGTGATGGCATAACCGGTGCCGGGAGACAGCTCGATACGCTGCAGAATCAGCAGTTCCAGTACCCCCGGCAGGTTACGCACGCCAACGAAAGTCAGCAGGAATACCGCCAGTGACAGCAGTGCCGCCTTGAGTGAGATCGGTGCCAGCTCGGTACTGCCGTTGACAGTGACGGAGCTGTCCCACAGCTTGATCTGATCAAGGAAGGAGAGGGAGGTGAACAAATCGGACCAGATGCCCCACAGCACGACCACCAGACCGAACATAATCAGCAGGTTCAGCACTTTGCGTGACTGCTCACTGACAGTCTGCAGATCGATCAGGTTTTCTTCCGGCGGGTCGATGGACATCTCGGTGCTGGAAACCTGGCTGTTGGGATTGGCTTCCTTCTCCTTGGCACGCTGTGCCAGCAGTTCTGCACGCTTGGACTTGGCGCGGCTGAACGCCAGGCGGCGTTCTTCAATCAGCAGCCAGCGGATCGCCAGACTGTGGATGCAGATACAGACAAACCCGGCAAAGCAGGTCAGGTGCAGTTTGATGTTCATCAGCATGGCGCTGAAGTAGTAGCCCTGCAGCGTCAGGCCCAGCATCACCAGCTGGCTGAGGGGGAAGAACCAGTGCACGGCGAGAAACAGACGTCGCTGGGAGGCCGTGGGGTTCTGCCCAACCCATACCTTGCGATCCTTGAACACACGCCAGTAGTAAAGTGCCAGACCGATGGTGAGGATGATGAAGGCCATCCTGCCCAGGGTGTTACGCAGATCATCACCCAGATTGTTCTCTGTCAGGGCAATGATGAAGATGGACGGCAGGGCCACCGGAAATAACCGGCGTGATACCCGGCGAATCAGCGTGACCTGCACCTCGGGCCAGTTAAAGTGGGCAATGAACAGGTTATTGGGGCGGTTGAACTTGCGCATCAGCAGATGCAGGCCGGTCAGCATCGCCATAACGACCAGCGCCTGCTGCAACGCGTAGGACAGATTACTGTCGCTGATCTGGTGCAGATACCAGGCCAGTGTCAGCTGAATCACACTCCACGGCAGGGTGTAGAACATACACACCACGATCAGGCGCAGGGTCAGCAGGAAACCGTCCTGCGTCACCTTGCCCAGCTTGCCCTGAATCTCTGCCGCCACTTCGTCACAGCGGTTGGCCGCCACCCGTCGCAGCGACAGCATCAGCAGAATCATGAACAGCGCTGCGGTGGTGCTGAGGGCATCAGGGTTGATCGAACTCAGTACGGCTTTCCAGTAATGGGGCATCAGCAGAGCGCTGACGGCTACCAGACAGTCCATCATCCAGCTGAAGTTGACCGGGCGGGCCGAGGGGACCCACAGCAGGTGCTCGTCGATCAGGCTGCGGAACTGCTGCAGCTGTTGCTGCAGCTGGTTGTTGGACAGGTCCACCTGCGCCAGCACGCTGACATAGCTGCTGGCGCTGGAGGACAGTTTGGTAAGAATTTCTTTGCGCACGTCCAGCAGCTCGGTGAAGGTCTTGCGATCAGCCTCGCTGAGATTCTGAAACTCGGGATCATCCTGATACTGTTCCAGCAGGACGTCGCGATTATCGAGCTGATTGAGCTGCTGGTCGTAGTCATAAATCTTCAGCTGCAGCTGATCCAGCTGATCGCTCAGCTGCTTGGCGGGCAGGGCGGGAGGCAAGTCGCGCAGTTCGCTGCGCAGGGTCTCGCCGAAGGCCACGCTGACCTTGAGCAGGTCCAGCTGCTTTTTCAGATCCTGATAGCGCTGGGTCAGCATACGCGACTGGCCATCAATCTGGTCTGACTGCTTTTGCGCATTCTCGATATTGGTGGTCATGGTGCTGAGCTCATCACTCAGCTGCTGGTTCAGCTCCAGCTGCTTCTTGATCAGTGGTGGGCTGTCGCTGGCCTGATCCGTCAGCTTGCGGTTGGCCTCCACGGTCTTTTCGGTGTCCTGGCGACGCAGCAGGCTGATCTGCTGTTGCAGGGTATCGACCTGGGTACTCATGTCCTTGGTCTGCAGCTCCAGCAGCTGGCGCTTCTGTTCCGCCAGCGTGGCGCGGTTGGGTACGCTCAGCAGCTCCAGTTCCAGCATGCGCAGCTCGGCGGTCAGTGCATTACGTTTGGCCGACAGCATGATCATGGTCGCTTCACTCAGTACATCGGCGGCACCGGCGCGGTTAGCCTGAGTGATCTGTTCATTGACCTGATCAATTTCCGCCTTGCGCTGGTTCAGCTCTTCACGGGCGGTCACACTGCGACTGGTGAGGGCGCTGACCGCGTTGCGTGCGGTGGTCAGGCTGTTTTGCAGGTTGTAGAGATCAGCGTTGCGAATCGACAGCTCCTGCTCCAGCTGGCTCTGATTCTTGTCGTATTCGTAGGGGGCCGGGGTGCTCTTGAAGTTGTCGATCTGGCGCTGCAGTTCGCGGGTCTGCTGGGCAAAATTTTTCAGCAGCTGGTCGTAGCCGTTGGCCTGATCGACGTATTCCTGACGATCCTGACTGAGCTGGATGGCCTGGGTGTAGAGGTCGCGAAGTTGCTTGGTATCGGCACTGGTATCGTTGCTATCCAGCGCATCAAGCTTGCGCTGTGCCAGCTTGCCGGGATCGTAGTTGTCGGGTTCAGCCTGAGCCGGGCCCGGCAGCAGGCTGCTGCAGAGCAGGGTGACGACCATCAGCAGTAACGGCCAGAGCATGGCCTGACGCAAAGAGGGCACGGTGTTGGCTGTGCTCATGGGTATCCTGATCCTGACAAGGTGCCTGAAGTAGCGGAGCGCAATGGAATGGGCGCTACCCTATCATGGGACTAGTGCGCTGCACAGGGTGAGCCGCGGGCAGGCTGATACGAAACAGCGCGCCCCCCTCGGGATGGTTCTCCGCACTCAGCTCACCGTGCAGGTTGTCGACGATGCGATGGGAGATCGACAGGCCGATGCCGAGCCCCTGGCCGATGGGCTTGGAAGTGAAAAACGGTTCAAATACCCGGGGCAGATGGGTGTCCGGTATGCCCGGGCCATGATCGCGGACGCACAGCGTTACCCGGTCTGGGGTGGAGGTGTCCAGATAGATATCGATACGATTGGCGCGTGACGGAGCCGCCGCTGTATGGCTACTTTCATGCATGGCCTGCAGGGCATTGGTGAGGATATTGATCAGCACCTGCTCCAGCTGCAGCATGTCGCCCTGAACCCAGGCATAGGGACTGGCCGGTTCAATATTGATGGTGGTGTGATACTTCTCCAGCTGGTTGTGCAGCATAGCCAGTGCCCCGTCCAGTACGGTCTTCCATTGCAACGGCTCTGGCTGGCCGCTGGATTTGCGGGCAAAGACCTTGAACTGGGCAATCATCCTGGCCATACGCTCCGTCAACTGGATGATGGTGGCCAGATTGTTGTGAGCCCGTTCATATTCCTGCCGTTCGACAAAGTGCCGGGCGTTTTCGCTGAAACTGCGAATGGCTGCCAGCGGCTGGTTCAGCTCATGATTGATGCTGGCGGACATCTGCCCTAACAGGGCCAGTTTGGCCGTCTGTATCAGTTCATTCTGGGTCTGACGATGCTCATTAATTTCCTGCAGCAGCCGGGCGTTGGTCAGGCTGAGGTCGGTGGTGCGTTCTTCTACGCGTTGCTCCAGCTCATCACGGGCGTGATGCAGCGCCTGTTCATAACGTTTGCGCTCGGTAATGTCGTGAATAGTAATCAGAAACTTGCGTTCATCCTGCAGGTGCATGTCACCAATCACCCATTCAATGGGGAATTCACTGCGGTCAGCACGCAGCCCCCTGGCTTCCAGCAGCAGCTCTGCAGCAGGTGCATCATGAGGGGTCTGTTTAAGGGTTTCGATCCGCTGCCAGCACTGGCTGCGGTTGGCTTCGGCAAACAGCTCGCTGATAAAGTGGCCCTTGATGTGTTGCCAGTCATAGCCGAACAGGGCTTCTGCCATGGGGTTGAAGGACTCGATACGACCATCGGTATCCAGCGTGACAAGGCCTGCGTGGGTGTTGTCGATGATGGCCTGAATACGTGCCTTGTTGAGGGCGCGGTTCTGGCTGGACTGGTGGTGAAAGGCTTCACGTTCTGAGCGGATGCGCCGGCGCAGGCGTATAAAGACACCGATCATCACCAGAATGACGTAGAGGGTCGTGACCAGTACCACATGGTTGAGCACCTGACTGTAGAGGCTGCTCAGGCGGGTAAAGGTGCGCAGGGTGAAATCATAGTTGGGAATGGGCCGCTGTTGCTGCAGGTAGGCTACGGTATGAATGTCTTCGGCCATACTGCTTTGCGGCCTGCCGTTGCCGGCTGAATCCAGAATGGTCACCAGCGATGAGCTGGCACTGAGCTGGCGTTTCTCGACAATGGACAGCGAGGTCAGTTCGCGTGGGCCATAGCGCTGGCTTTCAACAATGCGCTGCTGCGCTGCAGGCGTCAGTGGTGTCAGGGTCTTCAGCTGCCAGTTGGCGCGGGTACTTATAAAGATGACGCCGTCCTTGTCCGTGACGATGGTGGTGGAGTGATCATTCTTCCACAACGACTCCAGACGATTGACGGCCACTTTTACTACCAGCACACCGATGATGCGATCATTTGCGCGCAGCGGGTAGGCAAAGAAGTAACCGCGGATATTGGACGTGGTGCCCAGGGCAAAATAACGTCCGGTCTGCCCCTGCATGGCCTGAGTAAAGTAAGGGCGATAGTTAAAGTTCTTGCCCACGAAGGAGTCGTCGTCCTGCCAGTTACTGGAGGCAATGGTCTGGCCATCGGTGCTCATCAGGTACATCACCGAGGCGCCAGCGACGGCATTGGAGCGATGCAGCTGCTGATTAATACGCAGCTGCAGGCTCGCATCATCAGGGTGCTGGGCCAGCCGGATCAGTTCCGGGTGGGTCGACAGCAGTTCTGGCAGGTATTCGTACTTCGACAGCTCACGCTCAAGCCCGGTGGAGAAGCGGTCCATCATGTTTTCACCCTGGGCTTCGAGGCTTTCCAGAGTCGAGCGGTAACTCCACAGTGCCGTAATGGCGATCAGGGCAATGCCAAGCAGCAGGAGCAGTCCACCGATCAGCCAGGGAACGGGATTGCGCAGGCTGTGATGGGAGGGGGTGAGCTGCATGGGCGACGCGCTATCAAAGTGTGGAGTCTGCCATGATACGGGAATTTTCCTGTCGCTGTCGGCAGCAGAGTGACTCTGGTCGTGACGTGTTCAGACATTACTGCGCACGTGCCGTATTTCAGCCGCTATCAACTCAGGCAATGTCCATTTGTGACGACGGAGTTCTAGCAGGTCGTTGAAAATCTATCGGCGTTGCCGAATACCGCGTCAAAAACAGGCTCAAAATGCTCATTTAGTTCACTAAACTCCGCTTTTTCGCCTGTTTTTTCCGTGTCTCGGCTGCCTCGATAACGTTTTTCAACAGCCTCTAGGCTGTCCCGGGGCGCTCTGCTATAAACACGGTGGTCCTTCACTCTATCGATGCTATCGCCATGACTGCCACTCTTGATGCCCTCGGTCCGATCTTTCTGCTGGTGTTGCTTGGCTTTGCCCTGCAGCGCTGGCAATTTCCCGGAGATGGCTTCTGGCCGCTGGCAGAACGCTTTACCTATTACCTGCTGTTTCCGGCACTGCTGATTCACAATCTGGCCCCGGCACACTTCGCCGGGGTGGCAGTGAGTGACATCGTGCTGCTGGTCGTGACCATGCTGCTGGTGGCGACGGTCATGCTGGTGGCCGTGCGGCACTGGGTTTCGGCGACACCTGCCGCTTTTACCTCCTTCTATCAGGGGGGGATCCGTTTCAATACCTATGTCGGGCTGGCGGCAGTCAATCAGTTGTACGGTGATCAGGGCATGGTCGTGGCTGCGGTCACCATTGCCATCATGATTCCGCTGATCAACGTGCTGTGTGTGCTGATCTTTGCCTTTTATGGCGGGCAGGGGGAAAAGGTCAGCTGGGGTGCAACCGCGATGCAGATTGCCAGGAATCCACTGATCCTTGGTTGCGTGATTGGTGTGCTGCTGAATGTCAGTGGTATTGGTTTGCCGTTCTGGAGCAAACCGGCCTTAGGCATTCTCAGCCAGGCAGCGTTACCTGTGGGTCTGCTGGCGGTGGGCTTTGCACTGAATCTGCGCGCATTGCGTGGTGCTATCGCACCGCTGGGATGGGCCTGTGTGGCGAAATTCCTGGCGTTGCCACTGGTCGCTCTGATGCTGGCCCGAATATGGGGGGCTGAGCCGCTGGTGACGCAGGTGCTGATTCTGTTTGCTGCGCTGCCAACGGCCTCGTCGTCCTATATTCTGGCGCGGCAGATGGGCG
Source organism: Pokkaliibacter sp. MBI-7 (assembly GCF_029846635.1). NCBI lineage: Bacteria > Pseudomonadati > Pseudomonadota > Gammaproteobacteria > Oceanospirillales > Balneatrichaceae > Pokkaliibacter > Pokkaliibacter sp. MBI-7. The sequence continues at coordinate 1,542,740 of NZ_JARVTG010000001.1, read as the reverse complement.
GCGATGCTCCCCTGATGGCGGGGATCATCACTGCGCAGGCCCTGCTGGCGATGGCAACCCTGCCGATCACCCTGATGCTCTATCCGCTGCTGGGGCTGAGTCTCGGTACGGGCTGAGTATCTGTTCTGCGCTGTTCAGTGCTAGTGGGGCGTTTCAGTGTTAGTGGAGGGCAGTGTCAGTGAGAATAGTGGCTCAGGATATGCCGCCAGTGCTCTTCACTGACGGGCTGTACTGACAGGCGGCTGCGATTGATCAGCGGCATACTGGCCAGCTGGCTGTCCAGCTTCAGGGCCTGCAGGGGGATGACGTCAGTGAACTTTTCTCTGAGCTGGACATCGACCTGATACCAGCGAATTTTGCCGGGTTCAGACTTGGCATCAAAGTACTTCGATGTCGGGTCAAACGCGCTGGAGTCAGGGTAGCCCTCGCGCACAATCTCAACGATGCCGACGATGCCTGGCTGTGGGCAGCTGGAGTGGTAGAAAAAGGCCAGGTCGCCCAGTTTGATCTGATCGCGCAGGAAGTTGCGGGCCTGGTAGTTACGCACGCCATCCCAGCCACTGCGCTGATCTGGTTGCCTTTCAAGATGCTCAATGCCGAAGGTGTCAGGCTCACTTTTCAATAGCCAGAATGTCATGGTTATACCTCTCCTGGGTGCATTTTTTGCGGCGCGAAAAGTCGGAATTTACACCGTCTTTACTTCGACCTTAGTCGCAAAAAAAAATTACAAATCTTACCTTTTCAAGCGGTCAGAAAGTGTTAATTTTTAGCGCACTTTTTATATGGCTTCCCGTTTGTTTCGGGGATAAATCCAGTGTGGCTGGCGTCGGTTTTTGAGTTAAGAGGAAAGGTTACGCCATGAATAGTCGGCCCGATATGCTGACCCTGTTGTTTCTCGTATTTGTTGTCGGTTTCTGCATCACCGGTTACTCACAAAGTGATGTGCAGTTGTTTGCGCTGATCCAGTCGTTGCTGGGGTCAGTCGGTTAAGGACCTTTGATTCAGGTCTTCAGCCGTTATGCCGTCAGACATCCCTGACGGTGCAGTGGTGTGTCAGCGGTGTCCCTCAGTGCCTGATGCGGGACACCAGCCACCGTCCGTCATGATCCCCTGTAATGGAATGTCCCAGCTGGCTACAGGCAGTTGCGGTACTTCTTGCCCCTGATGTGCCAGTCCTACCATGCGTGTTGACAGATAACCACGATGCAGGAAGGCAAACGCCCGATCATAGAAGCCACCCCCCATTCCCAGCCGATTTCCACTCGCGTCAAACGCCACCAGTGGCATGCAGATCAGATCCAGCGTCCAGGCCGGGCGCTGGGCTGACACATCAAAGCGTGGCTCTTCAATACCAAAGCGATTGCGCACCATCGGTGTGTCCGCGGTGTAGTGCTGGAACAGCATACGATGGGCATTCAGTGGGTGCAGTACCGGCAAATAAACGTGCTTGTGCATTGACCAGGCTTTGTGGATCAGTGGACGCGGATCAATTTCACCATCATTACTCAGATACAGAGCCAGATGCTTGCTGCTGATAAAGGTGGGATGAGCGGCCATGCGGCGTACCAGCGACCTGGCAGCATGTCGTTGTTGCTGGGCTGACAGGCTGCGGCGCAGACGACGCATCTGCCGACGCAACTGCTGCTTCTGTTGCTCCAGTAGCTGCAGATCATCGACAGATGCAGATGCAGAGCGGGTAGGTAGACTGGCAACGGTTGAGTTCATCACGCTGTGCGCCATCCGGTGGTTGGGAAAGTGCTGAATAGGTGATAGCCAATACTAGCGGCTGTTGCGCTAGTGGTCATGCCTGCTGGCGACAGATTTGTGATTGCTGGCAACGTGCGATGCGCTTGCCAGTCGTTACAGCAAAAATTGAGAAAGGCTGTGTAATGAGCTGTGTAGCTAACATAAGTCAGCTGACGTGCTAGGAAAGGAGAAAAGGACTCCCCGATGATGCCGTTATCCGCCTGTACCCTGAACCAAAGGTTCAGAGTGGGAACGCCTGAGTCTTCAGAAGGCTTTCCGTCAAGCGGACATGCACAAAGAAAACCACGAGACATTCCCTTAATAAAGTGATTATCGGCTCGAGGGATCTAGCAGATGTATCGAACACCCCAGGGAGTTGGGTGCGATTATACACACTTGCATGGGGATGTCAGGCCTTGAAATTTATTATTCCTTGCCTTCCTCGGCATCTGCCGGGGTTGGGTTCAATACCTGATCAACCCGCTCAGCCAGAGCGCGGGCCTGACGATCAGCTTGCTCGTTGGCGCGTTGCATGCCCAGCAGTTCATAAGACAGATTCAGTGCCGTCATGATGGCGATGCGCTCCATGCCATGCACCTTGCCGCTCTGCCGTACCTGACGCATGCGCTGATCGAGCAGTTTGGCCGATAGCAGCAGCTCGTCCTTGCTTTCCTCTGGGCAGTTAATCAGGAATTCCTTGTCCAGAATGGTAATTGCCACAGTAGTGGCAGTTTGACGACTCATACCTAGAAGCTCCAAACCTTTTCGATGGCTTGCGGAGTGATTGTGTTATCTGCTGACTTCTTTTATCCAGACCAGTGTCTGAATTGTTGTGGCCAGCATGGCGCAAATGAAGCAGCGCCTATGAATTATAGTGCCGACAGCCCAGCTGGTGTTCTGCAGGTAAAGCAGTGTAACTCAGTGTTAGTGCGGGAAGGGCGCTATTTGGTTACGAGGTCTTTCCATTGACCTTGATCCTAAGCGTGCCACACAGGTTTTCCACTCTGGATGTAGGGTAGGGACAGCACATTACTGTGCCATCCCCCCCGTAGAACCGTGCGTGCAGCTTTCACCGCACACGGCTCGAACAGATTAAGCTAAGCCCACTTAGTGGACCGGCTTGTTTACTGTTAAACCACAGCTATGAACCTGAGCATGACACACAGGATGCAAAAGTACCCGATTCTTCAGTGTATCGTCACCCCCTTGTGAGCGGTAAACGATATGATGGTCGTGCCATCCTGTTTCTTTGGTAATCGGTTCCTTGCATAACGCACAGCGACCTTTCTGCTGGGTGTACAGACTGGCAACCTGCTTACGATACTTCAGCTTATTCAGCATCCGACTCATCCGCAGCGCCTCACCTGTGGCTTCCATGTCGGGATCGAAGGGGTTGTAGTCCCCCGCGATCTTTCTGTGTCGTTCTATCGGTGTACTGGCCAGCGCGTACAGCGCTACCACCGACTTGTTGCCCCACTCATTCTTTACCGTGGCGGCAAACACCCTTGAACGCTCCCCGATGGGCTGGAAGTATTTCTCCATGACCCATAAGGCATTCTTGTTCGGGTGCCGACGCTTGGCCCATTTTCGTACCGCCTGAAAAATCAGGTCGTCTAAACGGCTGAACGTTGCCTTGGCCACCACCGGCTGATGGTACAAAGCCCATCCTTTCAGCACCGGGTTCAGCAGGCGAATCAGATTCTCCTGCTTAGCGGTTTTATTGGCGTCGATGATTTCCTTGACCTTGCGATAGAACGCTTGCACGTTTTTCTTGCTTGGTTTGATCAGGAGCTTGCCGCCGTATTTGCGGAAATTCCATCCCAGAAAATCAAAGCCATGGTCAATGTGGACAACATGCGTCTTTTCCCCGGACAGTTGCAATCCCCGCGTGTGCAGGAATGTTTCTACCCAAGGCCGGATGTCATTTTCCAGTACCTCTTTCGAGGCGCCTGTGATGACAAAATCATCCGCATACCGCACAACATTAACCTTGTCCTGTTTGGAACGCTTTCTCCCCAGATACTGCTGAAGCTCACGTTCCAAACCGTCCAACGCCATATTAGCCAAGGTTGGAGAAATAATTCCCCCTTGTGGCGTTCCTGCCTCTGTCGACTGGAGCTGGCCCTTGTGGACCACCCCCGCTTTCAACCACTTGGTCAATACCTGCCTGTCCGTAGGGACATGCTGGACCAGCCAGTCGTGATTGATATGGTCAAAACAGCCTTTAATGTCTGCCTCTAACACCCATTGGGCTGACGCCTTTTTGGCGAGGCACACAAAGAGCTGACCCATGGCGTCCGCAGTTGACCGTTCGATCCTGAAGCCGTAGCTGTTGGGATCGCCCCGTGTTTCCGCGACAGGAGCCAATGCCAGCAGGTATAACGCCTGCATGGCCCGGTCATACATGGTGGGGATGCCCAGAGGACGTTCCTTCCCATTACTCTTGGGGATATACACCCTGCGCAGAGGCAGAGGGCGATACCCCCGGCGTTTCAACGTTTCCGCCGCCAGTTGTTTACTTTCGGGCGTATCCCAGAGTACGCGGTCGACTCCCGCCGTGCGCTTACCCTGGTTCTCAGTCACTCGCCGCACCGCCAGTAATCTGGCTGAACGTGAGCGGGTCAGCAGCCGTTGGAGGGCTTTCACCCTCCGCCATTTGCCTTCCTTACAAGCCTTCGCAATACGAATCTGCATTCCTCTGACGTTCCGTTGCACACGTTGCCAATCGACCTCGTGCCACACCAACGGTCCGCCGGTAGGCGCAGACATCACGCTTTCGCGCGTCAGTTCTTTCATGCTGCCTTCCTTATTCAAGACCATGATCCTGAACGAAGACAGCATTCTCCCTGACGGGAAAAACTGTCCCGTCAGGGGTAGAGCAACAGGCAGACTCAGGGTCTGCCGAGTGTGTAGTAGGGTGAACTCAGGGTTCACCGAAGTGTTTAATGGTCTCAAAGGTAAGAGGGTAACAGCCGCCTTACGACGATCTGCCAAGTGGAAGTCTGCCCGGTTTCCCGTGGGGTGACATTAAAACCCCTATCCATCCTATTACCGGATGGCCTTCGCTTTCTCCACCCTCCCATAACCGCACAGCCAACAGATTGCCTCACGGCGCTCCTGCCCCGAAGGGCAGCTATACGGTCTTACCACGTTCCCTGCTTACCACACGACTGGGTTAGGGACTGCTTATTCGCCGATGGCTCTATAAACGACGTATCTCCACTACCGACGGAGATAACCGGCCACACACCTTTTGGTTCAAGCCTGTCAGCAGTTTAGGCTTGTTCATACTTACGACGTTTATCAGCAGTTCACTTACGTTTCCCCTACCAGTCAACCTAGCCCCTCATCCCGGTACTGCTCCGAGAATCCGCTGCCACTTCTCACAAAGTGCCAGCGCCCCTTGCGGGAGGGTTACATTCCGGGGGAGCTTCACACAAGGCAGTTACCCGCCCTGCATGTCCCCGTGGGTTACTGTTGGTCGTACAACAGGTCGACTTGTCCGCCGAAACGGACCCCGACAATGGTAAACAGAGCTTTAGCTCTGAACCTCTTGATTAAGTGAAAACGGAAGACGGGCTTCCGCTATGGCACCTACAGCTCTTCCTGAGCGACGTCCAATTTTTCATTGTGCTGATTGGATTTGGGCTCCGATCCTTGCAGTGTCCCTTTACTGTTTCCTGATCATCCCGTTACCGGAATACGCCGTACAACCCTGTACGACGACAACAATAGACCGAGGTCCATTAATCAGGTATCTCTGAACATACCGGCTAAGATATGCACTCCTGTGGCGAACCGCAGGACTGACGTGCCGAGACAGGCGTCAGGGTGGGTACATCCGTACCAAAAGGCTCTTCTCGTCCTTGCGGACAACCATCCTGCATTAGGATGGCCCCGGCAGCCGAAGCGTCTGCCCGTCCTCTGCCATATAGACCTCCAGCCGAGACTGGATTGACGTATCGAGGAGACCGTCGGGTGGGCACATCCGTGCCAAAAGGACCTTCGTATCCTTGCGGACAGCACTGCCCACTGGCAGCGCCCTGATAGCCGAAGTAACTACCAGTGCTCCTGTCTCTTCAGACAACAGCTCAACGAGCTGCCCCCACCTGCCGGAGCTGGTTGTGGGTATCAAGAGGACACGCTACACGTGTCGCACCGGCAGTAGTATGATAGTGGACCTGTATCAAATTTGCATAAGTCTTTGTTGTCCCCGTTGGCGGGACTCCATGCACCGTCCAGGCAGAGCGTATTCATGTCCTCGTCCACCGCGTTACCTGATTTTGACTCCTTGAGTAATCTGTTCATTCAGATTGGTGCTCTGGGCTCTCCCTCTGAATTGCATGGCACTCTCTGCGGTTTCCTGACAGCCGGGCGACGCTGGAGTACTGATGACTGGCTCAAGCAGTCTGCTCAGTTGCTGGATATTGATGTCCCCGAGTCTGCGCAGTCGAAAACGGCTCTGGCGCAGCTTTACGATGTCACCCTGCGTCAGCTGGAGGAAGGTGTTTTCGAGTTCACCCTGATCGTGCCTGATGACGACTATGCCGTTGCGCAGCGGTCACAGGCCCTTGGTAGCTGGTGCTATGGTTTTCTGCACGGCTATGGCATGGGCGGTGGTCAGGTGGATGAAAATCTGGATGAGGATGCGCGTGAGTCGATTCAGGACCTCAGTCGTTTCACCCAGTTGAGCGATATGGCCCTGGAGGAACAGGAGTCCGACGAGGCTGACCTGATGGAATTGCTGGAGTACGTGCGGGTGGTGGCCATCATGCTATTTACTGCCTGTAACCAGCAGGAGCAACCGGTCAACCCCAACCGCACCTTGCACTGAGTGGATCATTCGCTGGCAGCCTGATGGCTGCTGGCCGCATCAGGGACCATCTATGCAGACACTTCCCCTTGCCGAATACGCCAGTCGCCGCCGTCGCCTGCTCGACACGCTGCCCGAAGGTAGCATCGCCATTGTTGCTGGCGCCGAGCTGAGCCCGCGTAACCGTGACGTTGAATACTATTTCCGTCAGGATAGCGATTTTTATTATCTGACCGGATTTGCTGAGCCATCCGCCTGGCTGGTGCTGGTACCGGGGCGCGGTGAAGGCGAGGTGGTGATGTTCTGCCAGCCTCGTGATCCGGCCATGGAGATCTGGGAAGGCTATCGAGCAGGCCCTGAGGGCTGTATGGCCCGCTATGGTGCCGATCAGGCCTTCAACGTCGATGAACTGGATCAGCAGCTGCCGCAGCTGCTGGCCGGCAGACAACAGCTGTTCTATAGCTTTGACAGTCGCGACTCCGTGGTGCAACGCATCGGCCAATGGCTGACGAGCACCCGACGTCAGGCCCGCAGCGGTGTTCAGGCCCCTGCACAAGTGCGGCAACTGGATGATGTGCTGCATGAGATGCGCTTATTTAAAACCCCCGCTGAACAGCAGCAGATACGTGAAGCCGGGCGTATTACCGCGCTTGGCCATCGCCGTGCCATGACGGTGTGTCAGCCGGGGATGTGGGAATACCAGCTGGAAGGGGAAATTCTGCACGAGTTTTCTCGTCACGGCAGTCGCTGGCCCGCCTACGGCAGTATTGTCGGTGGTGGTGCCAATGCCTGTGTGTTGCATTACATCAATAATGATCAGCGTCTGCGAGACGGTGATCTGGTGCTGATCGACGCGGGTTGTGAACTTGACTACTACGCGGGTGATGTGACGCGTACCTTCCCGGTCAATGGCCGTTTTTCAGCTGAACAGCGCGCTGTCTATGACATCGTGCTGGCAGCGGAGCTGGCCTGTATTGAACAGTCCCGCAGTGGTGTGGGCTTTGATCAGTTGCACGACGTGTCGGTAAACATTCTTACGCAGGGTCTGGTCGATCTGGGGATACTGCAAGGTAGTGTCGATGGCCTGATTGAGCAGGGTGCTTATCGTGATTTCTACATGCATCGTATTGGCCACTGGCTGGGTATGGATGTTCATGACGTCGGCAGTTATCGCCAGCAGGAGCGGTGGCGGGCCCTGCAGCCCGGCATGGTGACGACCATTGAGCCCGGGATCTATATCAATCCGGCAAATACCAGGGTTGAAGAGCGCTGGCGTGGTATCGGCATTCGCATAGAAGATAATGTACTGGTCACGGATGCGGAGCCTGAAGTTCTGACGGCACTGGCTCCCAAGACGGTCGCTGAGATCGAGGCACTGATGGCAGAGGCACTGATGGCAGAGGCGCGAGGCTGATGGCAGGCAGTATGAACAGTGAAGTACAGCATTTCGATGTGATTATCGTCGGCGGTGGCCTGGTGGGGGCCAGTCTGGCTTGTGCTCTGCTGCCTATAGCCAAACGCCATGGCATGCGTATTGCTGTGGTGGAGGCCGTTCCCTTACCCTCTTTGGCCAGCGAGCCTTATCAGCCGAGCTATGATGCGCGCGGCACAGCACTGTCTTATGGTACCCGGCTGATCTATGAGGAGATGGGGGTATGGCAGGCATTGAGCGAGCGTGTCTGCGCCATTGAACATATTCATGTGTCTGACCGTGGTCATTTTGGCACTACCCGATTGCATGCTGCCGAAGAGGGTGTGGCGGCTCTGGGCTATGTTGTGGAGAACCACTGGATTGGCCGCGTGCTGCTCAGCCACCTGCAGCAACAGGGTGGTGAGGCGATCAGCTGGCTGTGCCCGGCGGAAGTGACCGCCATCACTATGGCTGCTGAACGGGCGCAGGTCACTATCCATTATCAGGATCAGCAACAGCAACTGAGTACAGCTCTGGTGGTACTGGCAGAGGGCGGGCGTTCCAGCCTCAGCGAGCAGCTGAGTCTTGATTATCAGGAAGCTCCCTACAACCAGTTTGCTTTGGTCAGCACCCTGACACCGGGCAAGGCTCATGCCGGGGTCGCCTTTGAGCGATTCACCGCTGAAGGCCCCCTTGCTCTGCTGCCGCTAACTGACAGTGATGACGGCAGTCATCGCTGCGCGCTGGTGTGGACCACGCCGGATGAGCTGATCGGTGAACGCATGGACTGGGATGATGCGACCCTCCTCAAAGAAGTTCAGCAGGTCTTCGGTTACCGCCTCGGGCGTTTCAGTCGTATCGGTGAGCGTTATTGTTATCCTCTGGCGCTGAAGCAGGCCCGGGAGCAGGTCCGCAGTCGTCTGGTGGTGTTGGGTAATGCAGCGCACGCCCTGCACCCGATTGCCGGACAGGGCTACAACCTGGCCTTGCGTGGTGTGGCTGATCTGGCCGAGCGCCTTGGACAGCTGCATCAGCAAGGCGAAGATCTGGGGCAGCTGACTCATCTCAATGCATTTGTCGAGCAACGTCGTCAGGATCAGATGCGTACCATCGCTTTCAGCGACAAAGTTATGAAGGTCTTTGCTGAACCCCGCTTCCCAGTGCAACTGGTGCGTGATCTGGGATTGGTGGGCCTGAACATGTTTGCCCCTGCACGTCATCGTCTGGCACGCGCTGCCATGGGACTGGACGGCACGCGGGCGCGTCTGCATGGCGCCTGATGGAGTTATCCGATGTCTGCTTCAACTCAGCATTTTGATCTGATTATCGCCGGTGCCGGCATGGTCGGTGCTGCTCTGGCCGTAGGGGCCAGTCGCCAGGGCTGGCATGTGGCGCTGGTGGACGCTGTGCCCATGCCACTCAGCCTTGCGGTCGAGCAGGGGCAGGGTGTGGGTGACTATGATCTGCGCGTCAGTGCGCTGACAGAAGCCAGCCGGCAGTTACTGGTCAGTCTCGGCATCTGGCCACTGATGCAGGCTCAAAGGGTGAGTCCCTATCAGCATATGCAGGTATGGGATGCTGCGGGGGTCGGGCATATCCGTTTTTCTGCAGCCGAAATGCACTGGGCTGAACTGGGACATATTGTCGAGAACCGCGTCACCCTGGCGGCACTGCATGAAGCAGTGGCACGCAGCGAGGTTGTCTGTTTTGCGCAGCGGCGCGTGCGGGCACTGTCGTTGCTGCGTGATGGTCAGCGCGTGGTGGCACTGGATGATGGTGAGCAGCTGACCGCTAAGCTGGTTGTCGGTGCTGATGGGGCTCAGTCCCGCATCCGGCAACTGGCGGGCCTGACCCAGTGTGAGCGCGATTACGGCCATCATGCTATTGTCGCCACCGTTGCCACAGCCCTGCCGCACCAGCAGACGGCATGGCAACGTTTTATGCCTGATGGTCCGCTGGCGTTACTGCCATTGGATCACCCGCAGCGCTGCTCGATTGTCTGGTCCACGGAAGCGGACCATGCCAGAGCCCTGCTTAAACTCGACGACGATGGATTTTGTGCTGCCCTGACCGAAGCCAGCGAACATCGTCTCGGCCGTATCGAAGCGGTCAGCGAACGCAGTAGTTTTGTGCTGAAGATGCGTCATGCCTGGCAGTATTACAGTGACGGTGTGGTGGTGGTGGGCGATGCCGCTCACACTATTCATCCGCTGGCTGGGCAGGGTGTCAATCTGGGCTTCAAGGACGTGGCAGCATTATTGCAACAACTCGCGCAGGCACGTCAGCGTGGTCAGTCACCGGCGGCAGAGCGTTGGCTCAAGGCCTATCAGCGTGCCCGCAAGGGGGACAACTGGATGACCATGGCGGGTATGAGCGGTTTCAAAGCGTTATTTGGTAATAAGGATCCCGGTTTGACCCTGATGCGCAATCTTGGTCTTTCCTGGGTAGATGGTCTACCTTTGCTGAAACGCCAGCTGGCCGCACGGGCCATGGGCGTGCCGGCAATCTGAAGTGGTTTGAAGAGGAAAAGTTGAAATGAGCCAGATTCCCAGCGAGCTCAAATATGTTAGTACCCACGAGTGGATTCGTACCGAAGATGATGGCACCGTCACCATCGGTATTACCGATCACGCCCAGGAGTTGTTGGGTGATGTCGTGTATGTAGAAGTGCCCGAAGAAGAGACCTCTCTGGCCAGTGGCGAAGAGGCAGGTGTCGTGGAGTCAGTAAAGGCTGCTTCAGATATTTACTCTCCCCTGTCTGGTGACGTGGTGGAAGTAAATACCGCGCTGGCAGATGCGCCGGAGCTGGTCAATCAGGATCCCTACGGCGCAGGCTGGATCTTCCGTCTGCGCCCGACTGATCCTGATGAGCTGGAAGACCTGATGGATGCCGAAGCTTACGCAGAGTTGTGTGAGGAAGAGGAATAACCTCTCTTTCAGGTATTTGTCCAGACTGTCTAGTCTATCCAGAGCCGGTATTCCCGGCTCTGGTCGTTTCAGGTTCTGCTATCTGAGATAGTGTGTCGTGGTTACCACTGATAGTTATCGCTACGCAGGCCCATGTCATTAAGGCGCTCGGTCAGATTGGCCAGTTCGTCCTCGTCAATGTGCAGCTGTTCCAGAATTGCATCGCGATACTGCAGCCACTCATTATCGACCTGTTGATTGCCAAGAATGCGATAGAGTCCGCAGACATGTTCGGCTACTTTGAGAATGGCTATCAGGGTGCGACGCTTGCTGTTGTTGGCCGGTCCTTCAAAGATTTCTGCCAGATCATGATGCTGCAGGATGGTTTCGGCAAGATCATCCGGCAGGTGCCAGACTCTGGCCATATAGTAGCCAACCGTTGCGTGGTTGGTCTTGAGGAACTGGTCCTCCACCCGGGTAATCGCGCCTTTCTTGTAGCCGACTGACATCACTGCACGGTAGTCCTTGAAGCGCATCAGCATCAGTGGCACGCCCACATTGTGGAAAAGACCAAGGGTGTAGGCTTCTTCGGGGGTAGAAAAGTTCAGTTCACGTGCCAGCGTGATACAGGCCAGAGCGATGTCCTGCGCGGTATCCCAGAAGCGCTGTAAGGCCGGGTTGTCATCGCTGCGCATGGTTTCGCGCAGAGCCAGGGCATTGGCGACGTTGATGGCATTCTGCAGGCCGAGCATGGCAACGGCATGTTGTACCGTTGAGACTTTGCGGCGCAGGCCAAAAAAGGGCGAATTGACGGTCTTCAATACGGCAGCTGACAGGCCGACATCCGTACTGATGATGTCGATGATCTCTCCCACCCGGGGCTCGGGCTGGGCGCACTCCAGATGGAGATCCACCAATACCTGGGGCTGGGGGGGAATGGAGATGCCTTGCAGGGTCTTGGCGATATCGCTTTCTGACAGGGCGTTCGATGCATCGGACATGGTAGTGGCTTCCTGAACTACAGCGCGACAAGTATAGCCCAGATGGCGATAGTCTCTTAAGAGCAAGGGTGACTAAAATGTCATTTTCGATGTCGCCCGCTGGATCCAGATCAATCTTTGCTGAGCTGAACCTCAGTACCACACTGATTTTATCTCACTGGATTTATACCAATACCACCGGGGTTTCTCGTTATAATGCTGCCTTTTGGTTCGGTAGTAAGAGGTCAGTTATGAACCTGCCCGTTCTGCGTTTGCAAGCCAAAGCCGATCGGCGCTTGCGTGGTGGTCATTTGTGGATTTACAGCAATGAGGTCGATATTGCTGTCACGCCACTTAAAGGTTTTCAGCCTGGTGAACAGGTAGTGGTTGAGAGTGCAGTAGGTAAGCCGCTGGGCATCGCCTACGTCAACCCCAATACCCTGATCTGTGCCCGCCTGGTCAGCCGCGATCTGTCCCTGCAGCTAAACAAGTCACTGCTGGTCCATCGTCTGAACCAGGCGTTGTCACTGCGTCAGCGTGCATTTGCTGAGCCCTACTATCGTCTGGTCTTCGGTGAGGCTGATGGCCTGTCAGGGCTGGTGGTGGATCGCTTTGGTGATTATCTCGTAGTGCAGATTTCTACTGCGGGTATGGAGCTCGTCAAAGATGAGATCGTGGCGGCTCTGTGCCAGGTGCTGAAGCCTGCCGGTATCCTGTTCAAGAATGATGGCAAGATGCGCGCGGTGGAAGGCTTGGATGAATACGTCAGTGAAGCCTGGGGCAGTGTGCCTGACGAAGTGATACTGCGTGAAAATGGCGTCGAGTTTGCGGCGCCTGTGCGGGAAGGGCAAAAAACTGGCTGGTTCTATGACCACCGCATGAACCGCGCGCGCGTACAGCACTATGCCAAGGGCCTGCGGGTACTGGATGTTTTCAGTTATGTCGGTGGCTGGGGGGTGCAGGCTGCTGCTGCCGGTGCAGAGTCAGTGACCTGTATCGACGTATCGCAGTTTGCCATTGACCATATCAACGCTAACGCCCGTCGCAACGGCGTGGAAGGTAAAGTCAGTGCCCTCAAGTCCGATGCGTTTGATGCGCTGAAGGCCATGGTGGCCGAGAAGCAGCGTTTCGATATGGTCATTCTGGATCCACCTGCCTTTATTCAGCGTCGTAAGGATGTAGCTAAAGGTGAGCAGGCGTATCAGCGCGCCAATCAGCTGGCCATGCGTCTGCTGGAAAAGGACGGCCTGCTGGTATCGGCATCCTGCTCAATGCATCTGCAGCGTGAGCGCTTGCTGGATGTGGTCAGAAGCTGTGGCCGTACGCTGGAGCGTCATGTCACCTTGCTTGAGCAGGGCGGACAGGGTGCCGATCACCCGATACATGCCATGATCAGTGAAACAGACTATCTCAAGTCGATGATCTTCCGCGTCTTGCCAGCACTGTAAGCCTGAAACCCGGGAGCTCACCTGCTGCTGGCCGGTGAGTGCCTGCCAAAACAACAACGCCCGCATGTGCGGGCGTTGTCATATCGGGTTCGCGATATCAGCGATCAATCGTCGTCGTAATCGCTACCGCCTTCAGAGAAGTCGGTCTCTTCGCCATCACGTACGGTCGACAGGCTCATTGAAGCAATGTAGCCGTCTTCATTGATCTTGGTCAGGTACTTGGCCCAGGCCTTTTCCAGGTCGGTAGTGGGCACTTTCTCGTTACGGCAGATGGCCAGCAGATCCTTATCTTCGCTGTTCTCAGGCGACAGTCTGCCGTCCATCAGAGCGCGCGCCAGGTTGCCGTACTGAGTGATGAGTTTGGCTTCTTTGATGGAAAAATCACCAGAGCTATCCAGCCCGTATGGATAATGCTCGTCATCAAAGAAGGACTTTTTCAGAAAATATTGACGATCTTTATTCATGGGACCTTTGCAATACCAGCGTGCTAATACTGTTTAGCCTCTTGACATTGAGGCCACCCTGTAATTTTGCGGCGATTGTCCAAGATGGCTTGAGGGCAGTACAACGAAAATTTTTTATTTTATCAATAAATAATTTTTGTTGATGCGCGCTTCCTCCACCTAGCTCTGCTCGCTTTGACGTGCGCTTTGCAGCAGGATTCCCATCACTTCACTGATCTGCTCCTGATACGCCGCGCTGGCATGATATACACCATAAACGTCCCGTTTGAAACGGGGACTGCCCTCAACTGCAAAAAGTTTTTGTTCAGCCAGCCAGGGTTTGACCAGTCGACGGGGCAGATAACTGCAGCCACCCTGCGACAAAATCAGGTCCAGTGCCATCCTGCTATGGCTGGTATGCAGCCATGGCGGCGTAGGGGAGTTAAAGTGCTGATCATGGCTGATCTGAAATGCTGTCCCCCAGTCAACCATGATGTAGCCGTGTTGCTGGGCCTGGCTGGGGGTCTGGTCTGGCAGGCTGGAAACCAGCATCAGCTCCAGGCTGGTCAGCGGCACGGATACCAGTTCCTGTGCTTTGGGCGGGTCATAAAGCAGAGCAATATCGAGGGTGCGTTCAAGCAGCTTCCGCACCAGCACATCACCACTGTGAATATCGGCTCGCAGCACCAGATCTGACAGGCGCTGATGAATCGCGCTGATCCCGGTCTGCAGCAAGGTGTCCCACAGACCAGGGGTGCTGGCTAGCGTCAGGCTGACGGTATGGCGATTATGCAGGGCGACGTCCTGCCGTGCTCTTTCCCAGGCGGCAAGTACGCTGTCAGCGTGCAGCAGCAGACGTTCGCCCGCCGCCGTCAGCTGGATGTTGTTGCGCTGACGGCTGAACAGTTCACTGCTGAGCAAGGTTTCCAGTTGACGGATGCGCGCACTGACAGCCGACTGGGTGAGAAACAGATTGTCCGCAGCCCGGCCGAAGTGGCGGGTTTTACAAACCTCCAAAAAGGTTTTAAGAAGTTCTATGTCCATTGAATAGGCCGACAGTGTGGGCTACAGCTGGCTGACGGAGTCGCAGTGCTGACTGACAGGGTGTGCACGCGGGAGCGCTGTGACACAGATATCCCTGCGGATTTGGATTTCAGCGCATTTTGCCTTATTAAGGTAGGCCTTGGAACTACTGGCCTCAAGACATCACCTGACAAAGGTCATGTCATGTCATGTCAGTCGTTCCCTCTGACGCTGCGTAATAATGAACTACCTGCCTGTGCACTATTGGCTGGTAGCCTCTTCGGCAACTGGCTGTCACATTGTATGTGTCGCCTGTCGGCACTATTAAGTTGGGCTTATTCGCTGTATCGCACCTGAAAAACGAGGAGTGGTTGTGATCTACCATCAGATTCCCCATACCGACCTGAAGGTCAGCAAGATATGTCTCGGTACCATGACCTACGGCGAGCAGAACACGGAAGCCGAAGCTCATGAGCAGCTGGATTATGCCGTGGCTCAGGGTATCAATTTTATTGATGCAGCTGAGATGTACCCGGTTCCCCCTCGTCCCGAAACACAGGGACGGACGGAAACCTACATTGGTAGCTGGCTGGCGAAACGTGGCAAGCGTGATGATCTGATTATCGCCACCAAGGTGGCTGGCCCCAGCAGTCGTGGTGTTGATCATATTCGCCCTGATATGCGTCTGACGCGGGCTTCCATCCTTTCCGCCATCGATACCAGCCTGGCTCGCCTGCAGACGGATTATGTTGACCTGTACCAGATCCACTGGCCGGGGCGCAGTGCGAATTTCTTTGGCAGTCTGAATTACGTGCATGGCGAAGACCCGCATGATGTGCCTATGGAGGAGACACTTTCGGCACTGGGGGAACTGGTCAAGGCGGGTAAGGTGCGTTATATCGGCTTATCCAATGAAACACCCTGGGGCGTGATGCGTTTTCTGCAACTGGCCGATAAGCTGGGCTTGCCCCGGGTGGCGACCATTCAGAACCCCTATAACCTGCTGAACCGCACTTTTGAAGTAGGTCTGGCCGAGGTGGCGCATCGGGAAGGAGTGGAATTACTGGCCTACTCACCGCTGGCATTCGGTATGCTGACCGGCAAGTACCTGCATGGAGAGCGCCCTGCAGGGGCCCGTCTGTCGCTTTACAGCCGCTTTTCGCGTTATTTCAAGGCGCAGGGCGAGAAAGCAACGGAAGCCTATGTAGCGCTGGCACAGGCTCATGGTCTCAGCCCGGCACAACTGGCACTGGCCTACGTCAATACCCGTCCCTTTGTAGCCTCCAATATCATTGGTGCTACACAGATGGCACAATTGCGGGAAAATGTCGCCAGTCTGGATGTAACCCTGAGTGATCCCCTGCTGGCTGAGCTTGAAGCCATTCATGAGCTTTATCCCAATCCCTGCCCCTGATTGCAGAAGAGACCTGATAGCGCCGTATGACAACCCAAAAGCGTATCTTGATCGTGGATGATGACGAAGACATTCGTCAGCTGATTTCAGATTATCTCAGCCGCCATGGCTTTGAGTGCCACACCGCTGCCGACGGCAGCTATCTCGACGACAGTTTTGCCCGTCAGGCACCGGATCTGGTCATCCTCGATCTGATGCTGCCGGGGGAGGATGGTTTTTCGCTGTGCAAGCGCCTGCGACAACAGTCGCAGGTGCCTATCATCATGCTGACTGCCAGTGCCGATGATACTGACCGTATTCTGGGGCTGGAGCTGGGTGCGGATGATTATCTGGCGAAACCCTTCAATCCGCGGGAGTTACTGGCGCGCATCAAGGCTATTTTGCGGCGTACCCAGAGCTTTGGTGGTCAGGCGCGCTTTCAGCGGTTTGGCCCCTGGCGTCTGGATCGCACCACGCGGGAGCTGATTGGTCAGGCTGGTGAGCGAGAGAGCCTGAGTGGGGCTGATTTTTCCCTGCTCAGCGTCTTTCTCAACCATCCGCAACAGGTCCTGTCGCGAGACGACCTGTTTGATCTGTCCCGTGGCCGCGACGCACCGCCGCTGGACCGTTCCATTGATGTCCATATTTGCCGCCTGCGTGCCCGTCTGGGGGAGGATGCCAAAACCCCGCAGCTGATCAAAACGGTACGTGGTTCTGGTTACATTCTCGCCGTGCCCGTGGAAAATGTCGGCTAACTGGCGTTGTCGGCTGCCGCTTTCTTTGCGTGGCAGGTTTGTTTTGCTGATGCTGGGGGGCGTGCTGCTGGCCCAGCTGATCAGCTATGGCGTCTGGACTTCGCAGGTGCGTGCCAGCCATCTGGAGCTGGTAGACCGGGTGTCGCGCAACCTCACCTACAGCATTGCTTCCACGGCACGCTTTTTTATTTCACTGCCCATCGAATATCGCCATCTGGTGTTGGATCAGTTGCGCAAGATGGGAGGCACGCGTTTTTTTGTCAGTATCAATGATCATCGCATTCCGGTGCAGGACATCGACGACACTCAGGAAAAGCATCTGGTGGTGGATAATGTCGCCAGTATCATGCGGCAGGAGATGAACGTTGAACGGGTCTGGGTGCAGTTTTCCGAGCCGACCACGTTACGCGTGCTCAATAGTGAAACCCTTGCACTGGACTTGCCGCCACGCTGGGCGCAGTCGCTGTTTCTGGACCCGCTGTCGCCGCCGGTGATGGTGGTGCAGATGCAACTGGAGAAGGACACCTGGCTGTACATCGCCACCCTGTTGCCGGTACCGGGCTTTCTGCAAAAAGGAAGCTGGCTGGATGCTGACAAGCTGGTGTTTCTGGCATTAATGCTGATTGTGGTGATTGCAATGAGTCTGGTGGGCATACGCTGGATGACCCGGCCACTGGCCGATATTGCCCGCGCAGCCGAAGACTTCGGGCGTGACATTGATCATCCGCCGTTGCTGGAGCAGGGGCCATCTGAAGTGATCGCCACCGCGCGCGCCTTCAATCATATGCAGGAACGTATCCGGCGTTATCTGGCCGAACGGGAACGGTTGTTTTCCGCTATCTCCCATGATCTCAAAACCCCTATTACCCGCCTGCGCCTGCGTGCAGAGCTGCTGGACGATGATCTGCAGCGTGAGCGCTTCAGCAAGGATCTGGAAGAGCTGGATCTGATGGTTAAAGGCGCTTTGCAGTACGTCAAGGATACCGACATTCACGAAAACACCGAGACAGTGCACGTGCCTGACCTGCTCGACTCGCTGCTGACCGATTTGCAGCAGCAGGGGCGAGAGGTACAGCTGCTGGGTGACTTCGAGCCGTTGCAAGCCAAACCGCTGGCACTCAAGCGCTGCCTGACCAATCTGATCGACAACGCGCTGTTCTATGGTGGCAGCGCGGATATCAGCATGTGCAGTACTGACCTGCAGTGGCTGGTGCAGGTCCGGGATCGTGGTCCGGGGATCCCGGAGGAGCAGATCGATCTGGTCTTTGAACCCTATGTCCGACTGGAACCATCACGCAATCGCCATACGGGGGGCAGCGGTTTGGGGTTGGGTATTGCCCGCAGCCTGGCCCGTGCTCACGGAGGTGATCTGATGCTGCAGAATCATCGCGAGGGCGGGCTGGAAGTGACACTGATCCTGCCCCGGATTTTGCCCGTCGACATTACGGGTGCCTGAAGTGGCCTGTCTGTAGCGCACAGCGTGCTATCATTACTGCCACGGACATGATTGATGTGCGCCCGCAACGGCTTGGTGATGCGGCTATTCTTCGAGGACCTCCCCATGAAACAGATCGTGCTGGCCAGTGGCAACAAGGGCAAATTGCGTGAGTTCAATGAGCTGCTTGGCGGCCTGGATTTTGAAGTCATACCCCAGTCTGCGTTCAGTGTGCCCGATGCCGATGAAACGGGTCTGAGCTTTGTTGAGAACGCTATTCTCAAAGCACGTCATGCGGCACGTCTTACCGGTTTGCCAGCCCTGGCTGATGATTCGGGTTTGGAAGTGGATGCCCTCAAAGGGGCACCTGGCATCTATTCGGCACGCTTTGCCGGTGTGGGGGCCAGTGATGATGACAACTGTGAGCTGCTGCTTGAGCGCCTGCGGCATACGCCGGAAGATGAGCGCAGTGCCCGTTTCCAGTGTGTGCTGGTGTTCATGCGACATGAGACGGATCCTACGCCGCTGATCTGTCAGGGCAGCTGGGAAGGCCGGGTGCTGTTTGAGGCACGCGGGGAAGGTGGCTTTGGCTACGACCCGCTGTTCTGGGTGCCTGATCAGCAGTGCAGCGCTGCTGAGCTGACTGCCGAGCTGAAAAATCGCCTCAGTCATCGTGGTAAAGCACTGCAGCAACTGATGCAGCGTTTTAATCCCTGAATCGGATCGGGTTTCTCCACCGGTGTGAAACCTACGGCAGTTGCATGGTCCTGGCGCTGCCGTCATACCAAGGATCTTAGCCTTTGAGATCGCCAGTTTGTTGCAGTTACCTCCTCTCAGTCTGTACATCCACATCCCCTGGTGCGTGCGTAAGTGCCCGTACTGTGACTTCAATTCTCACGCCGTGCGTGACGAGCTGCCAGAGCAGGAATATGTTGCGCGTCTGCTGGAAGACCTCGAACAGGAGCAGGTGGCGGCGCAGGGGCGAGAAATTACCAGTATCTTTATCGGCGGTGGTACGCCCAGCCTGTTCAGTGAGCAGGCTATTGATCAGCTGCTGTGTGGTATTGCCCGGAGAGTGACACTGGCTGATGACTGTGAAGTGACCATGGAGGCCAACCCCGGCACCTTCGAGGCTGAGCGTTTTGCGGGTTTCCGTCAGGCCGGTGTCAATCGCCTGTCGGTTGGCATCCAGAGTTTTGATGATGACAAGCTGCAACGACTGGGAAGGATACACAGTAGCCGCGATGCCATTGCTGCTGTGGAAAAGCTGCATCAGCTGGGCTTCGACAACTTCAATCTGGATCTGATGCACGGTCTGCCGGAGCAAACCCTGCAACAAGGGCTGGCGGATTTGCGGCAAGCGATCGCACTGCAGCCCGCACACATTTCCTGGTATCAGCTGACTATTGAGCCCAATACCGAGTACTACAGCCGTCCACCGCAGCTGCCTGAGGATGAGGCGTTGTGGGCTATTCAGGAAGAGGGTCATGAGCTGCTGCAGGCGGCAGGATACGGCCAGTATGAAACCTCAGCCTACGCACAAGCTGGTCGACGTGCCCGCCATAACCTTAATTACTGGCAGTTTGGTGATTATCTGGGGATTGGTGCGGGCGCACACGGCAAAGTCAGCTGGCAGGCCACAGGGCAGATTGTACGCCGCTGGAAAACTCGTATGCCGCAGCATTATCTGGATCGCAGCCGGTTGCTGGTAGCGGGGGAACAGCAGGTAGAGGCAGATGAGCTACCGTTTGAGTTCATGATGAATGCGTTACGACTGGTGGACGGTGTGCCGTCAGCTTGGTTTGAGCAGCGCACCGGACTGACCAAGGCCATAATTGACGATGCCGTCAGACTTGGTCAGGACCGGGGGCTACTCGATCGTAACGAAGATGCATTCAGACCCACTGCCCTTGGGCAGCGTTATCTTAATGATTTGCTGGAGCTTTTTCTGTGATTCCGGCCTGATTCGTTCATCCTGAAGTCGTCAGGCCATCATCATCTCATCCATGGGCGTCCTGCTGATTTCGCTCAGTGAAATCGGCATCCTGCCTCCCTTGAGGGTCGTCTCTGACCCTGTCCATTGGCGCCAGATTACTGTTGTGCGGCTGCGGAACCTATAGGAAAAAGTCTGAATTTTCTGGTTGCAATTAAGCTACTTCTCATTTGCATGAAAGCCGCATGGCGTCTGGGTTTTTACTGACCGCTGGTCGTTTTCAGCAGCGGTTGCAGCCACTGCCAGACGCGCTCAGCCATCAACGGCTGGCCCTGCTCATTGGGGTGAATATTGTCGGCTTGCATCAGCTCCGGATGCAGTGCGACATCCTCAAGAAAGAACGGAAGTAACGGAATATTCAAAGTGTTACTGACATCTTGATAGCTTTGTGCAAAAGCCTGAGTGTAAACAGGTCCATAATTGGGAGGCAGGCGCATGCCGAGCAGCAGTGGCCGGGCTCCGGCATGCTGGCTGAGTTCAGCCATCCTGCTCAGGTTTTGTTGCAGGCTTTGTGGTGGCAGGCCACGCAGACCATCGTTACCCCCCAGTTCGATCAGCACTATCTGTGGCTGATGCCGTTGCAGTAATGAGGGCAGGCGGGTCAGGCCTCCGGCACTGGTGTCGCCACTGACACTGGCGTTGATCACCTGCCAGCCCAGAGGTTGCAGCTGCTGGCGGACCAGTGCTACCCAGCCTTTGTCGGGATTGATGCCATATCCTGCACTGAGGCTGTCACCCAGTATCAGCAGGGTATTTGCCGCGGCGCTGCCGCTCACCAGCCACAGCAAAACCAGTGTTCGTTTAAGGAAGGTCATGACAGCAGCGCAATCCATCTCCGTTCTCCTTCGTGCAGAGCAGCTATGTAAGTATGTCGATACCCAAAGTGGCACCCTGACCCTGCTTGATCAGGTGTCGCTGAGTGTGGGGGCCGGGCAGAGTCTGGCCATATTGGGACGTTCCGGAGCAGGTAAGTCAACCCTGCTGGGCCTGCTGGCCGGGCTGGATGTACCCAGCCGTGGTGAGGTCTATATCGAACAGCACTGCCTCAGTGCCATGGATGAAGACCAGCGGGCGGCACTGCGTGCAGCCGCTATCGGTTTTGTATTTCAATCCTTTCAGCTGCTGCCTGATCTGACGGCGGCAGAAAACATTAGTCTGCCACTGGCGCTTTGTGGCGTTGCCGATGCCGCTCAAAGGGCTGAGCAATGGTTGCAGCGTGTCGGGCTGTCGCACCGCTTGCATCACACGCCACGCCAGTTATCGGGTGGGGAACAGCAGCGTGTTGCGCTGGCGCGGGCCTTTGCCAATCAGCCGCGTATCCTCTTTGCTGATGAGCCTACCGGTAATCTTGATGAGGCCACCGGCAAACAGATCATGGATCTGCTGTTTGAGTTGAACCAGCACGAAGGCACTACCCTGATTCTGGTGACCCACGATGCGGTATTGGCAGAACGTTGCCAGCAGCGCGTTTATCTGGAGGGTGGCCGTGTCCAGTCTTGAGCAGTCATACAATAATTCGGTCAGCAGGTTGGCACTGACCTCCGCTCGGAAGCCCTCATGGCGTGCCAGCTGGCGTTATGCCCTGCTTGGCTGGCGTGACAATGAACTGCGCCTGCTGGTGCTGGCTATCTGGTTAGCTTGTGCTGCGACGACATTGCTGGGCTTTTTTGCGGATCGGCTGGAACGCGGGTTACAGGCGCAGTCGCAGCGTTATCTGGGCGCACCGCTGGTGATTCGCAGCAGCCGGGAGGCGCCTGAGGCGTGGTGGCAGCAGGCTCAGCGGCTGGGCATCAAACCACCTCTGACGGTGGCCGAGTTTGTCAGCATGGCCAGCAGTGCTCAGGGCTTTCAGCTGGCCGGCGTCAAGGCAGTACCTGCGGGGTATCCGTTAACGGGCACAATCCGTGTGCAACAGGCGGATGGTCAGGTACAGGAGCTGAGTCAGGGCCCATTGCCGGGCGAGGCCTGGCTGGCACCTCGTCTGATGAGCATGCTTGCCGTGAAAATGGGCGATCAGGTACAGCTGGGCTATGCCGATCTGAAAGTAACCGGCGTGGTGTTGCAGGAGCCAGACCCCTCTACTGACTTCCTCAGTCTCAACCCGCGCCTGCTGGTAAATAGCGCAGATCTGGCCAGATCACAGGTCATCCAGCCCGGCAGCCGTATTCGCTATCGTTATCTGCTGGACGGGCCTGCACCGGCCATACAGGCCTTTACTCGCTGGGTTGCTCCCCAGCTGGCCCCTGCGGCCCGCATCCTTGATACCGACAGTGACAGTCCGCGGCTGGCCAGTGCGCTGCAGCGAGTCAATCAGTACCTGGCGTTAGGCAGCATCCTTTCTGTCCTGCTGGCGGCAGTGACGCTGGCACTGGCTGCGCGACACTACAGTCTGCGACATCAGGACGAGGTGGCACTGTGGCGTTGTCTGGGGTTGTCACGCCGCCAGTTGGGGCAGATGCTACTGTTGCGGCTGGGGTTGCTCAGTCTGGTGGCTGTGGGGCTGGGCGTCCTCACCGGGGCGCTGGCACAGCAAGGGCTGGTGCAGTTGTTTCGCGACTGGTTGCCTGACCCTCTGCCCGAGCTGAGCTGGCTTCCTGCTTGTAATGGTGTGCTGACAGCGGTGTTGCTGCTGGTGGCTCTGGTCTTGCCAGACTGGTGGTTACTGCTGCGCACCAGTCCGCTGCGTGCACTCAAGCATGAAAGCCGTGGAGCTACGGTAGCGACACGTCTCTGGCTGGCAGGAGCGCTACTGGCCCTGCTGTTCTGGCTGTGGTGGCAAAGTCGGCAGCCGGTACTGACATTCAGTGTGGGTGGCGGTCTGCTGCTGTTACTGGGCGTACTGTTTTACAGCAGTCGCTGGTTACTTGCACGGCTGCTGCGCCGTCTGGGGCAGCTGGATAATGCCCGTCTGAACTGGCAGGCACTGCAGGTGACCGCTTTCGCGCTGGTCAGTATGGCGATTGGCCTGGTGATGCTGTTACGGCTTGACCTGTTGAACAGCTGGCGAGAGCAGCTGCCTGAGAAAGCGCCCAACTACTTCGCCATCAACCTTCAGCCTGATCAGCAGGCCGATTTTCTGCACTTTCTGCAGCAGCAGGGCTGGCAGAGCAATCCACTGTATCCGATGCTGCGCGGACGTCTGATTGAGCGTAATGGCCAGCCGCTGAAAGCTGAGGAAGACGATGGTCGTGATGAAGATAATCGGGAGCGTAATGGTAACCGGGCGCCTGGACGCGAGCTGAATCTGACCTGGGCGGCAGAGCCTGGGCGTGACAACAGGATAGTCCAGGGCAGCTGGTGGAATGCTGGTGAGCAGCAGCGGCTGATTTCCATTGAAGAAGGCTTTGCCAGGCGTTATGGGCTTGAACTGGGTGATCAACTGACCTTCGATATTGCCGGTGAACCTGTGACCGCTAAGGTGAGCAGCGTGCGTAGTGTTGACTGGAACTCCTTCAATCCCAACTTCTTCGTGATCTTCACACCCGGTAGTCTGACTGATTTTCCGGTGTCACTGATGACCAGCTTCTATGTACCGCCTGACCATGGCACCGAGATTACAGCGTTAAGTAAAACCTGGCCGAACATAACCCTGATTGGGGTGGAAGCATTACTGGGACAGTTACGTGACATCCTTACTCAGCTGACGGAAGCCGTGCAGTATCTGTTTATCTTTGTCTTGCTGGCCGCATGGCTGGTGCTGGTGGCCGTCATTCAGATTAGCTTGCCGGAGCGGCGGCGTGAGGCTGCATTGCTGCATACGCTGGGGGTTGCCAGACAACGCTTACGCCAGCGTCAGCGGCAGGAGCTGTTATTACTGGGGGCCGTTGCTGGTGCCTTGGGGGCCATTGGCTGCACGGTGCTGGGCTGGGTGGTGTTTACCCGCGTGCTGGAGCTACCGTTCGCCGGGCCCTGGTGGCTGCTTGGCTGGCCGCCTTTGTTCGCCGTTGTGGTGGCCCTGCCGGGGCTATGGATGTTGCGGCAAATCGGCCGTGAGCCACCGTTGCAGGCGTTACGCAGATTACTGTAGCGATTGGCTTTTGACTTGGCATAGCCAATATCCGTACCGGCCTGGGAGGTTATCCGTTTGCTTTCCAGGCCCTCTGCCAAAGATGAAGACTGCTACTGTATCTGGCGGTACTGCTTCTTTTCCATTCACATGTTCCGGTAATTTTTTCGGATCCATGCTCCCTGTTGACCCTCCAGACCTTTCGTTGACGTGCTGCTGGCGATGCATGCTTTTGCTCTCAATTGGCGCATGCTTTTGACCGTATGGTCAGTTTTAGACCTTTCGCATCATTTAATGCTTTATTTAATTGAAAAATATGCGGAAAATCTGCCGCCCCAATTGGCACCGATATTGCTCATCCCAAAACTCCGATGAGCAAGCCGGGCTGTTGACAGGTTGTTGACCTGTTCCGCTCAGAGCGTCGCTGACTTCACTCCACGGGATCCAGAAGTCGGCATGCAAGACGCCGTTGCAGGGAAGTACCGCGGTTATGCCAGCCATCGGATGAGATTTCCCTGTTTATCCCTTCAAGTTGTAGAGCGGAAGAAGTAGATGATGAGCGTTGAGAGCAAACTCAAGACCGTCGCCGTGGCGGTGACCACTCTGGCTGGACTCAGTGCCGGTACGGCACAGGCAGCCGCTAACAATGCCAGCTGGTTTGCCCAGGATCTGACCCTGATCCACAGTCACAATATCAAGTTCAGTCCTCGCCCCAACTCCGATACTTATCTGGAGTATGAGTACGTTGGCCGTCAGGGGCCGGTTGAGCTGTATGGTTATGTTGACGTACCCAAGGTGCTGGGCGACAGCAGCCATGGCAGCAAGTATGACACCGGCGTGTGGGATGATGGCTCACCGGTATTCATGGAGCACGAGCCTCGTATCTCCATCGACAGCCTGACCGGTAAAGACCTGAGTTTTGGCCCTTTCAAAGAGTGGTATGTGGCGTTTGACTGGATTTATGACAACGGCGATAACCGCGCTTCCCGTCAGAACACCCTGTATGCCGGTATTGGTACTGACATCGACACGCATTCGCCACTGATGCTGTCAGCCAACGTCTATGCTCGTCGTCAGTGGGAAAACTACGGCGCTGCCAACGAGAACTCATGGGACGGCTACCGCCTGAACCTCAAGTACATCCTGCCTCTGAACCAGATCGCAGAAGGCCTGACCTACATCGGCTTCACCAACTATGACTTTGATTCTGATCTGGGCGAGCTGTCAGGCCCTGACCGTACCAACAATGCACTGGTATCGACTAACGTACTGCACTACAAGATCAATCCCAAGGTGCATGTGATGGCTGTGGCGCGTTACTTCCACAACGGTGGCCAGTGGAAAGACGGCCAGACGCTGAACTGGGGTGACGGCAACTTCACTGCCAACTCCAACGGCTGGGGCACCTATTTCGGTATCGGTTACGATTTCTGATCGGTTACCGGGACATATGGCTGTTTAGCCACCACCTGGTACGCTGAATTCAGGCACAGTTAGCCCAGTGGCAAAACTGCCAGAGACAAAGCCCGCCTGCTGAGCATTCAGCAGGCGGGCTTTTCATTTTTACGAGCATGTATTCAGCGGCTGCTATGATCCGCTCTGCGGAGCAGGGAGTGCCTCGGTATCGGGAGACTCGGCCAGCAGCGACAGCTGCATCATGGTGCCTCCTGCTGGGTTGTCGAGGACGGCCAGGTGCCAGTTATACATCTCGCACAGCTGTGCAACGATGGCCAGGCCCAGTCCACTGCCGCCGGTATGCTTGTTACGCGATGCTTCCAGTCGATAAAAGGGTTCAAAAATCTTGGCCTTGGCTTCCGCAGGAATACCGGGGCCACGATCAAGAACGGTCAGTGTTATCTGCGGACCTTGCATGGTGACCTCCAGAGTAACAGGGCCCGGTGCGCTATAGCGCAGGGCATTCTCGATCAGGTTGGTCAGCACCCGCTTCAGCGCCAGAGGCGGTAGCATCAGCTTTTCCGGCAGTGCGGTCAGGCGGATCAGGCGAAGACGGTCATTCTGGAAGCTGTTGACCAGATCGGTAAGCCAGGGGCCGGGGGGCAGGGCTTCCAACGGCGCCTGTTCCATTCCCCGTGACAGTGCCAGGGTATCGCCAATCAGGGTATCCATTTCTGTCAGGTTACGCTTCAGGCGCTCAACCAGCTCATCATTGCTGCCGTCATCCAGCAGTTCGATAGCCATCTGCATCCGCGCGATGGGGGTCCTGAGGTCATGAGAAATGCCAGCGAGCAGGGTGGTTCGATGTTCCAGCAGCTCACGCACCTCTTTCCCCATTTTGTTGAAGCTGCGGGCCAGCACAGCCATTTCCTCAGGGCCAGTCTCGTCCAGCGGCTCGAAGTTGAGCCCCTTACCGATGCGTCGTGCGGCTCTGGATGCCGCCACCAGTGGGCGGGTGATGCGGCTGACAATGGTCAGTGAAGTAATCAGTACCAACAGCGAAGCAAAGGTCAGGATCAGAATGGCGGCGATGGGAATGGGGAACGCCCTTCGCTCGCGGGCAAAGCCGATATATACCGTGCCGGTAGGCAGATCGAAGGATGCCCAGACCAGGTTGTTGTCGTCTTTGTCCAATCGCAGACGGATGTCGGTTTCCAGACGCCGGGCCAGCGCTGCCGTAAGCATGTCCAGAAACATGTTGGACTTGAGCAGCGGGCGGGTGGTCGGTGGCGTTTTGGTCAGCAGCAGCAGGTGTTGCCCTGCCAGCTCCAGCTGATAGTAGCTGCGCGCATAGGGTGGCAGTTCCACCCAGGTTTCCGCCGCCAGCTTCATCAACGCCGCCTGATCATCTGCCGATTGGCGGGCAACCGGCAAAATGATGAACTGGGTAACAATCAGGGTGTAACACAGCAAAACGGCCAAGACGGTCAAGGCCAGTATCAGCCACGTCTTGGCCAGGAGAGATCGAAACATTACTGTGCTCTAGCCTTTCAGCCTTCTGGATTCGGTACGAACAGATAGCCTTTGCCCCAGATGGTCTGGATATGGTGCGGTGAGCCCTCGGCTTTCTCCAGCTTGGCACGCAGGCGAGTAACGCGCACGTCAATACTGCGATCGAAGGGAGAGCGGTCATAGCCTTTTAGCTTGGATACCAGCATATCGCGGTTCAGAACCTGATTCGGATGCTGTACCAGTATTTCCAGCAGCTCATATTCGCTGGTGGTGAGGTGCAGCAGCTCGCCTTTGTGAGTCAGCTGATGGCGTTGGGTATCCAACACAAAATCGCCAAACGAAAAGCGCTGGGTGCTGCCTTCATTCTCTTGCTGCTGACCGGGGCGTCGCATCACCGCACGGACACGGGCCAGCAGTTCACGCGGGTTGAAGGGTTTTGACAGGTAGTCATCTGCACCGACTTCCAGGCCCACGATGCGATCAACGTCTTCGCCCTTGGCAGACAGCATGATGATCGGAATATTGTTGTGGCTGGCCTTCAGGCGCTTGGCAACGGACAGACCATCTTCGCCGGGCATCATCAGATCCAGGATCAGCAGCTCCGGAGTGGTTTCCAGCAATACCTTATCCATGGCGGGTGCGCCGTCCACGCAGATGACCTGAAAGTCATGGTTCATCAGATAACGGCTTACCAGTTCACGCAATTCGGCATCATCGTCAACCAGGAGAATCGTCGGCTTATTACTCATAGTTTTGCATTCTCTAAAGACGGTTGAAAAAGATAATAAAGGCTTCTGTAAATGTTTCTAGGGTAGCTGTCTTTTGCTGTGTATCACAGTGTAACCTATAAAATGTAAACTTCAGTTACTCTGTTTCAGGCGTCGCCGAATTAATTGCAGGCTCGCGCAGAAGTGTTTCAATTCACTTTGCAAACGCTATCTTGGAAACACATTTTAGTTGGTATCCGGAGCAATCTCAGGTTCTTTGTACCAGAATTTGAGAGCGCATTTGGCTAGCGTATCCCTTCAGTTGGCTGATAGGCATTGATGCCATGTTCAATGGGTTATTTAACCGCGTTATTCGATCTTCCCCCTGGCATCTGGCTTTACTGGCCGGGGCGGGTGTTCAGATTCTCTTTCTGATTTGTCTGAGCTGGCTCTACGTGAAAGCCTCGGAGGAGCAGTTCAACACCATCCGTATGGATGTCGCCAGACTGTCTTCGGTGATCGCGCAGGAGGTGGATGGTGACTTGCATCAGCAGCTTACCTCGACAGTGCAGACAGGGTCGCCTCTCTATCGGCAGGTCATCGCGCCCCTGGTCAGGGCACACAAGATCATGCCGGACGTGTATTACCTCTACACCATGGTGAGAAAGAACGGCTCCCTGTATTTCGTACTGGACACTGCTGTCTATGCCGACGAGCTGGATTCCCCCTACAAGCTGCGAGACAGCAAGGTGATGGAGCGTTTCGATACCGTCAACCCGGAAGATCAGGCCATGTTTGCCGCGATCGATGCGGGAGAACCCTATGTGTATCGCACTCCCTATAATGATCCCTTTGGGACGTTTATCAGCGGTATGGCGCCGATCAAGAACAGTAAAGGTCAGGTGGTTGCCATGCTCGGGATGGATATCAGCGCCGATGAGCTGGCGCGACGCATGATCCGGATTAAGCAGGCTTACTACAGCTCACTGGGAATCTCTGTGGTGCTCAGTCTGCTGGTCATGTTGTTTACCTACCGTGCCCGTCATACCGCCGCCAAGCTGGAAAACGAAAGGATGCAGAGCGAGCAGAGTGCCCAGCAGCATGCCCGCCGTACTGAGCTGATCATCAACAGCATCATGGATGGAGTGCTGGGGCTGGGTCGCAATGGCGATATTCTCACCATGAGTTCTGTTGCAGCGAATATCTGGCAAGTGGATACCGAACAGTGCCTCAATCGTTCCTTTTGTGAGTTGCTGGACGGGCCTGATCAGCCCGCGATTCTGGCAGCCATCGAGCAGGCCGACAAAGGTCAGCATTCGCAGTTGCAGGTGCAGGGCGTGCGTGAGGGCGAGGCTTTCCCCATGCGTCTGGTGATCAGCCCTGGTCTTGAGGGGGAGGATGCACGTTATGTAGTGACCGCACGTGATCTCAGCCGGGACATGGCGCTGGAGGATGATCTGCATCTCGCCGCTCAGGTGTTTTCCAACATGAATGATGCCGTGGTCATTACCGATGCTCGCGGTATCATCCTGATGGTCAACGATGCCTTCTCGCGCATTACCGGTTACAGCAGCGAGGAGGTCAAAGGCCGGTCGTCACAGATACTGCAGTCTGATCGTCAGGACAGCCGCTTCTATCTGGCAATGTGGCAGCGCATCGAACAGACCGGGCAATGGCAGGGCGAGCTGTACAACCGTCGCAAAAATGGTGAGATATACCCGCTGGCACTGTCGGTAAAAGCGCTGCGTGATCGTCATGGCCAGCTGGCGCGAATGGTGAACGTGTTCACCGATATCACCCTGCGCAAGGAGCAGGAGCAACGCCTGCATGATCTGGCTAACAAGGATGCGCTCACGGGGCTGCCCAACCGCACGACCTTTGCCAGTAATTTCGAACAGCTGCTGGCGGACTCTCGTCGCCATGGTCAGGGGATTGCTCTGTTGCTGCTGGATGTGGATGGCTTCAAACGTATCAATGAAACGTTAGGGCATGCGCAGGGAGATCAGCTACTAAAACAGCTGGCAGAGCGTCTGCAGACACTGGTGGTAGATCACCTGTCACTGGCACGTATGAGCGGAGATCGTTTTGCCCTGCTGATGCCGACACAGGAGCCCACCGATGTCTTACCTCTGGTCAATCGCATTCTGGCTGAGGAAAAGCAGCCCTATATGCTGAATGAACAGGAGGTCACGGTTTCGGTCAGCGTTGGCATCAGTCGTTACCCCAACGATGGACAGGATCGTGAAACGCTCTACAAACAGGCAGACATCGCCCTGTTTGAGGCGAAGTCCAGCGGCGGCAACAGTTATCAGTTCTTCACCACCGCCATGCATGTCCGTGCCATGGAACGTATGACCCTTGAGGCTCAGTTACACCATGCGCTGGCCCGACATGAGATGCGTCTGGTCTATCAACCCCAGGTGTGTATTCGCAATGGCCGTCTGATGGCGATGGAAGCGCTGCTGCGTTGGGCTCATCCTGAGTGGGGCGATATTGAGCCCGAACGCTTCATTCCCGTGGCAGAGGAATCCGGGGTGATTAATGCATTGATGAGCTGGACGCTGGAGCAGGTGTGTCTGCAACTGCACGAGTGGGATGAGCGCAATATCAAGATTCCCCGGGTTAGCATCAACCTCTCAGCACGACAGTTCATCCAGCGCGGACAGTTGCAAAAGATGCTGGCCGCGGCGCTGCAGCGACATGGTCTGCAGGCCGAGCGTCTGGAACTGGAGGTGAAGGAGTCGTTGCTGACTGATGCAGCGCCGAACGTACAGTCGACCCTGCAGGAGATCAAGGCATTGGGGGTGCAACTGTTGATTGATGACTTCGGTACTGGTCAGGCCTCGCTGCATGACTTGCAGCAGCTGTCACTGCAGCGCCTGAAGATAGATCAGTCGCTGATCGAGAAGGTTATGGTCGACAGTAAAACCCAGAGCATGGTCAAGGCTATCGTACAGATGGGCCATGCCCTGGGGATCAAGGTGATAGCTGAAGGTGTGGAGACGGCTGAGCAGCTGATCACCTTGCAGCAATACGAATGTGATGGTGTTCAGGGATTTCTGTACTCGCCACCAATGGAAGGCACAGAAGTCGAGAGCTTCTATCAGCAATTCCAGCTGGCGGTCTAGATTCCCTCAGGAATGCTTCGCCACTGCCCTGAGCCTGTTCTGGGCTCAAGGCAGTGGCTTTGGCTATCAGCCAAACAACTTCAGATACAAACAACTTCCCCACACGCACGCTGCCAGAAACAGGCTGAGAAAGACCGCTGCCGACCCCATGTCCTTGGCCTGTCCAGACAGCGGGTGAAGCTCTTCGCCAATGCGATCCACGACGGCTTCGATAGCCGAGTTTAATAATTCACAGATCAGAATCAGCAGCAGGCTGGTCGCCAGCAACAGCCACATCACCAGACTATCGGCCAGCCACCAGGAAAAGGGCATCAGTACCAGACACAGCCCCAGTTCCTGACGAAATGCGGCCTCCTGTCTGAAGGTCTGTCGCAGGCCCTGCCAGGAGTAACCTGCGGCGCGGATAACGCGGGTCATCCCGCGGTGTTTGTTAGCCATGGAAAAGACTCATGTTATGCTCGTTGCCATCTGATTCTGCTGAAGTTGAACTGTATAGCCTATGAGCGTGAACAAAGCATTGCAGGTTGCACCATTGAGCCAGCGACTGGCTGCCCAACTGAAGATCCAGTCCTGGCAGGTAGAGGCCGTGATGACCCTCCTGGATGAGGGGGCAACAGTGCCCTTTATCGCCCGTTATCGCAAAGAACGTACCGGTGCACTGGATGACGCGCAGCTGCGCGATCTCAATGATCAACTGAGTTATGGGCGAGAGCTCGACAAACGACGTGAGTCCATCTTTGCCAGCCTGCAGGAGCAGGGGGTGCTGAATGATCAGCTGCTCAGGGCGCTGACTCAGGCTGACAGCAAGCAGGCACTTGAGGATCTGTATCTGCCGTTCAAGCCGCGTCGTCAGACCAAGGGGCAGAAGGCCATCGAGGCCGGTCTGCAGCCTCTGGCTGAGGCTCTGCTGCAACCTCAGGCCAGACCTTTGCAGCTGGCAGCGGGCTATATCAGCAGCGACAAAGGTATCGAGAATGCTGAGCAGGCGCTGGAGGGCGCGGAGGCCATCCTGCAGGAGCGCTTTACCGAGCAGCCGCAGGTGCTGGGCACATTGCGTCCCTGGCTGGCACGCAGTGCCTGGCTGGCCGTCAGGGCCAAGCGTGGGCAGGCAAAGGACGACAGCAAATACCGTGATTACTTCGCTCATCAGGAAAGTCTGAGCAGGGCACCGTCGCACCGGATGCTGGCTATCCTGCGTGGTGAGCGTGAAGGGGTGTTGCATATCGACCTGCAGGACGGGCAGGAGAGTAATGGACGTGCCGAAGCCAGTGCGCTGCTACTGCGCAGTCTGCAACAGGCAGGACAGATTGGCAGTCAGCTCAATAGCTGGTTACAGGAGGTACTGCAGCGTACCTGGAGTGATCGCTTGCTGCCGTCGCTGGGTAAGGATGTGTTGCAGGAAGTACGTGAGCGTGCCGAGCAGGATGCGGTTGCCGTTTTTGCCCTTAACCTGCGCGATCTGCTGATGGCCGCGCCTGCAGGAGGGAGGGCAACGCTGGGGCTGGACCCTGGCCTGCGTACCGGCGTCAAAGTGGCGCTGATTAGTGCCACGGGGCAGGTGGCCGCCACGACGACTATTTACCCTCACGTTCCTCAGCAGCGCTGGCAGGAGTCTTTGACGACGCTGGCTTCACTGTGTCAGCAAGGTAAGGTGGAGCTGATTGCGGTGGGTAATGGCACGGCTTCGCGGGAAACCGAACAGCTCGCCCGCGAGCTGGCCGCCTTGCTGCCGAGCAAGCCACAGGTGGTGATGGTCAGTGAAGCGGGGGCCTCGGTGTATTCCGCGTCGGCTCTGGCTTCTCAGGAGCTGCCAGAACTGGATGTCAGTTTGCGGGGAGCGGTATCCATTGCTCGTCGCTTACAGGATCCGCTGGCAGAGCTGGTGAAAATCGAGCCCAAGGCCATTGGCGTTGGTCAGTATCAGCATGACGTCAACCAGACCCGCATGGCGGTTTCCCTTGATGCGGTGGTGGAGGACTGCGTGAACGCGGTCGGCGTGGATCTGAACACTGCATCGCCCGCCTTGCTGGCCCGGGTAGCAGGGCTTAACTCCGGTCTGGCTGAAGCTATTGTCGGCTATCGTAACCAGCATGGTCCTTTCCAGCAACGTCAGGAGCTGCTCAAGGTGCCACGTCTTGGGCCAAAAACCTTCCAGCAGGCAGCCGGCTTCCTGCGTATCCGCAATGGTAAACAGCCACTGGACGCCTCAGCAGTACACCCGGAGTCCTATGCCGTTGTTGAACAGATGGCGCGTAGTCTGGGCTGCAAGGTGGAGCAGTTGCTGGGGCAGAGTGACAAGGTGCAGCAGCTGGACCTGCGTCAGTTTGTCAGTGCCGACGTCGGGGACTTTACCCTGCGTGATATTCAGCAGGAGTTACTCAAACCTGGACGCGACCCCCGTCCGACCTTTGCCACGGCTCGCTTTGATGAGCGGGTACAGCAGATTAGCGACCTGCAGCCAGATATGCAGCTGGAAGGCGTCGTTACCAACGTCACTGACTTTGGCGCTTTTGTTGATATCGGTGTGCATCAGGATGGTCTGGTGCATATTTCCCAGCTCTGCGACCGTTTTATCAAGCATCCACGGGAAGTGGTACAGAGCGGGCAGATTGTGCAGGTGCGTGTGCTGGAAGTGGATGCGCCACGCAAGCGCATCAGCCTGTCTATGAAGTCACCGGAAGGACAACACGCAGGCGGAGCCAGAGGGCGGCAGGACAAGGCACCGCAGACAGAGGTCCGTCCGGCACGCAGCAGCAAGCCTGCCAGTACGGAACCAGCACCTCAAGGGGCACTGGCCGCCGCATTATTGCAGGCCAAGAGCAAGCGCTGACGCAGGCTGGACGCAGGCAGAGGGGTGTGGGTCGCATCAGACAAGGCGGAGTAGGGCACTTTGTGCCAGACTCCACTTGAATCCTTGGGTTTTTGGCCCAATTTGCTGCCAGATATTCCACCATCTGGTGTGGGTTACCGGTCTTCGGTGTGACCTGCAGCACGGGTGATCTGATATTCCAGACAATCTGCTTCCGTATCCGGGGGTGGGTGTCCGCAAGCGAGAAACGATCTTGAGCGCATTATTACAACAGCGATTGGCTTGGTTACGCTCCCATAACGCAGACAAGGCACTGCTCGGTATTCGGCGCGGACTGGAAAAGGAAGGGCTGCGGGTTGACCCGCAGGGGCGCCTGTCCCATCAGGGGCATCCGCAGGCGCTGGGTTCCGCACTGACCCATGGTGCGATCACCACGGATTACTCCGAAGCCCTGATGGAGTTCATCACCCCGGCCTATGATTCGCCAGAGCAGGTCATGCAGTACATGGAACAACTGCATCGTTTTGCTTATCAGCATTTGCAGGATGAAGTGGTGTGGGCTGGCTCCATGCCTTGCTACCTCGCTGGTGAAGACGATATTCCTGTCGCTCAGTACGGCGAGTCCAACATCGGCCGGATGAAAAGCATTTATCGCGAAGGTCTGGCTTACCGCTATGGCAAGGTGATGCAGACCATTGCGGGTATTCATTACAACTTTTCTTTCCCAGACAGTTTCTGGGCTACCTATCAGCAAATGACGGGGGTCGAGGGCGGCACGCGTGAAGTGCGCTCGGAAGGCTACTTCCGCCTGATCCGTAATTTCCGCCGTCATTTCTGGTTGCTGCTTTATCTGTTTGGTGCGTCACCTGCGGTCAGCAGCAGTTTCCTCAAGCGCAACAGCTTTGGTCTGGACGTCTGGGATGACAGCACGCTGGTGGCACCGGCAGGGACTACGCTGCGAATGAGTGACATCGGTTACTCCAATAATGCGCAGTCGTCCCTGAACATCTGTTACAACCAGCTCGACAGCTACGTGCAGTCGCTTTCCCATGCCATGCACACACCCTATCCGGCTTACACCCATATCGGCGTCAAGGTGGAAGGTGAGTACCGGCAGCTGAATACCAATATCCTGCAGATCGAAAATGAGTATTACAGCGAGATTCGTCCCAAGCGCACCACACGTAGGGCAGAAAAGCCGCTGGATGCGTTGCGTGAGCGCGGCGTTGAATACATCGAAGTACGCTGTCTGGATATCAACCCCTTCCTGCCAATTGGCATTGATGCACGGCAAATGCGTTTTATGGATGCCTTCCTGGTGTTCTGTCTGCTGGTTGATGATGGCGATATTGATCGTCTTGAATGCGAGCGTCTGGCCTATAACCGCAAACTGGTAGTGCGCGAAGGGCGTAACCCGGAGCTGCGTCTGGTCGGTGAGGACGGCATGATCAGTGTGGCTTCAGCAGGTCAGCGGATGCTGGATCAGATCATGCAGGTGGCTCAGGTGCTGGATGAACAGTACGGTGGCACGGCGCATATGGATGCCGTGGTGCAGGAGTCTGCCAAGCTGCTTGATCCGTCATTGACGCCCTCGGCTCAGGTATTGCGTGAGTTGCAGGCCTGTGGTTGCAGCTACGAAGAGTGGATGTTGCAGCAGTCACGTCAGCAGCGCGAATACTTCCAGCAACTGCCGGTTGATCAGCAGATGCAGGCCAGTCTGGTACAGCAGAGCCTGCAGTCACTGCAGCAGCAGCGTGATCTGGAAGAGCAGGACAAGATGGAGCTGGATGAGTTCCTGCAGCACTATTTTGTTAACTAATGCTCTTGTTCATTAAATGCAAAGGGCGCCTGATGGGCGCCCTTCGTTTTTCTTGATGCAGTGGTTGATTATCCTGCTTTGCGCTCCGGCATGGGCAGGCGCGGCAGATCCTGATTGAGCAGGTCTGCATGGCGCAACAGCAGATTGGTGCTGCTAACCTGCTCGCCCAGATGCAGCAGCAGTCGCGCCAGTTCCTGCAGGGTTTCGTAGCGTGGGTTTTTAGCCATGCTGCTTTCCAGATACTGGCGTGCCTTGTGCCATTGACCAAGCTGAATACTCAGACGCCCCAGCGTGAGCAACAGGACCGCGTTATCCGGCTGGTTTTTCAGCCATTTCTCGGCGGTGGCCAGCTGGCGGTCGAGTGACGGACTTTGAATCAGACCGTACTGATAGGCCAGATCGTCATTCCACTGCTGGTTGAGCGCATTACGGATGACAATCTCTGCCTTTTCAATGGCGCTCAGCTGGATCAGACGGTTAACGTATAGTGTCAGGATGGCGCCGTGTTCCTGCAAACTGGTTGGCATCGCCTGCCAGGTGTCGAGGACTTGCTGTACACGGGCGTCGTCACTGGCTTCTGCCTGCAGACCTGTCTGTTTCAGTCGCTCCTGCCAAGCCCGGGCTTCGAGTTTCCTGATCGCTGCATCATCCATGGCGGCGGTGCGTTTGATATCAACTAACACATCACAGACCACCAGCCAGTCCTGCAATTGCACGCAGCAGTCTTTCAGCATACGCAGCACCTGGGTATGGCGTGGCGCCTGTTTGCGCAGCACCAGCAACAAGGCGCGCGCCTTGTCCAGCTGACCACGCTGCAGCAACAGTTCAGCCTGCGCCAAACCAACCGCAACTTCGGCCCCCTTGGTCGTCTCCGCTGCTTTTTTCAGCCATTTGTCGGCATTGTCTTCCTGACCTAGCTCCTGTGCGGCGCGAGCGGCAGACAGATAGTTGATCAGAGGCTGTTCACTGTTGCTGGCCGACTGTGACAGCCAGCGTTCAGCCTGCTTCCAGCGACCATCTGCCAGTGCCAGTAAGCCACGCGTGGTCTTGATGCTGGCACTGGCCTGCTGACGTGAACTGCGCCAGCGACGCAGACGCTCACCTGGCAGACGCAGCTTGTAGAACAGCAACAGCAGACCATGGCCGATCATGAACAGGATCAACCCCAGCAGAGCGCCGACCCACAGGCTGGTTTCCACCGTCCAGTGTTTGAATGCGATCAGTACGTAACCGCTATCCTGAGTCATCTCATAGCCGATCCAGGTACCCAGCAGCAGGACGATCAGAACGAAGAGGAAGAACTTTTTCATCCTTAACCTCCGGTACTGGCAGCAGGCTGGGCCTTGCCGTCTTTGCTGTGAATGCTTTGCAGGTACTGCTTGAGAACATTCAGTGACGTGCTGATATCAGGCAGTTCAGGGGAGACCTTGACGGTCTGCAGCTCCTTGATGCCATCGATCAGAGCCTGAGTGGAAGACTGACGCTTGTCAAAGTAGCGGGGCAGCCATTGTTCAGCTTTCTGCAGGCTGCTGTCGTAGGCCTGTTGTTTGCCTTGCAGCAGAGCCAGCTGCGCCTGCTCCAGCATCAGGTGTAGGTTCTGCTGCAGATAGAAATGCTCCTGCGGTGACAGCAGCGGCTGTACTTCACCATCACGACGATGAATTACGACCAGTTCGTTAAGCTTGTGCCAAGCCGTATCCCAGGCTTTGCCGAGGTTTTCACTCCAGCTGGCGGCGGTCTGCTCATCCGTCACTTCCTTGAGTACATCAGGCAGCACCTTCTGCTCAGTGACGGGCAGCAGGTCAAGGTGGTTGACCTGCTCATTGAGGGCTGCCAGACGCAGGAATAATCCCTCGGTGTCCAGCTTCGGTACGGCTTCGAGCCTGGCCAGGTCTTCAGCCACAGCCTTGCGTACCGGATAGGCGGAAACATCATCCAGATCACGCAGAATCGTGTCGGCAGACTTCAGCATCGCCAGTGCACCGGCGGCGTTCTTTTCGGTCATGATGCGCTGGTTGGCCAGACGCAGCAGGTACTCGACTTCAGCCAGGTCCCAGTCGCTGCGGCTGGTGCTGGTAAGGGCACGCATCTGCTGCAGGCCCTTGTCGACACGCTCCTCGACTTGCTGCATGGCATCGGTAGTGCTTTTGGTCTGGGCAGTGGCCTGCTGGATATCCGCTGACAGGGAGGCCTTGAGGCTGTCAATGCTGCTGCTCTGACTGGACTGTAGTGCGCTCAGACGGCTGTCGAGGTTGTGCTCACTGGCTGCACTCTGCTGTTTGAGTTGATACTGTTGCCATACCGCATAACCGCCGAGACCCACCCCTCCAAGGGCCAGGATGATTGCCAGCCAGAGGGGGCCCTTGGCAGTCTTGGCAGGGGTCGGCTCAGCAGTGGAGATACTGCTGTCTTGGGGCGCGCTTTTGGGGGTCGATTGGCTCACTCTGTCGTTCCCGGTTGAGCTGGTGGAAGGCGAAGAAGGGGGCGTTGCGGTTGTGCGAGTAACGTTACCAACCGTGGCAGCATCTGCCGCTTTCTGATGGTCAGTCGCATCGGGTTCATTGCTTACAGCTTCTGTGACTGTCGCTTCGCCGCTACTGCTGACATCAATGGTTGTATTGTTGTTAGATCTGGACTGACGGGGTTTGTGTTGTCGACCGCGCCCTTTTGACGGGCGGGTAGTCTCTTCCTGAGACTCTTCAGCCGGAGTTGTCGGTTTCTGCTGATCTGTCATGCGAACATCCGTCCTGTTAGCAGATGGCGTCGTGGCGCCAACGGTTTATACATTCCAGCATGGCATCATCGCCTGCCCCTGTGCTCTGCCAGACATTGTCCCATCCCAGTGCTCTGGCCATATCAGCCAGACGCAGGCCGGGAACGATCAGAGCGACATCGCGCAGGCCCTGATAATGCTGGTTAAAGTGCTGCAGGGCTTCACCACTGGTCAGCATGACCAGATCAAGATGAGCCAGTTGCTGCATCGCTGTTGCGGGCCAGGGGAGCGGACGACGCTGATAAAGTTCGGCATAGTCGACTCGGGCACCTCTGGCGGCCAGCGTTTCGCCCAGAAGGGCACGCCCAGCTGTACCCCGCAAAATTAATATTCGTTGCTCGGCAACCTGATCTGCCTGCAATGCAGGCAAGTCGAGCAGTGCTTCGCTGTCTTCGCCCTCGCTGGCCGTTACCGCCTCTATATCCCATTGGCGTAACTCGGCGGCAGTACCTGCCCCCACGGCCAGCCAGTCTATTCCCAGCGGTAGCTGAGGCCAGTAGGTGTCAATCAGCGCACCGCCAAAACGGGCCGCTGGGCGACTGACGCAGATGACCTTAGCATAGAGGTCGAGGTCGAGAATATACGACTTTGTTTGCGCAAAGCCGTTATCGCCTTCGTTCAGCGCCTGAGTTTCCAGCAGCGGCAGCCAAAGTGCCTGTGCGCCATTCTGCTGTAGCCGCTGCTGAAGTTGGGCTCCCTGCGGGGCGGGACGGGTAACCAGAATGGTTACACCATCCAGCCGTGCTCCCGGTACACAGTCAGCAGGTTGCTCGCTACTCATTGTTTAGTGGAGCCGTAAACTGTTTGCAGAATCGTCGCGGCCCCCTGAGACAGCAACGCTTCGGCGACCTGAATACCAAGGGCTTCGGCGTCAGATACGGGTGCGGAGGCTTCCGCACGCAGCACCTTTGAACCATCAGGGAGACCGACCAGACCACGCAGCCAGAGTTGTTCACCGGCTTCGGTATGCTGAATCTCTGCGAAACAGCCGATAGGTACCTGACAGCCGCCTTCCAGATGGCGGTTCAGGGCACGCTCGGCAAGGACTCGGGCTGCCGTCGGGCTGTGGTGCAGTGGCGCGAGTAGTGCCATCACACGCTCATCCTGCAAACGGCATTCAATGCCCACTGCGCCCTGGCCTCCGGCAGGCAGGCTTTGTACAGGAGAGATCTGCTGGCGGATGCGATCCTGCATCTGCAGGCGAATCAGCCCGGCACAGGCCAGAACAATGGCATCAAACTCACCGGCATCCAGTTTGGCCAGACGGGTATTGACGTTACCCCGAAGGTCTCTGAGTTGCAGGTCAGGGCGATGGGCTCGCAGCTGTACCTGCCGACGCAGGCTGGACGTGCCGACGATCGCGCCGCTGGGCAGTGCATCAATACTGTCATAGCGATTGCTGACAAACGCATCGAACGGGTTTTCCCGTTCACAGATCACTGCCAGACCCAAGCCTTCCGGAAAATCCATCGGTACATCTTTCATGGAGTGCACGGCAATGTCGGCATCACCTTGCAGCATGGCGTGTTCCAGCTCCTTGACGAACAACCCCTTGCCACCAATCTTGGCGAGCGGAGTATCAAGCAGCTTGTCACCCCTGGTGGTCATGCCCACCAACTCGACGTCGAGCTCTGGATGCACAGCCTGCAAGCGTGCCTTGACGTATTCGGCCTGCCACAGGGCAAGAGGGCTCTGACGGGTGGCAATGCGCAGACGTTGTTGAGTCATGGTCCTGTTCTTCGAGCTGAGGTCGATGGTTGCGTCTGTTGAAGCGGATACGGGCCATTCAATGAACAACCGGTCTGAGCGCTCTCTACCCTTCGCTTTAAAACCACTGATAGTCTTCAGAAGGGGTAAACGCAGCCACACAACGGATTATTCCTTGTTTCGACCGATTGGTTTCAACGGGCTACCTGCAACCGTCAAATGAGCCAAGCCACCGGTGAAAAACTCAGCACCAGTGAACGGGGTGTCACGAAAATGGGCCTTATTCTAACAAAAGAACCCGGTCGAACCATGATCAAGATGCGCTATTTGGTTACTGTGAGCGAGTGAAATGAATGATTTGCCGGGCTTATGTCGTGCAAAAGCAAGGTGGATGTCGTTGTGATCCATGAAGATTGGAGTCGTGGTCGGGCTGACAGCGGATTCTTGCTCGTTTCTGAGGTTTTGCCCTCGCCATGGCTGGAGTATGATGCTGGCCCAGTCTTTTTCCCATGATTCCCCGCCTGCTGAAGGAGTCGTCATGAACCCTGCTCTGGCCATTCTGCTTGCCGCCCTCAACGGTTTTTGTGCTGTCGCCATGGGAGCCTTTGCTGCCCACGGTCTCAAAGCACGCCTTGATGACTATCATCTTGGCGTCATTAATACCGCTGCACATTATCAGCTGGCCCATGCGCTGGCGTTGTTGCTGGCCGGTTTGCTGATGATTCACTGGCCTGCTGCTGCTTTACGCTGGGCAGCCTGGGGCTGGTTTGTCGGGACGCTGATCTTTTCAGGCAGCCTCTATGTACTGGGAATGACCGGTATCAAATGGCTGGGTGCCATCACACCTGTTGGTGGGCTGGGATTGTTGCTCGGCTGGGGGTTGGTCGCCTGGGCTGCCTGGCGGCAGTTACAGGCATGAATATGTTCATGCTCTGAAAATAGCTGGAAACGCATCCATCACATACTACGCATTGAGGCTCTCTGGAGATGATTGAAGTATCGGTAAACGGTGAGAACACACAGCTGCCTGAGGGGGCCGTGCTGGCCCATCTGTTGGAGCAGATGGAACTGTTGGGCAAGCGTATTGCCGTCGAACTCAATATGGAGATCGTGCCCCGTAGCCTGCATGGTGAGACCGTGCTGCAGGCCGGTGACCGTGTGGAAATCGTCCATGCCATCGGTGGTGGCTGAGGCGGACGCTGAACTACCTTTCTGCCCACTACAGATTATTCTTGCTCTATCGCTCGCCTGATCAGGAGAAGCATCGTGTCACAGGACAACCTGGTAATCGCCGGAAAAACCTATCAATCCCGTCTGTTGGTGGGAACCGGCAAGTACAAGGATCTGGAAGAAACCCGTCTGGCCATTGAGGCCAGCGGGGCTGAGATTGTTACCGTGGCGGTGCGTCGTACCAATATCGGGCAGAACCCGGGCGAACCGAATCTACTGGATGTCATTAACCCTGAGCGTTACACCATCCTGCCCAATACCGCGGGCTGCTTTAATGCCGAAGAAGCCATTCGTACCTGCCGTCTGGCACGTGAACTGCTGGATGGGCATGATCTGGTCAAACTGGAAGTGCTGGCTGATCAGCAGACCCTGTACCCCAATGTGGTTGAAACCCTGAAGGCAGCAGAAGTACTGGTCAGGGAAGGCTTTAAAGTGATGGTCTACACCAGTGATGACCCGATCATCGCCAAAGAGCTGGAGCAGATCGGCTGCGTCGCGGTAATGCCGCTGGGCTCTCTGATTGGTTCTGGTCTGGGTATCGTCAACCCTTACAACCTGCGCATTATTCTTGAGCGGGCAACAGTGCCTATTCTGGTTGATGCGGGAGTAGGTACTGCATCGGATGCGGCCATTGCTATGGAGCTTGGTTGTGAAGGTGTGCTGATGAATACGGCGATTGCTGCCGCTCAGCAACCAGTGCTGATGGCATCGGCCATGAAGAAGGCCGTAGAAGCCGGCCGTGAGGCTTTTCTGGCAGGACGCATGCCCCGCAAGTTGTACGGTGGCGCATCATCACCGGTCGATGGCACGA
The DNA here is from genome assembly GCF_029846635.1 of Pokkaliibacter sp. MBI-7. NCBI lineage: Bacteria > Pseudomonadati > Pseudomonadota > Gammaproteobacteria > Oceanospirillales > Balneatrichaceae > Pokkaliibacter > Pokkaliibacter sp. MBI-7. The sequence continues at coordinate 1,500,496 of NZ_JARVTG010000001.1, read as the reverse complement.
TTTTCCGCTAACGGTTAACTCCGGTTTCTGTACCTGCAACGCGGCGGCCGCGCATACGGTTGCGCGGCCGCCGCTTGGGGTCTGTATAAGTACACCGGATCGATAACGTCTTCCGCTTCAGGCTGTCAGTAATTTAAAGGGCAACGGTGCAGGCTTGTCCGGCAAGGCATAGTCCAGCTGCCAGACCTCACTGACCACGCTCTGGTAGAGCGAGTGGAAGTCCAGTCCGTACGTCATGTTGCCATTATCGGTCAGCTGAGACAGATCGAAGGTATCTCCGTACACGCCCCCTTTGACCTGCCCGCCCATAACAAATACGGGCGCACCGGTACCGTGATCGGTGCCACCGGAGCCATTTTCCTTCGGTCTTCTACCAAACTCCGAAAAGGTCATGACCAGTGTGTTGTCCCAGTGACCGCTGTCGATCAGTGCGGTGCGCAGGGCTGACATGGATTCAGCGAAGACTTTCAGCAGCTGGGCGTGGGTATTAGCTTGCCCCCGATGGGTATCAAAGCTTCCCAGTGCCAGCTTGTACACCGGCAGTTCTGCTCCCATTCCCATCAAGCGGGCAACATTGTTGGCCTGCATACCGAACGGATGCCTGGGGAAGGTGGTGTTAACGGGTTGCTCACTGTCATGCAGTTTGTTGAGCCAGGCAACACCCTGATTCACTTGCTGTTGCAGCCTTACAATAGCCTGCTGTTCGCCACTACTCTGTTGGCCATACTGCATGTTGAAGACATGCTGGCGCTTAAGAAACTGATCCAGATTACCATCCAGTGCCAGTACACGTCCGCGGGTGCCATTGAGAGGCCCCAGCGCCCCGCCAAGCACGATGGCGTCGCAGGGCAGAGGGTTGGCCATGTGCGGCAATACAGGGTCAAGCCAGCCACTTTTCAGGTATTGATCACTGGCGGATGCGGTTTCCCAGATCTCAATGGAGCGAAAATGCGAAAGGATGGGTGAGGGGTAGCCGACATTCTGCAGCAGGGCCAGTTGCCCCGCATTCCAGCTGGGCAGCAAGGCTTGCAGTGAGGGGTGAAATGCCAGTTCGTCATTCAGGGTAAGCTGCTGCTCCTTGTTGATATGCAGTGTCGGGCGCAGCGCGTAGTAGCTGTCCTGGCGGTATGGGATCAGGGTGTTGAGGCCGTCATTACCGCCCTGCAGCTGGACCAGAATAACGGTCTTTCTGCTGGCTTTCGGTGCCGAATCGGCCCAGGCCAATACCGGTGAGACAGCATGAATCGCCGCCAGCCCGGCACCGAGTTGTAATAAACTGCGACGAGTAGGGTTAAAGGCCTTGGATGTGTTGTGCTTCATACATCCTCCAGATTATTTAAGTTGGAAGGACGGGTCAGTCAGCCACTGCACGATTTTTTGCGGGCAGCTGCTGGCAAACGTTTTGCGTAATGGTGGAGTGGGCATCAAATCAGCAAGGGGCTCGGTCGAGCAAGCCTGCTGTTGTTCTGTCAGACGCTTTCCATAGTCCCTGCCATAACTTGCAAGAATATTTTGCCGGTCTATCAGATAGGTCGAAGTCAGCCAGTCATTACCGCTAGGCCATCCCTTGACATTGGGTGGGTTGAACAGGTCCTGCCCCAGCGTGCGCAGTTGTTTGGCTACAGCTGCGGAGGGGAGGTCGTTTCCGGTCTTCACCAGTATGGGGATCAACAGCTCCACAGGTGATTTGACCTGATTGCGTGGCCGGTTGCGATATTCATCTGTGGCCTTGATAGCATCAATCAGATCAGCGATTTCATAGTTCTGATAAAACCCCTGTGCCAGCTGGTTAACACGTTGTGGTGCCGGCTTCCCTACCCAGTAGGCCCATAACTTTTCTGTAATAAAATGCGCTGTTTCGGGATTGTTGAGCACAATGTCGAGAATATCATCCCCGTTCAGCTTGCCGCTGTGATCCATAAAGATCTTGTCACTGTCATCGTGCTGTTTGAGGTTAAACATGAACTGACGCTGTTTATTCAGACTCCAGCCAGTGAAAGCACGGGCGGCTTCCTTGACGTCCTGCTCACTGTAGTGGCCTTCGCCAAGAGTAAAGAGTTCCAGCACTTCGCGGGCAAAGTTTTCATTGGGAGCCTGCCGCAGATTACGCACGCCATCGAGGTAAATCAGCATTGCCGGGTCTTTGGCAATCGCGTGCAGGAACACACGAAAATTACCCATGGCATAGCGGGTGATCAGCTCATGCTGTTGCCAGATCAGATTGGGTAGCCTGACTTTCTGGATGCTGGAAGTGAAGTGATTGTGCCAGAACACCACCATGCGAGTGCTATCAGACTGGTTGTCTGCACGCATTTCGTCTACCCAGGCGGCTTTCAAATCCTGATTGCATTGATTGAGGCTTTTGTTATATGCAGGCCTGTCCTCCTGCGGAATCTTGCCTGGCAGCACCCACTCGCGCGACAGACAGTCTGGTGGGGTGGCAGCTTGCGCAGCAATGGGCAGGAACAACAGGCACAGGCTCAGCAAACCGACACTGTGAAGATGCGTTAATACTTTAGACATGATGACTGGCGGCTCCCTCTACGACATCAAACAATCATGGTAGCGGGAGAGAGGTCCTGACTTCCGCCACCTCCTCAAGAGTTTAATGTTGGCGCTGTCAGGGTGTTAGCGGCAATGCGGTATAAAACGTATCGATGTGTACAAAAAATGAACGCTCTGTAGGGCGATTGCGCACCAACAGAGCGTTTAGAGCGATTGAATCAGCCGTCCTGATTGATCTTGCTGATCAGTTCCTGCAGTACGGTGCTGGCCTGATCATTGGCCACCTGACAGGTCCCCGCGTTAGCATGACCGCCACCACCATATTGCAGGCAGAGCTCACCGATATTGGTGTTGGAGCTGCGGTTCAGAATCGATTTGCCAACAGCAAATACGGTGTTCTGCTGCTTTAGCCCCCACATCTGGTGGATGGAAATATTGCACTCGGCGAACAGGGCATAGATGGTGAAGCGATTGGTGGCGTAGATGGTTTCTTCGTCACGCAGGTCCAGTACCACCAGATTGCCATGTACGGTGGCACAGCGTTTTAACTGGTCCACTGCTTTTTCAGCATGATCGAAATACAGTTCCACCCGTTCTTTAACATCGGGCAGTGCCAGAATGTCTTCGATGCTGTGGTTGGCGCAGTAGGCAATCAGTTCCATCATCAACTGGTAGTTGGAGATGCGGAATTCACGGAAGCGGCCAAGGCCGGTGCGGGCATCCATGATGAAGTTGAGCAGTACCCAGCCCTCGGGGTGCAGAATTTCTTCACGGTTGAAGCGGGCGGCATCCCCCTTGTCAACGGCTTCCATCATATCGTTCCAGGAGGCCGGAAAACGCTCGGTACCACCGTAATAGTCATAGACCACGCGGGCCGCAGAGGGCGCTTCGGGGTCGATAATATGGTTGTCAGCCTTGTCCTTGTTACGCAGGGTTTCGCTCAGGTGATGGTCGAAGGCCAGATGGCAGCCGGCCACATAGGGCAGGTTGGTGGTGATGTCCCGCTCGCTGATATCGACCAGCCCGTCCTGCATATCCTTGGGGTGTACAAACTTGATGTCATCGATCAGACCAAGATGGCGAAGGAGCACGGCGCAGACCAGGCCGTCGAAATCGCTGCGGGTGACCAGACGATAGGTGGTGGGTGTCGACATCATATCCTCCCATGGAATCGGTTTTACGTCGGAATGGTGGGTGGCGGTCAGTCCTGACCTGTTCCGCGTGTACTCAAAGCTGCCTTTGTTTATAACGTATTCCTGAAATAACGCTAGCCGCTCTTCGTTGTGTGATGCATCTACAGGATGTGCAGTTGACCGCTATGGCTGGCGCGCTAGAATAGCCGCCTATTTTTTCATCAGTGTTAAGGCAGGGCTGTGACCTGCGACACTACTCTGGTAGAAAGGCCTCCTATTGAGGGCCGCTACTTTCTCTTCACTCATGGCATGGCAATGACCGACGAACAACAATCTGACCTCCCCGCTGAACCGCAACGTCATATGCGCGAAGTGCGCTCTTTCGTAAAGCGGGTAGGTCGCCGTACTCCCAGCCAGGAACGCGCCCTGGAGCAGCACTTTGCCGTTTATGGTCTCAAGCTGGACAACGGCCTGATCAACCCTGCCGACATTTATGGCCGTGAAGCGCCTCTGGTGGTGGAAATTGGCTTTGGTATGGGCGACTCCATGGTTGCCATGGCCGCTGCCATGCCCGATAAAAACTTCCTCGGAATTGAAGTGCATGAGCCCGGTGTGGGCCGCCTGCTGAACAATGTCAGCCTGCAAGGTCTCAGTAATGTCCGGGTGTATTGTGACGATGCAGTCAAAGTGCTGGCTGACTGTCTGGCGGATGCCAGTATAGATACCCTGCAGCTGTTCTTCCCTGATCCCTGGCCGAAGAAAAAACATCACAAGCGCCGTATCGTTCAGCCTGACTTTGTCGAGAAGCTGCGCAGCAAACTGAAGCTGGGTGGCGTATTCCATATGGCTACAGACTGGCAGCCTTATGCCGAGCACATGATGGAAGTGATGACCATGGCTCCCGGATACAGCAATGTGCAGGGCGTGGGCGAGTATTCGCCGCAGCCGGAATGGCGGCCGGTAACCAAGTTTCAGCGTCGTGGTGAAAACCTCGGCCACGGAGTCTGGGACCTGATGTTCGAGCGCACGGAGTAAGTCGCGTGCCCTGGTTGCGACTGCCCGAACTGGCACTGGAGATCGATCTCGGTGCCACTGATCTGCAGGCGCAACCCCTCTCTGCTGATGTATCTTCCTCACCGACCCTGCTGGCGGCTTTACAAGCCCGGGCGGTCCCTGTCCGTCAGGCCTGTCGAAATGGCGTCTGCGGAATTTGCCAGTGTACCCTGCTGTCCGGAGCGATCAGTTACCGTGGTGTTACGCCCCATGGTCTCAACCAGCGTGAGCTCGCTGCCCATCGTGTTTTGACCTGCATTGCCTATGCGGACAGCGAAGAAGTTGTGCTGAGCAAACCTTGCTTTCCTCCCCGTAATTAGCCGATATGTTCGCCGTATGAAAAGAATGCACGACAGGATACGGCGTCTGTTGAAGAAAAGTGCAGGGATGGGGCAGGCTGTGGGGTGGCAGAGCCAATGAGGGTACAAGGCCGTTGAGTCGTGTCCCTGGCAAAAACGGTACAGAATGGGTCTGTACCGTTTTGCGGGAACTCAGATCAGCTACAGGGTTTTGAAAAACACCTTGGAGTTGCGCTGGTAGTTGTAGAGTTCTTTCTTCTTCGCAGGCAGACGGGTCAGCGGACTCAGCACAAAGCCGTTTTCTACAAACCAGTGAGCCGTGCGTGTGGTCAGTACAAACAGTTCACTCAGGCCCATTTCACGGGCCCGTCGCTCAATATGTTCCAGCATCTGCAGACCGCGATCATCGCCCCGATACTCAGAATGCACGGCAACACAGGCCAGCTCAGCACAACCTTCATCGGGGAAGGGATAAAGCGCCATACAGCCTATGATGGTGCCGTCACGATCCACCACGGTAAAACGCTCAATCTCAGCCTCCAGCAGCTCGCGTGAACGGCGCACCAGAATGCCTGCCTCTTCCATCGGACGCAGCAGCTCAATCAGGCCACCGACATCCTCAATAGTGGCCTGACGCATCTGTTCATACGATTCCTGAATCACCATGGTGCCGGAGCCTTCGCGGCTGAACAGCTCGGTAAGCAGCGCGCCATCGGTCTGGTAGGAAATCAGATGGGTGCGTTTTACCCCTCCCCGGCAGGCGTCCACCAGTGCTTTCAGGATACGCGCCAGCTGGCTGATGGGATCATGCTCACCCAGACTGGCCAGATGCTGTTTCACCAGACGCTCGGCTTTGGCTGCCAGCAGCTCGTTGATCACCTCACCATCCTTGTTGACCACCCCCGGCTCATCGCCAAAGGCAATCAGCTTGTCTGCCCTGAGGGCCGTGGCGGTGCGGGTAGCCACATCTTCCACTGACAGGTTGAACACTTCACCGGTGGGGGAGTAACCCAGGTTGGACAGGACGACAATGTTACCCTCTGCCAGCAAACGATTGATGGCGTTGGCATCCACCCGCCGGACTTCGCCGGTGTAGCACATGTCCTGCCCGTCACGGACTCCCAGAGGGCGGGCCGTCACCACATTGCCACCGATCACGCGGATCTGGGCATTGAACATCGGTGAGTTGGCCAGACCGAGTGACAGCTGGGCCTCGATATCAATACGGGCGAGACCGACCGCTTCTTTCACACAGTTCAGGGTGGCTTCGTCGGTGATGCGCTGGTGCTGATACATGCGGCTTGGCAGGCCTCGCTCCTGCAGTCGAGCCTCGATCTGCGGGCGGGTGCCATACACCAGTACCAGTCGTACCCCCAGACTGTTGAGCAGGCTGATGTCGTGAATGATATTGGCGAAGTTGGGGTGCTCCAGCGCCTCACCCCCCAGCATCAGTACAAAGGTTTTGCCACGGTGGGCATTGATGTAGGGCGAGCTATGGCGGAACCAGCTGACGTTTACCTGTGCCTGGTTGTTCACGTTGTTCTGTTTACCTCAATTGGGTTGCGAAGCTGCTCCAGCTCCGCGGTGGTAAAGGAGCCTACTATGGGAAAAACAGCCCGGATCATCAAGCCTCAGTCTGCAGACAGTAGCGTTTGATCAGACCGCGCAGGATGCGTACAGCAGGTTCGATCTGATCAAGCGCCAGAAATTCATCGGGCTGATGGGCCTGATCAATGGAGCCGGGGCCGAGTATCAGGGTTTCCATGCCCATTTTCTGCAGGAACGGGCCCTCAGTGGCAAAGGCCACGCTCTCGGCGCTGTGGCCGGTCAGGCGTTCGCAGGTCTGGATCAGTTCCAGTTCGCGCTGATTGGAGAACGCCGGAATATGCGGGAACAGAGGATACAGCTCGAATTTGACATTATGGCGCTCAGCCACAGGTTGGAGCCGCTGTTGCATCTGCGCGAACAGTTCATCGTTGTCCATGCCGGGTAAGGCGCGCAGGTCGAACTCCAGTTCACACTGGCCGCAGATGCGGTTCGGATTGTCGCCACCATGGATGCAGCCCAGGTTGAGGGTCGGTACCTGTACGGTAAAGTCGGCATTGCGGTAGCGACTCTGGATATCCTGACGGAAGCCCATCAGCTCGGTCATGACGCTGTGCATGGCTTCCATGGCACTGTTACCCAATGCCGGGTTGGAAGAGTGGCCCGCCTGCCCGGTAATGCGCAGACCATTCATCATGATGCCTTTGTGCTGATAGATGGGCCGCAGGCTGGTTGGCTCCCCGATCACTGCCTTGCGGGCCTTGAGGCGACCGGATTCGGCCAGGGCGCGTGCCCCTATCATTGAGCACTCTTCATCAGCGGTAGCCAGAATGATCAGGGGCTCCTTGAAGCCTGCCGGGCCGGGTTGTTCGAGGAAGGGCAGCAGCGCTTCGATGGCGACGGCGAAGAACCCCTTCATGTCACAGCTGCCCAGACCATACAGTTTCTGGTCGCGCTCAGTCACCCTGAACGGGTTGCTCTGCCACTTCTCCTCATTGCAGGGCACGGTGTCGGTATGGCCCGACAGCACCAGTCCACCGGGGCCGCTGCCCAGCGTGGCCATCAGGTTGAACTTGCCGGGGGCGACTTCCATCACTTCAGTGGTAAAGCCCAGATGGCTGAGCCAGCCTTCCAGCAGCTCGATCACCCCCCGGTTGCTCATGTCGAGATCCGCACGGGTACAGCTCACCGAGGGGCTGGCGATCAACTGTTCGATTTGCTGGCGAAGGCTTGGCAGGGCCATGGTTTTCTCCGGGGCGATTGATTCTCAGATGCGTCACAGCCTGTTAGGCTAAAACCATTCCACCGCTTTGTATAGGCGCCACGCGATGGCTGGGCGGCCTGTGGTGGGGTGATCAGCCGTTGATCGCCCGTTTTTTTGTCGTCTTTGCGGGTGTGATTCTGCCGTGCCGCACTGACAGCGTGTCCATACCTTTAGGATAGTCACCGATGACCATGATGCAGTGGCATGACCTGCTGAGCACCGAACGCCTCGGCAAACAGGAACAGGAGCAGCGTGAGCCGGGACGCACGCCGTTTCACAAGGACCATGACCGCATCGTCTTTTCCAATGCCTTCCGGCGCCTGACCAAGAAAACGCAGGTTCATTCACTTTCCCATAATGACAACGTCCATAACCGCCTGACTCACAGCCTGGAAGTCAGCTGTGTCGGTCGTAGTCTGGGGATACAGGTCGGCCAGGCCATTGCCGGACAGCTACCTGCACACTGCAGTCCCTATGATCTGGGGGCCATCGTGCAGTCTGCCTGTCTGGCCCATGACATTGGTAATCCGCCCTTTGGCCATTTTGGCGAAGCCTCTATTCGCCACTGGTTTACCGAAGCGCGTAAGCGTGGCCTGCTGGACGGTCTGACCGATGCCCAGCAACAGGATTTTCTGGTGTTTGAGGGCAATGCGCAGGGCTTCCGTGTACTGACGCAGCTGGAGTATCACTACCAGCGCGGCGGTATGCGCCTGACTTACGCCACTCTGGGCGCTTTTCTCAAATACCCCTGGGTATCGGATCATCCGATGGTCGCGGTGAAGGAAAAGTACGGCTGCAATCAGGCGGAGCAGGGCATCCTGCAGCAGATTGCCGACAGGCTCGGCCTGCTGCCCCGCACAGATGGCGGCTATCACCGTCATCCGCTGGTGTATCTGATGGAAGCCGCTGACGATATCTGCTACGCCATTCTTGATCTGGAAGACGGTGTCGAGCTGGGTTTGCTGCGTGAAGACGAAGTGGTGGATATTCTGCGGCCGTTGGTGGGGCAGGCCAAACTGGATGAGTTGCGGCATAACACCTTTGAGGCGGCGTACTCCCCCAACTCCACCAAGAAACTGTCACTGCTGCGTGGCAAGGCTATCGAGCATCTGGTCAGTGCGGTATGCGATGCCTTCGTGCTGCATCATCAGGCGATTCTGACAGGTCAGCTGGACGGTGATCTGATCAGCCATTGCGATGAGGCGACCCGCACCAGTGTGCAGCAGGCCAAATCCGTCGCCCGTGAGCGTATTTTCCGCCACAGCGCCCGTACCCGTTCTGAACTGGCGGCGTATGCCACTCTGGAAAAGCTGCTGACCCATTTTATTGACGCAGCGCGTGAGCAGGCGCTTCACCCCGGTATAAGCTTCAAGAGCGAGCGCCTGCTGATGCTGATGGGATCGACCCGACCGGTGGCAGGCGATGATCTGTACACCTGCTATCTCAAGGTGCTCGATTTTATCAGTGGCATGACAGACAACTATGCGGTTGCCACGGCGCGAGAAATTACCGGACATTTTCCTGCCTGATCTGGCGTGTCCCAACACGTTGTTATAGCAAGCTGATCGAGGCAGACGGATACACAGGAAGCCCTAATAATGAGTCATGAAACCGAACTGAAACTGAGCCTGACGCCTGCCTTTGTGGATGCGCTGCGGCACCACCCGCTGCTGCAGCAGGCGGAGGATCAGGGCAGTAAAACTCTGTTCAATACCTACTTCGATACCCCTGATCTGGCACTGCAACGCAACCGGGTGGCACTGCGTATCCGTCGTGCTGGTGAGCAGTACCTGCAGACCCTTAAAACCCAGGGACATAGCCTTGGCGGGCTGCACCAGCGAGGCGAGTGGGAATATCCGCTGGCAGGGCCGGTTCTGGATCTGTCGTTGCTGCCGGAAGGGTCCTGGCCCGTATCGTTGGAGCAATGCCTGGAAAAACTGACCCCAGCTTTCACGACGGATTTTGTGCGTCATCAATGGCGGCTGCGCTGGCGTGACAGTGATATCGAGCTGGTGCTGGATCAGGGCAAGGTACTGGCAGGTGAGCGCACGCAGGTCATTTCCGAAGTGGAAATGGAGCTGAAGCAGGGGCAGGTGGCAGACCTGTTCAGTCTGGCTGAGCAGCTGGCACAGGACTTGCCGCTCTATGTCTGTGATATCAGCAAGGGTGAGCGTGGTTATTGTCTGTTTCTGCAGCAGGAGCCGCGAGATCAGGCGGTCCCGCAGTTGGAGAGTGATGCCAGCCACGAACAGGTATATGAGCAGTTGTTTGGCTATTATCTGAATGGCTGGCAGCGCCACTGGGAAATCTATGCCAGCACCGGGCTTAGCCGCCATCTTGAGCTGGTACGGAGCCATATTCGCTCGCTGATTGACGTCATTCTCAGTTTTGCGGCGGTCATCCCGACGCCGGACAAGGCAGTGGCACAGCAGCTGTCCCTGCTGGAGGCGCGCTTGTCAGGAATGCTGGCATTTCGCACCATTCAGGGGCTGACCGGTCTGGAGCACAGTCCGCTGTTGAAGCAGGAGCGCCTGAACTCACGTCAGGCCTGGCAGCAACTGCTGGATGAGCCCTGGGTGGGGGCATTGCTGCTACAACTAAGTGCCTGGCTGGTGCTGAAGCAGTGGCGATTGCATGCAGATGCCGAACAGCAGGCTCAGCAGGCCGCCAGCTTTATTGGTTCGTGATGATTTATTCGGACTGGCTGTCCAATACTGTCAGGGCAGAAATAATTCTGACTAAATGACAGAGGTACACTTACTCTTTTTCGCTGCTGTACCGCAGAGGCTGCTAGTGACAAAGGCTGCCGCCTCTGAGAGCGTGAATACGATCTGAGGCTGTGTTGCTGGCAATGCTGACCGCACTGCAGAAACTGACCACCGGACAACGGTGGGTGCTGATATCTCCTCGACAGGCGCGCTGACTGGCGGCTGTTCATGAATTAAGGAACAGGCATGGGCAAAGCAACGATTCTGGTGGTGGATGACAATCCGGAAAATATTGACGTACTGGTCGGCGCGTTGGGGGAGGGCTACCAGCTACGGGTGGCCCTCAGCGCTGAGAAGGCATTACAGATTGCCCAGCGTCAGCCATTGCCGGACATCATGCTGCTGGACGTGATGATGCCAGGGATGGACGGCTATGAACTGTGCCGCCGTCTCAAGCAGGATCCCCTGACCCAGCGTATCCCGGTGATGTTTATCACTGCCCGCAACTCCAGTGAAGATGAAGTCAAAGGGCTGGAAGCGGGGGCGGTCGACTTTATCTCCAAACCCATCAATCCACGTATCGTCAAGGCCCGTGTGGCGGCACAGCTGGCTCTCTACGATCAGCAGAAAAGCCTGTCGCAGCTGGTGCAGCAGCGCACCTCCGAGCTGCAGCTGGCGCAGCAGAAAATTATCCAGTATCTGGGCAAAGCGGCAGAGTACAAAGACAACGAGACAGGTATGCATGTGGTGCGGATGAGCCACTACGCCTATCTGCTCGCGCATGCCATCGGTATGGATGAAGAAACCGCCCAGCTGCTCAAGCAGGCTGCCCCCATGCATGACATCGGTAAAATCGGTATTGCGGATCATATCCTGCTCAAACCGGGCAAGCTCGACGCCACCGAGTGGGCCGAAATGCAGCGCCATGTGCAGTACGGTCTGGAGATCATGGGGGATGATGATTCCCATCTGTTACTGACGCTGGCACGGGAAATCATTGCTCATCACCACGAAAAGTGGGATGGCAGCGGTTACCCTCAGGGTCTGCGGGGTGAAGAAATTTCCCTTGCCGGGCGTATCGTGGCGCTGGCCGATGTGTTTGATGCCCTGACTTCAGTGCGGCCTTATAAGCCGGCCTGGAGTGATGAAGACGCTATCGGCTTTATTCGCGACCAGTCAGGTCAGCATTTTGAGCCGAGGCTGGTGGACGCGTTCGTGACACTGATGCCACAGATTCTGGAAGTCCGCTCCCGTTACGGCGATTGAAGGGAAACTGGGTATGCAGCTTGGCGATCAGACACAACAACCGCTTGCCGTGCAGGGAGCGGGTGCCCATCACAGCATTCGTAGCAGCATGACCTGGGTCATGGTCACTCTGATTACCCTCATCGTGCTGCTGTTTTTCCTCTTCTTTCAGCAGCTGATCATCAGCCCCACCCTGCGTAATATCACCCAGCTGCAGCTGGATAAGGTCAATACCCGTGTGGGCCGCCAGGTCGACAGCCTGCTGGACGAAATTCAGTCACAGCAAAGCATGGTCCGCAGCTGGCTGCAGGCCGGTCTGCTGCGGCCGTTCACGCTGGAAGACTCCAGTCAGTGGCTGTATCCGCTGATGCGTGAGTATCCGTACATTTCTGCGATCAGCTTTTATTCTTCTTCCGGTAAATACTTCGTCGCTGCGCCGGTGGCACGTCAGCAGTGGCAAAATATCTCTGGCTACTGGAATGCGCCGGAGTTAGCGACCTGGCGCAAGGTGTGGGATGAGCGTAGTGGCGACGTCAGTGCACAGTCCGGTCAGGGGATGCCTGCCCCCGATGCTGTCTGGATGCAGAGTGTGCAGGAGGCCCTGCAGCCAGGCACCGGCGGGCAGCGTTTCAGCTGGTCGGTACCGTATCTTGATCCACGCAATGATCAGCCCGTCATCGACCTTGGCAGCACCCTTGACCTGAGCAACGGTGAACGTCTGCTGGTGCGCTTCAATGTGCGTCTGGATCTGCTGATCCGCAGTCTGGACAGCACCTATGTCAGTTATAACGGTCGCTCCACAGTGCTGGTGGGTAGTGGTAGCAGCCAGATTGCAGCCGATACGCTCGATGAGGATCCGATCAACCGTTACCTGATCCAGCATGCTCAGGCTATACCTGCCGCGTTCTTTAAGCAGGGACTGCGTTTCAGCCGGCAAGGGCAGGCGGAGGTGCATTTTGATAATGGTGGACGCTGGACGGGTCTGGTATCGCGTTTTCGTCGTGGCGAGCTGGTCTTTCTTGGTATTGCTCTGGCACCGGACGATGATTTCGTACCGGATTTCAGTCAGCGCTATTTGTACAGTCTTGGCCTGTTGCTGTTGTGTCTGCTGGTCGCAGCTCTGGCCATCGGTCTCTATGCACGGCGATTGTCGAAGCCGCTGACGGCACTGGCGCGGCTGAGCCTGCAGTTTGCCGAGGGCCAGTTTGCTGATCAGCCGATCAGGGGTAACCGTATCAGGGAGCTGGAGCAGCTGCTCAGTGCTACCCGGACCATGGGCATACAGCTGGAGCGCTCTGCCCAGCATCTGCAGGCGACCAACACCGAGCTTGAAGAGCGGGTGGAGCGTCGCACCCGTGAGCTGAGCGGGCAGCTGCAATTCCTGCAACTGTTGCTGGATACCCTGCCTTACCCGGTATTCGTCAAAGATGGCGAAGGTCGCTATGTGCTGTGCAACCGGGCCTTTGAACAGTTCAACGCGCTGCAGCGCGAGGAGATCATCGGCAGGACGCTGATGGACGTCGGCTATCTGCCTGAACAGGCCAATCTTGACACGCACAACAGCGATATGGCGCTGATTCGCAGTCAGGGGGAGTATCAGGACGAAGGGCTGCGTGTCTGCGGTGACGGCATCAGTCGCTATTGTCTGTTCTGGGGCAGGGGGTTCCGTCAGGAGGACGGGCATTCGGGCATGATCGGTATTCTCGTTGACCTGTCACAGCAGAAGGAGGCCGAGGAGCAGCTGCGGGTAATCTTTGACGCATCGGCTGATGCCTTGTGGCTGCTGGAGGGTGAACAGTTACTGGAAGGCAGTCCGGCGACGCGCTCGCTACTGCGTCTGCCTGCCGATACGGTACTGGCGGGGATGCGGCCGTGGCAGGAGCCGTTCTCCCTGCAGCGTCAGGCAGATGGACGTCTGTCTGCCGAGCTCTTGGGCGAATATATGGAGCAGGCGCTGCACAGCGATTATCCGGTACGCTTTGAATGGCTGTTCCGTTGTAGCGACAACAGTCTGCTGCCTGCTCAGGTCGCTCTGCGCCGTGTCGTGCTGCGTGGTCGTCCGGGAGTGATGGCGGTGGTGCATGACATGAGTGAGTTCAAACAGCTGGAGATCATGCTGCGCCGGGCCAAGCAGGCGGCGGATGAAGCCAATCGCATGAAAAGTGATTTTCTGGCCAATATGAGTCATGAAATTCGCACCCCGATGAATGCGATCATCGGTCTGGCCCATCTGGCGCTGCTGACCGAGCTGAACCCAAGGCAGCATGACTATCTGCAGAAAATCCACGGCTCGGCGCAGAGTCTGCTGGGCATCCTCAACGACATTCTCGATTTCTCCAAGATCGAAGCGGGCAAACTGCATCTGGAGCAGGTGCCCTTTGACCTCAACGACATTATCCAGCAGGTGCGGGTGCTGATTGGCGGGAGTGTCGCTGCCAAGGGGCTGACATTACAGCTTCATCAGGACAGCGATGTACCGGTTGGTCTGCTGGGTGATCCGCTGCGACTGCAGCAGGTGCTGCTCAATCTGATGAGTAATGCGGTGAAGTTTACCCATCAGGGTGAAATCAGCCTGCATATCCGACGTTGTGCCGATTCGGCGCTACAGCTGGGGGAGGTGCGACTGGGCTTTGCCGTGCACGACAGTGGTATCGGTTTGACTGCCGAGCAGCAAGGCAAGCTGTTTGAAGCATTCAGTCAGGCAGACACCACCACGACCCGTCGCTATGGCGGCACCGGATTGGGCCTGAGTATCTGCCAGCGGCTGGTGCGGATGATGGGCGGTCAGGTTGAGGTAGAGAGTGAGGCCGGTGTCGGCAGTACCTTCTCGTTCTCGGTGGTACTCCGCGAGGCAGAGATCCAGAGCCTGCCGCGGCCCACGCTGCCTGTGGAGCTGAAGGGGGCTGAAGTGCTGGTGGTGGATGACCATCTCAGTGTGCGTTACGTGCTTGCCCAGTATCTGGAAGCAATGGGCTTTCATGTGACTCAGGCCAGTTGTGGCGAGGAGGCCCTGGCCTGTTGTGCTGACCGCCACTATGCGCTGGTATTGCTGGACTGGAATATGCCGGATATGGATGGCTGCGCGACGCTGGAACTGATCCGTCATCTGCCCGGACCGCCACCTGCCGTCATCATGGTATCGGCTTACAGTGATCAGGAGGTGAAAGACCAGGCGACGGCGCTGCAGGCGGCTGATTATCTGGTCAAGCCCGTCAGCCAGTCACAGCTGGCAGATGCCATTATCAAACTCTTCGGCAGTGGTTGGGTGGACGGGATACCTGAGCAGACTATGATCAGTGAGACCCTGGAAGGGGGGCAGCTGCTGGCTGGGCGGAAAGTGCTGGTGGCCGAAGATAACGAGATCAATCAGCAGATCATCAGTGAGTTACTGCACCATGCCGGTATCGATGTGGTGCTGGTGGGCGATGGGCAACAGGCGCTGGCGGCGCTGGCAGAAGACGATTTTGATGCATTGCTGATGGATGTGCAGATGCCTGTCATGGATGGCCTGACGGCGACCCGCCAGTTGCGCCAGCAAGCTCGCTGGGCATCACTTCCGGTTATCGCCATGACTGCCAATGTCATGAGCCGGGATCGTCAGCGCTGCCTGGATGCCGGGATGAATGATCATATCGGCAAACCTATCAACGTGGCTGAACTGTTCAGAACCTTGACTCAATGGCTGCCGACACCCACCCGCGACGGCGACAGGGCGGTCGACAGCACCGCTAAAGTAACAGGCCAGAAAACGTCTGCTGAGCCGTCTCTGTTTTTACCGGATATGGCCACCGTGCTGGATAGCGAGTCCGCCATCGCCTATATGGGCGGCGATCGCGCACTCTATCTGCGGGTATTACAACGGGTAGCAGAGTCTCACAAGCAGACCTGTGATGAGCTGAAGCAGGCCTACCAGCAGCAGGATTGGTCGCAGCTGGGTCTGCTGCTGCATACCCTGAAAGGGTTAAGCGGCACCATTGGTGCAGGCGCTCTGGCTGAACTGAGCCAGCGGCTGGAGCTGCAGGCCGGCAAGCAGCAGCTCTGGTCCGCCACTGAACAGCAGGTGTTGCTGGATGGGATGCTGCAGGTACTTACTGCTATTGAGGCGCAGCTGCGAGATGAAGAAGACGGGACGCCATCACCAGACGTGATGCCGATTGAAGCTACTGCAGGAGTGCCTTCAGCCGGGCAGCTGAGTGCACTGCGCAGGTTACTGGAGGACGATGATGCTCAGGCAGCGCAGATGGCACGCGAGTTATACCAGCAGTATGGTCAGCTGGCCCAACTGCAGCGTATTGCGTCGCTGGCCGGGAGTTATCGTTTTGAGGAGGCGTTGCAACTGCTGGTGCAGATGGATCAGGGCGAGAGCTAAACGCGCTCTCGCCTGAGGTGTTTGCAACTTAGTTGCCGTGCTTGGTCAGGGTCAGGGTGCCAGGGCAGCCCGCATTACCGGTTCCCATGGCAAAAATCATTTTGCCGGTGCCTGCTGTCTCGCTTAGATCAATGTTCATCAGAATTCTGCTACCGGGCGCATCGCTTGCGGGGGTATCGAGCGAGAACCCTTCCTCAGAGTGAGATGATACGAAGTAGATATGGCCATTGGCGTCAACATAGGTGGGTTGTTCTGACTGCAGGTCACCCGTTACTTCACCATTATTGATTTTGATATTCAAAGTGCCTTTATCGCCTGAGCAGGTGTAAAGCACATGTCCAATACGCTGCTCGGTTTTATGCATGACATAGTTAAGAGTCCATTGACCATCAAACTTGCCCGTTTGATCGCGATTTTCCTGCTTCACTGCCGTGCTGACACAGGCGGTTAGACTGGAGGCAATAGTTAACGTGATAACAGAGGAGAGCAAACGCATAGGTAGCCTTTCCTGGTTTAAAGTTTTCAAAATGTTACATTTGGAGTGCAATATATCAGTCAATGTAAAGAATGCAAATGACTGATTTTGTTGGTTGCCAGCCGCCGGGCAACAGAGTCTGGTTTCGCTCTTGATGGGGTGAATTAACAAAGGGATACAAAAGCAGTGGTGTCAAAACAGCAGAAGGCCTTTTACCGCAAACTTTATCTCAGCTGGCTGGTAGCTCAGCAGGAGCACAGCCTTTCCAGTCTGGTTGAGTTGACCGCCATGCCGCGGCGTACGATTCAGGATACGCTGGCGGATTTGTCGGATATTGGTATCGACTGCCAGTTTGTGCAGCGTGAAGGGGGACGGCACAATGAGGGTTATTACCAGCTGCGCAGCTGGGGGCCGATCAATCCTTCGTGGGTAGAAGAGCACCTGCCAGCGTTACAACAGGCGCTGGCTCCGGCTGACATGTAATCATCGCAGGCTGGCTTCATCGAAAGAACAGCAGAGTGCCAATCCTGATTTGGCTAGAATATGCCGAGCTAAATGCCCTTGTGGTCATGCCCTGACGCCTTCGTTTAAAGGCGGAGGTCTGACCGACAGACAATAAGAAAGGAGGGGCCGATGGGCACTCTTATTCCCGCCACCCGATATTCCCCGCCTACTGCTTCGTTACCCACTGAGCTGGCGGAGCTGCTTCAGCTACAGTTGGCCAGACTCGCTGAAAGCCCCTTCTGGACTCCGGCACAGTGTGAACAGTTGCTGCAGGCCTCACCTGCAGATCATCCGGCATGGTGCCAGGTCGCGTTGGGCAGCGACTATGTTGTCGACCAGTGGCGGCGCCATCCCGACTGGTTGTTCTGTCAGTTGCAGGACCAGACACTGACATCGGTCGATATCTGGAGTGAGGAACTGCAGGCGCTGGTGTCGACAGCAGGTGATGAGCAGGCGCTGCAGAAAAGTCTGCGTCTGTTCCGCCATCGGGCAATGACCGACATCATCTGGAAAGACCTCAACCGTATTTATTCCACCCAGCAAACCACTGCGGTGCTGTCCCTGCTGGCAGACAGTTGCATCCAGGCTGCAATTGACTGGCATTATCCGCGCCTGTGCGAACGCTTTGGTGTGCCTGCCGGCAGGGAGTCCGGCAGGCCGCAGCAGCTGGTCGTGCTGGGCATGGGCAAGCTGGGGGCGGAAGAGCTGAATCTGTCGTCCGATATCGATCTGATCTTTGCCTTCGAGGAAAAGGGCGATACGCAGGGCGGCAAGCGTGAGCTGTCTAATGAGGAGTTCTTCGTCAAGCTGGGGCAGAAGGTGATTCAGGCACTGGATCAGCAGACGGTGGACGGTTTCGTTTTTCGTGTTGATATGCGTCTGCGCCCTTACGGTACCGCCGGTACGCTGGCACCCAGTTTTCTGGCCATGGAGACCTATTATCAGGAGCAGGGAAGGGACTGGGAGCGCTACGCCATGATCAAGGCACGGGTGGTGGCCGGCGATAAACAGGCCGGTGAACGTCTGCTCGACAGCCTGCGTCCCTTCGTCTATCGCCGTTATCTGGACTACAGCGCCTTCGAGTCGCTGCGCAGCATGAAGCAGATGATCAATCGTGAAGTGCGGCGCAAAGGCGTTGAACATAACGTCAAACTGGGACGGGGTGGCATTCGTGAAGTGGAGTTTATCGCTCAGGCGTTTCAGCTGATCCGTGGCGGGCGTGACAAGCGTCTGCAGCAACGGGAACTGCTGGCCATCCTGCCATTGTTGCCTGAAGCGGTGGGTATGCCGCGAGCGGTGGTGGATCTGCTGACCAAGGCCTATCTGTTCCTGCGTGATACCGAGCACGCCATTCAGGCCCAGGCCGATCAGCAGACCCAGTTGCTGCCCGATGATGGGCTGTTACGCCAGCGTCTGGCCTGGGTGATGGGCTGTGAATCATGGGCATCATTCAGTGTGTTGCTGGAGTCACATCGACAGCAGGTGCGACATCACTTTGATCAGGTGATCACCGATGTGGAGGAAGAAAATAACGAGGCTGACAGTGGAGGCGAAGCCTGGATAGGCTGCTGGGATGCTGAGGAAGGCGATGAGGTCTCCACTGCCTGGCTGCAGGAGCAGGGTTTCACTGCACCAGAGCGGGTGTTCAAAGCCATAGCCCATCTTAAGTTGAGCAAGGGCTATCAGGTGATGCAGCCGATGGGACGAGAGCGGCTGGTGGCACTGGTGCCGTTGCTGATGCCGCTGGTGGCCAGACAGCCCGAACCTGAGCAGACGCTGGAGCGGGTACTGCTGCTGGTAGAGGCGGTGCTGCGCCGGACTGCCTACCTGTTACTACTTAGCGAGAACCCGCAGGCATTAGAACAGCTGGTGCGGTTGTGCGCCGCCAGCTCCTGGTTTGCTGAGCACCTGTCGCGTTATCCGGTATTGCTGGACGAGCTGATCGATACCCGCGCGCTCTACAAACCGATGGACAAACAGCATCTGCGTGATGAGCTGAACCAGTTGATGCTGCGTATTCCGGAGCAGGACACGGAACAGCTGATGGAAACCCTGCGCTATTTCAAACACGCCCAGGTGCTGCGCACGGCGGCAGCTGACATTACTGGAGTATTGCCCCTGATGAAGGTGTCCGACAGCCTGACCTGGCTGGCGGAAGTCATTCTTGAACGGGTGTTGCAGATGTGCTGGCAGGCGCTGGTTGATCGCCATGGCAGGCCACGGCGTGAGGACGGCGAGCCGTGCGACCCGGACTTTATCATTGTCGGATATGGCAAGCTGGGTGGCATCGAGCTGTCCTATGGCTCTGATCTGGATCTGGTGTTTGTGCATGATGCGTCAGTGAACGGTGAAACCGAAGGGCCAGACAAACCGGTGGCCAATCAGGTTTTCTTTACCCGGCTGGGACAAAAAATAATCCACAGTCTGACGACCTTCACGCCATCCGGAACCCTGTATGAGGTTGACATGCGTCTGCGGCCCTCTGGCGCTTCCGGACTGCTGGTCAGCTCACTGAAAGCCTTTGTCAGCTATCAGGACAATGAAGCCTGGACCTGGGAGCAGCAGGCGCTGGTCAGGGCGCGGGTGGTCGCGGGGTGCCCACGACTGGCACACCGCTTTGAGCAGGCCCGAGTGAACTGTCTGGCGCGGGTACGCGAGCTGCCAGCCCTGCGGCAGGATGTACTGCAGATGCGGCAGAAGATGCGCGAGAGTCTGGGCAGCGGCACCGGTGGTGAAGAACAGGCTTTCCATCTGAAGCAGGATCAGGGAGGCATTGTCGATATTGAGTTTCTGGTGCAGTTCATGGCGCTGGCCTATGCCGAGCGTTATCCCCAGCTGGTTCAGTATTCCGACAACATCCGTATTCTGGATGCCGCTGAGCAGGTGGCTCTGTTGAGCGAGCCGGAAGCGGAGACCTTACGTGAAGCCTACAAAACCTATCGCGCTGCAGGACATCGACTGACGCTGCAGAATCAGTCCGGAGTAGTGACCGATGGCCAGCTGGATCAGTTACGTGAGGCGGTTAGTGCACTGTGGGAGAAGCTGGTTGTGGCCGGCATGTGAAGGATCCTCAGCAGGTCGTCAGCAGCGGATGGTGACTGCACCGGATACTCCAGATGCAACAAAGGGAATCATTCGATTCCCTTTGTCATTTCTGCGGCTGAGTGGCCGTGTCAGATACTGGTCAGCCAGCCAAACTTGTCTTCACTCACGCCCCACTGCAGGTCGTTGAGTGCTTTGCGCAGCCTGACAGTGGTGGTGCCCACGCCGCCAGAACCGATAGCAATATCCTGACCACGGTGAATCAGTGTACCGACAGGTGCCAGGACGGCAGCGGTGCCAGACAGGGCAGCTTCGGTGCCGGGCTTGGCGGCACGTTCCAGCAGCTCGTCCACGCTCAGCTCACGCTCACTGACCTTCATGCCCAGATCGCGTGCCAGGGTCAGGATAGAGTCACGGGTCACACCGTGCAGGAAGCTGGAGTCCAGGGCTTTGGTGATAATTTCATCGCCGTCGATCAGCAGGAAATTGGCGGCGCCGGTTTCCTGTACATCACCGTTGGGGCAGAACAGCACCTGATCGGCCTTGTATTCAGCCTTAGCCTTCAGGGTTGGCATCAGGGCTCCGGCATAGTTGCCGCCGCTCTTGACCATGCCCATGTGCGGTGGGCAACGCATGCCTTCATCATCCACCAGCAGACGCAGTGCGCGGTCGCCACCAGCGAAGTAGTCGCCGACCGGAGACAGCAGAACGTACATACAGGAGGTAAGTGAAGGCGCAGCTGCCTTGCCAACAGCGGCTTCAGTGCCGATGTGAGTGGGGCGGATATACATGGAGCCGGGGCGGGCGGGCACATCTGCTGCAAAGCGCGCGACGATGGTCTTGATCATGTCGGCCAGCAGATCTTTATCCACTTCAGGCAGCGACAACAGCTGTGAGCTCTGCGCCAGACGGGCAATATTGCGGTCCATGCGGAAAATTTTGATGGAACCGTCTTCGTGGCGGAAGGCTTTCAGCCCTTCGAAACAGGTGCTGGAGTAGTGCAGCACATGGGCACCGGGGTGCAGCTGCAGGCTGTTGCTGGGCACCACATCGGTACCACTCCACTGTTCACCATCAAACCAGGAAATTGCCATTTCAGGCATGAAAACGGAGCCAAAAGC
Organism: Pokkaliibacter sp. MBI-7; assembly: GCF_029846635.1. Classification (NCBI taxonomy): domain Bacteria; kingdom Pseudomonadati; phylum Pseudomonadota; class Gammaproteobacteria; order Oceanospirillales; family Balneatrichaceae; genus Pokkaliibacter; species Pokkaliibacter sp. MBI-7. The sequence goes on along the minus strand of NZ_JARVTG010000001.1, from coordinate 1,479,233 downwards.
CGCCATAACAGATCATCCTAATGTTGTCGCTGTTAAGCCTGACCCACGAAATGCTTCGATCAGTGAAGAAGGGTTCGTGAGGTAGCTTGGGAGTTGCTGGTTTCGGCCCCGAACGCTGCTGACGGTTGGCTGTGGCTCTACCTTTTATTAAATAGGGTGAGAGGTACTGGCAAACATCATCTCTGCGAGCTGAGCAAAGGTCGATACCCGAAAAGTCCTGCAGTTGAGCTGCAAGGCTTTGATTGTATGCATCCCGACTGAAAATGGAATTGGCGTGACCAGGATTATCTTGCGTCGGGCTGGATTATAGTGTTGCGCTATGCTTGGAATGGGTCAGCAGAGTGCAAGGGATGGCCTTTACAGTAGTTTTTCCAAGGAGGGTTAATTATCATGGCCTGCTTTCGGGGTACGACACTTTTTCGGTGCTTTTCTGCTCAATTTCGACGTAGTGCGCTGGTTTTTTCAGTGTTGCAGGTCTGATCGGGGGAAAAGGCTTCCGGCAACTTCAAAATGGTACGTGAGTGAAGATACTGATCGTCGGGCCGTCCTGGGTTGGGGACATGGTCATGGCTCAAACCCTATTCAAGCTGCTGAAGCTGCGTGATCCGCAGGCGGAGATTGACGTGCTGGCGCCGGTGTGGAGCCTGCCGTTGATGGCGCGTATGGCCGAAGTTCGCCACGCGATTGCCATGCCGCTGGGGCATGGCAAGCTGGATATCGGTGTGCGCCGTGCGCTGGGTAAACAGCTGGCCATCAGCGGTTATGATCAGGCTATCGTACTTCCCAATTCTCTCAAGTCGGCGCTGGTGCCCTGGTTTGCCAGTATCCCCAGACGTACGGGCTGGCGCGGTGAGATGCGCTACCTGCTGCTGAATGATATTCGGGTGCTGGACAAGGCTGCTTTCCCCCGCATGATCGAACGCTTCGCCGCGCTGGCAGTGCCTGCCGTCCGCCACGCCAGTGAGCTGCCAGATCTGCCCTGGCCCGAGCTTCAGCCTGACCTGACCAACCAGCATCTGCAAATACAACGCCTTGGTCTGACGCTGGACAGACCCGTTCTAGCCCTGTGTCCGGGCGCAGAGTTTGGTGAAGCCAAGCGCTGGCCAGAAAGCCATTATGCTGAGGTTGCTGCACACTATCTGCAGCAGGGATGGCAGGTGTGGTTGTTTGGCTCGGCCAAAGACCAGCACGGTGCCGCTGAAATTATCAGCCTGCAGACCACTGACTATCAGACTCGCTGTTTCAATCTGGCCGGTCAGACTGAACTGGCCGATGCGGTAGACCTGCTGGCACTGGCGCATGCCGTGGTCAGCAACGATTCCGGTTTGATGCATGTGGCTGCGGCGCTTAAGCGACCTCTGGTGGCTGTCTATGGCTCCACCTCGCCGACGTTTACACCCCCGCTGGGTAAGCAGGTAGACATTGTTCGCACCGGCATTGACTGTAGCCCCTGCTTTCAGCGCAGCTGTCCCTATGGTCACTATAAATGTCTGAAAGAGTTGCCTTCACAGCAGGTGCTGACAGCACTTGAACAGGTGGGTGCAAGACCATGACCAGGCAAATACAGGAGGGGATGTGAAACGGGTTCTGATCGTCAAAACCTCTTCTATGGGAGATGTGATTCATACGCTGCCTGCGCTGACTGATGCCCGCCTGGCGGATCCGAGTATTGTCTTTGACTGGGTGGTAGAGGAAGGCTTTAGCGCCATTCCTAACTGGCATCCCGCCGTGGAGCGGGTCATTCCGGTAGCCATCCGGCGCTGGCGCAAGCATCTGCAGGATGCCACGACATGGCGGGAATGGCGCCAGTATCGGCATGAGCTGCGTGCGCTCAGCTACGATGCCATCATTGATGCTCAGGGGTTGTTGAAAAGTGCCTTTTTTGCCACGCGTCAGGCGCGTGGGCCGCATTTTGGTTTTGACTGGCACAGTGCGCGCGAGCCTCTGGCCAGCCTGTGTTACGACCGGCGCCTGCGTGTAGTGTGGGGGCAGCATGCGGTGGAACGTACCCGGCAGTTGTTTGCACAGGCATTGGGTTATCGCTTGCCTGACCAGCCAGGTGACTTTGGTCTGCAGCAACGCTTTCCCTGGCAGCATGAGTCACAGAAGGTAGTGTGTCTGCACTCCACTACACGGGTAGACAAGCATTATCCCGAAGAATACTGGCGTGACGTGCTGCAACGGCTGGGTGCAGCAGGTTTTCAGGTGCAGCTGCCATGGGGGCTGAAACGGGAGCAACAGCGCGCACAGCGACTGGCGGAAGGGTTTAGCCATGTTGAGGTGCTGCCTAAGCTGGGGCTGACTCAGGTCGCTGAAGTGCTGGCAGGGGCCCGTGGTGTCATCGCGGTGGATACCGGACTGGCGCATCTGACGGCTGCACTGGGAGTGCCCAATCTGATGCTGTTCGGACCGACTGATCCGGCTCTGGTCGGAGGCTACGGCGAACGTCAGTGCTGGTTGGAGGCGAGGCAGTTCACCGCACCGGACGGCAGTAGCGTGGAGCCGGAAGTCTTTCGTAGCCTGACGCCTGAGCGAGTATGGCAACGATGGTTGCAACTGCTGGAGGATAGTCAGTGAAGCGTCGTAGCCGGGAGCCGCTGTCGGCAGTCATTATTGCTTTCAACGAAGCATCGCGGATCCAGTCCTGCCTTGATTCGCTGGAGTTCTGCGACGAAGTGCTGGTGCTTGATTCCGGCAGTAATGATGGTACCCAGTCGCTATGTCGTCGCTTTGGTGCCAAGGTGGTGCATCAGGATTGGCTGGGTTACGGGCCGCAGAAGCGCAAGGCTGTCGAGCTGGCCCGTCATGACTGGGTGCTCTGCCTTGATGCTGATGAACAGGTGACACCGGAGCTGCGTGCCAGCATTGAGGCGGCGATGCAGCAACCGGCGCTGGCCGGTTTTCGTATGCCACGTTGCAACCTGTTTATGGGGCGCTGGCTGCGCCACGGTGAAGGGTATCCGGACTACAGTCTGCGTCTGTTTGACCGCCGTCAGTTGCAGTGGTCGACCGATGAGGTCCACGAAAAGGTGGACTGGGTAGATACCAGTCATGGTCACGAGCGTCGGGTAGGTAAACTAAAAGGGGATCTGCTGCATGAGTCGGCAGAAAGCCTGGAGCAGTATCTGCTCAAACAGAATCGCTATACCAGCCTGCAGGCCGACAACCTGATTGCCCGCGGCAAGCATATCAGCGGCGGTAAGCTGGTTGGCAGTCCGATCCTGCGCTTTCTCAAGTTCTATGTGGTGCGACAGGGGTTCAGGGACGGTGTCCCGGGGCTGGTACATATCGCTATTGGCTGTTTCAACAGCTTTATCAAATATGCCAAGGTGCGGGCCGAGCAGGCCAGGCCCAAGGTCGAGGATGTGGCTCAGGATGACGAGTTCAAAGTTTGAACTGGCTGAGCCCATGACGCTCTTACGGACTATTGAGGCGGGTAACGCTGATCCATGTTTGCACTCTCAGTTTGTGTTCTGACCCATAATTCCGAACGCCTGTTGCGTCAGGTGCTGGCGCCATTGGCAGAGATTGCTGATGAGCTGATCGTGCTGGATTCCGGCAGTACCGACAGTACTTTTGCCATTTGTGCCGAGTTTGGCATCACGCCTTATTCGCGGCCCTATACCACTCATGCGGAACAGATGAATGTGGCAATCAGCCACGCCAGTAATGACTGGGTTTTGTGCATGGACAGCGATGAAATCATGGATGCTGACAGCCTGCAGCAGATCAGAGAACTGAAGGGCGGCACGACGCCGGAGATGACTCAGGCGTTTCGCATCAGTCGCTACTGGTATGTGCTGGGTCAGCAGGTGCACGCCATCTATCCGGTATCTTCTCCTGATTTTCCGGTGCGTCTGTTCAATCGCCAGCAGGCACGTTTCAATGATGCGCCGGTAGATGACAAGCCAACAGGATTCAAGACTACCCGCATTCTGGGCGGCCATGTGCGGCATGACACCTTCTACAGCATTCATGAGGTATTCACCAAGCTGAATGGCTATACCAGCCGCCTGATTCAGTACAAGGAGGTCAAACCCTCGCTGGGCAAGGCGGTGCTGAGCAGTATCGGTTCTTTCTGGAAATGGTACTTCCGCAAGGGGGCCTGGAAAGATGGCAAGGTGGGCGTGGTCACGGCGGTGTACGCCATGATGTACAGTTTTCTGAAGTATTTTAAAGCCTGGTATCTGGCGGACGAAAAGAAGCGCCGAAGCGACACCGCTGTCAAACAGGTCAAATAAAAGGCTCTGATAGCGTCGGCTCCGCAAAGTGTGCCGTCGTCATGTCAGGCAGAGTATGAGGCGAAGACCTCAGCAATGGGTTTTGATGAGGAACGTGCGAGAGGATGACGCACGGAAAATAACAAAGGAACGGCCTTGTGATGGAGGCATGACGGGCTTTTGGCTGTCGAATGCAGCCCTTGCCAGTGCATTAAGTTCCGCAGAGCAAAGGACGAGAGCCATCAATATTGCGCATTTCGAAACCAGTATGAACTGGGGTGGTCAGGAGCTGCGTATCATCGAACAGATGGAGTGGCTGCTGGCACATGGACATCAGGTCTGGCTGATCGCAAGACCGGGGTCAAAAATATTGCAGGAAGCGCTGCGGCGGCAGTTGCCTGCCTTTCCGCTGGTGGTCAAGGGGAGCCTGCACCCGTTAACCCTGTTGCGTCTGATGAAGTTCCTGCGTCAGCACCGGATTGAGTTGCTTGACTGTCATGGCAATCGCGATGCGGTCTACGCTGCAGTCTGTCGGCTGTTGTCCGGTCTGGCGGTAGTGCGTTCACGGCATGTGACGTCCACCGTGCGCAGAGGTCGCCTGAGCGACTGGGTATGGCGACACGGCAGTGACCGTATTGTGGTGACGGCCGGAGCCATTCGCGACAATTTGTGCCAGCTTGGGCTGACGTCGGCAGAACGGGTGGATGTGGCGCCTGCAGGGGTTGATACCGAGCGATTCTATCCTGAGCGTGATGTGAGTCTGCTGCGTCAGGAGCTGGGTATACCGGTTGATCACCGGATCGTGGCCAGCATCGGTATGCTGCGACCTGACAAAGGGCAGCTGTACTTTGTTGAAGCCGCTGCGGATATCCTCAGCCATTGTGACAAAGTGACGTTCCTTCTGGTGGGTGAGGCGACGGCTGATACCCAGGCCTACAAGGCCAGGGTGATGGCACGTATAGAGGAGCTCGGGATTGGCGAGCAGATAAAGCATGTTGGCTATCGCCATGATGTCGAGTGCTTTATCGCTCTGGCGGATGTGGTGGCCATCGCCTCCATTGGTACCGAGGCTCAAACTCGCCTGGTGTCGCAGTGCTTCCTGTCAAAAACCAGTGTCGTGGCGACCAGAGTAGGCGGCTTGCCGGAGATGATCGAGGATCAGCGTACCGGTCTGCTGGTTGACAGCAAGGCACCTGCACAGATGGCGGAAGCCATACGCACTTGTCTGCTGCAACCAGAGCTGGCAGCCCGGCTGGCAGATCAGGCATATAGCCATGCTCGTCAATTCATGACCAGTGAGGTGATGATGTCGGCCATGCTGGAAACTTATCAACGAAGTCTGAGACATCAGGTGCAGCTGGCCTCCAGCTGAGATGATTCAGAGTAATGATGTGAAATGACTGCGGAGAATTCATGGTCTGGCAACTGAGAAAATGGGCCAATCGTCATCGCCTGCGAGTGCCAGCGGCAGAGCTGTCGGCGCGGCTGGGAAAAACGGTGACACCGGAGTGGGTCGAGTCCCTGGTGATCCCCGTGGTCGGCCTGGATTATGTGGAAGAAGGCAGTCTGACAGCGGAGTTTGCTGCTCGTTTCTATCCTGAACTGAAAGAAATTGTGCTGGTAACGGATGTGCCTGCCGATGCATTCGGCCCCTTGCCTGCCAAGGCGCGAGTAGTCACGCTGGATTACTCGGCGATCATGCCGCAGCAGCATGCCTACACGGCGATCTACAAAAGTCGGCTGGTGAAAATTTCGGCGCCTCTGCAGGCTCGTTATGACCGGATCCTGATGACAGATTCCGACCTGATGATGCTGCAGAACCTGCAGATTCCCTTTGCCGATGACTGCCTCCTCGGCTGTTTTCGCCGCGGTAAAATGATCAGTAAGGTCAGGGATGCGGGTGTCAGCAAGGCTCCCGTCGAGCTGAGTGAAACCTATCGTCCCTATCTCTGGGACCATCTCAATGGCGCCTTTCTGGCAGGAACCAAAGCCACCTGGGAGCGCCTGTCCCCGGCCTGGATCGCTGCCTATATCAGTATCTGGAGCAAACTGCCGGATAATCAGCCGCCGACCGATCAGCTGCCGTTGTGCTGTGTACTGGACCACCTGCAGCTTTATACCGTCGATCTTGGTGACTGGGTGAACTGGCCGGTTTCGAAAAAGATGGGTGGCAAGACCGAGGTTGTGCCTGCTGAGGTGATCGGTGCCCATGGCGGCTTCCCGCTGGCGGAATGGCGAAAATATCTGCAGGATCCGGCCACGCCTCTGAGCTTTATTGATGCCAACCAGACCCGTAAATTGCGTTACCTGACGGATGCGGAGAAAGGCAGCCAGTGAAGCGGATACTGATCGTCTCTCATGGCGCGGCGCTGGGGGGAAGTCCCATATCGGCACTGAACATCGGTCGCACTCTGGATCCGGCCCGTTTTGAAGTGGTCTTTGCCTTTGGTGAGCAGGGACCAATCGTTGAGCAGGCGCGTAGCGAGGGCTTTACGGCCGAAGTGGTCAGCCACAAAGGGCCGCTGGGGCTGACGATGATTCGTTCCTACCTTGAACTGATAAAGCGGCAGCGCATTGACATCGTCCACCTCAACACCCTGACTTCCTACTACAAGTATCCGGGACTGGCTGCATGGCTCAGTGGCAAGCCGGTTGCCTGGTTTGTACGGGAAAATCCTGAGGAAAAGCGTTGTGTCAGGCTGCGCCGTTATCTGAACCTGATTGCACGCAGGGTGGTGACGGTGTCATTGGATACCGCTGCACATATGTCCTATGTTCAGCCTGCCAAACTGATGACCATTCACAACGGCGTTGATCTTGAGCGTTTTGCGCCCATCGGTGAACAGCAGGCCTGGGAGCGCCTGAATCTGGCACCGGGGCGTTACATCACGACTGTCGCTTCTCTGGAACAACGCAAAGGGGTGCTGGATCTGCTGCAGGCCTATCATCAGGTTCGACCGCAGTTAGAAGGTATGAAGCTGTTGATCGTGGGGGCTGACCGGACTCAGGAAAAACGTTATCTGCAGCAACTGAAGGACTATGTGCAGCACCACGGGCTGCAGCAGGACGTCGTGTTTTACGGCGAAAGCAAGGATATCACTGCCGTCATGGCGGCCAGCAGCTGCTTCGTCATGCCCAGCTACTGGGAAGGGCTGTCGCGGGTGATCCTTGAGGCCATGGCCTGTGCCCGGCCACTGATCGTCAGCAGCAATGGCGGCAACAAGGAGCAGGTGTGGGAAGGCGTGAATGGTTACAGTTTTGTCGCAGGCGATGTCGATCATCTGGCCCGGTTGCTGTTGCGCTGTATCGATACTGAGCAGATGGCGGCCATGGGTGCGGCATCGCGTCAGTTGGCCAGTGAACATTTTCCCATGACCAAAACCAATGCAGCGCTGGAAACACTGTATGAAACGCTGGCCTGCTGATGCTCCCTCAGCTTGAACGCCGGCTCTTACACAGCGTTGTAGTGATCGCCTGATCTGGCAGCGCTGGCCTGTCGTTGAATAAAGGCCTCGATACGCTGCCACTGTTGGTGACTGAGAGGGTAGAGCTGTTCCGGTGTCAGGTTGGTTTTATAGGGAGCCTGGAAGACGAAAGACAGGGGCTCCTGCCCTTCGCTGCCAAGTACCAGTGCCAGCTCGCCGAGTGGCCGTTGTTCAGCACCATGACAGGGGCCGAGAAAGTTGATCAGTGCGATGCTGCAGGCATCGGCCATGTAGCTGTTCCCCGTATCAGTAGACAGATACAGGTGCATCTGGCTGATATGCCAGGGCAGCTCTTCCAGCTTTAGCTTGCCAAGACCATCCACCAGTGTCAGATCAGGAAAGCGCGCTGGAATATCCAGTTGCTCCAGCCACCTGCGTTCATTCTCCAGACCAAACACATAGACTGTGGCCTGTTGTTGCTCGAGCAGCTGCAGCAGCCTCAGCCAGTGGCTGTGTGGCATGGTCTTTAGTGCATTACCTGCGGTGAGGCTGACACCGACGCGAAAGCGATGATGATGCTCCACCAGCTTGGTTGCCGGGACATAAAGCGGGCTGGTGGCATGTTTCTGCCGGGTGCTCGCGGTAGCCGGAATCGCTGCCAGTTTCAGGTAGTCATCCAGCACCAGCTGCTGACGCTGATGATGGACACGATGAAAACCTGCACCCAGCCAGCGAACGTATTGGCGAGTGCGATAGGTGTCGAGCGTATGGGTGTGGTGTGCACAGGCCAGACGGGCCAGAAAGGTGTTGGGTGCGCTGGGCATCAGTACATAGATATCTTCGTAGCCCTGACGGAACAGACGCCAGGCCAGATGCAGTTTCTGTCGCAGCGACGTGCGGGCAGGCAGGCTTTCACAGTGGTGAATAAACTGATCGTGGTGAATCAGCGGCAGGTTCATCGGATCAGCTACCACATCCACCGGTGCCAGTGCCCGGATCAGGGGAGTAGTGTTGATCCAGTCGCCCATCTTGGCGGTCTGAATGATCAGGCGTTTGCCACGCTGAACCGGCATCACCAACCGCAATAGCCGCAGCAGTGGCCAGCATAGCCAGCCCAGAATCAGATAGTTCATAGGTGTTCCTTGGATACTCGTTCAACCGGTGTGGTGATGGCCAGTGCCAGCAGCAGCATCAGTGCTTTGGACACGGGCGGGCCTTCCCACAGGCCATTAAACAGACAACCAAACAGATAAATGATCAAACCCGGCACTACCAGCCAGGCAATCAGCGGCTGATGGCGCTGTGACCAGGCTCGTCGCAGTGACAGGGCAAACAGTGCTATCCAGCACAGGCTGCCCAGCCAGCCTGCGACAAAGATATTTTCCAGATACTGGTTGTGGAAGTTGAACTGGCCGTACTTGAGCACCACAAAACGCAGTCCCTGCTGATTACCCCGTTGCTCGGCATGGTGCACATAGCGGTCCTGACTGCAGATCAGCTGCACTTTCTTCTCGCCATAACCATAGCCGTACAGAGGGGCATCCCTGGCACAGTCCCAGGCCAGTGCCCACAAGCCGCCACGCGCACTGAGCAGTTCGTAGTATTGCCCCGAACTGATCAGCTGATACTGACCGGCGATCTTCTCCAGTGTGCTGTCTTTGGCAACGGCCACAAATAGCCCAACGCCTGCTATCAGGGTTATCACCGTCGCCAGGGCGAGTTGCTGAACAGACAGACGTAGCCTTTGTAGCAATGCCCTTGTGACGAGGAGAAGTGCATAAGCCATGACTGCAAAGAGCGCGGTGCTCATATCGTAAAGTGCCGTGAGTATCAGGCTCAGCAGACACAGTAGCCACAACAGCAGGCGTTGCCAGCGGGCCAGCGGGGCAAACAGGGAATAGCCCAGCAGCAGCGGCAGATAGAACTGGGCGTTGATGCCATAACCGGGGTTGATGTCGGCAGCCTTCATATCCACCGTTAGATTGTGACTGCCATTTATCCACAGCTGAAGCGCCGGGGGCAGTGTACAGAGATTGAGTAGCACGAAGCCGGCAAGTAGCCAGGTCAGCAGCGACCAGGGCTGATGACGATTGCGCAGGTGGTAAAGAAAAAATACCAGGCAGTAAATCTGCTCCAGCAGGTTGCCTTTCAGACTGTTGAGACTGCGTTCGGTATCGATCTGATTGATTGCAATCGCGCCACTGACTACCAGCACGTAGCCGCACAGCGCCCAGAGTGCCGGTGTCATCCTGGGATGCTGCAGTTCACCCCGCCACAGGCTTATCAGCCATAGCAGCAGGCTGGTATAGAGGCCGATATTGTTCAGTGCCGTACCGAACTTCAGTGGCAGGGTCAGCAGAAACAGCGCAAAGAACCAGGTGGCGGCAGTGAACCACGGTGCCTGTATTGCGGGTGTCGGTGTCATGTTAAGGCGCTGATTGAGCAAAGTCTGGTTCCACCTGATCTGGCAAAACGAAAAAGTTAAACAAAACGAAAGTGCTGCCCATCGTTGTGCACGTTAAAGGCCCAGCGGTGGTGGGGTGGATTAAGCTGGTAATGTGCGGTGTCCTGATAACGTTTGTCGCCATCCCTTTCCCGCTGTCGCAGCTGCGTCAGGCGAAGATCATCGTTGCAGCTAACCTGTAGCAGGATGTCACAGTTGTCGATACGCCGACTGGGGTGGCAACTAATGAATACGACCAGTTTCTTGCCGGCGAAGTAGGGTTTGAAAGGGGCAAGATAGTCCTTTTCCTTGCTGCGAAAGCGCAGCCGTCGTTTGAGCAGCCCAAGAAAGCTGATACGTGCGACGCCGTCGTCAATCACCATAATCTGTCGGGGTTTAATCCCGGGCATACCCTGTTTGCGCAGCCAGCGGCCAAGGGTGGATTTGCCACAGCCAGAGTTCCCGGTAATGCACAGCATCAGCGGACCCTCGGTAGCGGGAGTAGAAGCGATCAGCTCAGCAACAGGCTGCCAGAAAACAGGATGAATCATTATTGGTCTTATCCTTAAGACTGAAGTAACTGCTGGTAGAGGGCGATCAGTTCGCTGCTCATCCGTTCCAGAGTAAAGGGGGTTACTGACTGACGTGCGGCCTGGCGCTGGTTGCCAAGGTTGCCGGGGTTATCGAAGTGCTGGTGCATGGCTTCCGCCAGCAAGGCCGCATCGGCTTGTACCAGTACGGCGCCATTCTGGCCTTGCTGAATAATCTCTGCTGTCCCGCAAAAGCGCGTTGTAATGACTGGCAGGCCGCAGGCCAGCGCCTCCAGGGTGACATTGGGGAACGGGTCATAGCGGCAGGGATGCCAGAGCAGATCTGCCGCGCCGTAAAAGGGGCGCACATCTTGCTGTACACCACAAAAATGAACGCGCTGACTGATATGCAGGCGCTCCGCCAGCCGCTGGTAACGTGGCTGCTCCTTGTCCTTGCCCACGATGATCAGGTGCATATCGGTGAGCCGGGTCAGTGCCTGCAGGCTGACGTCGACTCCTTTACGGCTGAAGCCGGAACCAACGCTGATAGCTGTCAGGGCATCCTGCGGAATGCCCAGCCGCTGGCGTATGGTCTGACGGTGGCTGCTCAGCTGTGGGTGGAAACTGCGTTGATCCACACCGTTGTAAATCAGGCGAAACTTTTCCGGTGCAATTTCAAAGTGTTGTGAAATTTCATTCATGACCATCCGGGAGTTGCAGATGACCTGCCGCAGGCGAGGGTCCGTAAACATACTGCGTTCCTGTTGCAGCATGAACCTGTGGAAGGGGTCGCGCTCCTGCCAGCTGCGTTGCCAGCGGTTGAGGCTCTGGGCGCGCAGATTCAGCCATTGCCGATGTACCCCATCTCCCGCCCGGTATATCTGACAGCCTGGAATACGCTCGTGGGACTGCACCAGATCGAAGCTCTGCTGTTGCAGCAACGACTGTACATCGGTACTGAAAGCAGCCTCCCGCCCCCGGCGGGTAAGCCCGCGTTTGCGACAGCTCATCACCTCGACGTTGATGGGGATGTCGCCAGTCCATTTCTGGGTGATGATGGTGAGCTGCAGATCTGACTGGCTGGACAGGGCCTGTAAGGCCCGGCTGACTATGCGCTCTGCTCCTCCATCGGGGCGATAGGCCTTGCGAATGATGGCAATACGGGTCATGCGAGGATGTCCTCCAGCGCCTTGATTACAGCGGAGGACGGTATGTTGATCAGACTGTGGCGGTATTTGCTGTTTGTCACTACTTCGCCCGTGGGGCGCGGGAAGTCACGTGAGCTGATGACTTTGCCCGGTGCTTGCCAGGGGCCCCATTCACAAGCCTGACTGGGACCGAACAACGCCACACTGGGAGTCTGCATGGCAGCCGCAATGTGCATGGGCACGGAGTCAACGCCGAGATAGGCTCGTGCGCCAGCAATCAGCGCGGCCAGTTCCTGCAGATTCAGCTGGCCTGCCAGATTGACCGGCCGGGCGATGTGCAGGCGGGCAAGGATACGCTCCACCATGGCCAGCTCCTGTGGGTCCGGTGCCGCCGTCAGTACCAGTGGCCACCCTTGACTGGCGAGATGATCCAGGGTTTCAGCCAGTGCCTGCTCTTCCCAGCATTTGAACAGCCAGCGAGAGGTGGGATGGACCAGAATGTACGGTGTATCGACATGGTGACGCTGCAAATGGGCAAGGGCGCTGGCCTGGGCTTCTTCGCCAGGGCAGAGCAACAGGCGGCTGTCGGCCGCGCCAGGCTCAATACCGAGATAGCGTACCGCTTCAAGATTTTTATCCACAGTGTGACGCTCTGCACCGGCCTGATACGGATAAAAGTCGGTAAAGCTTCCGCGCCATAATGCACCGTTACGTTTATCCTTCTGAAAGTCGGGCACCAGAGCATAGCGTGGTCGTAACAGGCGGTTCAGCCAGGCGCCCCGCCAGTGAGGGGTGAGATGCAGCGTCAGATCAAAATGACGCTGGCGCAGTTGGCGTAAGAGCTGCCACTCCCCCTTCAGCTGTGTTATTCCCCCCTGCTTTTTCCAGCGGCGATCGATCAGATGCAGCTGACTGATAGCCGGGTGTCCCTTCAGCATCGGTGAGGTGTCTGCATAGACCAGCGCATCGATTTGCAGATGCGGATAATGGTTTTTCAACGTACTGAAAACAGGGGAGGTGAGCAGTACATCACCGTGGTGACGCAACATGATCACCAGTACGCGGTTCAACTGTTTCAGGTCGATGTGGCGGCTCTGTGCGGAATGAACCAGCACGGGTGCTTCTGCTGCGTTGCTCTTGTGTGAGGTCGAATCTGCGGTCATGGTCGGCCCGTATCACTCAGCAGCGTGCTGCCTTGTAGAGTTTTTGCTTGCCATCCGGCTGGGTCTTGAAGCGCTTGTGCATCCACATGTACTGCTCGGGATGGCGGCGGATGGAGCGTTCAATCACGCTGTTGATCATGGTGGCGTCGGCCAGGTCGTCCTTGGTCGGGAATGGCTCGACGGGCTCGAACATCAGTGTGTAGGTGTGGTCCGGCTCACGATAGACACTGAACATCACCATCGGCGAACGATTCAGTGCGGGTAGTCTGGCCGTCGCGGTCAGGGTCGCTGCCGGGTGGCCAAAAAAGGGGGCAAACACCGAACCCTTGGCACCGAAATCCTGATCAGGGGCATACCAGACACAGCGGTTCTGCTTGAGGCACTTGCGTGCGTACATGAACTCACTGCGATCAACAGGTTCGCAGAATGACTGTCTGCCCTTGTAGATAAAGTGCTCCATCAAGGGGTTGTTATGCGGCCGATACAATACGGCAGAGTTTTTTACAAAAGGCAGAATCAATGGGCCGCTGAGGTCCAGGGCGCTGAAATGGGCACTCAGCAGAATTACGCCACGGCCTCTGTCCAGTGCTGCCTGCAGATGCTCAAGACCGACTGCCTTGACCCGGGCGGCTGACCAGGAGTGAGGGCGCCACCAGGCGTAGCCTGTTTCCACCAGCCCCATACCATTGGCCTCAAAGGTCTTGCGGGCCAGCTCCCAGCGTTGCTGATCACTGAGCTCAGGGAAGCAAATGCCAAGGTTGACCAGCGTCACTCGTCGACGTTTGACCACAGTATGGAAAATCAGACGGCCTAACATACGGCCTATAAACAGTCCAACGGCCGTCGGCAGTATCGTGAGGATTCGCATCAGGCCAATCACCATCCAGGTTGGCCAGAAACGGGGGGCGAGAAAATCTCGCCAGGATGAGGAAGAGGCTTCTCCTGACACTGTGTATTATTGCTCCAGAGAAAATCACGCTATTATAGTGCGCAGTTTTTTATGGGGCTACCTTGAACCGGCATGCTATGTAGTGTGCCCTGAATTCGTGGTAGCAGACATGGTGTCATGTGTGTTTATTCGCCGTGGCACGTCATGCCCGATTGAGGATGAGGTACATATTTTGCGTCTGACAGTCGTAGGTACAGGTTATGTGGGCCTGGTTACAGGAGCTTGCTTTGCTGAAATGGGCAACAAGGTAACCTGCGTCGATATTGATCAGGGGAAAGTTGAACGCCTGAAGCAGGGCATTATTCCGATTTATGAGCCTGGCCTTGAAGAGGTTGTGCAGCGCAATGTGCACAGTGGTTCGTTGAGTTTCACCACTTCACTGCCAGAGGCAATGGCCAATTCCAATATCTACTTTATTGCTGTGGGTACGCCGCCCGGTGAAGATGGCTCTGCGGATCTGCAATACGTCCTGGCTGTAGCCAGGGAAATTGGGCAACACCTGCACGACTATGCGGTCATTGTGGATAAATCGACAGTGCCTGTAGGCACTGCTGATAAGGTGCGGGCAGCTGTCCAGAGCGAGCTGGATGCGCGTGGAGTTGATATCGACTTCGATGTGGTCAGTAATCCTGAGTTTCTCAAGGAAGGGGCTGCCGTTGAAGACTTCATGCGGCCTGACCGTATCGTTGTGGGCGCAGACTCCGAGCCCGCGAAAAAGCTGATGGCGCAACTCTATGCATCGTTTTCCCGTAACCATGACAAGGTGCTGTTCATGGGGGTGCGGGATGCTGAAATGACCAAGTATGCGGCCAACGCCATGCTGGCGACGAAAATATCCTTTATGAACGAAGTCGCTAACCTCTGCGACCGTTTGGGTGTGGATGTAGAAAAGGTACGTAAAGGCATCGGTTCAGACAGTCGCATTGGCTATCACTTTATCTACCCCGGCTGTGGTTACGGTGGTTCCTGTTTCCCCAAGGACGTCAAGGCACTGGTGCACATGAGTCAGGAAGCGGGTTTTGCAGCGCACCTGCTGCAGGCGGTAGAAGCGCGTAACCAGCAGCAGAAAGACTATCTGTTCAATCGCATCAGCGAGCACTATGGCGGTCAGTTACTGGTGGGAAAAACCTTTGCCGTGTGGGGGCTGGCCTTCAAACCCGGTACAGACGACATGCGGGAAGCACCGTCGATCAAACTGATCAATGCACTGATTGATGCCGGTGCTCGAGTTCGGGCACACGATCCGGTTGCCCAGGACACAGCGCGGCGAGAATTTCCTCCAGTCTGGTTTGAGGACGGGCGTTTGAGCTTTATTGATGATCAGTACGATACGCTGGCACAGGCAGAGGCACTGGTACTAGTGACCGAGTGGAAGCAATATCGCCAGCCTGAGTTCGCCGAAATTGCTGCCCGTCTCACCACACCGTTGATTTTCGATGGTCGCAATCAATATGAGCCCACCTTGGTGCGCGAGCAGGGCATTACCTATTACGGTGTGGGCCGCTGATCACACCGCACTGCAGTCGTCTATCCTTCCAAAGGGTGGATACCTTGATGGACAGCCGGGCTTGCCCGGCTTCCGCACATTGGTCGGTGTCGTCTCCGTGCGGAGATGCTCTGATTTGCGTTTCGGTCGACAAGACGACCAACGCCATCTCACACAGAAAAGGACGGTATGAGTAATTCAACCAATGGAGCGACGGTAACAGCAGACTCTCCCAAGGGCTGGGTTACCTATCGCCGCCTGTTAGCCTATGTCAAACCCTACTGGCCAGCGTTTTTACTGAGTATGCTGGGCTTTGCTGTGGTTGCTGGTTCCCAAGCAGCCTTTGCCAAGCTGATGAAGCATCTGGTAGATGAGCTGGCCTCACCGACTCCCAACGCTCACTGGCTGTTTGCTGGCACCATCATGGGTGTCTTCGTTGTACGTGGGCTGGGTAGTTTTGTCGGCAGTTATGGTATCGCCTATGTTTCGCGCTCAGTAGTGCACAGTTTGCGCTGCGATATCTTTGATACGTTGATGCGCCTGCCCAGCCAGTACTTTCATGCCCATACTACGGGTCATCTGCTGGCCAAGGTGACTTACAACGTTGATCAGGTGACCGGTGCAGCTACCGGTGCGCTGAAAACAGTGGTGCGGGAAGGGCTGACCGTCGTTGGCCTGATGGGCTATCTGGTGTTCCTGAACTGGCGTCTGGCGCTGGTATTTTTCACCGTGTCGCCGTTGATTGCATGGGGGGTGCGCACGGCATCCAAGCGTTTTCGCCGCCTCAGTCGCAACATTCAGAACTCTATGGGAGATGTCACACACACGGCTTCTGAAGCCCTGCAGGGCTATCAGGTGGTGCGTATTTTCGGCGGCATGGAATACGAGCGTCGTCGATTTGAGAAGGCCAGCCGTCGCAATCAGCAGCAGGGTATGAAGCTGGTCGCCACAGAAGCGATTTCCACCCCGGTGATCCAGTTCTTCGTGGCACTGGCAATGGCCATGCTGGTGTTCATGGCACTGAATCCTGCATGGAATAAATCCATGACCTCCGGTGACTTTATCTCTTTCCTTACCGCTGCCGGTCTGATCGTGCAGCCACTGCGGGCGTTGGCGGAGATCAACAATACTCTGCAGAAGGGGATTGCCGCAGCGGAAAGTATCTTCAGCGTGGTTGATGAACCCATCGAGATAGACAAGGGAAGCTATCAGGCAGAGCGGGTACGAGGACATGTACAGATTCGCGATCTGGAGTTTCAGTACAACACCGGTGGTCAGGTACTGAAGGGAATCAGTGTTGATATCAAACCGGGCGAGACGGTGGCGCTGGTGGGGCGCTCAGGGTCAGGTAAGAGTACGCTGGCCAGCCTGATTCCGCGTTTCTACGATGTGGCGCCGGGGCAGATTCTGATCGACGGTGTCGATATCAATGACTACCAGCTCGACAATCTGCGACAGCACATTGCACTGGTGAACCAGCAAGTGGTGCTGTTTGCTGGCAGCCTGAAGGAAAACATTGCCTACGCAGGTCTGGGCGAACGTTCTGACGAGCAAATTCAGCAGGCAGCTGAAGCCGCACATGTACTGGAGTTTGCTGAGCGTATGCCGGAGGGAATGAACACGCTGATTGGTGAGAAAGGCGTGCTGTTATCCGGTGGCCAGCGTCAGCGCCTGGCGATTGCCCGCGCCGTTCTCAAGGATGCGCCGATACTGATCCTCGACGAGGCCACCTCCGCCCTGGATACCGAGTCCGAACGTCATATTCAGGCTGCCATGGAAGCCGTGATGAAGGGGCGTACTACACTGGTGATCGCCCATCGCCTGTCTACCATAGAAAAGGCTGACCGAATCCTGGTGATGGAGCAGGGGCAGATTGTCGAACAGGGCAGTCACGCCGAGCTGCTGGCGCGTAACGGCGCTTATGCCAAGCTGCATCAGATGCAGTTCAATGAAACACATGAGCAGGCGGCGGATGCATCTGCCGATGCTGTTCCCAAGGAGTTGTCATGAAGTTATCACTGCCGGATTTCCTGCAGGCACGCGTGCTTGTTGTAGGTGATGTGATGCTTGACCGTTACTGGCACGGTGGCGCTTCACGTATTTCCCCTGAAGCACCCGTCCCTGTGGTGGGGGTGAAACATCAGGAAGACCGTCCTGGTGGGGCGGCGAACGTGGCACTGAATATTGCGGCACTGGGTGGTAAAACGGTACTGATGGGGCTGACAGGCGGTGATGAGGCCGAACAGGCGCTACGGGAACGGCTTCAGGCTGCCGGTGTAGACAGTCATTTCCATGCTGTTGAAGGGCATCCTACCATTACCAAGCTGCGGGTCATTGCTCACCAGCAGCAGTTGATTCGGCTGGACTTTGAGCAGCGCTTCCGTGAACAGGATTCGGCTGCTTTGCTGGAGCAGACTAAATCTGCCCTGGCAGGGGCGGGTGTGCTGTTGATTTCGGATTATGACAAAGGCGCATTACAGCATGTGCCCGAGTTGATTGCTGCCGCTCGGCAGCTGAGTCTGCCCATTGTTGCTGATCCCAAAGGGAAGGATTTTGCCAAGTATCGGGGCGCGACGCTGATCACTCCCAATATGAGTGAGTTTGAAGGGGTTGTAGGAGTAGTACAGACGGAGCAGGAGCTGGTCGACAAGGGACTGGCGCTGCTGGAAGAGCTGGATTTGCAGGCCCTGTTGATTACACGCAGTGAGAAAGGCATGACGCTGCTGCGTCGTGGCTGTGCTGAATTGCATTTCCCCGCTCAGGCCCGAGAAGTTTATGACGTCACCGGTGCCGGGGATACCGTCATTTCGGTACTGGCCACGGCTCTGGCAGCGGGAACTGATTTGCCACAAGCGGTGGCTCTGGCCAACACTGCTGCGGGTATTGTCGTCGGTAAGCTGGGTACCGCTTCCGTCAGCGCTCCCGAATTGCGGCGTGCCATTCAGCGTCAGCAGGGGGGCGGTCGCGGAGTGGTAAGCGCCGAACAGCTGTTGATTGCGCTGGAGGATGCCCGGGCTCATGGTGAGAAGGTGGTTTTTACCAACGGTTGCTTCGATATTCTCCATGCCGGCCATGTGACCTATCTGGAAGATGCCCGAGCCCTGGGTGACCGACTGGTCGTGGCGATCAATGACGATGATTCGGTGCGCCGCCTGAAAGGACCGGGTCGCCCGGTGAACAGTGTAGATCGGCGGATGGCAGTGCTTGCCGGGCTGGTGGCGGTGGACTGGGTGGTGAGTTTCAGTGAAGACACACCAGAGGCATTGCTGGAGAAGGTGCGCCCCGAGATTCTGGTGAAGGGGGGGGATTACAGCGAAGATCAGGTTGTCGGTGGAGAGTTTGTCAAAGCCTACGGCGGAGTGGTCAAGGTGTTATCTCATGTGGAGAACTGCTCCACCACCGCCATCGTCAATAAAATCAAACAGGATCGTTAGGCCTTTGGTACCGTGGCTTTAACGATGAGCGTGAACGTATAAGTCTGAAACAACAACAGCGGCCAAGGCCGCTGTTGTTGTTTCAGGCGTTCACTCTCCTGCCATCATGCCAGGCTTTTCTGTGAGAAGTGAACCACCTGGCGCTCCAGCAGGCGCTGTGGTTTTTCCTGCAGGCGTTCAACCAGATAGCAGTCGCCATTAGTCGGGCGAATGTAGCGGTCATCCAGCAGCTTGTCGCGAATGGCTCCGCAGTCATAAACCTCACGGGAAATCACCAGCTGGTTGCTGTTGGTCTGGCCAATTAGCTGACCTACCTGATGGCACAGCTGTGGCAGCTGGCTGTAGGCACCGGTATGCAATGCCAGCTGCAGATTGATAATGGGCTTCAGTGACTTGATCCGGCGCTGGTTGTAGCTCTTGTACAAGCCATTGAACATCAGCGCAGCGCAGAGCGCATTAATGCCGTGGGCGTCATCCTTCTGCGGTTGATCGAAAACGACAATGATGTGGTCATCCTCCATGGCTTCTACCGCGCCACTGTAGAGATTACAGGCCTGATTGATGAAGTCATGGTAGGTTGCCAGTACTTCTTCACGCTCCGGAGAAGAAGCGTAACCTGCGCTCTGGCGCTGGCTCAGAAGCAACACGAACACCGTTTCATCAATCTGACTGGCCAGAGACTGAGCAATTTCCGTGGGTAAGCCGCGGTGTTCGGCCAGTGGTTCAAACGGAGGTGGTGCGGATGCAGGGGTAGCAGTGATTGCTGATGTCGCCTGAGAGGGCGTACGCGCAGTGCTTACGGCTTGGTTTAACGGCTCAAATACATCACTCGCGCGCTGTGCTGAGGGATGCTGGGTAGTCGTCGCAGTGGCAGGGAACAGGGGTTCGGCAAACAGAGGCTCGCCAAAGCTTGCCTGCTGCAGCGGTGGCGGATTACTGCGTACACTCGGGTTGCTGGCCAGCGTCTGGGCCATGATGCTGTCAAAACTGTCTGCTTTACTGCGCTCAGAGGCGTGCTCGTTGCCTGAAGTCGCCGTCAGTGGAGCGAAGGGCGGCTCTTCAGCGGGCTCTGGCGCGTCCATATCCAGAGTGAAGTCTGCCAGAGCATCACGATTATCAAGACTGAACTCGCCGGGCTGCAGATCCAGTTCGTGCTGAGGAATATCCCGCTCTTCTTCCTGTTCACCATAGTCCGGCACTTCATTGAGGTACTCGGCATGAAGACGGTTAAAGCTGTAATTGACATACCCCCACTCATCCTGCCGGCGCTCATCCAGCGGATCGAACGTTTCGCGCATCTGTACTGCCAGGCACGCCTTGCGTAAGGCGCGTAACGGACTTTGCAGATTGAAGGCCAGAACGAGCATGGGGAGCAGCAGCACTGCCAGAATCAGCGCGTACTCATAACCATAGTGATTGATCAGGTTGGCCAGACTCAGTGGCCAGTCAGGTGCCTTCCAGCGCACGCGCAGAATACCGACTTCCTGCTGATTGACCTGAATATGCTGAGTCTGGTCGAAGCCCTGGCTGAGGCTGCCAGCACGGGCAACCAGCTCGTCTCCGCGGTAGAGCGCAGCGGCATCCACCAGCGGATGCTGCTGCATATCGCTGACCAGAACACTGAGGCCAATGCGGTCGTCGGCAATCAGCAGGGGAACGGCGGACAGCTGCGTTTGTTGCAGCAGTACATTGCGCAGGGTCTGATTCTGTTGGTCAGCAATGGCATCAAGTTGGCGGGATAGCAACAGAGCGGTCAGGACAAGGCCAGCCACTAACGTCAAAACCCATACCCAAACCAATTTAATATGCAAACCCAAGGGGGTACGTGACCGGGGTGGCGTTCTTTCCAGCATAGCGATGCGTGCCCAAGCTCCAAAATGACACAAGACGCTGATTATAGCGGGCCATCATCGGAATGCAGCTGCTTTATACAGGTTCCGCCAGGATTGTCATGAGTATGCAAGGCTACGGGCTGAGAAATGCACCCGATCGGGGTATGATGACCGCCTTTTCTATCCAACCTGTGTGGCTTACATCCTATGCAACCCAATCAAGCTCATTCGTCTGACAATCCTGTGCTGGCATCTGACTGCTGGATGTTGACGCTGATGGCGCCTTCTCTTGGTGCTGCGGCCATCGAAGATGCAGTCGAGCTGGCCAAACACTTTGGTCTGTCATTGCAAAGCAGCGTGTTACCTGACAGTGAGCAGCATGCCGTGCTGTCCTTGCAGGGACAGTTGGCTGACCGTGAGGGCTTCAAGTCCGCCTGTCTGGCATTGAGTGATGCCCTGCGCGTCGACATCGTGCTGCAGGATGCTGATACCTTCAGTGAGGAGTATGGCCTGGCGTGCTTCGACATGGATTCTACGCTGATCAAGGCGGAAGTGATTGATGAGCTGGCCAAGGAGGCGGGTATCGGTGAGCAGGTCGCGGCCATTACCGAAGAGGCCATGCAGGGTCTGATTGATTTTCGCGAGAGCTTTACCCGTCGCATGGCATTACTGAATGGTCTCGACGAGTCTGTGCTGGAGATCATTGCTGCCCGGTTGCAGCTGATGGATGGTGCTGAGTTGTTGTTTGCCGGTCTTCAGCAGCGGGGGATCAGGACGGCCATCCTCTCCGGTGGTTTTACCTATTTTGCCCGTATGTTACAGCGCCGCTTAGGCATTGATCATATCTGTGCCAATGAGCTGAATGTCGTGGACGGCAAGGTGACCGGCAAGGTCCTTGAGCCCATCGTGGATGCTCAGGTCAAGGCGGACACGCTGGAGCAACTGGCAGCCGAGCTGCAACTGCCGTTACGTCGGGTCATTGCGGTAGGTGATGGTGCCAATGATCTGAAAATGCTGGCCAAGGCAGGTTTGGGTGTGGCATTCCGTGCCAAGCCACTGGTACGCAGTAGTGCAAACTATGCCGTCAGTGCTTGCGGGTTGGATGCTATTCTGCAGTTGATCGGTCCGCGCTGAGTAAGGTCGCTGCAGCGCTACAGGGTGTTGCGGACGCCGTCTCTGAGCGTCAGCAGTAAAAGAAAAGGGCATGCCACAGGTATGCCCTTTTGCTTTGACGATACTGACTATCAGTCGTCCGAGGTAAAGACGTAGTCCATATGTTGATGGGGGGGTTGCAGGTAATGCCCCTGAATGTATTTGATACCCGCCTGCCATAGCAGACTCAGGCAGGAGGCATTTTCCACCATCGGGCCGATGATGGCCTTGCCGTGCGGGACCAAGGGAGCGATCAGGCGGGCAATTCTGGCCTGGGTGTCAGGCTGGTTGACCGTGCGAATCAACGGACCATGCAGCTTGTAGTAATCGCAGTCAAATTGTTCTGACAGCTGTTCTGCATGGGTGGTCATCCCCAGATGTTTAAGACAGAGCTTCAGGCCGAGCTGATGCAGTTGTTCGCAGAACAGGGCGGCCTGACGACCTGCAGCCCATACATCCACTTCACTGATTTGCATCACCAGCTCGTGCTGTGGGGGGACTTCCTTCATGGTGGCCTCAAGCCAGACGAAGAAGGCGGGGTCGTGAATAGCCTGCGCACTGATATTGATAAAAACCCTTAGCGGCAATTGCTGCTTCTTCAGTTGCAGACATAGACGTTCCGTGACCCACTGGTCGATCAGCAGTGCCTGTCCGGTCTGCTCTGCCTGACTCAGGAGGTCGACGGGGGTGATCCACTGGCCCTGATCATCGCTCATGCGCAGCAGCACTTCATAACTGGCATCACCTGGGCTGAACAGGTTGAGGATCGGCTGATAGAACAGGGTGAAGTGGTTGTGGTCCATGGCCTTGCGCAGCTGCTGACGTACCTGGCTGGCTGCTCGCTGCCCGCCGGGGGCGCTGCGCTGGGATGTGTATACGACTAATGACTGACCCTGACGCTGGGCCTGAGCGCAAGCATGGGTGGCCTGATGCAGCAGCGTTTCAGCATCTGGCAGGGTGCCATGAATCTGTACCAGGCCAGCGCAGAAACGATTGCTCATGGAGGCGCCGGTAAGGGGTAACAGGCTGCCGATCTGCTCCAGTAATAGCTGACCGCTACCGAGTAACGCGGACTGCTTGTCAAACGGCGCCAGGACACAAAGGTGATGCTGGTCCATACAGCCAAAATGCAGGGTACTGGCATCAGGAATTTCCCGTTCCAGCAGGTGTATCTGCTCTTCTGTTTCGGCAGTTGGCTCGCCCAGCTCATCCAGCAGTAACCAGTTTTCCAGACGGATGGCCATCAAGGCCCATTGCACATCATTGCCCTGATGTTCACCGCGATACTGAATGTAGTGGATCTGATCGAGCAGGGAGCGGCGATCGTAGGAGGCGCGATTAAGAATGTCATCGGCCTGTTCATCCAGATTGTCGTCATTGGCGCCGCTGATCATGCGCACCAGAAAGACGTTTTCTGGTGAGGGAGCGAGGCATTGCAGCTGAAACTGCAGATTGCCCAGCTGCTGTTCTTCACTCAATTGCAGGTTTAACGTCTCGCCGGGGCGCCAGGTAGGCAACCGCTGGTGCAGCGCAGTCAGAGCGATAGGGGAGAACACCTCAGCCATGTCCATGTCTTCCAGATGCAGTTCATCCTGAATCTGCCACAGACGGCGATAGGCCAGGTTGGCATAGGTATGGTGCGGATAGCGCACCAGTGCGACCGGGTCTGTCTGGATATCCAGCAGGGAATGCAGTTGGGATACTTCACTGTTGAGGTGGCGGCGCAGGCGCATCTGCTGGCGCCAGCTGTGCAGCAGATCATCCAGCAGGGCCAGGCAGAATTCATCCCGTGGTGGCAGGCAGTCTTCCAGACGCAGGCAGCAATCGGCCAGTACGTCAGGCGCTCGGCCGGTGCTGAGCACGACCAGAGGCTGGTCCTGTAGGTGGCGGCGCTGATGGCGCAGCCAGTCTGAAGCCTCTTCATCAATATGTTCACTGACCAGCAGAACGATGTCGAACTCGCCGCAGGCGGGTTCCAGCACAAAGCCTTCTTCCCGGATGAACAGCCCCATGTGCTCTGCCCGCTGACGAATATTAGCCAACACGGTCATGAAAGCATCATCCAGCGGACGCCGGATCACGATGTGTAAACAGTCACGATGAAGACTCATGGACGTCCTGCTTGTCTGAACAGTTTATTCGTTGGGGAATACTAGCACGGTTAACGCGTTGTAACAGCGTGGTTGCAGTATGAAATGCCTTCAGCTCATTGTGGCTGAGTCAGGTCGGGAATGCGCTGTTTTATTGGCACTGTTTTGGCAGTAAAGGCAGTCGATGAGAAGAGAAGGTGCTGTCAGCACAGCCTGTTACCAGGCTGTGCTGTACCGAGTACGGGGGCTCAGTCTGCAGACTGAACAGTATGCAGCTGGCCCATGGCTTCGCCCATCCGTGTGGCGCGTCCAGCCTGCCATCCCTGCAGCCAGTCAACCTTGTCTGCACCGAACAGCACGATGGCGGTAGAGCCCAGCCAGAAACGACCCAGCTCATCGCCACGCTTCAATACGACAGGCTCAGGCAGGCTTTGGTAGCGGGTCAGCTGCGGTGTCTTTGGCTGCGGAGCCACTTGCCCTGACCATACTGTCTCTATCCCGGCGACGATCATGGCGCCAACCAGAACGACAGCCATGGGGCCAATATCAGTATCAAAAATGCAGACCAGACGCTCGTTGCGGGCGAACAGGTTGTCGACGTTCTCGGCGGTCGTCTGATTGACAGAGAAAAGGTCGCCAGGAACATAGATCATTTCCCTCAGCGTCCCACCGTAGGGCATGTGTACCCGGTGATAATCACGAGGCGAGAGGTAGACCGTGGCGAAATGGCCATTGTCGAACGCGGCCGCACGCTGGGCATCACCCCCCAGCAGTGCTGTGACGCTGTAAGAGCGGCCCTTGGCCTGCAGGATGCGTCCCTGCTCAAGTTTGCCCATCTCGCTGATGTTGCCGTCGGCGGGACAAACCACCAGATCCTGCTGCTCCGGCAAGGGGCGGGCATTGTCGAGCAGTGCACGGGTGAAGAAGGCGTTGAAGTGTGGGTAGTTGCTGAGCACCGGGTCGGCCGCTTCGCTCATATCCACCCGGTAGTGCTGAGCAAAGCGGCGGATCAGGGCATTTTTTACCCAGACGGTGCGGTTGCTGGCCAGCCAGCCAACGAGGCGGCTCAATGCGTGCTGGGGAATCAGATGTTGAAAGCAGATAAACAAAGCAGACTTCACACTATTCTCCGCTGCTGGATAGTTCGTTGATCACCGGGGTGTCCGGATGGTTGCCCCACTCGAACCAGGAGCCGTCATAGCAGTGCACGTGGGGGTAGCCCAGTGCCTTGGCGGCCAGATAAGTGAGGCCGGAACGGCGGTGGGTTTGGCAATGGGTAACAATGGTCTTGTCTGGCGTCAGCCCGCGATCGGCTAACAGACTGTGCAGTTCTTCCGCAGGTTTCAGCCGTGGCAGTTGCTGATCCTGCAGCAGGTCGGTCCATTCCAGCCAGATGGCGCCGGGGATATGTCCGCCCTTGCTGGCGTTGACCACTTTCTCACCGGTGAACTCTTCGTGGGTGCGGGCATCCCAGACCGTCAGATGCTGGTGATTCAGCAGGTCTTGCAGTGTCGTGCGCACGGGCTCCACATAGGTGGCGGTGTAAAGCGTTGCTTCGCGGTGATGGCTGTCCTGCTCCAGATCGAAACCTGCAGTCACCCAGGCCGGTAGCTGGCCGTTGAGAACGGACACCTGCCGATGACCCAGCAGATGCAGGGTCCACAGCAGGCGGCCAGCCCAGGGGCCCATTTGATCGTCATAAGCTACCACCCAGGTATCGGGAGTCATGCCTACTGCAGAAAGCCGCTCGCTGAGCTGGGCTTCACTGGCGACGTAGTTCGGTACAGGGCCTTCTCCTCGCAGCAGCAAGGTAGCAGGGAAGTGAATCGCTCCAGGAATGTGGCCGCGCTGGTAGTTTTCGGCACTGGAAAGATCAAGGATCAGTAATTGCGGAGCGTGCAACTGACGATGCAGTGCCTCCGCCTCAATCAGGACAGGACAGGACATGATCAGGATCTCATCTGTTGGCGGGCGCGATAATAGAGGGTCACCCCCCGATTGGCGGCCTGCACCAGTTGACGAAAGGCGTTGTAATGCATGGGTCTGACGTCACCGTGCAGACCTGCATCGGCATAGACAACAGCAATCGGGCGTTTGCCCAGAAAAATCGACATCATAAAGAATTCTTGGGGATGACATAGCGACTGAAAAGCCTCAGGAAGCAGGCTCTGTACCTTGTCGCGATTTTTGTCATTCACCCACAGGCTGCCCGGCTGGCTGCACAGACGCTGGAAAATGCTGGCGGTGTGCAGGGACTGGCGAAAGTGCTTGAAGGCTTCAACACCGCTATCGCCGGCAGCAAGACGACCTGCAATCTCCTTGCTGTCCTGACTGGTCATCAGGATGGCGCAACGCTGCAAACCGATACCATCATGCATGCCTTCGAGCAGGCCCTGCATGATGGCCCCCAGCGAACTGAGCTGCTTATCGGCATTGTTGAGCTGGAACAGCCTGTCCTGATAGTGGCGCTCGTCAAACAGTTTGCCCGGTAGCATGCGCTGCTGGGCCTGAGGGCGCGCCGTCACGGTTCTGTTGCCCTGCTGGTGCGGCATACGGTAGGCAATAGGCTGGTCATCCGGTGCCATGATCAGACGGCTGGCAGGTGCAATGATGCCCGGCGTGGCGTAGGCTGCTGCTGCGATAACGGCTGTACGGTGGCAGCGGGCGCTGGCTTCTTCTCTGGTCAGGCGCAGCACATCACCAATGATCGGCATCAAACGGTCCATACCCTGACCGTACCAGCCAAAATGGGCGGTATGGGCAACCCAGTTGGCCATCTTGGCCAGCATCCACGGGGCGTGCACCAGATGGTTGAGCATACGCTCCTGATCGGGGTTCAGCTCATCGCCTCTTGCGCGACGATGCAGGCTGCTGAGCAGGCGCTTGTCCGATGCATTTTCCATATCGAGGGCATTGACCAGCACTTCCGGTAACTGCCAGCGTAATGCCAGTCCGTGGGCGATTGCCTGCGCCGGGCAACCCAGTACATTGCTTTCTGCCAGAATGGGATCCAGTTGCTGTTCATGAATCAGGCCGTGGACCTGGCTGATGGCATCAGGTGCGAAGCGCCACAGACTCCAGTGAATAAAGCCGTATAACATGCCTGCCGCGTAAAGCTGGGCAATCTGTGTCGGGCGCAGTTGTTTGGCCCAGTCGCGAGCCTGAAAGGCAGCATGCAGTGAGTTGGCAACGGCATACAGATACTGGCGATGGGCCACGCTCTGGTTGTTCATCTGCAGTACCGGGGCGTTGTCCAGTACTTCACGGATACGCTGCAGGCCAAGACTGCTGAGTGCGTGGTCAAGGGTGCGGATGTCCGTTTCCTGATTGTTGTTGAGCTGATTGGCGTGTCGCAGCAGATGCAGGCTTAACACAGGGTCTGCCTGCAGGGCGGGGGCCAGCTCCATCAATGCGACGTCAGGGCGGCGCAGCTGATGTAACAGAAACTGTCGGCTATGGGCCATGATGGGTAGTGGCTTGTCGGCCAGAAATTCCACCCATTGCTCTGCACCATAGGGAGAGTCACTCATTACTCGGTCTCCAGACGCAGTTGCGCCTCTTCATCCAATGAATTGAGAATTTGTTGATAGCTCAGCATCCGCGGCGGGCTGATCGCCCCTTCTTCCAGTGCTTTGCGCAGCGCACAGCCTGGCTCACGATCATGGCGGCAGTCACGGAAACGACAATGGCCGAGGAAGGGGCGAAACTCTGCAAAGCCTTCCAGCAGCTCATCAGGACTCAGGTGCCAGAGAGCAAATTCGCGAATTCCCGGAGAGTCGATCAGGTCGCCACCACTGGGAAAGTGGAACAGGCGGGCTGTGGTGGTGGTGTGAGTACCTTTGCGGGTGCCTTCGGAAAGGGCACCGACGCGCAGATCCACCCCAGGCAGCAACTTGTTGATCAGGGATGATTTGCCGACGCCTGACTGGCCAACAAAGACGCTGATATGACCTTTGAGGCTGTCAATCAGCAAGTCCAGACCATGGTCCGCTTTGGTGCTGGCACGCATGACCTGATAGCCGATTTGCTCATAGCGTTGCAACAGGGACTCCAGTGCGTCGCGGTTGCTATCGTTGATCAGGTCGGTCTTGTTGAGCAGCAGAATGGGGCGAATGTCACTGAGTTCTGCCGCCACCAGATAACGGTCGATCAGATTGGCGTAGGGCGTGGGCTCAGGGGCAATGGTAATGATGATCAGATCGATATTGGCCGCCACCGCCTTCAGTTCACCATGCGGGGTGGGGCGTTTTAGCACGCTGCTGCGTGGCATATTGGCCACCACCACGCCCTCATCAGGGCCAGGTCGCCAGATGACATCGTCACCAGTCACCAGTGGCTCAAGGTTGGCGCGCAGGTAGCAGCGCATCTGTTGCCCCTGCAATTCCCCATCGACCGCCTCCACGTCCACCTGGCGACCATAATGAGCAATCACCCGACCTCGGATTTCCGGGCCTAGTTCTCCGGCATTGAGCTGAGCGCTGAAACGCTCCTCATGCTGATGAGCGCGCTGTACCCGCTCATCCTGGATTTTCTTGATGCGCCAAGACTGGCGTCTGGTTAGGTTCCGTTTGCTCATCTGATCCTGAGGTGACAAAGCTGCTCGCGAGGGGGGATGCCGCTGCCGCGTGTTGAGAAGTAACCCAGCATTTTGCCTGACATCCTGACAAGGTGCCACGTTTGCCGCTGTGGGGAGGGGCCCTATGTGTTACCACAGGTGCCTCCTGCGCTCAGGCTGGTTAGAATAGGGCGCAATTGTGAGTATGTTTAGAGGTGGGAGAGCAGTATGGCGGCGGACAATCGTTGGGTATGGATGGATCTGGAAATGACCGGTCTGAACCCTGAACAGGACCGTATTCTGGAGTTGGCAGTACTGATCACCGATTATGACCTCAACGTAGTTGCTGAAGGCCCGGTGTGGGTCGTGCATCAGAGCGATGATGTGCTCAATGGGATGGATGAGTGGTGTACCCGCACCCATGGCGAGTCAGGTCTGACCGAGCGGGTGCGCAACAGTACGCTGGATGAGGCTGGCCTGCAGGCTGCTCTGCTTGAGTTTTTGCAGTCCCATGTGATGGCAGGAAGCTCCCCTCTGTGTGGCAACTCCATCTGGCAGGATCGCCGCTTTATTGCCCGATATCTGCCAGAGGTGGATCAGTATCTGCATTACCGCATGATTGATGTCAGTACGCTGAAAGAGCTGGCCAAGCGCTGGCAGCCCGAGATGCTCAAAGGATTCCGCAAACTGGGTTCGCACCAGGCGCTGACCGATATTCAGGAGTCCATCGCTGAATTACGCTTTTACCGTGAGCATTTTCTGATTCCTGCTGCAGAGCAGGCATCCAGCGATCAGAACTAAGGGCCATGACGATCAGTATCACAACCAGTGAAAGCATTGCCGTGATGGAACGGTTGCCGGAAGCAATCTACGCTGCGAAAACCCTTCGCCAGCTTGATCAAGAGGCTGCCCTGGCTCTGGGAATTACCGGATTCGAGCTGATGTGCCGCGCTGCCGAGGCGGCTTTTGTGCAGCTGCGCAGTGAGTGGCCGGATGTGCGCAGGCTGACGGTTGTTGCTGGCAAGGGGAATAACGGTGGTGATGGGCTGGTGCTGGCTGGTCTGGCACTCAAACAGCACTGGCAGGTGCAGCTGCTGCTTCCTCTGGCGCTGACGCAATACCTTGAAATGTTACAGGGCGAGGCCGCAGAGGCCTGGCAATGGCTGCAGCACCAGCAGCTGTCCGGGTTGTTGATGATTCACGACGGGGGCGAATTGCCAGACTGTCATGGTGAGCTGGTCGTTGATGCCTTGCTGGGGACCGGACTTGCGGGAGAGGTGCAGGGGCGATATGCGGCACTGATCGACTGGATCAATGCCACAGGCAAGCCTGTTCTGGCGCTGGATATTCCCTCAGGGCTGGAGTGTGACAGTGGCAACGTGCTCGGGCGCGCTGTGCTTGCCAGTCACACCGTTACCTTTATCGGTATGAAAGCAGGCCTTCTGACCGGACAGGGCGCGGCCTATGCAGGGCAGGTGCATTGTCATGGTCTGGGGACGCCGGAGCACGTATATGCCCACCACGTACCGCTGTTGCAACGTGTGACACCGTCGCAGTGCAAGCAGGTGTTGCCACCCCGACCTCGTGACGGTCACAAGGGCATGCACGGTCATGTGCTGATTCTTGGCGGGAATCTGGGTATGGCGGGGGCCGCGCTGCTGGCCGGTCGCAGTGCCTTGCGCAGTGGCGCTGGTCTGGTGAGTGTTGTTACCCGCCATGAGCATGTGCCTGCTTTTATTGCTTCCCAGCCGGAATTGATGGTGCAGGGCGTGCGTAATGGTTTGGAAGCTCAGGCCTGGATAGCTCGCGCTGATGTGCTGGTAATCGGCCCTGGGCTGGGTCGTGATGCCTGGGCCGAGCAGTTGTTGCAGCAGGCTTTGGCGTCGGCCAAACCGCTGGTCATTGATGCCGATGCTTTGCACCTGCTCAAGCATAAGCACTGGCGCCCCTCTGGCCCCTGGGTGATGACTCCCCATCCCGGTGAGGCGGCTATGCTGTTGGACCGTAACACGACGGTGATACAACGTGAGCGCCTGCAGGCGCTGGCAGACTTGCAGCAAACCTACGGTGCGACAGTCGTGCTCAAGGGGAAAGGCACCCTGATTGCTTCCCCAGGTGCGATAAGCCAGCTGGTCAGCGAAGGTAATCCTGGCATGAGTGTGGCCGGTATGGGTGACATTCTGGCTGGGATGATTGGCAGTCTGTTGGCACAAGGGCTGACGCCATCTGCGGCTGCCGCGGTTGGAGCGAGTATTCATGGGCGAGCTGGTGATCTGGCGGCTCTGGAGCGTGGCGAACGTGGCTTGCTGGCAACCGATCTGCTTCCTTATATCCAGCAGCTGGTTAATCCACTCTGAGAATGTGCTCGTTATCTGTCTGGTATTGGTCGCTCGGTGTCGAAAAGTCCTTCGGAATGCTCGTTTGGGGTTGCTAAGCTTCGCTTCTTCAGCGCTTTTTGTTTTGAGTGACCGGCCAGAGCGGCTGAGGTCGTGAACATGTTCTCGGGCTGAGTCTGTTTTTCTGAAATGTTGGAAGATGTTATGAGTTCAGTGTCTTTTCCTCCTCAGGTGCAACCCCTGATTGTGCGGGTTGCTGATGAGGCGGCCATGTTGATGTGGGCCGCGCAGCTGGCAGCGGAGCTTAAACAGGGCGCTGTGGTTTATCTGCACGGCAATCTCGGCATGGGCAAGACCACCCTGAGCCGCGGCGTGTTGCATGCCCTTGGACATCAGGGCGCCGTGAAGAGCCCTACCTATACGCTGGTAGAACCTTATGAGCTTGCAGAGGTGCAGGCCTATCACTTTGACCTTTACCGTCTGGCTGATCCGGAAGAGCTGGAGTTCATGGGGATAAGGGATTATTTCGATGCTCAGTCGCTGTGCCTGGTTGAGTGGCCGGAGAAAGGCGCGGGTATTCTGCCCCGTCCTGATCTGGAAATCTGCCTGAGCCGATGGCAGGATGGTCGGGAACTGGAAGTATCCGCCACCTCTGAACGGGGTGTGCAGATGTTAAATGCGTTGAGTGCGCTACATCCCTAGAGTGACAACCCTGAGATGAAAAAACCTTGGCTGCATGGGTGGCTTCTGGGACTGTTTGGCTGGCTGCTGATTGGCAGTGCCTGTGCCCAGACCGCGGATATCCTTAATGTGCGTATCTGGCAGGCGCCCGATAACACACGTCTGGTATTCGATCTCAGTGCTCCTGTTCAGTACAAGGCGTTTCAGGTGGAAAATCCCAACCGACTGGTGCTGGATATCAGTAACAGCGTTATTCATGCCGATCTTGCTGCGCTGGACATCAAGGGTTCGCTGATCGAAGGACTACGTTCAGGGATTCAGGATGGCACTACTACCCGCATCGTGATCGACCTCAAGCAGAAATTACCGTTCAGGGACTTCAGTCTGGCGCCCAATAAGCAGTACGGTAATCGCCTGGTGGTCGACCTGCTG
This sequence comes from Pokkaliibacter sp. MBI-7, assembly GCF_029846635.1. Classification (NCBI taxonomy): domain Bacteria; kingdom Pseudomonadati; phylum Pseudomonadota; class Gammaproteobacteria; order Oceanospirillales; family Balneatrichaceae; genus Pokkaliibacter; species Pokkaliibacter sp. MBI-7. The sequence goes on along the minus strand of NZ_JARVTG010000001.1, from coordinate 1,447,357 downwards.
ACCCCCGATTCTGCTGCTCCCGTTATTGCTTCTGCCGTTGTCAGCGCTCCTTCGGTACCGGCCGCCGTTCAGACGACATCTGTGAGTACTAATCCGTCCTCCCCTAACAGTGCTGTTCCGGTAGTAACTGCAACTCCCGTTGTCGGGTCATCCAGCGTAAACAATCAGCCAAAACCCGTGGCGCCCGTGAGTTCGCCTTCCCCAGGCACTAATGGCGGTGCAGTTCCGGTGGTAAGCACTGCCCCGGTGCAGGTCGTCAGCACCAGCGTTATACCGCCCAGTGCACCCGCTGCCCCTGTCATACAGGCGCAGCCGCTGAAGTCTGAGAACTATCGTGACATTATCATCGCAGTCGATGCAGGGCACGGCGGCGAAGATCCGGGAGCTATCGGTGCCGGAGGGTTAAGAGAGAAGGATGTGGTGCTGTCGATTGCACGCCAGCTCGCACAGATGCTCGACAAGGAGCCGGGCTTCAAGGCTTATCTGACTCGCCGTGGTGACTACTATGTGGATTTGCGTAAACGTACTCGCCTGGCACGCGAAGCCAATGCGGACATGTTTGTGTCCATTCATGCGGATGCCTTCAAGAATGACAGTGCACGTGGCGCATCAGTGTGGACGCTATCTGAGCGGGGGGCGACCAGTGAAATGGGGCGCTGGCTGGCGCAGACGGAAAATAATGCTGACCTGATTGGTGGCGTCGGTGGTGTCAGTCTGGATGATAAGGACGAAGTGCTGGCGGGTGTACTGCTGGATTTGTCCATGACAGGCACACTCAAGCTGAGTGATCAGGTGGGTAAGGATGTGCTGGGGCAGGTTGGGCGTATTGCTCGGTTGCACAAGAATCATGTCGAGCGGGCAGGCTTTGTGGTGCTGAAGTCGCCTGATATCCCCTCCATTCTGGTTGAAACGGGCTTTATCTCCAACTCCCATGAGGCGTCGCAACTGCGTACCAAGAGCTATCAGCAGCAGCTGGCGACCTCTATTTTCAACGGTATCAAGCATCACTTCTACAGCCAGCCGCAACCTAATACCTGGATAGCGGCCAAAGTGCGCCAGCCTGACCTGCCTGTGATCTCGGCAACGGCACTGAAGCCTGCTGACCGGGTGCTCTACAAGGTTGGTCCTGGCGATACTCTGTCAGCCATCGCCGCCCGCAATAAGGTCAGTCTGTCACGTCTGTTGCGGGAAAACGATCTGGATCATCAGGCGGTGATCAAGGTGGGCCAGGTGCTGGTCATTCCTTCTTCCTGATAAAGAGCTGCCTCACCGCTCTTTCCTGCACGATGTCATCCATCCCAGTCCGGTTATCACGTTTATGAGTACAGTCACTACCAGCAAACGCATCCACAGTCTGAGCCCGCGACTGGCTAACCAGATCGCAGCGGGTGAGGTGGTTGAGCGCCCGGCCTCTGTCATCAAAGAACTGCTGGAAAATAGCCTGGATGCAGGGGCGTCGCGTATTGATATCGATGTAGAGCAGGGCGGTATCAAGCGGCTGCAAGTACGTGACAATGGTAGCGGCATTCATGCGGATGATTTGCCTCTGGCGCTCAGCCGTCACGCTACCAGTAAGATTCTTACTCTGGAGGACCTGGAGGCTGTCGCCAGTCTGGGTTTTCGAGGTGAAGCGCTGGCCAGTGTCAGCTCTGTGTCGCGGCTGGTGCTGACATCCCGTGCTGAGGGAGCAGAGCATGCATTTCAGGTAATAGCGGAAGGGCGAGACATGGCCACAGAAGTCAGTCCTGCTGCTCATCCTCAGGGGACGACAGTTGAAGTGCGTGATCTGTTCTTCAATACCCCGGCACGACGTAAGTTTCTGCGAACTGACAAAACAGAATATGGCCATCTGGAAGAGGTGGTGCGGCGTCTGGCCCTGAGTCGTTTCGACGTTGGCTTTACCTTGCGTCATAACCAGAAGGTCAGTCTGAGTCTCAGTCCTGCGCGTACCGAGCTTGAGCGAGAGAAGCGTATTGGTCAGCTGTGTGGTAGTGCTTTTTTGCAGCAGTCAGTTGTGGTGGATATCAATAACGGTCCTCTGCGTCTGCATGGCTGGGTTGGTTTGCCTACCTTTTCCCGTAGTCAGCAGGATCAGCAGTATTTCTTCGTTAATGGTCGGGTGATTCGTGATCGTCTTGTTGCTCATGCCATTCGTCAGGCTTATCAGGATGTGCTCTACAACGGCCGTCATCCGGTGTTTGTGTTGTATCTCTATGTGGATCCGGCTGTTGTTGATGTGAACGTGCATCCGACCAAGCATGAGGTGCGCTTTCGAGATGGCCGGTTAGTGCATGACTTTATTTTCAGCAGCTTGCATCGGGCGCTGGCTGAGGTGCGTCCACAAACGGCACAAGATGCGGCCGAACCCTTGCCTGTGGCGTCTGTCACGATGGCGCAGGGCAAAGAAGCGGGAGAGTTTCAGGGGCAGGGGTGGATGAATCTGCCACCGGCCGGCAGCACGCCCGGAGTGGGGCAGATCCGGGAGCAGATGGCAGGATATGCGCGGTTACATCCAGCGCAGGATGTACAGTCGACGGTTTATGGGCAGACGACAGCCATAGCTGAGTCAGGGTTCGGGGCGACATATGCTTCAGGGGCAAAGCAAGTCTTTCCTCAAGAAAGTATGGCAATGCAGGGTTTGCCTGCTGCGAGTGCTGATGTCCCTCCACTGGGTTTTGCTGTAGCCCAGTTGCATGGCATCTATATTCTGGCGCAGAACCAACAGGGCTTGGTGGTGGTGGATATGCATGCGGCTCATGAGCGGATTGTCTATGAACGGATGAAGTCAGCTTGGAGTGGCGAGGGTATCAAGTCTCAGCCATTGCTGGTACCGGTTTCCATGGCCGTCAGCGAGCGTGAGGCAAGTGTTGCAGAAGAGCACGAAGAGTCTTTTCAGCGTCTGGGCTTTCGTGTGCAGCGTATGGGGGCTGAAAACCTGGTTATTCGTGAAGTGCCAGCTCTGTTGCGTCAGGCTGAGGTGCCGCAGCTCGTGCGTGATGTACTGGCAGACCTGCAGGAATTTGGTCAGAGCTCCAGAGTGGGAGAGCAAATCAACGAGTTGTTGGGCACTATGGCATGCCACGGCGCGGTTCGTGCGAATCGTCAGCTGACGCTGGAGGAAATGAACGGTTTGCTGCGTGATATGGAACGTACCGAGCGCAGTGGGCAGTGCAATCACGGTCGTCCTACATGGTCACAACTGACCCTGAAGGATCTTGATCGTTTATTTATGCGTGGCCAGTAAAAGAGTGATCGCGTGCTCTGGCTTTTGAATTGATGAGGGGGATTGCAGTACCATTCTCCACTTTTCGCGTTAACTGATCTCAGGTGTGCATGACCTCCTTGTCTTCTGTTCTTCCACCAGCCATTTTACTGATGGGGCCAACTGCTGCAGGCAAAACGGCCCTGGCTTTTGAGCTGGCTGAGCGCTTTCCTTGCGACATTATTAGTGTCGATTCGGCACTGATCTATCGTGGTATGGATATTGGTACAGCCAAGCCAAGTGCGGCTGAACTGGCCCGTTACCCCCATCAGCTTATCGATATTCGTGATCCCAGTGAGGCGTATTCAGCCGCCGACTTCCGTCAGGATGCACTGGCGCTAATGGCTGCCAGTGTGGCCAGAGGGCGTATTCCGCTGCTAGTGGGCGGCACGATGATGTACTACAACATCCTGCTTCAGGGCATGGCTAATCTACCTTCAGCAGACCCGGTTTTTCGGCAGCAGATGGAAAATGAAGCCCTGGAACACGGGTGGGTGAAGTTGCATCAGCGATTGCAAGAAGTTGATCCTGAGTCGGCAGCACGCATACGTCCCAGTGATCCTCAACGTCTGCAACGTGCCCTGGAAGTGTACTTTTTGACTGGCAAATCGCTAAGTCAACATTGGCAGGAGCAAGAGCAGCAGGTTCTACCGTACCGCACGGTTGAGATAGCCTGGAGTCCTGCTGATCGCAGTGTGTTGCACCAGCGAATTGCGTTACGTTTTGAGCAGATGCTTAGCGCAGGTTTTCTCGCTGAAGTGGAGTCCTTGAAACAACGTACAGACCTGCACGCAGCGTTGCCATCCATACGCTGTGTGGGCTATCGGCAAGCCTGGTGTTACCTCGATGGCGAAGACGACTATTCAGTTTTTGTGCAAAAAGGAATTGCTGCAACGCGACAATTGGCGAAGCGTCAGCTAACATGGTTACGAGGATTTGAACATGTACACTGGATTGACTCCACCTCCTCGCAGGCACTGGATAGTGCCTTGAAATTGCTGGAGTCTGGTCTCAGTTAAGTGTATAAGTAGGCAATCCAGCTTCAGGCGCGCAGGAAATCGCGTCTATTCTTTATCATGGTCGGCGTCTCGGCCAACCTCCAATTGCTAAGGAGCATCAGAATGTCAAAAGGGCAATCTTTACAAGACCCTTTCCTCAATGTACTGCGCAAAGAGCGCGTGCCTGTGTCTATTTTCCTGGTTAATGGCATCAAACTGCAGGGGCAGATCGAGTCTTTCGATCAGTTCGTTATCCTGCTGAAAAATACTGTCAGTCAGATGGTATATAAACATGCTATTTCCACTGTTGTGCCGGCTCGCCCGGTGAAACTGCCGGGGGTGGATGAAGTCCCAGCCGGTTGATGTGAGGTGATGATTGTTCTTTGAACGTCCTGATACAGGTGAACGTGCCGTTCTCGTTCACCTGGATATGTATGATGATGCAGAACGGGAAGATCCTGCCGAATTTCAAGAGCTTGTTGTATCTGCTGGTGCCGTTCCTGTGGCACTGGTGACAGGTTCAAGAAGCACTCCCAACCCCAAATTTTATGCTGGCTCAGGCAAAGTCGACGAGATTCGCGACACGGTTCGTGCTCTTGAGGCAGAAGTGGTGCTGTTCAATCATGCACTTAGCCCGGCTCAGGAGCGTAATCTTGAGCATGCGTTACAGTGTCGTGTACTGGATCGCACGGGGTTGATACTCGATATTTTTGCTCAGCGTGCGCGTACTCATGAAGGTAAGCTTCAAGTGGAGCTGGCTCAGCTTGAGCATATGTCTACTCGTTTGGTGCGCGGTTGGACTCACTTGGAACGCCAGAAGGGTGGTATAGGTTTGCGAGGCCCTGGGGAAACTCAGCTGGAAACGGACCGACGCCTTTTGCGTGAGCGAATCAAATACATACATAAGCGTCTGGATAAGGTTCGCAAACAGCGTGATCAGGGGCGGCGTGCGCGATTGCGTGCCGAAATACCCACTGTTTCATTGGTTGGATATACCAACGCTGGCAAGTCTACGCTGTTTAACAGTCTGTCGATGGCTGGCGTGTATGCTGCCGATCAGTTGTTTGCCACGCTGGATCCGACGTTGCGACGTCTGCAGATGCCAGATATTGGTCCCATTATTCTGGCTGATACCGTTGGCTTTATACGTCACTTGCCGCATAAGTTGGTGGATGCCTTTCAGGCTACCCTGCAGGAGACTTCTGAGGCCAGCTTGCTCTTGCATGTGGTTGACGCGGCTAGTGCGGAGCGCGACCGCAATCTTGAGGCCGTCAATCTGGTGTTGCAGGAAATTGACGCTGCCGATATTCCAACACTGATGGTCTTTAATAAGATTGATCTGATGGAGCGGGTAGAGCCTCATATAGACCGGAACAGTAAAGGCCGACCCATCGCTGTCTGGCTTTCAGCGCAACGCGGTGAGGGTCTGGAGTTGCTGCAACAGGCAGTGGCGGAATGTCTCGGCGATGATTTGTTTGCGGAGACGTTGACGCTTAAGCCAGCTGAAGGAGCCATGCGTGCTGCACTTTATGCTCAGGGTTGCGTGCTTGACGAGTTCTGGGATGAGAGTGGGAATAACCTTTTGCAAGTGCGTTTGCCCTTAAGCGACTTCCTGCAAATGCTCAGGCGGTGTGATATAGAGCCAGAGCGCTTTGGTTTGCGGAAGCAACACAAGGAAACTTGCGAGGACTTCGAGGCCTCCTTAGACTTCGTTGTTCCTTAGTTCTTGCAAAATTGTCACTTTGCATAGCGATGACTAAAGTGATGATTTAGTGCATGGATAGATTTTCGAACAAATCAAAAAGGTAATACGGAGAACCCTATGGCTTGGAACGAGCCCGGAGGTAACGGCAACAACCCCCAGGATCCCTGGGGCTCCGGTAATCGCGGCGGTGGTAACAAAGGAGATCAGGGGCCACCTGATCTCGACGAAGTGCTGCGTAAAGTTCAGGATCAGCTGAATCGCATCTTTGGTGGCAAGTCCTCTGGCGGAGGTCAGGGGGGGCGTACCTCCGGTGGCTTCAATAGCGTCTTGCTGCTGGTGTTGATTGTAGTGGTTGCGATCGCCTGGGCTGCCATGGGGTTCTACACCATTGATCAACAGGAACGTGGTGTGGTGCTGCGCTTTGGTAAGTACAGTGAAACTGTCACTCCTGGTCTGCACTGGAATCCTCCGCTGATAGACGATGTACGCAAGGTTAACGTAACGCGCGTGCGTTCACTTGATCATGGTGCGCAAATGCTAACCGAAGACGAGAATATCGTTGAGGTAAACATGTCTGTGCAGTATGTGGTCGCTGATCCCAAAGCCTTCGTGCTGAATGTGCGAGATCCGGAAGCCAGCCTGTCGCAGGCAACGGAGAGCGCTCTGCGCCACGTGGTTGGTAGCTCAGAAATGCATTCCATTTTGACCGAGGGGCGTGAAACCCTGGCAGCGTCTGTGCAGGAGCGTTTGCAGGAGTATGTCAATCGCTACGGTACTGGCTTACAGGTTAGTCGTATCAACATTGAAAACGCGATGGCTCCCAAACAGGTTCAGTCCGCCTTTGACGATGTCATCAAGGCGCGAGAAGATGAGCAGCGAGTCAAGAATGAAGCCGAAACCTATGCCAATGGCGTTGTGCCAGAAGCGCGTGGTGCTGCTCAGCGTGTGCTGGAAGAAGCCAATGCCTATCGTGATGAGGTGGTGGCTCGGGCACAAGGGGATGCAGAGCGCTTTCTGAAGCTGATGAGTGAGTATCACAAAGCTCCAGAGGTCACTCGTGAGCGTTTGTACCTGGATACGGTCGAAAATGTCTATGCCAACAGTACCAAGGTGATTGTTGACGGCAAAGGCTCTAACAACATGATGTATTTGCCGCTGGATAAGTTGACCGAAGCCAGTCAGGATGCCAAAGCTGCCCGTAAGATGGCTGCGCAGTCTTCTTCGCTGAGTAATGGCGACATCCAGCAGTTGACTGATGAAGTATTGAATGAGCTGCGTAAGCGTCAGGCCGTCTCTACCACTACACGGGAGGGACGATAATGTCTAACAAGTCTTTTGCAACCATCATTCTGGTGCTGGTCATTGTTATCGCAGCAATGAAATCGCTCTATGTCATTAATGAAACTGAGCGTGCTGTGGTGTTGCGTTTTGGTGAAGTGGTAAATGCTGACGTGAAACCAGGCTTGCATGCCAAGATTCCGTTTATCGATAACGTGCGTGTCTTTGACAGCCGTGTGCTTACCATGGATTCAACGCCGCAACGCTATCTGACTCTGGAAAAGAAGGCGCTGATTGTTGACTCCTTTGTGAAGTGGAACATTCAGGATGTCGAGAAGTACTACACTGCTACCTCAGGTGATGAGTTTCAGGCAGCCAAAATACTTGCAGCACGGGTAGATACTGGACTGCGTAACCAGTTTGGTTCCAGAACTCTCAACCAGGTGGTTTCAGGTAAGCGTGATGAGGTGATGAGTGAGCTGACTGAAAAGCTTACGCAGGCGACCGAAGCTGAGCTCGGTATCCGGGTTCGTGATATTCGTATCAAGAAAATCGACTTGCCTCCTGAAGTTAGTCAGTCCGTTTATGAGCGTATGCGCACAGAGCGCGAGCGTGAAGCACGTGAGTTGCGCTCACGTGGTAAAGAGTTGGCTGAGGGTATCAAGGCTGATGCTGATCGTCAGCGCACGATAATCAAGGCGAACGCTTATCGTGATTCTGAGCGTATTCGAGGTGAAGGAGACGCGCAGGCGGCTTCTATCTACTCAAGAGCGTATCAGCAGGATCCACAGTTCTATTCTTTCTACCGCAGCCTGACTGCGTACAAGAACTCGCTGGGTAAAGAAGGTGATCTGATGGTTATTCAGCCTGACAGTGATTTCTTCCGTTTCCTCAACGATCCTAGCGGTGCGAAGTCATCTTCAGGTGAAAAATAGAGCAATTAGCAGTTGGAGTTATTCCCGCTGCTCCAATTCGTGATAGTATTGATCACCGGGCTTTTTTAAGCCCGGTTTTTTTTGCGTGCGCGTTATGGAATGGCTCGGAGCTCTTCCTGTAACGCCTGCAGGTTCAGCAATACGCTGAGCCCGTATCTCGAACACCACCGAGCACTGCCAGAAAAGCCATGAACAACGACTTTTGGCAGACACTGGCCCTGGCCTTCTGTCTGTTGTTGGTATTGGAAGGCATTCTTCCGTTTCTTAACCCGCGAGGCTGGAAGCAGATGATGACTCAGTTAACTAACATGAGTGATCTTTCGCTACGCCTGTGGGGGCTGGGAAGTATGCTGGCAGGTGTATGCCTGCTTTACTTGATTCACTAGAGCCCAAGGCTTGCGGAGACCGTGATGACACTTGCCGATCGTTGGCTGTTGCCAGATGGCGTGAAAGAAGTGCTGCCGCCCGAGGCTGAACGCATTGAAAGTGTTCGCCGCCAATTGCTGGACCTTTACCGTGGCTGGGGCTATGACCTGGTCATGACCCCACTCATCGAATATCTTGAGTCGTTGCTGACCGGCACAGGGCATGATCTGGAGTTGTTAACTTTCAAGGTGACGGACCAGCTGACGGGTCGCATGATGGGAGTGCGGGCAGATATTACCCCTCAGGTGGCGCGTATTGATGCCCACTGCCTGCATAACACTGGCGTCGTGCGCTTATGTTATGCCAGCCCTGTTCTGCATACCCGTCCAGCGTATCTGCAAGCTTCCCGTAATCCTCTGCAGCTTGGGGCGGAGCTATATGGTCACGACGGTGCTGCTTCGGATGTTGAGGTCATTCAGCTGATGCTGGAAACCTTACGGACGACTGGTGTACGTCAGGCGGTGACACTGGATTTGAATCAGGTGAATATCTACCGCCAACTGGCTCGTCATGCTGGGCTGGATGCACAGCAGGCCGAGGTCCTGACCGAAATTCTGCAACGTAAATCTTTGACTGAATTGCGTAGCTATGTAGCTGCTCAGGTTGCTGACAAGCAGGCAGCAGAGTGGTTGCTGGCTTTGGCCCGCCTCAATGGAGACGTCACGGTATTGCAGCAGGCTGAGGCGCTATTTGCTGACGCTCCAGCTGGAGTGCGTAATGCACTGGCAAACCTGCGTGACATTGTCGAGGCCGTTCAGCAATATTCCGCAGAGGTGGATATCTATATCGATCTCAGCGAGCTTCGTGGATATAACTACCATACAGGGATAATTTTTACCGCCTATGTTCCCGGTTACGGCCAGCCCGTAGCAAAGGGGGGGCGTTATGATGATATCGGCCGCGTTTTTGGCCGAGCCAGGCCTGCTACCGGATTTAGTGCTGACCTGATGGTTTTGGTTGCACTCTCTGACCAGGTGGAAGTCGAGTTACCCAAGGGGATCTATGCTCCTGCCAATCCGGATGCGCTTTTGTCTGAGCGTATTGCTGAACTGCGCGTGAGCGGGGAGCGGGTCGTGGCAGGCTTGCCAGGCATGAGCGATGATCCGCGAGAACTGCGCTGTGACCGGCAGCTGCAATGGGATGGAGAGCAGTGGCAGGTTGTGTCGCTGGCGAACTGAATACGCGAACTGAATTATTGAGACCTGACAATTATGGGTAAGAATGTTGTAGTACTGGGCACCCAGTGGGGTGACGAAGGTAAGGGCAAGATTGTTGACTTGCTGACTGAACAGGCTGCTGCGGTGGTGCGTTTTCAGGGCGGTCACAACGCTGGCCACACTCTGGTGATTGACGGTAAAAAAACCGTGCTTCACCTTATTCCCTCCGGGATCCTGCGTGACAACGTCACCTGTTATATCGCCAATGGGGTAGTGCTTTCTCCTGAGGCTCTGCTGAAGGAAATGGCAGAGCTGGAAACCAGCGGTGTACCAGTTCGCGAGCGTCTGCGCATTAGCCCGGCCTGCCCGCTGATTCTGCCTTACCATGTTGCACTTGATGTGGCTCGTGAAGCTGCACGTGGCAATAACAAGATTGGTACTACCGGCCGCGGCATCGGTCCAGCCTACGAAGACAAGGTCGCTCGCCGCGGGCTGCGCGTTGGCGACATGCTGGATGCTGAGCGTTTTGCCACCAAGCTGAAAGAAGTATTGGAGTATCACAACTTTGTACTGACTCAGTACTACAAAGTGGCCGCGATCGATTTTGATACTATGCTCGCTGACAGCCTGCGGATGGCCGAGGAGCTGCGTCCGATGGTAGCTGACGTGACGACTGAGCTGCATGATCATCGTCGTGGTGACGCCAACATCATGTTTGAAGGTGCTCAGGGCTCACTGCTCGATATCGATCACGGTACTTATCCCTTTGTGACTTCTTCTAACACTACCGCTGGTGGTACCGCTACCGGATCGGGTTTTGGCCCTCTGTATCTGGATTACGTACTGGGTATCACCAAAGCCTACACGACCCGTGTCGGTTCCGGTCCTTTCCCCACCGAGCTGTTTGACAGTGTTGGCGCACATCTTGCGCAGAAAGGCCACGAGTTTGGTGCTACCACTGGTCGTGCTCGTCGTTGCGGCTGGTTTGACTCCGTGCTGTTGCGTCAGTCTGTGCAAATTAACTCCATCAGTGGCTTGTGTCTGACCAAGCTTGATGTGCTTGATGGTCTGGAAGTGGTGCGTATCTGCACTCATTATCGTGATGCGCAGGGCAATGACGTAGTCAACCCTATTGATAGTGAAGGGTATGCCGCAGTCACTCCAGTGTTTGAGGAGATGTCTGGCTGGAGTGAGTCCACCGTTGGTGTTAAACGCCTGGAAGACTTGCCTGAGGCCGCTCTGGCTTATATCCGCCGCCTGGAAGAGCTGGTAGGCGTGCCTGTGGATATTATTTCTACCGGGCCTGATCGCAATGAAACCATCGTTCTGCGCGAGCCATTCTCACTGTAAAACACAGTGAAGAGCAGGGGGCCTTGAGCCCCCTTGTGTTTTTTGTCTACGCTTTCTGGTGTGTGCCGGAAGGAGGACAGTGTTTAATCATGATTGTTGCGCAGCAGATTTCCGTTATCTCGATACGGTGCTGGTATCGCGCAAAAATACAGAGCTGCTTTTTGGGCAGCGTCCGAATCGTGTGGTTCGGTTTCGCCAGGATTCCTACCTAGGAGATCGCCAGTGTCCGATCACAATCCCCCGCTAAATGATGATCCCTTCGCACAGCGAGAAGCTGAAAAATACGATAACCCCGTACCCAGTCGCGAGTTTTTGCTGGAATACCTGCAAAACTTCGCGGGTCCTGCGACTCACGAGCAGCTGTGCGAGGCGTTGGAACTGCATGACGAAGAGCGCATCGAAGCCCTGCGTCGTCGTTTGCGGGCGATGGAAAGAGATGGACAGCTGATCTTTACCCGCAAGGGGGGATACGGCCTTGTCAACAAGATGGACCTGATCGCTGGTCGCGTGATGGGGCATCGTGATGGCTTCGGATTTGTCGTACCGGACGATGGCTCTGACGATCTCTATCTGCACGAGCGTCAGATGCGCGCGGTGTTTGATGGTGACCGGGTACTGGTAAGAGTGCGCGGTGAAGACTTCAAGGGGCGTCGTGAGGCGGCTATCGTCGAAGTCGTTGAGCGTGCGGTTTCCCGCCTGGTTGGTCGCTACTTCGAAGAGTACGGCAACGCGTTTGTCACGCCGGATAACACCAAGATCGCTCAGGATGTGCTGATCCGAGCTGATGGCAGTGTCCGTGCTCGTCAGGGGCAGGTTGTTCTGGTCGAAATTGATGAGTATCCCAGTAAGCGCGGCCATGCTGTCGGTCGGATTGTTCAGATTCTGGGCGATCATCTGGCTCCAGGTATGGAAACCCAGGTTGCTATCTACAACTACGGCATACCCAATGAATGGTCCGATGAAGCGCTGGCGGAGCTGGATGCCATCGCGGAAGAAGTAGCTGAATCTGACAAGCAAGGGCGAGTCGATCTCCGTCATTTGCCGCTGGTGACCATCGATGGTGAAGACGCCCGCGATTTTGATGATGCTGTCTACGCTGAACGTAAGAAAGGCGGAGGCTGGCGTTTGTATGTTGCTATCGCTGACGTGTCTCACTATATCCGCCCCGGAACAGCTCTGGATCAGGAGGCACTGAAACGCGGCAACTCCACGTACTTCCCGGGGCAGGTGGTACCGATGCTGCCGGAGAAAATTTCCAATGGTCTGTGCTCACTGAACCCTCAGGTAGATCGCCTGGCTATGGTGTGTGAGGCCACGATCAGTGCCGCTGGGAATATCAGTGGATATAAATTCTATGAGGCTGTATTCCAGTCGCAGGCACGGTTGACCTATACCAAGGTCAGCCAGATGCTGGAGCGCCCCGACAGCAGTGACGGTCAGGAGCTGAGGCAGCGCTACACGGCGCTGGTGCCCCATCTGGAAGCGTTGTTTGAGTTGTATCATGCGTTGCGGGTAGCACGAGATGTGCGCGGTGCGATCGATTTTGAAACAACGGAAACGCGTATTGTGTTCGGTGAAGGACGCAAGATTGATCAAGTGGTGCCAGTGCAGCGCAATGAGGCTCACCGCCTGATTGAAGAATGTATGCTGTGTGCCAACGTCTGTGCTGCCCGATTCCTGCAAAAGAACAAGTTACCTGCCTTGTATCGTATCCATGAAGGGCCAAAAGCTGAGCGTCTGGATAAGTTACGAGCCTATCTGGCACCGCTGGGTCTGAACCTCAGTGGCGGCGACAAACCGCAGCCTTCTGATTATCAGGCACTGCTGAGCAGTATTCAGCAGCGACCAGATTATCACCCGATCCAGACCATGCTGCTGCGCTCCATGAGTCAGGCGGTATACAGCCCCGATAATGAGGGGCATTTTGGCCTAGGCTACAAGGCTTATACGCATTTCACTTCACCAATCCGCCGCTATCCTGATCTGCTGGTGCACCGTGCTATCCGTGCTTTGCTGCGTCGGGAGCAGAATGAAGGGGCGTTGTATGGCTACCACTATGATCTGCAGGCCATGGTGGCTTTGGGTGAACAGTGCTCCTCGACCGAGCGCCGCTCCGACGAAGCATCGCGTGATGTCGTGTCATGGCTGAAGTGCGAGTACATGAGTCACCGGGTGGGTGAGGAATATCAGGGCGTCATTTCTGCAGTGACCAACTTCGGCTGCTTTATCGAGTTGAGTGAAGTCTATGTTGAAGGACTGGTGCATGTCAGTGGACTGCCCGGTGACTACTATCATTACGATGCCGCCTTCCAGCGTCTGAAAGGAGAGCGTACCGGCAAGAGCTTCCGTCTTGGTGATCAGGTACGGGTAAAAGTCAGTCGCGTCGATCTGGATGAGCGGAAAATCGACTTTGAACTTATAGAAGGACCGGCACGCCGGGTGAGCAAGTCCGTTCGTGATCGCTTGCGTGACGGCGATATTCCTCCTGCACTTGCACGAACGGCGTCGCAAGAAAAGGTCGGTACGACCGGAGCAAAGTCAGGTGGTAAAGGAACGGGCAGCCGCAAACCCAAGGACAGCAGTACTGCCAGTGCTGGCAAGGAAAAGAAAGCACGTAAGGCGAAGGTAAAGGCCAGTATCAAGGCCAAGCGTAAGGCCAAGGAAACCAGCCGCGCCAATAAAAAGCACGCGCAGCCACATTGAGTAACGTTGCATAAGATTGACCTCGGCCTAGTTGCCGGACTGAGTAATAGACATGTCACAGAATTTGGATTGGGCTTTTGGTCTGCATAGTGTGCAGACCTTGCTGAAGCGGGATGCCAAGCGCATTCGCGAATTATGGGTACAGCAGGGACGCCGGGACCAGCGCATTGAAACAATACTGGAGCTGGCACAAAGCAAGTTTGTGAAGGTCAAGCTTGTCAGTCGCCAGGAGCTGGATGCCGAGGTTGAGGGAGTGCATCAGGGTGTTGCCGCGAAGGTTGAACCGCAACGTGCGCAGACTGAGAACTGGCTGGAAACTTATCTGGACCAGTTGGAGGATACTCCCTTTATTCTAGTGCTGGACGGCGTGACAGACCCTCATAATCTGGGTGCCTGTTTACGTACTGCGGATGCCGCAGGTGTTCACGCGGTGATCGCTCCCAAAGACAAGTCTGCGCCACTGAACAGCACCGCCGTCAAAGTAGCTTGTGGAGCCGCTGAGGCCGTGCCCTACGTACAGGTAACCAACCTCGCCCGTACCCTGCGCAGCATGCAGGAGCGGGGTATCTGGATGATTGGTACGGCGGGTGAGGCAGAACAAACCGTCTATGAGGCTAACCTCAAAGGGCCGATGGCACTGATCATGGGCGCGGAAGGCAGTGGTATGCGGCGTTTGACACGGGAGTGCTGTGACACCTTGGTCAGCATTCCGATGGCCGGAGAAGTCAGTAGCCTGAACGTTTCGGTTGCTACGGGAGTGTGTCTGTTTGAGGCGGTACGTCAACGCCAGCTCTGATTGAGTGTTCACTCTAACCTGCTGGTGGAGATGTCGTGATGTCAGTTGTGCGAGTTGGCTTTCACCTTTGGGGGGGCGCCGAACGGTCATGACGAATTACTATTTCCAGTGAGCTTGTACCTGCTGCCGGCGTTCGAGGTTATGCGAGCGCCGGTGGTGTTAGCTGGTCGCAATTAGAAAAGTATGTCGCGCACTGGCTTGCAACTGATGAAAAGTTGGGAAAAAATCTCCCGCTTTTTCGATTCCTGAGAAGACAAAAGAGATGCTTAAAAAAGAGTCCATTCATGGTATGTGGGCCAGTCGCTGGGTATTTATCATGGCGGCAACCGGTTCTGCAGTGGGATTGGGTAACATTTGGAAGTTTCCTTACATCACCGGCGTTAACGGCGGTGGTGCCTTTGTTCTGGTTTATTTGTTGTGTGTGGCGCTGATCGGCTTGCCACTGATGATGGCGGAAGTGTTTATCGGACGTCGTGGTCGGCAAAGCCCTGCAAACTCGCTGCGTGACGTTGCAGAGGAGTCTGGCCGCAGTACCAACTGGCAATTTGTTGGCTGGATGGGCGCGCTGGCTGGCTTTCTAATCTTTGGTTTCTACTCGGTAGTGGGCGGTTGGGTGTTAGCCTACGTCAGCGATATGGCGCAAGGAACCTTTAATGGTGCTGGCGCTGAACAGGTGGGAGCAGCGTTCAAGGGACTATTGGCTGACCCTGTGACCATGCTGATCTGGCACAGTGTTTTTGCTTTTCTGAGCATGATCGTTCTGGTCAAAGGGGTTAATGAAGGGCTGGAGCGCAGTATCCGCATACTGATGCCTGCGCTGTTTATTCTTCTGTTTGTGGTACTAGGGTACGGTATCAGTACTGGGCGTTTTGCTGATGCGTTCCATTTCATGTTTGATTTTGAGCCTGAAAAACTGACCTGGAACGCAGTGCTGGTTGCACTAGGGCATGCCTTCTTTACCCTCAGTCTGGGCATGGGGACCATGATTGCCTACGGTTCCTACATGACGAAACAAGCATCTATTGGTAGTACTGCGATGGCGGTTGTGTTCTTGGACACTTTCGTTGCCCTGGTAGCTGGTTTGGCTATTTTTCCCATCGTCTTTGCCAACAACATGGATCCCGGTGCAGGTCCCGGGCTGATGTTTGTCACTCTGCCGGTTGCCTTTGGCAATATGCCGATGGGGCAGATATTTGGTTTCCTGTTCTTTGTTCTGGTCGCCATTGCTGCCTGGACATCCGCCATTTCACTGATGGAGCCCTCGATCGCTTTCCTGGTTGAGCGCTTTGGTTTCCGTCGCCCGATGGCATGTCTGGTACTCGGCGTAGTTGGATGGTTGCTGGGTATTGCAGCGCTGTTGTCATTTAACGAGTGGAGCAACGTGCACCTGTTCGGTAAAGGGATCTTTGATTTCCTCGACTATGTGACCGCCAATATTATGTTGCCACTGGGTGGTCTGTTCGTCGCCATTTTCTCCAGCTGGATCGTCAAGAGCCGCTTCAGCCACGAAGAGCTGGGCGTCTCTGCTCTCTCGTACAAACTGTGGTTCTATGTAACCCGTTTTGTAGCCCCCGTACTTGTGTTGACAGTGTTTATCTTTAACCTGTTCTTCCAGTAAGTTCGGCAGAGAGTACGATCTGCGAGACAGCGGGTGCAGAGGCACTCGCTTTTAGGAGGATTCATGACAACGGTAGATCGCAGTGCGTTGGTCATGCACTCAGCTGCATCCATGTTCGATATCGTGAATGACGTGGCCGCCTACCCACAGTTTTTGCCCTGGTGCTCCGCGACCCGAATCATTTCGGTCACTGATGAGGAGATGGTGGCTTCTGTCGACGTCAGTAAAGGAGGTCTTAAGTACACCTTTACGACCAGGAACCGACTGCAACGTCCAGCCTTCATTCAACTGGAGCTGGTTGAAGGGCCGTTTCGGCAGCTGACCGGTAAGTGGGATTTCAAGGAGCTGAATGAGCAGGCATGTAAAGTGTCGCTCAGTCTCAGCTTTGATTTTGCTAACAAACTGGCCGGAATGGCGATGGGCAAGGTGTTCAACCAGATTGCTACCACGATGGTAGAGGCGTTCTGCAAACGGGCAGAGGTACTTTATGGCAAAGCCTGAAGCAAAGATGATCAGTGTCGAAGTGGCATATGCTTTGCCCACTGATCAAATGATCATTCCTCTGCAAATTGAGGAAGGTTGCAGCCTTTACCAGGCTGTAGTGCAGTCGGGCATCGTAGATTACTACCCGGAAATTGATCCTGAAACTCAACCCATGGGTATCTTCGGGAAAGCGGTGCGTAATCCAAAGCAGCAGGCCCTGCGCGAAGGAGAGCGGGTTGAATTATATCGGCCACTTAAAGTAGATCCGAAGCAGGCACGTGCTAATCGCGCAGCTAAGGCCAAGGCTGGTCGGGCAGACTAAACATTGTGGTAGTGTAAGTCGGCAGTGGGCTATAAAAGGGATTGTTGAAGTTAACGTAAATTGGGGCTGATCAGTAGGCAGAAGCTGCCGACTGATCAGGCTTATATCGCTACTACTGGGCTTTGTCTGCCGTGGTCGGGTCGCTCTCAGCAGGTGCACCTGGGCGCATATCCCCCTGTACGTTGGCTAGCTTGTCGTTCTGGAAGTATAGGCTGATAGTTTTGCTCTCCAGTTCGCCATCGGCTTTTTCAAGGCGATAGAGATAGTCCCAGCGCTGCTGATTGAAAGTGTCCACCAGTAATGGCGTGCCAAGCACGTAGCGCACTTGCGCTTTGGTCATACCAGGCTTGAGCTGGTTGAGCATGTCCTGAGTAACCAGGTTGCCCTGCTGGACTTCAATGCGGTGAATGCCCGGGAAATATGAACAGGCACCTAGAAGCAAGGAGCAGCTTAAAATGAGTGCTTTTTGCATTGCCTAATGACTTCCAATATCTTCGTTGGCACGGAATAATACATGATGTTGCCACCTACTGCGAAGAGCACAGAGAATTTGCTTATGGCATTAGAAAATCAAGAGCTGCGCAAAGCCGGCCTGAAGATCACTCTCCCGCGCGTCAAGATCTATCAGATCCTGGAGCAGGCTGGTGAGCAGGACCACTGGAGTGCAGAAGATATCTATCGGATTCTGATGGAGCAGGGTGAGGATGTTGGCTTGGCCACCGTTTATCGCGTGCTGACTCAGTTCGAAGCTGCAGGTTTGGTGGTACGTCATCATTTTGAAGGCGGCCACTCGGTATTCGAACTGTCATCGGATGATAAACATGACCATATCGTTTGCGTGAAATCAGGTGTTGTACGTGAGTTTTCTGACCCTGTTATCAACAAACGCCTTCAGGAAATTGCCGAAGAAAACGGCTTTATCCTGACTGATCGGACTATCTACCTGTATGGCATCTATAAAGATGCTGATAAGGAAAGGAAGATCTGATCCCTGTCTACAAGCGTATTCATCTATAATGACTGCGTTTAACTAAAAAGCCTGCATATGCAGGCTTTTTCATTTCTTCAGAGACGTTATGCGCGCCTCGCTTTACTGAAGAACTCAGTGTGGAAGCTGGTTGAGCATTGCTTCAGCATGAGCCCGGGCATGATGGGAAAGCTCAGAGCCACCCAGCATGCGGGCAATTTCGTCTACCCGCTGGTTATCACTGAGGCGATGAATGCGAGAGTGGGTCAGACCTTGGCGAACTTCTTTGCTGACAAACAGGTGATGATGGGCCTGAGCGGCAACTTGAGGCTGATGGGTAACGCACATGACCTGCACCCGGTCCCCCAGCTGGCGTAGCAGCTTGCCAACCACTTCCGCAACAGCGCCGCCAATTCCGACATCCACCTCATCAAAAATCAGGGTAGGCATGGTACTGGCGTGCGCGGCTACGACCTGAATGGCTAGGCTGATTCGTGACAATTCTCCACCAGAGGCCACTTTATGTAGTGCGCGTGGTGGTTGGCCAGGGTTGGCGCTTAACAGAAACTCGACCTGATCAATACCCTTGGCATTATATTGTGCCGTTTCCAGACGGCTGATCTGAGCAATAAAACGGCTATGTGGCATGCTCAGTGCCCGTAACTGCTCCACTACCTGGTTGCTCAGCTGTTCTGCTGCTTGTTGGCGCTGTGCACTGAGTTTCTCGGCCAGCATCAGGTAATGCTCAAAATGAGTTGCTACATCTGCCTCCAGGGCGGCTAACTGGTCATCATCAATATTGAGATCTGCCAGCTCTGCTTCCAGCTGCTGTTGAAATGCTGGAATCCCATATGGATCAATGCGATGTTTTCGGGCAAGGGAATAAATCAGATGCAGTCGCTCATCCACATCCTGCAACCGTTCCGGGCTGATTTCACACTGATCCAGACCGTGCTGAAGCGAGTTCAGCGCTTCATCCAATTGAATGGCGGCACTATCAAGTAACGTGTCGACTTCATCCAGAGTCGCGCGTGGTAACTGCATCTGATTGAGCAATGAACGGCATCGACGTAACTGATCCTGCAGGTTCTCGTCGCCATCGCGGGTAAGCTCGACAAGTTGTTGGCCTAAACGCAGGTTATATTCGGCATTGGCAAGGATTTTCTGCTCCTGCTCCAGTTCCTCGAGCTCGCCATGGCGCACATTCAGCTGTTGAAGCTCCTCTACCTGATAACTCAATAGTTGTACCTTCGCTTGATCTTCTTTACTGCGCTCTTGCACCGTCTGCCAGTGCTGCAAGCGCTTTTGCCAGCTTTTAAATGACAGGCCAACTGCCGTCGTTGTTTCTGTCAGCTGTGCATAATCATCGAGAAAGTACTGATGAGTATGGGGGTTTAGTAGTTTCTGGTGAGCATGCTGACCGTGGATTTCCAGCAGATGTTCACCCAGCTGACGTAATTCCTGTAAATTGCATGGCTGGCCGTTGATCCAGGCGCGTGATCTGCCCTCAGCGCTGATAGTGCGGCGTAAGATACATTGATGATCCTGCAGCATGTCACGTTCTGCCAGCCATTCCTGTGCCTGGGGAATGGCTTGAATATCAAAGCAGGCGCTTATATCTGCTTTGTCACTTCCATGCCGGACACAGCCAGCATCGCCACGATCCCCCAGTGCCAGAGCCAATGCGTCCAGCATGATGGACTTGCCTGCACCGGTCTCGCCGCTGACGGCAAGCATACCGCCTGGAAGCTCGAGATCCAGGTGTTCAACAATAGCAACGTTGCGAATGGTAAGTTGGCAGAGCATGACGTTTCCCCGTCATAGACTGGTTTTATATCCAGTAGTTTATCCGGCTTTTCATCCAGTGCAATGGCTTTTTGCTGACATTTTAAACAGTGTGGTGACTTGAAAGTGCTCTGATCGTTCCCATATTGCTGCCCAACTTGTTCCCCTGCCTACCCGGTGGGGCACCAAGGCAATGACTTGCCGGTGATGAATAAACAAAGATTGTTGAGACTTAACCAACAGCTTAAGAGGATTGGCCCATGGCGAACCACGAGAACACTGCACCTGAGCAGGACGAAGTGAAGGACACTATTGCAGAAGAGCAGTGTGACGCTGGGCAGACTGCAGATGCTGAACCTGGTATTGAGGCGCTGCAGAGCGAAGTCGACCAGCTGAAGCAGCAGCTCAATGACGCACGTGAACAGGCGCTGCGTGCGCAGGCAGAAATGCAGAATAGCCGCCGTCGCGCGGAGCAGGATGTGGAAAAGGCACATCGTTATGCGCTGGAAAAATTTGCTGGTGAGCTGCTTCCCATCGTCGACAATCTGGAGCGCGCTATTCAGTCGTCCCAAGGGGACAGCGAGCATCTGCTGGCTGTACGTGAAGGGGTGGAAATGACCCTCGATCTGTTTGTCAAAACATTGGAAAAGTTCAACGTCGGTACTGTGCATCCTGTGGGCGAAGACTTTAATCCAGATTTGCACCAGGCGGTGACCATGATTCCGCACCCGGAAATGGATGCGAACAAGGTCGTTGATGTCATGATGAAAGGCTATACCCTCAATGGTCGCCTGCTGCGCCCTGCGATGGTGGTGGTTTCTAAAGGCAAGGCCTGAAGTCATTAAAAAAGTAAGGTGTGGACTTGAAATAACTGAAAGCGGACCAACCTTACAAGCCAAGCTGATTTAGGGAGCAAGGTGCTCCCCTGAGACTGAATTCTGAGGTTTGAATACTATGGGCAAAATTATTGGTATCGACTTGGGAACCACCAACTCCTGCGTGGCCGTACTGGAGGGGGATAAGGTTCGCGTTATTGAAAACGCTGAAGGCGCGCGTACTACGCCTTCTATCGTCGCTTATGCTGACGACAGCGAAGTGTTGGTTGGTCAGCCTGCCAAACGCCAGGCCGTTACCAATCCTCATAACACTCTGTATGCAGTTAAGCGTCTGATCGGTCGCAAGTTTGCTGATGATGTCGTGCAGAAAGACATCAAGATGGTGCCTTACAAAATTGTTGGCGCTGACAACGGTGATGCCTGGGTAGAAGCCAAAGGTAAGAAAATGGCTCCTCCGCAGGTATCTGCTGAAGTACTGAAGAAAATGAAAAAGACCGCTGAGGATTATCTTGGCGAAGAAGTGACCGCAGCGGTTATTACCGTTCCTGCTTACTTCAATGACTCTCAGCGTCAGGCTACCAAAGACGCTGGCCGCATCGCGGGTCTGGATGTCAAACGTATCATTAACGAGCCTACTGCCGCTGCACTGGCATACGGTATGGACAAGAAAGGCGGCGACTCCAAGATCGCTGTCTATGACTTGGGTGGTGGTACTTTCGATATCTCTATCATTGAGATTGCCGATGTCGATGGCGAAAAGCAGTTTGAAGTACTTTCTACCAATGGTGACACCTTCCTGGGTGGTGAAGACTTTGACCTGGCGCTGATCGACTATCTGGCCAGCGAGTTCAAAAAGGAAAGCAGCATTGATCTGAAGGGCGATCCTCTGGCCATGCAGCGTCTGAAAGAGGCTGCGGAAAAGGCTAAGATTGAACTGTCTTCTGCTCAGCAGACTGACGTTAACTTGCCTTACATCACTGCTGACGCAACAGGTCCCAAGCACCTGAACATCAAGGTGACTCGTGCCAAGCTGGAATCCCTGGTTGAGGATCTGGTGCAGCGTTCACTGGAGCCCTGCCGTATCGCGTTGAATGATGCTGGTCTGAAGCCTGCTGAAATCGACGAAGTTATTCTGGTGGGTGGCCAGACTCGTATGCCGATGGTGCTGGAGAAAGTGAAGGCTTTCTTTGGTAAAGAGCCACGTCGTGATGTAAACCCCGACGAAGCGGTAGCAATGGGAGCCGCCATTCAGGGCGCCGTCTTATCTGGTGATGTAAAAGACGTGCTGCTGCTGGACGTCACTCCGCTGACTCTGGGTATCGAAACCATGGGTGGCGTGATGACTCCGCTGATCGACAAGAACACCACTATTCCGACTCGCAAGTCGCAGGTGTTCTCGACTGCTGACGACAACCAGACTGCTGTAACCATTCATGTATTGCAGGGTGAGCGTAAGCAAGCTACTCAGAATAAATCGCTGGGTCGTTTCGATCTGTCTGATATTCCTCCTGCACCTCGCGGTGTACCACAGGTCGAAGTTAGCTTTGATATCGATGCCAACGGTATTTTGAACGTCTCTGCGAAGGACAAGGCCACAGGTAAAGAGCAGTCTATCGTTATCAAGGCTTCATCCGGTCTGAGTGATGAAGAGATTGAAAAGATGGTACGTGATGCTGAAGCCAATGCTGCCGAAGACAAGAAGTTTGAGGAGCTGGTGCAGGCGCGTAACGGTGCCGACGGCATGGTACACACTGCCCACAAAACTCTGAAGGATGCCGGTGATAAGGCCACTGCTGAAGAGAAAGCAAAGATTGAAGCAGCCATTAAGGCTGTGGAAGAAGCGCTGAAAGGGGATGATAAAGACGTCATCACCAGCAAAACAGAGGAACTGACCGAGGCATTGTCTGGTCTGGCGCAAAAAATGTATGCAGAAGCGGCAAGCCAGGAACAGGCTGCAGGTGGTGCTCAGGATGCTGGCGCCAAGCAGGATGATGCGGTTGACGCCGAGTTTGAAGAAGTGAAGGACGATAAGAAGTAAGAGTCTTTCACTCGTTAGCGGATTATCCACGTAATTCGCTGACAACTCGGCTTTGAAGTTGACGAAGGCGCAGGTAGACTGCGCCTTTTCCATTGGAGTCACCGGCAGTGCCGGTACAGCTAGCCAGCGAAGATCATGTCAAAACGCGATTTCTATGAAGTGCTGGGGCTGCAGCGCGATGCCTCTGAGCAGGACATCAAGAAAGCCTACCGGCGCATGGCCATGAAGTTTCATCCGGACCGTAATCCGGATGACAGTGAGGCGGAAGCCAAGTTCAAAGAAGTGAACGAGGCCTACGAAGTGTTGTCCGATGCCCAGAAAAAGGCCGCATATGATCAGTTCGGTCATGCTGGCGTTGATCCCAATGCCGCAGGCGGCTTTGGTGGGGGTGGTTTTGGTGGGGGCAGTTTCCAGGATATTTTTGGGGATGTCTTCGGCGATATTTTTGGTGGTGGCGGCGGCTTTGCCCGTGGTGGACGAGGAGGTCCTCAGCGTGGCTCGGACTTGCGTTACACCTTGGAGCTGGAGCTTGAAGAAGCTGTCAAGGGCTGTCAGAAATCCCTGACAATTCCATCTTTGTCAGAGTGCGACACTTGCCATGGCAGTGGAGCGAAAAAAGGGACTCAGCCACAGACCTGTTCTACCTGCGGTGGCGCGGGACAGATTCGTATGCAGCAGGGTTTCTTCTCTGTGCAGCAGACGTGCCCTGCCTGTCACGGCAGTGGCAAGGTAATCACTGATCCTTGTGGCGACTGCCATGGTCGTGGTCGGGTTGAAAAGACCAAGACTCTCAGCGTCAAAATTCCGGCAGGTGTTGATACTGGTGACCGTATTCGTCTTTCAGGTGAAGGCGAGGCGGGGGTGCAGGGTGGTCCGGCAGGTGATCTGTACGTACAGGTATCGGTACGTGAACATCCGATTTTTGAGCGTGATGGCAAGAATCTGTTCTGTGACGTACCGGTCAGCATCGTTGATGCTGCTCTCGGTGGTGAACTTGAAGTACCAACACTGGATGGTCGTGTCCGTCTCAAGATTCCGACGGAAACTCAGACGGGCAAGCAGTTCCGTCTGCGTGGCAAAGGCGTGGTGCCAGTCCGCGGCGGTGCAGCAGGTGACCTGATCTGCCGTATCGTGGTTGAGACTCCGGTCAATTTGACAGCGCGTCAGAAAGAGTTGCTGCAGGAGTTTCAAGCGACAATGAAGGACCAGGATGAGCGCCATGCGCCTCGTACCAAATCCTTCTTTGATGGCGTGAAGAAGTTTTTTGAAGATATGAAGTAAGCGGATGCAGTGGTATTCGCGACAGGAAAGGGCGACCATGGTCGCCCTTTTTCTTTATAATCTCGCCACCTCTGAATTTGACTGTGAATACAGGATAACAACATGACGCGTATTGCCATCATGGGTGCTGCCGGCCGAATGGGGCGCAACCTGATTGAAGCGATTCAGCAGCACGATTCTGCGGCTTTAGGTGCCGGGATTGTGTCAATGGGCAGCAGCCTGGTAGGTGCAGATCTGGGCGAAGTGGCCGGAATTGGTAAGCTGGGTATTTATGCCAGTGACAGCCTCGATAAGGTGGTCAGCGATTTTGACGTGCTGATTGACTTTACCAAACCGGGGGTCACTGAACAGACCGTCGCCTTCTGTGCTGCCCATGGCAAAAAACTGGTGGTGGGCACCACCGGTCTGAATGATGCTCAGAAGCAACAGATTACGGATGCGGGTGCGCGCACGGCCATCGTATTCGCACCGAATATGAGTGTGGGTATCAACGTTTGTCTCAAGCTATTGCAGCTGGCCGCACAGACGCTGGGTGATGGGTACGATATCGAAATTATCGAAGCGCATCATCGTCATAAGATTGACTCTCCATCCGGGACTGCCCTGCTGTTGGGGGAAGTGGTTGCTGATGCATTACAGCGCGATCTTAAAAGCTGTGCCGTTTACGGGCGCGAAGGGCAGATTGGAGCCCGCCCCGCCGAGCAGATCGGTTTTGCTACAGTGCGTGGTGGTGATGTGGTCGGTGACCACACTGTGCTATTCGCAACTGAGGGGGAACGCATTGAAATTACCCACAAGGCATCCAGTCGTATGACCTTTGCTAAGGGGGCAGTGCGTGCAGCGGTATGGCTGGACGATAAAACCACAGGCAACTTTGACATGCAGGATGTACTCGGGTTGCGTTAGGCATCGCAGGTGCTGCCGAAGCTTACTGGTAACTGCTTGGGAAGGTGGTAGACGTCGCCCAAGTTGCTTAAATGCTGTACAGCTGGCTTGCATAGTGCCAGCTGCATCACTAAAATGATGCGCTCTTTGAAATACCCTTTCTATCCTCCTTGCTTCTTAACTGTGCAGAAGTGTGCTGTTGAGGGGCTGTTAACCCGTAAGGAGCTTACATGCGTCATTACGAAATCGTGTTTCTGGTACATCCGGACCAGAGCGAACAAGTTCCAGCTATGATCGAGCGTTACACCTCTATGATCGAAGGTGTTAACGGTAAGATCCACCGTCTGGAAGATTGGGGCCGTCGTCAGCTGGCTTACCCAATCAATAAAATCCACAAGGCACACTACGTGCTGATGAACGTTGAAGCGACCCAGGAAGTCATGGACGAACTGGAAGATCTGTTCCGCTACAACGATGCTGTTATCCGTAACATGGTTCTGCGCCGTAAAGATGCAGTCACCGAAGTATCCCCAATCAAAGCTGCTGAAAGCCGTGAAGAGCGTCGTCCCCGTCGTGAAGACAACGCTGCTAATGCAGAGCAGAACGACGTAGCTGAAAAAGCAGAAGAAACCAGCGAAGAATAAGCTGGGTTTTCTTTTACTTAACTGATTGAGGAGTTTTACAGATGGCGCGTTTTTTCCGTCGTAGAAAGTTTTGCCGCTTCACAGCCGAAAATGTGAAGGAAATCGATTACAAAGACATCGAAACCCTGAAGGGCTACATCACCGAGACCGGCAAGATCGTTCCTAGCCGTATCACCGGTACCCGTGCCCGTTATCAGCGTCAGCTGGCGACCGCTATCAAGCGTGCTCGTTTCCTGGCTCTGCTGCCTTACACCGACAGCCACAAATAAGGAACCGCTAAGGCATGCGTGCACTTGCTGAGTACCTCATGCAAGGCCGCAGACAGGCCTTATTGGTTGCTGTTGTTTGTGCCGTACTGCCAATGATGTTTTGGCTGAGTGCGGCAACCGTGAGCCTGGTGACCTTGCGTAGAGGCTACCGGGAGGGCGTAAAGATTGTAGTCTGGGCCTTGCCGCCCACACTGGCTTGGTGGGCCATGGGTGATCCCACGCCACTGATGAGCTTGCTTGGCACCTTTATACTGGCCTGGGTGTTGCGGGCGACAGTGTCGTGGCCCCAGGTCCTGTTGGTGTCAACGCTAATTGGCTTGTTGTTGAGTGGTGTGCTGCCCATGGCCCTGCAGGCTCTGGTCAGCCAACTGCAGACCCTCAGCGACAGCTGGTTGGCGTCAGTGGTAGACGGTCCTGTACCGAGTGATGCCCGACACTGGCTGATGCAATTACTGATAGGCGCTCTAGCGGCTTTTCAGTGTGCTATCAACCTCGGCAGTGTGATGATGGCGAGAGCTTGGCAAGCAGATCTTTACAATCCCGGTGGTTTCAGAGCGGAGTTTCATCAGCTCAGACTGCCGGCCTGGCTGGCACTGGCGTTAGGCTTTGTTCTGATGCTGGGAGCGGGAGCAGGCCCCGAGTGGCTGCGTTGGCTGCCGGTGTTGTCTCTGCCGCTGGTCGTTGCAGGGTTAGCCTTGGTTCACGGGGTAATAGGTATCAAGGCACTGGGTAAAGCATGGCTGGGTGCACTTTATGTGGCACTGTTCCTGCTTGGACCGTATGTGTATCCTTTATTGATGCTGCTGGGTGTGATCGACTCGTTGATCAATATCCGCAGAAGACTTAACCCGATGGTCTGACCCGGGTTGTGCAAACAGAGGTTTACGAGATGGAAGTTATTCTGCTCGAGAAAGTCGGCAAGCTGGGTGGCTTGGGCGACAGAGTTAAAGTTAAAGCTGGTTACGGTCGTAACTTCCTGATGCCTTATGGCAAGGCAGTTATGGCTACTTCTGCTAACGTTGAAGCTTTTGAAGCTCGCCGTGCCGAGCTGGAAAAAGCAGCTGCTGATAAGCTGGCTACTGCCCAGTCTCGCGCTACTCAACTGGCTGAAATCGAACTGTCTATCGTTGCCAAAGCCGGTGACGAAGGCAAACTGTTCGGCTCTATCGGTACTCGTGATCTGGCTGATGCCATCACTGCTGCCGGTATCGCTGTAGACAAGTCAGAAGTTCGTCTGCCCAATGGCGCTCTGCGTCACACTGGCGAATTCGAAGTAGCTATCCAGCTGCACCCTGAAGTGTCTGCCAAAGTTACCATCATCGTGGTAGCTGAATAAGCTGACGCTTTATCGGTCGTCGTCA
Source organism: Pokkaliibacter sp. MBI-7 (assembly GCF_029846635.1). Taxonomy (NCBI): domain Bacteria; kingdom Pseudomonadati; phylum Pseudomonadota; class Gammaproteobacteria; order Oceanospirillales; family Balneatrichaceae; genus Pokkaliibacter; species Pokkaliibacter sp. MBI-7. Next base: position 1,420,258 of record NZ_JARVTG010000001.1, on the reverse strand, counting down.
AGATGACTGCAAACACCCGCTTCGGCGGGTGTTTGTGTTTATGCCCTATCAGAGTCCACCGAGTTATGGTGAGATTCCCAGGCGAGCTGCTCTGGTATAGGGTAATAGCCCGGTTTGTCTATTGAGACTGATGTTGATGGATACGCTTCCCGACCAGGAAACAGAAGCCTTAAAGCTCCCTCCTCATTCAATTGAAGCTGAACAGTCGGTACTGGGTGGTGTCCTGCTGGATAACCAGGCCTGGGATACCGTCGCTGAGCAGCTGACCGAAGACGATTTCTATCGTCGCAATCATCGCCTGATCTTCCGGGCCATGGCGCAGCTGATCAGTCAGCAGATGCCACTGGATATCATTACGCTGTCGGAGGAACTGGAGTCCCGCGCAGAGCTTGAGCATGCCGGTGGTCTGGTTTACCTCGGAGAGCTGGTACAGAACACGCCGAGTACTGCCAATATTCGCGCGTATGCCGAAATCGTGCGTGACCGCTCACTGCTGCGCCAGCTTATTGGTATCAGTGGTGAAATCATGGATCTGGCGTATCATCCGGAAGGGCGGACCGGTCCGGAAGTGCTCAATGAGGCGGAAGCCAAAGTATTCAAGATTGCAGAAAGCCGAACCCAGGCTGCGGGGCCAGTGGGCGTAAACCCTATTCTGGCGCAGACGATCGAGCGTATTGATCTGCTCAATCAGCAGGGTGGCGAGATGACCGGTGCAAGTACCGGCTTCTCGGATCTGGACCGGATGACCTCGGGCATGCAGCCATCGGACATGATTATCGTCGCTGCGCGTCCTTCCATGGGGAAGACTACCTTTGCCATGAACGTTGTGCAGAACGTCGTCGTGCAGGGTAACAAACCGGTGCTCGTATTCAGTCTGGAGATGCCTGCCGAACAGCTGATGATGCGTATGCTGGCGTCCCTTGGCAAAATCCCGCTGGGGAATGTGCGTACCGGACAGATGGATCCCGAGGAGTGGACCCGACTGACGGGGGCAGTGCATATGCTGCGTAACAAGCCGCTGTATATCGACGATCAGCCAGGCCTGACACCCAGTGAGATGCGTGCCCGTGCCCGGCGAATTCATCGTGAGCATGGCTCCATGGGGCTGATCATGGTCGACTACCTGCAGCTGATGCGGCTGGGTGGCAACGTTGAGAGCCGTACTCAGGAAGTGGCAGAGATCTCGCGCTCGCTGAAGGCGCTGGCGAAAGAGCTGCATTGCCCGGTGATTGCGCTCTCTCAGCTCAACCGTAGTCTGGAAAACCGTCCCAATAAACGTCCTATCAACTCCGATCTCAGGGAGTCAGGCTCCATCGAGCAGGATGCCGACGTCATCATGTTTATCTACCGTGATGAGGTCTATAACGAAGATTCTCCCGACAAAGGGGTGGCTGAGATCATTATCGGTAAGCAGCGTAACGGCCCCATCGGCACCTGTCGGTTGGCCTTTATCGGTAAATACACCCGCTTTGAGGATCTGGCCCGAGAGATCTATGACTCCTACAAGGATGAGTACTAGCACGCTTGCCAGAGAGTGCCGTGCGGCAGCGGTTCGTCAGTCGGGAATCAGGCTGGCGAATGCCGCTGGCATAGCCACCTTGCTACGGCTACTGTAATCAAAGAATACCAACGCGGTTTTGACCAGCGCGATTTCCTTACCATCACTCTCGCGGACCATGCGATAGAACATGTCGCAACCATATTCAAAAGCATCCATCAGCCCTACGCTGATATTCAGCACCTCGCCATGAAAGGCTTCGGCGCGAAACTGAATGGCGGCGTCGGCCATGATGATGCCACAGCCCTCAATGTTTAGCTCCTGCCAGCCATACTGGGCGAGAAAGGCTATGCGTGCCTCATGTGCCAGACCGAGAATGGCGCTGTTGCTCAGGTGACCGCCGTAGTTGATATCCTGAATGCGGATCGGCAGCGTCAGTTGAAACAGACTCTGTGCCGGTAACGCCAGTCTTATCCTTGCCATATTGTCCTGCCTCTTACGTCTAGATATATCTGTTGTTGGCCTTTACTGATCAATCGATTTTCTTGCTTATATCGAGCATTTGATTTTGTTTCTGGTGGATTCGCTTCCTGAGCAAAATAGTCGCCCTGTTTATTACTGGGGCACTGCACTGGAGTGAAGACTGCTACTACCGGACTCCCGGAGTCCATGCTCGATCAATTGGCCAGCTGTGGTTACGTGGTGCTGCCCGATGAACGCAATCCCCTGCTGGAGCAGACTCTATTGCAGGCTTTATACCAGGATATCAGCTGCCATTATCAGGCCAATGCACTGGAAGAGGCCAAAGTGGGTCAGGCACGGCAACGAGTTGAGTCAATTCGTGCTGATGAGATTGCCTGGCTGGAAGGTAAGGCCATCTGTCAGCAGCAGTTCCTGCAGGTTGCAGAGGGCTGGATGGCAGAGTTCAATCGCTCGCTGTTTCTGGGATTGAACGCCATGGAGTTTCACTACGCCCGTTATCCGGAGGGCGGTGGTTATGCCTTGCACTGGGATAACTTCCAGGGAAACAATCAGCGCATTCTGACGTTTATCACCTACCTCAATCTGGACTGGCAGCCAGGTGATGGAGGTGAACTGCTGCTCTATGCTGACGACGAACAGCAGTTACTGGCGTCGGTAGCACCGCGTTGGGGGACCACGGTGTTTTTTCTGAGTTCAGATTTCCCGCATCAGGTGCTGCCGGCGGTGAAGCCTCGCCGCAGTCTTACTGGCTGGTTTCGGCGCAATCATCCTCTTGATTGGTAAACACCGGCACCAGGGACTGCACGAAACGCTCTGCACATTGCTGCCAGCTATTAGCTTCGGCGAACTGGCGGCAGTCTGCTCTGGACAGTGACAGGCACTGAATGGCTGCCCTGGCCAGATCCTGCTCCAGATAGCCAGTGACGCCGGGTTGCACCACATCAATGGGGCCGGTCACCGGAAAGGCAGCGACTGGTGTGCCGCAGGCCAGTGCTTCCAGCATGACCAAACCAAAGGTGTCGGTCAGCGAAGGAAAAACAAATACATCTGCGCGGGCATACTCGTCCACCAGTGCCTGACCTGTCTTGAAACCGACCCATTCGGCATCCGGGTAGCGGGTCTGTAATTCCCCTCGCGCTGGCCCGTCACCGACCACCCGCTTGCGCCCAGGCAGACGCAGGCGCAGGAAGGCTTCGATATTCTTCTCCACCGCCACCCGACCGACATAGAGAAATACCGGGTCAGCATTGGCTGGGCGTTGCTGAGGCCTGAACTGCTCGGTATCCACGCCTCTTCCCCACACCTGCAGGTGTTCAAGGCCTGCGTTGCGCAGTTCCCGGGCATTGCTTTCAGTGGTAACCAGCACCTGCTGGGATGGACGATGAAACCAGCGCAGGAATTGATAACCCCAGCGCAGGGGAACCCAGCTGAAGCGACTGGAGACGTACTCAGGGAACTTGGTATGCAGTGAGGTGGTATAGGGAATGTGGTGCTTGTGCAGATAGCTGCGGGCGGCGATGCCGAGCGGCCCCTCGGTGGCAATGTGCACGGCATCAGGCTGGCAGTCATGTATCAGTTTGCCGACCTGCCATGGGGTCAGTACCAGACGGATATCCGGGTAGGTGGGGCAGGGCAGGGTGCGAAAGCGCGCAGGATGAATGATCTCCACCGCCAGCTGTTGCTGCTGCAGGTAGGTGACCATGTGCGTCAGGGTGGTGACTACGCCATTGATCTGTGGGTACCAGGCGTCAGTAATCAGCAGCAGTTTTTTCACGTGCTGCTCTCCAGCTGGGGCATCGGCGTGGTAACCACGGTTTCACGCTGGCGTACCCAGGCGATCAATGAAATCTCGCCCTGCATGTCCTCCACCAGTGCGGTGCAGGATTCCACCCAGTCGCCGCAGTTCAGGTAGCGAACCTTACCGATATCGCGAATTTCGGCGTGATGAATATGGCCGCAAACAACACCGTCGAAGTTGCGTTTGTGGCATTCATGGGCCAGCGCCTCCTCAAATTCACCGATGAAATTGACCGCTTTCTTGACCTTGTGCTTGAGGTAAGCCGACAGCGACCAGTAGCCAAAACCAAAGCGTCGGCGCAAATCGTTCAGCCAGCGATTGAGTATCAGCAGCATTTCATAGGCGGAGTCACCGAGGAACGCCAGCCAGCGGTGGTAGCGCGTAATAACGTCAAACATGTCACCATGCAGGATCAGCAAGCGTTCACCTTTGGCAGTGACGTGTTCCGCCTCATCCGTCAGGGTGATGTTACCCAGCTGCAGCGTGGAATAGCGGCGGAGGAATTCGTCATGATTGCCTGTCACGTAGGTAACACGGGTGCCACGCTTGGCCATGGTGAGGATGCGGCGCAGCACGTTACTGTGGCTTTGCGGCCAGTACACGCCCTTACGCATACGCCAGCCGTCAATGATATCCCCGACCAGATACAGCTGTTCGCAGTCGTGGTGTTTGAGAAACTCTGTCAGCAGCTCGGCCTGACAGCCTTTGCTGCCCAGATGGGTATCCGAAATCCAGATACTGCGGACGCTGCGTTTTGCTGAGGCATTGCTGGCCATGTACGGCTCCTGACGCTGGACGCCTACCCGATATGCGCAAGTGACTGATTTCCCAGAGGACTTGCTATGGAGCGCGATCGAGAGGGCAGACGGTTGTGCAAGTCACAGCCATGCTAAGCAGCAAAAATGACGTATTTATTGCGAAGCGTTTCCCCCGTGCTTATTCCCTGGTCAGTGAGGGATAAATCAGCATAGGAGGACTGGAAAAATACCGAGGCAGCAAGGGGCTCATGGCGTAGGAGGTATAAGCGCAGCTGCCGGCAGGCACCGGCAGCCAGGGGCGATAGTGATCAGTTCAGATAGTCAGCCAGTACCTGACAGGTGGTAGCAGTCAGCTGTGCCACTTCATTCTGACTCATGATGAACGGTGGCATCATGTACACCAGTCGTCCGAACGGACGCAGCCAGATACCCGCCTCTACCAGCTGTGGCTGCAGGATACGCATATCGACCGGATGCTCCAGCTCGATGACGCCGATGGCGCCCAGGCAGCGTACCTCCCTGACGCCGTGCAGGCTGCGGGCAGGCGTCAGGCCACTTTCCAGCCAGCCTTGCAGCGCGTTGACCTTTTGCTGCCAGTCGCTCTCCAGCAACAGTTCAATGCTGGCATTGGCTACAGCACAGGCCAGCGGGTTGGCCATGAAGGTCGGGCCGTGCATGAAGCAACCCGCACCACCGGCGGAGATCGTTTCGGCGATGGTCTTTGTAGTCAGCGTGGCTGCCAGGGTCATGTAACCACCGGTCAGCGCCTTGCCAAGACAGAGAATGTCGGGGCTGATATTGGCGTGTTCACAGGCGAACAGTTTGCCGGTCCGGCCAAAACCGGTGGCGATTTCATCAGCAATGAGCAGCACCTCATAGCGGTCACAAAGGGTTCTGACCTCCTGCAGATAGGCGGGATGATAGAAACGCATACCCCCAGCGCCCTGTACGATGGGCTCCAGAATAACGGCGGCAATCTGCTGGTGGTGCTGTTGCAGGGTGCTCTCCATTTCCTCCAGCTCCTCAGGGTGCCATTCGCCATGGAATGAACTCTGGGGAGCCGCGACAAAAAACTGCTCAAGGATGGCGCCCTTGAACAGCTCGTGCATACCCGTTTCCGGGTCGCACAGGGACATCGCGCCGGTGGTGTCTCCGTGATAACCATTGCGCAGTGCCAGCAGTCGTTGTTTACTGCCCTGACCACGTGCCTGCCAGTATTGAATGGCCATTTTCATAGCGACTTCGACGGCCACCGAGCCTGAGTCGCAGATAAATACCTTGTCCAGACCCGCTGGCGTCAGCTCCACCAGATGACGGGCGAGACGGATGGCTGGGGCATGGGTCAGGCCACCAAACATGATATGACTCATGGCATGGGTCTGATCGATCAGGGCCTGATTCAGGCGTGGGTGATTGTAACCATGTACGGCAGCCCACCAGGAGGCCATGCCATCCAGCAGGACCTGGCCATTGTCGAGATAGATCCGGACCCCCTCGGCTGCGCGCACGGGAAAGACCGGTGCAGGGTTGAGCATAGAGGTATAGGGGTGCCATAGGTGATCACGATCAAAGGCGAGATCGGTGGCTGACAATTGCATGAGCGTGGTCCTGTACTAATCTAAACCGGTAGTCGGGTACGTAGACATCGTTGAGCGTTCGATGCGGGGGTAGGGTGAGAACCCGGGAATAGCGCCGAGTGTCTCATATATTCATAAACAGGAGGTTAAAGCGAATGAACAAATCCAAAGTCGTTGCTATTGGTGCGGTCTCTGGTCTGCTGGCGTTAGGCATGATGAGCAATTCCGCCATGGCGGCCAGTGACAAGGAAAAATGTTATGGCGTGGCCATGGCGGGCCAGAATGACTGCGCTTCTAATGGCCATGCCTGCGCCGGGCAAGCCACCAAGGATAAAGATCCCGGCGACTGGAAATATGTCGCCAAAGGCACGTGTGAGAGCATGGGCGGCATGCTGAAAAAGTAGGTTTCTTACTTCTATCCGTTCCGACTGGTGCCTCAGAAGGGTGCCAGTCGTTCTTCTTTTTTCACTACCACATCTCCTCTGACCATCTTGTCTCTTTTCACTACCTTGTCTCTGTGCCGCGATGTCCATTGTGCGGTAACCGCTTGTCATAGAACTGTGACTTTGACGGCAGAGCTCCTGTTACAACGACTCTATTGCGACTACCACAAAGCCGTCGTCACTCGCCTCGAACAGAATATTGAAGTCATATAGTCGCAGGCCATACCGACGGCCATCCTGTCCTTTCTGATAGGCCGGGCGGGGATCCTGTGCCAGCACCTGTCGCAGCAGCAGGCGCAAGTCGGGGAGGCCGCTTTGTTCGAGTTGTTGCAGATGCCGCTCCAGCGGCTCATCCCAGCTGACTGCATGCTGCGGTGGCGGAGCATCGACGAAACCGCCGCGGGCGCCAGGATGGCTGTCGACAAAGGGGACGTAAGGTTTGATATCCAGAATCGGTGTGCCGTCCAGCAGGTCCGCTCCTCCCAGCTCAAGGATGCTGTGATTGTCTGCATGACGGATGCCCAGCAAGGGCACGACTGACAGACCAATAGGGTTAGGACGGAACGGACTGCGGCTGGCAAATACACCGACCCGGCGATTCCCGCCCAGACGTGGCGGACGAATGCGGGGCTGCCAGCCACGCTCGATATGTTCATGAAAGACAAAGGTCAGCCACAGGTGGGAAAAACCTTCGATGTCATCCAGACTGCTGGCCGGGATGTGCTGGTCAAGATGCAGTTCAATGCGGGCGGCGGTCACCAGCCCGGGCTGACGGGGGATGCCGAACTTTTCCTTATAGGGCGAGTGAATAAAGCCAATGGCCTGAAAGTGAAAGTCGGTCGACACGGAGTGCTATTCCTGTTGCTGTGGTCAGTATTGTCGCAAGGGGCGTTACTATAGGGGCTGTCAGCATCTGACTCCAGCCGGGTCATCTGCTCCGACAGGCGGGGGTGAATTGCGTCCTGATAGGCTTACGAGATCAGCGCAGATAGCTCATCGGGTTGACGGCCTGACCATGAATGCGCACCTCAAAGTGCACGTGCGTGCCATTGGCATGGCCGCTGTTGCCCATACGCGCTACCGGTTGTCCTTGCTGGACTGTTTCCCCCTTGTCCACCAGATTCACGCTGTTGTGGGCATACACCGTCTGAAAGCCGCCGCCGTGATCGATAATGATGATGCGGCCATAACCACGCATATTACCGCTGAATACCACCTTGCCCTGACCTGCTGCCAGTACTGATGTGCCACTGGGGCCACGGAAATCGACGCCGTTATGCATGCGGCCATCTCGCATGCCGAAGCCGGAGGAGTAATCAGGATGACTGACCGGATAGGCAAAGTGCCTGACCACTGCATCCGTCGGTACCTTCAGCTTATCGCCGATTTCAATGCGGCTGGGGTTGGCATCTGGGTTCAGGCGGCTCAGGGTTTTGACGCTGATGCCATAGCGACGGGCGATGCTGTAAAACGTATCCCCTGCCTTGACGTAGTAGGTCTGGGTATCGCCGGGAAGCGGCGGGTTGCTGCCGCAGCCGCCAAGCAGCAGGGCCAATATCAGTAAGGGAAGAGCGAGACGCAGTGAACGCGGGGCTTTCAGAGTGCTCAGCAATAACATTCATCCTCCTTGAAGGTGATGGTCAGATCCCTGGACGGCCGTCGTGTGCCAGCAATGCCTAACGAGGGGACTGCAGCTGCTGACTGGGAAAGTTCGCTGCATTGAGGCGAGCCAGCAAGCCATCAGGTCCGGGCATATGCAGTGCCCCTACGACAACGAAAAAGGTACCACTGCTGCGTAGTAAACGGATCAGTTTTTCTGCCATTTCAGCATTACGCTGACTGTTGAGCCGGTCCAGATAGGCTTTCAGGCGCGGGTCATCACCTGCTTCCTGTTCCGACTGGCGATAGACTGCAGGGCCATCCCCACGGCGCCAGGCCTGATACAGGCGGGGTAAAAAGTCCTTGTCCTGTTCCATCTGATCCAGCGTACTCACCAGATTGGCCACCTGAATATTCATATCGGGGACTGCGATGGCCTGCAGCTGACTCTCAAGTGTTTCCAGCGCCAGGATCTGCCGGTTGCCGGCGCGACGCATAAAGTAGTGATCAATACCGGCCGTAGTGTCAAATCCCTGCCGCTCAGCATCTGCCAGTACCAGCTGTGTACCCGCACGCCAGGGCTGCCAGGGTTGCATGGCGCTGTAATCCAGCCCCAGCTGTTGAGCATGCTGACGTAACCGTTGCTGATCCCTGGCTGAGAGCAGGTCTGACAGTCGCTGGCCGTTTTGTAGGTTACCGTAGTGATCGAACAGTTTCTGCTGGGCTGGCAGGGGGAGGTCGGTGGGATTGATTTCTACCACCAGATAATCAGACAGCGAAAATGCCGCTTCCACCGCTTGTGGCAGGGGATAGCCCTGCGGCGGGAAGGCATGCAGGGAGCCGAGCAGATACAGCGTGGCGGTCTGGGAACGAATCTGCCAGGCAAAGACTGGCTGAGCGCTGACCAGCTGGGGCACCAGCCAGAGACACAGGACCAACAGCCAGCCTGATAGTGCGAGTGGTATTCGGTATGGGCGCATAGTGCCGCGTTCTCCTTGAGGTGAGCTGCAGCTCAAGCAAATTGCCGGGGCCTGAAAATCGTTGCTATCGGTCAGTGATGGGGCGTCCGGGCCAGACACCACAGTTGCAGTCGGGTGATCTGCTGGCTGCGCAACAGTGCAGCAATGGCGTTGGCGGTCGCCCCGGTCGTCATGACGTCATCAATTACGGCTACATGACGGTAACCGGGATTACCGCGCAGCGCAAAGGCTGAGCGGAGATTGCGCCGCCGGGCCCGGGCACTCAGGCCTTGTTGTGTGGCAGTGGCCTGCGTGCGCTGCAGATAGTGGGTGTCGACCTTGATCTGCAAATGCCGGGACAGATACTGCGCGAGCCACAGGCTGTGATTGAAGCCGCGCTGCTGCAGACGCTGGCGGTGCATGGGTACCGGCAGCAAGACCTCTGGAAGCTGCAGCTCTGCTTCCTGCCAGGCGCCTAGCATCAGGCTGGCCAGCAGCCGACCTGCACTGAAGTCAGCCTGATATTTCCAGCGGCGAATCAGATATGGCAGTGGCGTTTCATAACGCCATGGACTCCAGACCCGGTTATACAGTGGCGCCTGTTTCAGACACTGACCGCACAGTCCCGTTGTACTCTGTGCCTCCAGAGGCAAGGCGCAGCCCAGACAGGCAGGCCGGTTGGAGGGCATATCCTGCTGACAGCCAGTACAGAGCAAGCCTGCTGGGGTGCGGGGATGACTCCTGCAAAGGATGCATGGGTAAAATAGCTGGTTAAAAATCGATCTGAGGTAAACCTTGTTGTTTTTCATTGGTTGACTCATTCCCTGAGCTGATTAAGATGGCGGTATTCCTGATGCCCCTGCGGAATCGCTGCCGTGCTGACCAGACCTGCAGTGCAGGGGCAAGTACGTTTACTTTTGCGGAGCACTGCACGATGTCAACCACTGTCATTCGCCATGATTGGACCGAGGGCGAAGTCCGCGCTCTGTTTGAGCAGCCTTTCAATGATTTGTTGTTTCAGGCTCAAACAACCCATCGTCAGTACTTTGATCCCAATCAGGTGCAGGTCAGCACCCTGTTGTCGATCAAAACCGGTTCCTGCCCTGAAGACTGTAAGTACTGCCCGCAAAGTGCGCATTACGACACCGGTCTGGAAAAACAGAAACTGATGGAAGTGAAGAAGGTACTGGAGGAGGCCGCCAGAGCCAAGGACAGCGGCGCCAGCCGTTTCTGCATGGGGGCTGCCTGGAAACATCCGACCCAGCGTGACATGCCTTACGTGCTGGAGATGGTGCGCGGTGTCAAAGCTATGGGGCTGGAGGCCTGTATGACACTCGGCACGCTCAATCGCGATCAGGCAGGTGAGCTGGCGGAGGCCGGGCTGGATTACTACAACCACAACCTCGATACCTCGCCAGAGTTCTATGACAGCATCATCACTACCCGTTCCTATCAGGAGCGACTGGATACCCTCAGTCATGTGCGCGACGCCGGTATGAAGGTCTGTTGTGGCGGCATCATGGGGATGGGCGAAAGTCTGCAGGATCGCATCGGCTTGCTGCGGGTACTGGCCAATATGCCTGATCATCCTGAAAGTGTGCCGATCAATATGCTGGTCAAGGTGGCGGGTACGCCTCTGGCAGAAGTTGAAGACCTGGACCCCTTCGACTTTATCCGCACCATCGCGGTAGCGCGGATCCTGATGCCACGCTCACATGTGCGACTGTCGGCCGGGCGCGAAAAGATGAATGAGCAGGTGCAGGCACTGTGTTTCATGGCGGGTGCCAATTCCATTTTCTATGGCGAAAAGCTGCTGACTACGCCTAACCCAGAGGCGCATGCAGACAAAGTGCTGTTCAGGAAACTGGGGATCACACCTGAAAGCCGTGAAGGGTTATCTGATGAGGCGCACGAACAGGCATTGTTGCAGCAGGTACGCCAGCAACAGCAGGCCAGCCTCTACCATGATGCCGGTGCTCCTCAGGCACAGGCCGCAGCTACCCTGCAGTAATCATGATGGATGCATTCAATCTGCAGGCTCGCCTGAAGGAGCGTCAGCAGCAGCATCTCTATCGCCAGCGCAGGACTCTGGAAGGTGCACAGCAACCAGAGGTCGTGCTGGAGGGGCAGCGCTATCTGGCGTTCTGCAGCAATGACTATCTGGGTCTGGCCAATGATCCACGGTTGAAGCAAAGCGCCATCGAGGCGGTGCAGCGTTATGGTGTTGGTAGCGGCGCTTCTCATCTGGTCAGCGGTCATAGTGCTGAGCATCATGCGCTGGAAGAAGAGCTGGCGGTATTCACCGGACGACAGCGAGCCCTGCTGTTTTCTACCGGCTACATGGCCAATCTGGGTGCCATCAGTGCACTGCTGGATGATCAGTCTGCCGTGTTTGAAGACCGCCTGAATCATGCCTCCCTGCTGGACGCTGGCCTGAACAGCGGCGCGCGCTTTCAGCGCTATCTGCACAATGACATCGACAATCTGGCCAGTCGTCTGAGCAAGGCGACGCAGTCGCACAAGCTGGTGGTGACAGATGGTGTTTTCAGTATGGATGGTGATGTCGCGCCATTGAATGAGCTGGCGCAGCTATGCCATGACCAGCAAGCCTGGTTGATGGTGGATGATGCCCATGGCTTTGGGGTTCTGGGAGCGCGCGGTGCTGGATTAGTTGAGGCCTGTGAGCTTGATCAGCAGCAGGTGCCTGTACTGATGGCAACCCTGGGTAAGGCATTGGGCTGTGCCGGTGCTTTTATCGCGGGTAGCGAGACCTTGATTGAGGCGCTGATTCAGTTTGCCCGCCCCTATATCTACACCACAGCAATGCCTCCCGCAGTAGCGGCAGCAGGACGTCAGGCGCTGCGTATTGTGCAGCAGGAGCTTGAGCGAAGACTGCATTTGCAGCATCTGATCAGACGCTTTCGTCATGAGGCTGAAGTCATGGGGCTGACACTGATGCCCTCACAGACCGCCATTCAGCCTGTGCTGGTAGGCTCTGCGGCACGGGCGATGGCGCTCTCTGCAAGCCTGCTGCAACAGGGCATCTGGGTCACGGCAATCCGTCCACCTACGGTGCCTGCTGGCATGTCTCGGCTGCGTATCACACTGACGGCAGCACATACCGATCAGCAACTGGATCGTCTGCTGCATGCCTTGGAACGCAGCTGGCGAGAGGTGAGCGATCATGACTGAGTGGGTGCTGATCAATGGCTGGGCGATGCCTGACCATCTCTGGCACAGTGTAGTAGAGCGGCTATCACCACAGGGTACTGTGCACCTTCTCTCACCTGACCGTCATGCCGGTACGTTGGCCGAGGCGGCCAACAGCATACTGGCTCAGGCACCTGAAAGGGCAAACTGGCTGGGCTGGTCACTGGGTGGTCGGCTGCTGATGGAGGCAGCTGTGCAGGCGCCTGAACGTATTGCTCTGGCTGTCACGCTGGCCGCCAGCCCCAGCTTTGTGGCCACAGCAAATGCACCGGGCATGTCGCCTGATGTGTTTGATCAGTTCATTGATGCCATGGAGCAGCAGCCTCTACCGACGCTTCGGCGCTTTGCCGGTATGGTAGCTCAGTCTCATCCACAAGGAAGAACCTTGCTGGCCATGTTACGTGACTATCATCTTGGGCTGAGCAGCGAGGAGCTGATCAGTCTGTCTCGGCAGTTACAGTGGCTGGCAGATGACTGCTGCCAGCGTTGGGCGGAGGTCATGGTACCGCAGCGCCACTATTTGGGGGCGTGCGATGGTCTGGTACCTTCGCAGATTGCCGAAGTTCTTAACGGTGCGATGACGGTAGTGGATGTGTTACCAGATCAGGGGCATCTGCTGCACTGGCCTGATACCGCATGGCTGGACTTATCGGGAAAGAGTGCGCATGCATAAGCAGAACATTGCCCGTGAATTCAGCCGTGCCGCTGCCGGCTATGATCAGGCAGCTGTTCTGCAGCGGGAGATCGCAGGACGTTTGCTGGCGGGCTTGCCTCATTTGTCTGGCCGGGTAGTTGATATGGGCTGCGGGACAGGGTACGTCAGCCGCCATTTGCCGGATGGGCTGCAGGTGCTGGCACTGGATATTGCCCAGGGAATGCTACAGCAGGCGCGTCATCTGGCATCTGCTGACGCCTATGTGAATGCGGATGCAGAAGCGCTGCCGCTGCAAGAGGGCTGTGCTGATGCGGTTGTTTCCAGTCTGGCAGTGCAATGGTGTCATCATCCCGCAAGGATGTTTGCCGAGGTGTGGCGCGTACTGAGGCCGGGAGGCTGGCTGTGCCTGACCACGTTGGGCCCCCGTACCTTGTGGGAATTACGAGCTGCCTGGGCAGCGGTCGATCAGGAGGAACACGTCAATCGCTTCGCCAGTTTAGCTTGCTGGCAGCAGGCTGCTGGTCATGACTGGGTAAATCAACACTGGCAGGCCCGTGACAGCGTGGCCTTGTACGACAGTGCCAGGCAGGTCATGCGTGATCTGAAACAGCTGGGTGCCAGCCATACTGATGCGGCAGAGGTGCATCGTGGCCGAGCGCTAGCGGGACGTCAGCGACTGCAGGCGCTGGAGCAGGCCTATGAACAAGTGTGTTCCGGTGATGCTCTGACCGTGACCTATGATGTGTTCTATGCGTATCTGCAGAAGCCCTGCAATCCACTGTAGTGCATTTCTGACTGGTTTTTATTACGTACGACAACCGGGTGAGTTCATGTCGATTTTTTTTGTTACTGGTACTGACACCGATGCGGGTAAGACGCTGGTGTCCTCTGCGTTGCTCTGGCGAGCGCGTCAGATGGGGCTGACAACCCTGGGTATCAAACCCATTGCCTCTGGCTGCGAACAACAGGATGGTGGCTGGCGCAATCGTGATGCGCTGAGCCTGCAGCAGCAAAGCTGGCCGCAACTGGACTACGCGCTGCATAACCCGTTGCGTTTCCCCGAGGCCATTGCGCCTCATATCGCGGCTGAACTGCATGGGCAGCATCTGAGTGTGACGTCGGTGGAGCAGGCGTTGCAGCCCGTGCTGGCACAAAAGGCACAGTTCACTCTGATTGAGGGTGCAGGTGGCTGGCATCTGCCATTGAATAATCAGGGGCAGATGCTATCGGACTGGGTGGTGCAGCATACCTGGCCTGTTGTACTGGTTATCGGGTTGCGTCTCGGTTGTCTGAATCATGCCAGCCTGACCGTCAGCGCGATCCGCCAGGCAGGTCTGATGCTGGCTGGCTGGGTGGTAAACCATGTAGATCCTGATATGCCTTATCAGCAGGAAAATATTGCAACTCTTCAGGCAACAATGCCTGCACCGTGCCTGGGCAGAATTCCATGGCTGGAGCAGGTCAGTACAGAAAACGCGGCACCCTTCCTCAATCTGCAACCTTTACATTTAGTCGGTGTTGGCTAAAATTTGTTCAGAATATGAGGTGATATTCAATGCAGATTCAGGGCAGTACTTTCACCTATGGGCAACTGGGTATCCAGCGAGGTCTGGCACAGCTGGATCAGGCGGGGGCACAGATTGCGCAAGGTTCGGTCAGTGATAGTTCCGCTAGCTCGGGCAACGGCCTCAGTAACGATCAGGGTTCTGCTTCGGTTGAGGATGGTTTGCTGAGCTTGCCTGAAGCAAAAGTTTTGGTTCAGGCTGGCGCCAAGGTATTGGAAGCGCAAAATTCAACCTTAGGAACATTGCTGGATATTAAGGTTTAACTCGCTACGAGGTCATCCGTGCTGATTTCAAGCCTGGGGCTGACCTATCAACCCACTACTGCTTCAACGCCGCCTGCTCCTCAGGCAGCAGCTAATCTTACTGAGCTGACAGTCGCCCAGCAGGTTACTGCGCCTCCGTTAAATAATGGCTCACAGAATCAGCAGCAGTCTTCCGGACAGGGCTCCAGCTTATTGCAGGACAGGGAGGGGGAGCTACGCGCAAAAGAGCGTATCGCCACCAATGCCGCTAAAACATCTGGCAATACATCAACCGTTGGTGAGCAATTATCAACGGCAGATCAGCAGCAGGTGGATGAGCTGCAGTCGCGTGATCAGCAGGTTAAAGATCATGAGCGGGCTCACTCCAATGCGGCGGGTCAATACGGAGGCTCGCCTCAGTATGATTACACCCGGGGACCAGACGGGCGCTTGTATGCTACAGACGGTGAGGTATCAGTAGACACCTCACCCGTGCCGAACAACCCTCAGGAAACCATCGAAAAGGCACAGGCTATTATCAAGGCGGCCCGTGCTCCCGTTGATCCTTCTGCGCAGGATGACAAGATTGCGCTTGAGGCTCAGCGTATGCTGGCTGAAGCTCAGGCTGAACTGGCCAGAGACCAGGCCAAGGAGAATCAGCAGACCCAGCAACAAGCGCAGCAGCAGCTACAGGATGATACGTCAACTCAGGCGCGTGCATTGGAGCAGATACAGGAGCGCATTGAGCCGCTGGCGAGTCAAGCTGTGCAAGGAGGCGATGACGCTTCGTCTGCATCTGGGCGGGGAGCTAGTGACGCACAGGCTGCCCAGAGCGACACTGCTCAATCTACTGCTGCTAATGGTGAAACGGTGCCCATTCCCCCCACGCCTGTGGATGATCAGCTAGCCAAAGTCCAGCAGCAGCTTCGGGAGATCAATCGGCGTCTCGTCGAACTCGGTGTTTATTCCCGGCTCTATCCCTCAGGTGGTTTTGTTAACACTCAGGCCTGAGTCCGCTTGCATCTCCCTTTTCTGGTTATTAGTTATCTGCTTGCAGAAATCGATTCACTATTCGTAAAAAGAGTTCCGGCTTCTCTGCATGAGGCCAGTGGCCTGCATTCTGTATTACTTTGTAACCCGCCTGTGGGAATAACTGCACAATGGCATCCCTATACTCGGCTGTAATATAGGCTGAGCGTTCTCCTTTGATAAATAATGTGGGGCCCTGATAGGGACTGCCTGACGGTGCTTGACTAATCTGGTCGTAGTCCTCACGGAGAGTGGTCAGGTTGAAACGCCAGGCAAATTGCCCTGACTCATTACGGTAGAGGTTTTTCAGCAGAAACAAGCGCACACTGCTGTCTTCTATATACGGCTGTAGCTGCTGGTCAGCTTGAGAGCGACTTGTCAGCTGTGTCAGATCAAGTTGCTCAAGGCCGCGAAAAACATCGTCATGATGTCGGGGATAGTGCACAGGGGCTATATCGACCACTATCAGGCGTTCAATTAATGAAGGTGCTTGCAGGGCAAGCTGCATCGCTACCTTGCCACCCATTGAATGCCCCATCAGCAGAACTCGGGATAGCTTAAGCTGGCTGAGAAGGTCGATAACATCCTGACACATGGCAGGATAACTATGCGGTTTTGCGTGTTCTGAGCGACCGTGGTTGCGCAAATCGACACTGATGACGTCAAAGTGTTCTGACAGCTGGCGGGTGACGCTGCCCCAGTTATCTAACGAGCCGAACAGGCCGTGCAGAATAAGCAGCGTAGGACCGGTGCCGATACGCTGAAAGTTCAGTGACAACATGGAGCCTCCTTGTGTGTGACTGGGCAGTATAGCAGGGAGACGATATGCAGTTAGCCGGTATCCGCTTTGGAGGCATGAAAGGATAATGAGGGAGGTTGAAATTGCATAAGGTTAAGGTCTGGGATGGTTCTACCCGAGTTTTTCACTGGGGGCTGGTGGGACTGATAGCAGGGTTGTGGATCAGCGCTGAGCTCGGTTATATGGACTGGCACACCCGTTTTGGCTATGCCGTCATGGTGCTGCTGCTTTTTCGCTGGGGTTGGGGATTCTGTGGGAGCTTCTACTCTCGCTTTTCTGAATTTATAAAAAAGCCTGGTCAAGTGGTGTTCTATCTGCAGTCTCGTCAGTATTCAGGCCCGGTGCCCAGTCTGGGACATAACCCTTTGGGTGGTTGGATGGTGGTAGCGCTGCTGTTGACGTTAAGTCTGCAAGTCACATCAGGGCTGCTGGCCAATGACGATATCTTTACTACAGGGGCATTGGCTTTTCTCGTCAGTAAGGAGGCGAGTGATGTTCTGACCACTCTGCACAAAGGTCTGTTTAATGTATTGCTCGGGCTTTTTGCCTTGCATGTGCTGGCGGTTATTGTTCATGAAATGAAAGGTGAAAAGCTGGTTCGAGCAATGATTAGAGGCTGGAAACTCAGCGATGAATATATTGCGGTGCCTGCTGCTGGCAGGGGGCGGGTATTGTTGGTATGGGGGCTTTCCCTAATGCTGGTTTTGTTGATGCTCAAGTGGGCGCCCGTAGCGGATTTCTGAAGGCATTGGTTGCGCATGTGCCTATACTGGGCCGCCAACTGTATCTAAATGTGGCTATAATCTGTTCCGAGGCGCCAGATTGGAAGAGCGCCGGAGCTTGTGAGGAGACTGCATGACTACGCCTGTTCAGGCCGCACCGGTAAAAATGGGTCGCATTCGACTGAAGCGCAGGGCTGCCATTCTGGCAGCTGCAGAACAGGAGTTTGCCTGTAACGGTTTCAAGGGTACCAGTACTAGCGCTATCGCTGAGCGGGCTGGGCTGGCAAAAGCTCAGGTGCACTACTATTTCGGCAGCAAGGAAGATCTCTATCAAGAGGTGCTGGCAACGATTATGAACCAGTGGAACCTCACTCTTGAAGACATTACTGCCGATGATGAACCTGCAGAAGTGTTGTCACGTTATGTGCGTGCCAAGATGCACTTTTCCCGCGAGCGCCCGGAGCTGTCGAAAATTTTTGCTTCAGAGGTATTGCGTGGAGCGCCCATTCTTCAGACCTATCTAGGCAAACAGCAGTACGAGTGGGTGCAGTCTCGTGCCGCAGTTATTCGTGCCTGGGTAGAGCAGGGGAAAATGCGCAGGATTGATCCTGTGCAACTCATCATCTACCTCTGGGCCTTGACTCAGCACTATGCTGATTTCAATACTCAGGTGCTGGCTGTGATGGGCAAGGATTGTCTGACAGATGAAGAGTATGTGGAACTGACCGATCAGTTGATTGATATGGTGCTGGTCGGGTGCGGTATCGCGACCAGAAATGCTTCGACCCAGGTCGGGTAATCGCTCGCCACGAAGCGGTATTGCTCTACGCTAAAAAAGTCAGCAAATATGCTGGATAATATTTGACCATCTGCGGTGTTTGCGTGATAATGCCGCCCCTGTACAAAATAGGGTCGCCAGTAGGGTGGCCCTGATTTTTGTTCACCCCCTTCAGATTGACTCCTCCATGCAATATATCTGGCGTCCGACGGCGGCCCCGGGCTTTGTTTCGTCTTGCTTGTGAGGAGGGTGCGGCGTATAATTCCGTACCCTTTTTTTGAAGGGAACCGGCAATGCCGTTCGAATTGGAGCTGTGATCAACATGCAAAACCAGAAAATTCGCATTCGGTTGAAAGCGTTTGATCACCGCCTGATCGACTCTTCCGCTCAGGAGATCGTTGAGACTGCTAAGCGGACTGGCGCTCAGGTGCGTGGTCCTATCCCGCTTCCTACCCGTAAAGAGCGTTTCACTGTGCTAATTTCTCCGCACGTGAACAAAGACGCTCGCGATCAGTACGAAATTCGTACTTTTAAACGTGTCCTCGACATTGTCGATCCAACTGAAAAAACAGTTGATGCGCTGATGAAGCTGGACCTGGCTGCAGGTGTCGACGTACAGATCAGCCTGGGTTAATTCCTAGCTGCTTTGCTACTGGTGCGCTGCGCCGTGGAATGCTCGTCATTGAGCAGCCATAGAGGGTGATGAGCCCCGTACACATTAGAGGTATTACTGAAATGACAATTGGTGTAATCGGAAGAAAAGCGGGCATGACTCGCATTTTTACCGAAGATGGTGCTTCTGTACCTGTCACTGTTATCGAAGTGGAACCCAACCGTGTTACCCAGGTTAAAACCGTTGAAACTGATGGTTACACCGCTGTACAGGTAACTACCGGTTCACGTCGTGCTTCTCTGGTCAGCAAGCCGCTGGCTGGTCACTATGCCAAAGCTGGTGTTGAAGCGGGTCGTGGTCTGTGGGAATTCCGTTTGCAAGAAGGTCAGACTTTCAACGTTGGCGATCAGCTGACTGTTGCTCAGTTTGAAGCTGGTCAGAAAATTGACGTTGCCGGCCAATCCAAGGGTAAAGGCTTCCAGGGTGGTATTAAACGCCACAACTTCCTGAGCCAAGACGCTACCCACGGTAACTCTGTTTCTCACCGTGCGCCTGGTTCAATCGGTCAGTGCCAGACCCCCGGTCGCGTTTTCAAAGGTAAGAAAATGGCAGGCCACATGGGTGCTGAGCGCGTAACCGTTCAGTCACTGGAAATCGTTCGCGTTGACGCTGAGCGCAATCTGCTGCTGGTCAAGGGTGCTGTTCCTGGTGCTACCGGCGGTGACCTGATTATTCAACCAGCTGTTAAAGCACGCGCCTAAAGGGGGCTAACGCAATGAATCTGACTATTGCCGGAGCTCAAGGTACGGTTGAAGTGTCCGAGCTGACCTTCGGAAAAGAATTCAACGAAGCATTGGTACACCAGGTTGTAACAGCCTACTTGGCTGCTGCTCGCCAAGGTAGCAAAGCTAGCCTGTCTCGCTCTGAAGTAAGTGGCGGTGGCATGAAGCCATGGCGCCAGAAGGGTACTGGTCGTGCCCGTGTTGGTTCCACCAATAGCCCTCTGTGGCGTAGCGGTGGTGTGACTTTCGCTCACAGTCCTCGTAACTACGAGCAGAAAGTTAACAAAAAAATGTATCGTGCAGCTATTCGTTGCATCCTGTCTGAACTGGTTCGTCAGGAGCGTCTGGTAGTTGTCGAAGACCTGAAAGTTGAAACCCCAAAAACTAAGGCGTTCGTAGCTCAGCTCGAAACCTTGGGTCTCAATGATGTACTGGTCGTGTCTGATAGCGTCGAGCAGAATCTGTACCTGGCCGCTCGTAACCTGCCTCACGTTGACGTGCGTGATGTGGCTGGTGTTGATCCAGTCTCTCTGGTAGGTCACCAAAAGGTTCTGGTAACTGTTCCTGCTCTGAAAAAGTTTGAGGAGTTGCTGGGATGAACCAAGAGCGCATCTTCAAAATTCTGCTCGGTCCACACATCTCCGAGAAAGCAACCATCGTAGCCGAAGGCGCGCAGCAGGTTGTATTCCGTGTGACTCAGGACGCGACCCGTGTTGAGATCAAGAAAGCCGTAGAAGAGCTGTTCAACGTCAAAGTTGAAAAGGTCAACGTGCTGAATGCCAAAGGCAAGACCAAGCGTACTGCTCGTGGTCTGGGCCGTCGCGCCAATATCCGTAAGGCTTATGTGCGTCTGGCTGAAGGTCATGATATTGACTTCGTTGGCGCTGAGTAAGGGGGATTCTGGTCATGGCAATCGTTAAATGTAAACCGACCTCTGCTGGCCGTCGCCACGTAGTAAAGGTTGTTAACCAAGATCTGCATAAGGGTGCTCCCTATGCTCCTCTGGTTGAGCAGCTGAGTAAGTCTGGCGGTCGTAACAACAACGGTCGTATCACTACTCGCCATATTGGTGGTGGTCACAAGCGTCATTACCGTCTGGTTGACTTCAAACGTAGCAAGGATGGTATCCCTGCTGTTGTAGAGCGTCTGGAATATGATCCTAACCGCTCTGCGCATCTGGCGCTGTTGAAGTACGCTGATGGTGAGCGTCGCTATATCATTGCTCCCAAGGGTGTAAAAGCTGGCGACAAAATCCAGTCTGGTGTGGACGCGCCAATCAAAGCGGGTAACGCTTTGCAACTGCGTAACATTCCCGTTGGTAGCACTGTTCACTGTATCGAGCTGAAGCCTGGTAAAGGTGCTCAGCTGGGCCGTTCTGCTGGTGCTGCTGCACAGCTTGTTGCTCGTGAAGGTCAGTATGCGACTCTGCGTCTGCGTTCTGGCGAAATGCGCAAAGTGCACATCGACTGCCGTGCGACCCTGGGTGAAGTGGGCAACTCTGAGCATAGCCTGCGTAATCTGGGTAAAGCTGGTGCTTCTCGTTGGCGTGGTGTTCGTCCCACCGTTCGTGGTGTGGCGATGAACCCTGTAGATCACCCGCATGGTGGTGGTGAAGGTCGTACCTCTGGTGGCCGTCACCCAGTTACTCCATGGGGCGTTCCAACCAAGGGTTACAAGACTCGCAAGAACAAGCGCACCACTAAAATGATCGTGCGCCGTCGCACTGCCAAGTAATTTAAGAGGAAACAGCTGTGCCACGTTCACTTAAGAAAGGTCCTTTTATCGACCTTCATTTGCTGAAGAAGGTAGAGGCTGCAGTAGAGAAGGGCGAAAAGCGTCCAATCAAAACCTGGTCGCGTCGCTCTACTATCTTCCCTCAATTCGTAGGGTTGACTATTGCAGTCCATAATGGTCGCCAGCACGTACCGGTGTTCGTCACCGAAGACATGGTGGGTCATAAGTTGGGTGAGTTTGCTGCTACACGTACCTTCAAAGGTCACGCAGCAGACAAGAAGGCTAAACGGTAAAGAAAGGAGTAAACCATGGAAGCTGTAGCTAAGCTGACTGGCGCGCGCCTTTCTGCACAGAAAGCCCGCCTGGTCGCTGATTTGATCCGTGGCAAGGGCATTGATGAAGCGCTGAATATTTTGGCTTTCAGCACCAAAAAAGGTGCTCAGATTGTCAAGAAAGTGCTGGAGTCTGCCGTTGCTAACGCTGAGCACAACGAAGGTGCTGATGTTGATGAGCTGAAAGTGGCGACCATCATGGTTGATGAAGGTCCTACTATGAAGCGCATCATGCCGCGTGCGAAAGGTCGTGCAGATCGCATCCTGAAGCGCACCTGCCACATCACCATCAAGGTCGCTGAGCGTTAAGGAGACACCGTCATGGGTCAGAAAGTACATCCTACAGGCTACCGACTGGGTGTCACCAAGGATCACACCTCTGTGTGGTACGCCGGTCGTGGCGAATATGCCAAGAAGCTGCTGAACGATCTTCAGGTGCGCAAGTATCTGGAAGACAAGCTGAAAGCGGCATCTGTTAGCCGTATTGAAATCGAGCGTCCTGCAAACAACGCTCGTATCACCATTCATACTGCTCGTCCCGGTATCGTGATTGGCAAGAAAGGTGAAGATGTTGAAAAACTGCGTCAGGATATTTCTGGCATGATGGGCGTTCCAGTCCATATCAACATCGAAGAAATTCGTAAGCCTGAGCTGGATGCTAAGCTGACTGCACAGTCAGTAGCGCAGCAGCTGGAGCGTCGTGTTATGTTCCGTCGTGCTATGAAGCGCGCGGTTCAGAATGCAATGCGTCTGGGTGCCAAGGGTATCAAGATTCAGGTTTCTGGTCGTTTGGGTGGTGCTGAGATCGCGCGTACCGAATGGTATCGCGAGGGTCGTGTACCTCTGCACACTTTGCGTGCCGACATCGACTACAACACTGCCGAAGCACACACCACTTATGGTGTGATCGGTGTGAAAGTGTGGATCTTCAAGGGTGAGGTTCTGGGTGGTATCGAACAGGTACGTGCCGAGAAAAACGCGCCTAAGAAGAAAGGCAAGTAAGGTAGAGGATACGTCCCATGCTGCAACCTAAGCGTACAAAATTCCGCAAAATGCACAAAGGTCGTAACCGTGGCCTGGCGCTGCGCGGAAACAAAGTCAGCTTCGGCGACTTTGGTTTGAAGACGACTGAGCGCGGCCGTATCACTGCTCGTCAGATTGAAGCGGCTCGTCGCGCAATGACCCGTCACGTAAAACGTGGTGGTAAGATTTGGATCCGTGTATTCCCCGACAAACCCATTACCGAGAAGCCTCTTGAAGTGCGTATGGGTAGTGGTAAAGGTAGCGTGGAATACTGGGTGGCTGAAGTTCAGCCTGGCAAGGTTCTGTTCGAGATGGAAGGTGTTGCTGAGTCCCTGGCTCAGGAGGCTTTCGCTCTGGCAGCTGCCAAGCTTCCGGTTGAAACCACCTTTGTTAAGCGGACGGTAATGTAATGAAAACTGCAGAACTGCGTGATAAATCCGTAGCTGAGCTGCAGCAGGTGTTGCTGGGTCTGCTGAAAGACCAGTTCAACCTGCGTATGCAGAAAGCTTCTGGGCAGCTGGCTCAGACTCACTTGCTCGGCAATGTCCGTCGCGACATCAGCCGTGTAAAGACGGTGCTGAACGAGAAGGCTGGTAACTAAGATGGAAAAAGTAATTCGCACTGAGACCGGTCGGGTTATCAGCGACAAGATGGATAAAACCATCACTGTCCTGATTGAGCGTAAAGTAAAGCACCCGATTTACGGCAAGTATGTGAAGCGCTCAACCAAGCTGAAAGCTCATGATGAAACTAATGAGTGTCAGATTGGTGATCTGGTAACCATCCAAGAAACACGTCCTTTTTCAAAGACTAAAACTTGGAAGCTGGTTAAGATTGAAGAGCGCGCCGCGAAGGTGTAAAATCTCGGCTCTTTTGCTCCTCTGTGCTTATCCCGTCAGGAATGACCTGATGGGATAAGTGCTGTTTTGTCTATGTGGAGTAGACCATGATTCAGACAGAAAGTATGCTGGACGTCGCTGACAACAGCGGTGCCAAGCGTGTGCAATGTATCAAGGTGTTGGGCGGTTCACACCGTCGCTACGCTGGAATTGGTGACATTGTAAAAGTAACCGTAAAGGAAGCTATTCCTCGCGGTAAGGTGAAGAAGGGACAGGTGATGAACGCAGTGGTTGTTCGCACCAAGAAGGGCGTGCGCCGTTCTGACGGTTCTCTGATTCGTTTTGATGTGAATTCTGCCGTGCTGTTGAATAACAAGCTTGAGCCGATCGGTACACGTATTTTTGGGCCGGTAACGCGCGAGCTGCGTGGTGAAAAATTCATGAAAATCATTTCCCTGGCTCCTGAAGTGCTATAAGGCACGAGAAGGTAGTAGGAAAGGATACTGGAACTATGCGTAAAATTAGACGTGACGATGAAGTAATCGTTATCGCCGGTAAAGATAAAGGCAAGCGCGGTAAAGTGCTGGCCGTTCTGAAAGATGATCGTCTCATCGTTTCTGGCATCAACATGGTCAAAAAGCACCAGAAGCCTAACCCGCTTCTGAACCAATCAGGTGGTATCGTTGAGAAGGAAGCGGGAATCGCAACTTCTAATGTTGCTATCTTCAATCCAAAGAGTGGTAAGGGCGACCGCGTAGGCTTCAAGATCCTTGAGGATGGAAGCAAAGTGCGTGTGTTCAAGTCCACTCAAGAAATTATTGGTGCTTAAGGAGTTTGGCCATGTCACGCTTGAAAGAGCTGTACAAGAAAGAAGTGGTGGCCAAACTGACTGAGCAGTTTGGTTACGACAACCCGATGCAGGTTCCTCGCATCACCAAGATCACTCTGAACATGGGTGTGGGTGAGGCTGTAGGTGACAAGAAACAGATCGAGAGCGCGGTTGCAGATATGACTGCAATCAGTGGTCAGAAGCCTGTGGTAACGCTGGCGCGTAAATCCGTTGCTGGTTTCAAAATTCGTGAAGGTTGGCCCATCGGCTGCAAGGTAACTCTGCGCGGCGAACGTATGTGGGAATTCCTGGATCGTCTGATTGATATCGCTGTTCCACGTATCCGTGACTTCCGTGGTCTTAATGGTAAGTCCTTCGACGGTCGTGGCAACTACAGCATGGGTGTTAAAGAGCAGATCATTTTCCCCGAAATCGAATATGACAAGGTGGATAAGCTGCGTGGTATGGACATCACTATTACCACAACAGCAGTGACCAACGATGAAGGTCGTGCCCTTCTCGCTGCTCTGAACTTCCCGTTCCGTAAGTAATGGAGGCGTGAACCATGGCTAAAATCAGTATGAAAAATCGCGAAGCAAAGCGAACTGAGACCGTTGCCAAGCACGCCGCCAAGCGTGCTGAACTGAAGGCAATTATTGCCAATCCGGCTACTTCTGACGATGACCGTTGGGATGCTCTGGTAGCTCTGCAGAAGCTGCCACGTGATGCTAGTCCTGTTCGTCAGCAGCGTCGCTGCCAGCTGACAGGCCGTCCTCACGGAGTTTATCGCAAGTTTGGTCTGTCACGTATTATGCTGCGTGAAGCGGCAATGCGTGGTGATGTGCCAGGCTTGAAGAAAGCTAGTTGGTAAGCGGTTTGCGAGCCAAACCCAGCTGCACAATAGTTTTCAGGAGTTAATTTTAATGAGTATGCAAGATACCCTAGCGGATATGGTTACCCGTATTCGCAATGCTCACATGGCTAACCATGCCGCTGTGACCATGCCCTCATCTAAGCTGAAGGTAGCGGTAGCCAAAGTGTTGAAAGACGAAGGCTACATTGCTGACTACAAAGTAGATGAAAATGTAAAACCCAGTCTTACTATTGACCTTAAGTACTATGAAGGCAAACCCGTTATTGAGCATATCAAGCGTGTAAGTCGTCCTGGTCTGCGTCAATACAAGAGCCGCAGTGATCTGCCCAAGGTAGAAGGCGGTTTGGGTATTGCTATCGTTTCCACCTCCAAAGGTGTGATGACCGATCGTGCAGCTCGCGCCGCTGGCGTGGGTGGCGAAGTCATCTGCACAGTATTCTAAGGAGGTTGTGAGATGTCTCGTGTTGCTAAGAAGCCTGTTGTCGTTCCTGCTGGTGTTGAAGTTCAACTGGCTGGTCAGGAACTGACTGTAAAAGGCAAAAATGGCCAGCTGAGCCTGTCTGTACATTCTTCTGTTGTTGTCTCTCAAGAAGACAACCAGGTAGTGTTTGCAGCTCGTGATGGCAGCATTCAAGCCAAAGCGATGTCAGGTACTGTTCGCGCGTTGGTAAACAACATGGTTCTGGGCGTTACTTCTGGTTTTGAGCGCAAGCTCGAGCTGGTAGGCGTTGGTTACCGTGCTGCTGCCAAAGGCGAAGTGCTGAGTCTGACCCTGGGTTTCTCTCACCCAGTTGAATACAAACTCCCTGCCGGTGTAACTGCTGAAACTCCTAGCCAGACCTCTGTTGTTCTGAAAGGTATTGACAAACAGCAGATCGGCCAAGTAGCGGCCGAAATCCGCGCCTTCCGTGCGCCGGAACCCTACAAAGGCAAGGGTATCCGTTATGCTGACGAAGTCGTTCGTCGCAAAGAGGCTAAGAAGAAGTAAGGCAGGATTCTATGAACGAGAAAAAAGTTTCCCGTTTGCGTCGCGCCGCTCGCGGTCGTTACAAAATGCGCGAACTGGGCGAGAACCGCCTGACAGTATTCCGTACACCCCGTCACATCTATGCACAGGTGTTTTCTCCCTGTGGTGGTCGTGTGCTGGCTCAAGCATCCACTCTGGATCAGGAGCTGCGTAGCGGTCAAACCGGTAACGCTGATGCTGCTAGCAAAGTTGGTACTTTGTTGGCTCAGCGTGCGCTGGAAGCGGGTGTTAAGAAAGTGGCTTTCGACCGTGCTGGTTTTAAGTACCATGGTCGCGTTAAAGCCCTGGCTGACGCCGCTCGTGAAGGTGGTCTGGAATTCTAAGGTGCAATGATGGCAAACATCGAACAGAAAGACGGTGATCTCCAGGAAAAGCTGGTTCAGGTCAACCGTGTTGCCAAAGTAGTGAAAGGCGGTCGTATTTTTGCCTTTACTGCTTTGACCGTAGTAGGTGACGGTAAAGGTCGTGTAGGTTTTGGTCGTGGTAAGGCGCGTGAAGTGCCTGCGGCTATCGCTAAAGCGATGGAAGCTGCTCGCCGCAACATGATCAAGGTTGAATTGAACGGCGGTACTATTCAGTATCCAGTTAAAGCCGCTCACGGTGCCTCCAAGATCTATATGCAGCCCGCTTCAGAAGGTACTGGTGTAATTGCCGGTGGTGCTATGCGCTCCGTTCTGGAAATGGCAGGCGTTCATAACGTTCTGGCTAAGTGCTATGGCTCTACCAATCCTGTGAACGTGGTTCGCGCCACTTTCAAAGGCCTGCAGATGACCAAGTCTCCAGAAGAGATCGCTGCTAAGCGTGGCAAAACCGTTGAAGAAATTCTGGGGTAATTGACCATGTCTAAGACTTTGAAAGTAACTCTGGTTCGCAGCCCATTCGGCAAGCAGCCCAAGCATCGCGCTACAGTCGTTGGCCTGGGTCTGCGTCGCATTGGTCACACCGTTGAGCTGCAAGACACCCCTTCAATCCGCGGCATGATCAACAAGGTGAACTATCTGGTTCGCGTTGAAGCCGAGTGAGGAGAAGATTATGTATTTGAATAATCTGAGCCCTGGTGAAGGTGCTAAGAAGGTAGCGAAGCGTGTAGGCCGCGGTATTGGTAGCGGTCTGGGTAAGACTGCTGGTCGTGGTCACAAGGGTGCTAAGTCACGTGCTGGTGGCGGCATTCGTGTAGGCTTCGAAGGCGGTCAGATGCCAATTCAGCGTCGTCTGCCCAAGTTTGGCTTTATCTCTCGCATGGCAATGACTACCGCTGAAGTGCGTTTGTCTGAGCTTGCTGCTGTTGAGGGTGAAGTTGTTGATCTGGCTGCATTGCGTGCTGCCAATATCATCAACGGCTCCATCAAGCGTGCGAAGATCATTCTGTCTGGTGAAGTGACGAAAGCAGTTACTATCCGTGGTCTACGTGTGACCGCTGGTGCGAAAGCTGCAATCGAAGCTGCAGGCGGAAAAGTCGAGGAATAATGTTCAATGGCTAAGCAAGGAAATATTCCGGCAGGTGTGCAAAGTGGTTTAGGTGAGCTTTGGGCTCGTTTGCGCTTTGTATTGTTGGCTATCGTGGTGTATCGAATCGGTGCCCACATACCAGTGCCGGGGATCAATCCTGATCGCCTTGCAGCCATGTTCGAACAGAACCAGGGTACCATTCTGAGCTTGTTCAACATGTTTTCAGGTGGTGCCCTTGAGCGCATGAGTATCTTTGCGTTGGGCATTATGCCCTACATTTCAGCATCGATTATCATGCAGCTCCTAACCGTGGTGGTTCCGCAGTTAGAGCAGCTGAAGAAAGAAGGTGAGGGTGGTCGTCGTAAAATTACCCAGTATACGCGTTACGGTACTGTGGTATTGGCATCCTTCCAATCTTTTGGCTTGGCTGTTGGTCTAGCAAACCAAGGTATCGCCTTTGAGGCGAGCCTTGGTTTCTACATTGTTGCGGTTTCTACCCTGGTTGCCGGCTCTGTCTTCATGATGTGGCTTGGCGAACAAGTAACTGAGAAGGGCATTGGTAACGGTATCTCAATACTGATTTTCTCTGGCATCGTTGCAGGATTACCCCGAGCAATCGGGCAATCTTTTGAGGCTGCGCGTCAGGGCGACATGAATATCCTGGTTCTACTGGGTATTGCAGTATTGGCTGTGGCGACAATTGCATTTGTTGTCTTTGTTGAGCGTGGTCAGCGTCGTATAACTATTAACTACGCTAAGCGTCAGCAAGGGCGCCGCATGTATGCGGCTCAAACTAGTCACCTTCCCTTGAAGGTGAATATGGCAGGTGTAATTCCACCAATTTTCGCATCCAGTATTCTGCTATTTCCGGCCTCTGTTGGTCAGTGGTTTGGTCAGAGTGAGAGTATGCAGTGGCTTCAGGATATTGCTTTGGCATTATCACCTGGTCAGCCATTGTATCTTCTGGTATTTGCGATTAGTATACTGTTCTTCTGTTTCTTCTACACTGCGCTGGTATTCAATCCGAAGGATGTTGCTGACAACCTGAAGAAGTCTGGCGCATTGATTCCTGGAATTCGTCCAGGCGATCAGTCTGCACGTTATATTGACAATGTTCTGACCCGCTTGACTCTTGCTGGTGGTTTGTACATCACTGCAGTGTCCCTTCTGCCTCAGTTCCTTGTGGTTGCGTGGCATGTTCCATTCTATTTCGGTGGGACATCGTTGCTGATCGTCGTGGTAGTGGTTATGGATTTTATGGCGCAGGTTCAATCTCATCTGATGTCTCATCAGTATGAGTCGCTGATGCGTAAGTCCAATTTACGTGGAATTGGCGGTCTCTGATCGCCAAAACCCTGGAACTCTATGGAGTGAAGCATGAAAGTTCGTGCCTCTGTAAAGAAAATTTGTCGTAACTGCAAGATCGTACGTCGCAACGGTTCCGTTCGCGTGATCTGCAAAGTTGAACCCCGTCACAAGCAGCGTCAAGGCTAAGTTGCCTTTTCGTTCGTTGAGAAGCGCGTTCGTCTGGCATGATTTAGAGCATGCCAGACAAAATATAGCGCGTCTTCCTTCGACGGTTCATACCCTATTGTCGAAGCTCGCTCTGGCGAGTTCAAGTATCGGAGTAAATTGAATGGCCCGTATAGCTGGCGTCAATATTCCTGACAATAAGCATGCGGTGATCTCCCTGACTTATATCTATGGGATCGGCCGCACTACTGCTAAACAGCTGTGTGATACCGTTGGTATCGCGCCGTCTACAAAGATCGCTGATCTGTCTGAAGAGACGCTTGATATTCTGCGTGGCGAAGTAGCCAAGCATACCGTCGAAGGTGACCTTCGTCGCGAAATCTCTATGAGTATCAAGCGTCTGATGGACCTGGGCTGCTATCGTGGCCTGCGTCATCGTCGCAATCTTCCGGTTCGTGGTCAACGTACCAAGACCAACGCGCGCACTCGTAAGGGCCCGCGTAAACCGATCCGCAAGTAAGCGTTAGCGAAGGAATTTTCGTATGGCCAAGCCTAGTGCTCGTACCCGTAAAAAGGTCAAGAAGCAGGTTGTTGACGGCGTAGCACACATCCACGCTTCGTTTAACAACACCATCGTGACCATTACTGATCGTCAAGGTAACACCCTTTCTTGGGCTACCGCTGGTGGTTCCGGTTTCCGTGGTTCTCGTAAGAGCACCCCGTTCGCAGCTCAGGTAGCTGCAGAGCGTGCCGGACAGGTAGCGTTGGAATATGGTCTTAAGAATCTGGATGTTCTGGTCAAAGGACCAGGTCCAGGTCGTGAATCTGCCGTTCGTGCTCTGAACGCTGTAGGTTACAAGATCACCAATATCACGGACGTAACGCCGATCCCTCACAACGGCTGTCGTCCTCCCAAGAAGCGTCGTGTATAACTAGGAGACGGTAAATGGCTCGTTATATCGGACCCAAGTGCAAGCTGTCTCGTCGTGAGGGAACAGATCTGTTCCTGAAAAGCGGCGTCCGTGCGCTGGATTCAAAATGCAAAGTAGACACCGCTCCTGGCGTGCATGGCGCCCGTCGTGGTCGTCTGTCTGACTACGGTCTGCAGTTGCGTGAAAAGCAAAAAGTTCGTCGTATTTACGGCATTCTTGAGCGTCAATTCCGTAACTATTACAAAAACGCTGCCCGTTTGAAGGGCGCGACTGGTGAAAACCTGCTGAAACTGCTGGAAGGCCGTCTGGATAACGTAGTTTATCGCATGGGCTTCGGAGCTACTCGTGCAGAAGCTCGCCAGATCGTTTCTCACAAAGCTATTACCGTTAATGGTAAGGCTGTGAACATCCCCTCTTACCAGGTTGTTCCTGGTGATGTTGTGGCTGTACGTGAGAAATCAAAAAGCCAGCTGCGTATCAAGAGCGCACTGGACTTGGCAGCTCAGCGTGCACCTGTTCAGTGGGTCGAGGTTGATGCGAACAAAATGGAAGGTGTATTCAAAACTCTTCCAGAGCGTAGCGATCTTCCCTCAGACATCAATGAAAACCTGATTGTTGAGCTGTACTCTAAGTAATTAGTCAGCAGTTCAACTTCAACACTAGGTGGAACTATGCAGCGTTCAGTCAGCGAATTTCTAACCCCACGTCATATTGACGTGCAGGAAATCAGCAAGACTCATGCAAAAGTGACCCTGGAGCCCCTGGAAAGGGGCTTCGGCCACACCTTGGGTAATGCCCTGCGTCGCATCCTGCTTTCTTCAATGCCAGGATGTGCTATCACTGAAGTACAGATTGATGGCGTACTTCATGAGTACAGCGCTATTGAAGGCGTTCAAGAAGATGTGATTGAGATTCTGCTGAACCTCAAAGGCGTAGCAGTAGCTATGCATAGCGGGGAAGAAGCGACGCTGAAGCTGAACAAGAAAAGCCCCGGTGTCGTCACAGCAGCAGATCTTGAGCTGCCTCATGACGTTGAAGTTATCAATCCCGATCACGTGATCGCTCATCTGAACGAAGCTGGTAGCTTGTCTGCTCAGTTGAAGATCACTCGTGGTCGTGGTTATGTTCCTGCAGACAACCGTCTTGCAGCGGACGATGAAAGCCGTGTTATCGGCCGCCTGCAGCTGGATGCCAGCTACAGCCCGGTTCGCCGCGTGGCCTATGTTGTAGAAAGTGCTCGTGTAGAGCAGCGTACTGACTTGGACAAGCTGGTCATCGATCTGGAAACCAATGGTACCATTGATCCTGAAGAAGCTATCCGTCGTGCCGCTACTATTCTGCAACAGCAGCTGGCTGTGTTCGTTGATCTGGAAGCAGACAAAGAGCCAGAGCCTGTGAAAGAAGAGGAAGAGTTCGATCCTATTCTGCTGCGCCCGGTAGACGAGCTTGAACTGACCGTTCGTTCTGCAAACTGTTTGAAAGCAGAAAACATCTATTACATCGGCGATCTTATCCAGCGTACAGAGGTTGAGTTGCTCAAGACTCCCAACCTGGGTAAGAAATCTCTGACTGAAATTAAAGATGTGTTGGCCTCCCGTGGTCTGTCGCTTGGCATGCGTTTGGAGAATTGGCCGCCGGCCTCCCTGCGCAATGACGATAAAGCTGCATCCTGACCACCTAGCTACCAACACTTGAGTTTGGTAAGGAATTAGACATGCGTCATCGTAAAAGCGGTCGCCACTTTAATCGTACCAGTGCACACCGCAAGGCCATGTTCAAGAACATGGCAGTGTCACTGTTCGAAAACGAAGTGATTAAGACTACTCTGCCGAAGGCGAAAGAACTGCGTCGCTTTGCTGAGCCGCTGATCACCCTGGCTAAGGTTGACTCCGTAGCAAATCGCCGTCTGGCTTTCGCTCGTACCCGCAGCAAAGAAGCTGTAGGTAAGCTGTTCAACGAATTGGGTCCTCGTTATGAGGCTCGTCCCGGTGGCTACATCCGCATTCTGAAATGTGGTTTCCGCCCTGGCGACAGCGCTCCCATGGCGTTCGTTGAGCTGGTTGATCGTCCTGAAAACGCTGTAGCTGTTGAAGAAGCTGGCGAATAAGGTAGATCACCGCAAGGTGTAAAAAATGCCCGTTAGTGAAAGCTAGCGGGCATTTTTGTTTTTAGGGTTACTCTTCTGTCTTCTGTCTTCTGTCTTCTGTCTTCTGTCTTCTGTCTTCTGTCTTCTGTCTTCTGTCTTCTGTCTTCTGTCTTCTGTCTTCTGTCTTCTGTCTTCTGTCTTCTGTCTTCTGTCTTCTGTCGATTTCAAATAGAAAACCCTGCGGTTGCCGGGCTTTCTATTACTACGATATTTACAGTGCAGAAGTTGGAGGACCAGTTAGTCTTCAATAACCAGCTGACGTTCTCGGTTGCCTTTTTCCAGCAAGGGTTTAAGGAAATGTCCCGTGTGGGATTGTGGATTCTCCGCAACCTGTTCCGGTGTGCCGGTGGCAATAATCTGGCCGCCACGGCTACCGCCTTCTGGGCCCAGATCGACCAGCCAGTCTGCGGTTTTAATCACGTCCAGATTATGCTCAATGACCACTACTGTGTTGCCGTGATCACGCAGTCTGTGCAGCACATTCAGAAGTTGCTGAATGTCATAGAAATGCAGACCGGTCGTTGGCTCATCCAGAATATACAGTGTCTTGCCGGTATCTCGTTTGGATAGCTCCTTCGCGAGTTTGACGCGTTGTGCTTCACCTCCGGATAACGTTGTTGCGCTCTGGCCCAGTCGTATGTAGGACAGGCCCACATCCATGAGTGTTTGCAGCTTACGTGCAATCATTGGCACTGCAGAGAAGAAACTCAGTGCATCTTCTACGGTCATTTCAAGAACTTCAGTGATGCTCTTGCCTTTGTAGGTGACTTCCAGTGTCTCGCGGTTGTAACGTTTTCCTTTGCAGATATCACAGGGGACATAAATGTCAGGAAGGAAGTGCATTTCTACTTTGATGACACCGTCCCCCTGGCATGCTTCACAGCGTCCGCCTTTGACGTTAAAGCTGAAGCGTCCTGGTTTGTAACCGCGTGAACGGGCCTCCTGGGTGCCAGAAAATAGCTCGCGAATGGGAGTAAAGATACCGGTGTAGGTTGCTGGGTTGGAGCGAGGAGTACGGCCTATGGGGCTTTGATCGATGTCTACGACCTTGTCGAACTGCTCCATGCCCTTCATTTTTTTGTAGGGTGAAGGTTCAAGCGTTGTTGCGCCATTGAGCGCGGCTGCGGCCAGAGGGTAGAGCGTGGTGTTTATCAGCGTGGATTTGCCAGAGCCGGAAACGCCAGTCACGCAGGTAAATAGACCTACAGGTATGCAGAGGTCGACATTCTGCAGGTTATTGCCGCTGGCTCCCTGAATTTCCAGCACGCACTTGCTGTCAAAGGGCGTGCGATTCTCAGGTACTGCGATGCACTTCTTCCCGCTTAGGTACTGACCTGTAAGCGAGTTTGGATTGGCCATGACTTCTGCTGGCGTACCTTGGGCAGTAATGGTGCCACCGTGCACTCCGGCACCGGGGCCGATGTCCAGTACATGGTCTGCAAGGCGGATAGCGTCTTCATCATGTTCAACTACGATGACGGTATTTCCTAGGTCACGTAAATGCGTCAGGGTCTGGAGCAGGCGGTCATTGTCACGCTGGTGCAAGCCTATAGAGGGCTCGTCAAGGATATACATGACGCCCACCAGTCCCGCACCTATCTGGCTGGCCAGACGAATGCGCTGAGCTTCTCCGCCAGACAAGGTGTCAGCACTACGCTCTATCGTCAGGTAATCCAGGCCGACGTTCACCAGAAAGCTCAGACGAGCGCGAATTTCTTTCAGGATTTTGTCCGCGATTTCGCCTCGTTTGCCATCCAGTTTCAGCTCGCTGAAGTAGTCGAAACAATCTCCTACCGGCAGGCTGGTGATGGAAGGCAGATTTTTTCCTTCAATGAAGACATGCCTTGCTTCTTTGCGCAGGCGCGTACCAGTACAGGAGGGGCATTTAGTATTGGTGAGATATTGTGACAGCTCGTCCCTGACCTGCTGTGAGTCTGTTTCGCGATAACGGCGCTCCATGTTGGGTAAGACGCCCTCAAACGGATGAGCACGGCTGATTTGCAAACCTCGGTCACTGCTGTAGTTGAACTGCACTGCTTCCTGACCGGTGCCATAAAGGACCGCATTCTTCTGGGGAGGCGACAGCTCCCTGAACGCGGTATTTACGTCAAAGCCATAGTGCTCCGCTACGGCCTTTAACAGCTGAAAGTAGTATACGCTGCGGCGATCCCAGCCTTTGATCGCGCCTTCTGCAAGAGATAGATCGTCAGAGACCAGTACACGTTTCGGGTCAAAAAACTGTTTTACACCCAGTCCGTCACAGGTCTGACAGGCGCCGTGGGGATTGTTAAAGGAAAACAGCCGGGGCTCCAGTTCGCTGATACTGTAACCGCATTCAGGACAGGCGAAGCGGGCGGAGAAAACCAGTTCGGCGCGCTGTTCTTCATCCATAAAGGCGATCTTGGCAATGCCGTCACTCAGTTGTAGTGCGGTTTCAAAAGACTCTGCCAGACGTAGCTGGATATCGCTACGTACCTTAAAGCGATCAACCACCACCTCGATCGTGTGTTTACGTTTCTTGTCGAGTTCCGGCGTGTCGTCCAGTTCGTAGATCTGGCCATCGATGCGAGCACGGACAAAGCCTTGTGCACGCAGGTTCTGCAGAATGTTTTGATGTTCACCTTTACGTCCCTGAATGACCGGCGCTAGCAGCATCAGGCGGCAGCCTTCCTCCAGCCCCAGCACCTGATCCACCATCTGACTGACGGTTTGTGCCTCCAGTGGCAGATCATGATCGGGGCAGCGCGGCTGGCCCACTCTGGCATACAGCAGGCGCAGGTAGTCATAAATTTCAGTGATGGTGCCGACGGTTGAGCGCGGGTTATGGGAGGTGGATTTCTGCTCAATGGAAATGGCAGGGGATAAGCCTTCAATATGATCGACATCGGGCTTTTCCATCATCGACAGAAACTGTCGAGCATAGGTCGACAGCGACTCGACATAGCGGCGCTGGCCCTCGGCATAGAGCGTATCGAAAGCCAGCGAGGATTTACCGGAACCGGACAGACCGGTAATGACGATCAGTTTGTCCCGGGGTAGATCGACATCGATGTTTTTGAGGTTATGGGTACGGGCACCGCGTACCAGAATAGTGTCCATCAGGGGCTCCACAGCAGAGGGGGCAGAACGGACGACCCGAAAGTCGAAAAGCGAATTATAGTGGTGCCCTGCCTCAGTCTAAACCCTGTAACCCATCGTGATTATCTATCAGAATCGCTGACTTGATACTGTCCGTTTATCCAGCACTGTATAACCTGCCAGTTATTGTCCAGGCACACCATGCTGGCCTGATATCCAGGTCGTAAATAGCCCAGTTGATGGCTGACTCGCAAATACTGGGCGGGATTACGTGAGGCCATTTGCAGTACAGCGGTTTCGTCACCCAGACCATATTGCAGTGCATTGCGCACCGCGCTGGCCATATCCAGATCAGAACCCGCCAGTGTGCCATCCAGTGTCGTGACCTTACCGTTATCGTTGAGCACTGCTTTGCCAAGGAAATCCAACTCGCGCTGACCATAGCCAACACTGTGGATGGCATCGGTCACCAGCATGATCTTGTCGCTACCTTTGGCTCGTATTGCTGTGCGCATCACCGCGGGATGAATGTGATAGCCATCGACGATCATGCCGCACCAGCTGTCTCTGTCATCCAGTGCCGCTCCCACCACACCCGGTTCGCGACTGGTAAGTGGGCTCATGGCATTGAACAGATGAGTAAAACCGCTCACTCCCTGCGCCAGCGCCTGCTGAATCTGTGCGTAGCTGGCCGCAGTATGGCCGGCACTGACGCGTACGCCCTGTGCTGCCAGCATCTGAATAAAGCCTGCTGGGGCGAGTTCCGGAGCAAGGGTGACCAGTACCTTGCCCTCATCTGGGAGTTTTAGCAGAGGGGCAAAGAACTCGGGATTGGCCGGGCGAATCTTGCTTTCATGATGCACTCCCTTGCGCAATGGATTGAGATAGGGCCCCTCGTAGTGTACGCCGAGGATACCCGCAATCTGCTGCGGACCAAGGGCCTGACAGATCGCCTGATGCGCACACTGCATGACGTCATCATCATCAGTAATCAGGGTGGGTAATAGCGCCACCGTGCCGAACTGGCTGTGTGCTTTGACGATGGCCGCCAGCGCTTCGGCATTGGGCTGGTGATTGAACAGTACACCTCCGCCACCATTGACGTGGATATCAATAAAACCCGGTGCGATGAGGCCTGTACTGTCCTGCTTAGACAGATGCGCGTGCTGTCTGGTGGAGTAAGGCGCGATGGTACTGATACGCCCATGCTCGATACTGATGAGTTGTTCGGTAAGCCAGTGCTCACCATCAAACAATCGTTCAGCGTATAGGTGCTGTGTGGCAGAGGTGCGAGACAAGGCTGAATGCGTCATGGGTGATATCCAAGTTGCTGACGGGCCATCAGGATGGCGCCCGCCAGAGCATCGGCTTGTGGTGTGGCGAGATAAGTCAGAAGTGAGGGGGGCAGCCAGGGCTGTACGGCCTCGGCAAGGCCTCCCATCAGTGCCACCTGCTGGCAGCCGGTGTGTAGCAGCTGCCTGACAAAACGCTCAATCCATTCCACCTGATGCTGAATGAGTTCCAGTGCCAGAGGGTCGCGCTGCCGGGCTGCAGCATAAATCCACGGTGCGAAACTGGCGTAGTCGCGAGGCAGGGCGTGATTTTGCCAGGTGACAAAGTTTTCCCGCTGTTGCCTGAAGTGCTCAGCGACCTGCTCGGCCAGAGGAGAGCTGGGCTGCATATAATCCAGTGCTGCCAGTGCATGACTGACCAGATGCAGTCCC
Organism: Pokkaliibacter sp. MBI-7; assembly: GCF_029846635.1. Classification (NCBI taxonomy): domain Bacteria; kingdom Pseudomonadati; phylum Pseudomonadota; class Gammaproteobacteria; order Oceanospirillales; family Balneatrichaceae; genus Pokkaliibacter; species Pokkaliibacter sp. MBI-7. Next base: position 1,383,288 of record NZ_JARVTG010000001.1, on the reverse strand, counting down.
AGCCATGCGCCGCTGGCCTGGTCGGAGATTGGAAAGCCCCAGCCTCCGAACAGATGAAAGCGCTGTGTCACAAAGCTGACCGCGCAACTGCCGGTGCCCAGAATGACAATACCGCCTTCTCCGCCGTTGAAGGCGCCGAGGCAGGCGGTATGGGCATCGGTCAGCAGACAGGTTTCCCCGAAAGGATGCGGCTGACTAAGGATCAGCTGACGCTCGTAGCTCTGGTTGGTACCAGCCAGGCCAAGACCCAGCCGCACATGCTGCATGTCATCGCTACTGAGCTGACCTTGCCGACAGGCTTCCAGACAGGTCTGCATAATGTTATCCCAGGCCTGACGAATGCCTGTGCGTGGATTGGCGGTGCCGCCACGACTTTCGCCCAGGATACGGCCGTGCCTGTCCTCCAGGCGAGCGCGGCAGCTGGTGCCGCCGCCGTCGACCCCCAGCAGGAAATGGATGCTCATCTCTGCCTCCTTGTTACCTACATGCCGAGTTGGCTGCGTTGCTGTTCACACCACAGGTAATAGTCGCGCAGCTGCAGCTGTGAGGCGGCGGCTTCGTCGATCAGTACGATGGCATGTTCATGCATCTGCAGACTGGAGGCAGGGGTAAAGGCGCTGAGTGGGCCTTCAACTGTACGCTGAACCGCCTCGGCCTTGGCTTCGCCGGAGGCCAGCAGTAGTACCTGACGGCTCTGCAGGATGGTGGCGATGCCCATGGTGATGGCCAGACAGGGCTGGAATTCATCGTCACGGAAAAAGCGCCTGTTGGCTTCCAGTGTGGTGGGAGTCAGCGTCTTGATGCGGGTGTGCGAACTGAGGCTGGAGCCTGGCTCATTGAAACCAATATGGCCATTGTGGCCAATTCCCAGAATCTGCAGGTCTATCCCGCCAGCGGCGCCAATCGCCTGTTCATAGGCCTGACAGCTGCTCAGCGGCTCGGACATGCCATCAGGTACGTGCGTCTGTTCCGGCATGATATCGATATGGTCGAAGAGCTGTTGCTGCATGAAGTAACGATAACTTTGTGGATGCTCGCTGCTCAGGCCGATGTATTCATCCAGATTGAAGCTGGCTGCCCTGGCAAAGCTGACTTGCTGCTGCTGATAACGGCTGATCAGCTCACGATATAGCGCTACCGGGGTGCTGCCGGTGGCCAGCCCGAGCACAGAGTCGGGTTTGCGCTGGAGTTGCTGGCAGACAATATCCGCAGCCTTGCTGGCAATCTGATCACTGGGGGCAATGACAACACGCATGACGGTGAATCTTCCATTGGTACTGGGTTGAGTGGTGTTGTTTTGAATACCACTTGGATACCAATATTAATCGCCAAAAACGACTCTCTGTCAAACTTTGTCCAAAATAGAAAAAGAATTTAAGGTTTGCTTGCAAAATGATCAGTAGTGGTATTAATTTGGTCTAGATGCTTAGGCGTTGACTGAGACAAATCTGGATAACAACAAGACCATCCACACAACCTGAATGCAGTGAGAGAGCGGATATGTCTGACCTGACCAAACACCCTTTTACCCGATCATTACTGGCTTTGGCGCTGGGGGCCGCATTGAGCGGACCGGTTCTGGCCAAGGATAAGCTGGCCATTGAGAGCTGGCGTAGTGATGATGCCAATATCTGGAATGATGTCATCATTCCAGCCTTTGAAAAGTCGCATCCTGATATTGAAGTGGTATTCACACCTACTCCTCCCACCGATTACAACTCTGCCTTGCAGGCCCGTCTGCAGGCGGGCACCGCCGGTGATCTGATCGCCTGCCGCCCTTTCGATGCCTCACTGGAGCTGTACAAGAGTGGCTTCCTGGCCAGTCTGAATGACCTGCAGGGGATGGCAGCCTTCCCCGATGTGGCTAAAACGGCCTGGCAGACCGATGATGGCAAAGATCAATTCTGTTTACCGATGGCATCGGTGATTCATGGCTTCATCTACAACAAGGCCATCTTCAAAGAACTGAACCTGTCGGTGCCCAAAACCGAAAGCGAGTTTTTCTCGGTGCTCGACAAGATCAAAGAAGACGGACAGTACACGCCTCTGGTCATGGGCACGGCAGATCAATGGGAAGCCGCCACCATGGGCTTCCAGAACATCGGGCCTAACTACTGGAAAGGGGAGGAGGGTCGCAAGGCGCTGATTGATGGCAGTGCCAAGTTTACCGATGAACCTTACGTCAAAACCTTTGATGAGCTGGCTAAGTGGAAACCTTATCTGCGTCGCGGTTTTGAGTCACTTAAGTATGCGGATGCACAGAACCTGTTCTCTCTTGGTCGTGGTGCCATTTATCCGGCAGGTTCATGGGATATTCAGACCTTTAACACCCAGGCTGACTTTGAATTTGGCGCCTTTATGCCACCGGTGCCAGATGGTCAGGGCACCTGCTACATCAGTGACCACACTGACATCGGTATGGGCATCAACAGCAAGAGCGCTCACCCTGAAGCGGCGAAGGCTTTCCTGAACTGGATGGCCAGCGAAGAGTTCGCCACCTTGTTTGCCAATGCGGTGCCTGGCTTCTTCCCGCTGTCGAACTATCAGGTCAGCATCAAGGATCCGGTGGCTCAGGAGTTTGTCAGCTGGCGCAAACAGTGCAAAACCACCATTCGTAACTCCTACCAGATCCTTTCCCGCGGCACGCCCAACCTCGAAAACGAGTTGTGGAACGTCAGTGCCCAGGTGATCAACGGCACCCTGACGCCCGAACAGGCCGGAGCACAGCTCGAAACCGGTCTGAGCAAGTGGTATGCCCCTCACCAGAAATAATCCATAGCGATATGGGTCGGGCTGGTGTTCTGCTGGCTTGTTGCTGAGCTGGCTGGCAGGGTACGACATGCACTTTGCCGTACCCTGTGTCGTCGGCGGAAACGCTCCGCAGCCCACCACGTTCGTCCCGAGGTACAGTTTGATGAAGCACTCTGAACGTCGCCCTTTCCCGTGGCATATTCTGTTTTTCCTGCTGCCGGGACTTGCGATTTATCTGGTGTTCAGCGTTTATCCACTGCTGGATACCCTGCGTATGAGTTTCTACGGAGACGCGGCCGATGGTGGTCACGCCTTTGTGGGGCTGCGCAATTTTGTCACCCTGCTGACGGACAGCACCTGGTCCGATGCGTTCTGGAATGCCCTGAAGAATAACTTCGAGTTCTTCTTCATCCATATGCTGCTGCAGAATCCTATCGGGCTGCTGCTGGCCGTGTTGCTGAGCCTGCCCAAGCTGCGTCTGCGCAACACCTACCGCACCCTGATCTTTATGCCGACCATGCTGTCAGTGGTCATCATCGGTTTTATCTGGCAGCTGATCCTCAGCCCGATCTGGGGCATTGCCGAGAACTTCATGTATGGCATCGGCCTTGGCAATCATTTCGACAGCTGGCTGGGGAAGGAAGGTACGGCACTGATTACCCTCGGGCTGATTTCGGTCTGGCAGTTTGTTGGTATCCCGATGATGCTGATCTACGCCTCGCTGCTGAATATTCCCGATGAAATTGTCGATGCCAGTGTGGTGGACGGCGCCAATCCGCTGCAGACCTTCTTTTACGTCAAACTGCCACTGATTCTGCCGACCATCGCCATGGTGTCGATTCTCACCTTTGTCGCCAACTTCAACGCTTTTGAGCTGATCTATGCCGTGAAGGGGGCGCTGGCCGGGCCGAATTTCTCCACCGACATCATGGGAACGCTGTTCTATCGCACCTTCTTTGGCTTCCAGCTGCAGCAGGGCAGCCCCACCATGGGGGCCGCCGTGGCCACGCTGATGTTCCTGATCATCCTCGCCGGAGTCATGGTCTTCCTGCTGGTGGTGCAGCGCCGTATTAACCGATTCCAGTTGTAAGGGGGCAGCATGAAAGCACTCTTTTTCGATCGCTCACAGCCTGCCTCAGGCGGGTGGCAGCGTGGCGCCCAGACCGGCAAGGCGCTGGCTGTGCATGCGGTACTGCTGACCTATACCGTGATTGCGCTGTTTCCTATTCTGCTGGTGCTGATCAACTCACTGAAGAGCCGCAAGGCGATCTTCCGTGACCCCCTCGGCCTGCCTTCGCTGGATACGCTCAATCTGGGTGGTTTTGAACAGGTATTACTGCGCTCAGACTTTGGCCTCTATGCCTGTAACAGTCTGGTAGTGACCATTCTGGCAGTGGGACTGGTGCTGTTGCTGGGGGCGATGGCCGCCTGGGCGCTGACGGAATACCGCTTCCGCGGCAATCTGCTGCTGGCCTTCCTGTTTGCCATGGGCATCATGATTCCGATTCGTCTGGGCACGGTCAGTATTCTCAACCTGATGGTGCAGCTGCATCTGGTCAACACGCTGACCGCGCTGGTACTGGTCTACATTGCCCAGGGGTTACCGCTGGCGGTGTATATCCTTTCGGAGTTTATCCGCACCATACCCAAGGAGCTGAAAGAGGCGGCCCGCTGTGATGGCATCAGTGAATACAAGATCTTCTTTGCGGTGATCCTGCCGCTGCTGCGCCCAGCCATGGCGACAGTGGCCGTGTTCACCATGATCCCGATCTGGAACGACCTGTGGTTCCCGCTGATTCTCGCTCCGGGTGAGGAAAGCCGCACCATTACGCTGGGCGTCCAGCAGTTCGTCGGGCAGTACGTAACAGACTGGAATGCGGTGCTGTCATCCCTCACCCTGGCCATTGTCCCGGTGCTGGTGTTGTACCTGATCTTCTCGCGTCAGCTGATCCGCGGTCTGACCGCCGGAGCCGTGAAGTAAGTGACTACACGCCTGGATGAACGGGTGTGCGAGAGACAAGATCAGTTAGCGAGTGAATGTGAGGTAAACAACAAGATGGCCAAAGTACAGCTGAAGAACCTGCAGAAACGCTTTAACGAGGTTAAAGTCCTGCATGGTATCGATCTGGACATTCAACACGGTGAGTTTGTGGTGCTGGTGGGCGAGTCGGGCTGTGGCAAGTCGACCCTGCTGCGTCTGCTGGCCGGGCTGGAGGAGATCAGCGACGGTGAGCTGCTGATCGATGATGTGGTCGTGAATCACCAGCCGCCAGCCAGGCGCGGTATCGCCATGGTGTTTCAGTCCTATGCGCTGTATCCCCACATGTCGGTATTCAAGAACATGGCGTTCGGGCTGAAAATTGCCGGAGCCAGCAAGGCCGATATGCAGAAGAAGGTGGAAGAGGCTGCCCGCAAGCTGAAGATTGATCATCTGCTGCATCGCCTGCCGCGCGAGCTGTCCGGCGGACAGCGGCAGCGTGTGGCCATTGGCCGTGCCATCGTGCGTGATCCCAAGGTTTTTCTGTTTGATGAGCCGCTGTCCAACCTCGATGCCTCGCTGCGGGTGCAGACCCGGGTGGAGCTGGGCAAGCTGCATCAGGAGCTTGGAGCTACCATCGTCTATGTCACCCACGATCAGGTGGAAGCCATGACGCTGGGGGACAAGATTGTGGTGATGAACGGTGGTCGCATTGAACAGTGTGGCGCGCCCCTCAGTTTGTACCACCATCCCCAAACCCTGTTTGTTGCTCAGTTTATCGGTTCACCGAAGATGAATGTGCTCGCCGGTAAGGTACAACAGGCGTCGGCGAGCGGCGTGTCGGTCATGCTAGAATGCGGCGTTCTGGCAGAGGTGGCGGTGGATGGCAGCCAGTTGCAGTCCGGTGATCCGGTCTCTCTGGGAGTGCGCCCTGAGCATCTGAGCCTGGGGACGGAGTTACCCACCTGCTTTGTCGGGGAGGTTACCCTGACCGAAGAGCTGGGTGAGGCCACTTACGTCTACACCAGCAATGGTGCCGGGCAGGATCTGGTACTCAAGGTCGATGGCCATGAGGAGATTGCCGTGCACAGCCAGATTCGTTTTGGCTTCAAGCCGGGCATGGCGCATCTGTTTGATAAGAATGGCATGGCGCTGCCACGTCTGCTTAAAAGCTGAGATCGTGCACACGTTCCAGAAGCAGGGCGGGCAGCTTGTCCTGCCGTCTTCGGTTTCGCAGATCGAATTACAACAGCCTGACAGGGATTCTTTACCAGCAGTACAACACTCAGTGGTGAAGAGACAGTAGTGGGTAGATAGATGAAAGAAGAGCTTGTCACCAGCCTGATTGGCCATCCGGAACAATTACGGGATACCGCAACGCCGCTGTACTTGCAGCTCTATACCCTGATCAGCCGCACCATTCAGGAAGGGCGGCTGCGGGCGGGAGAGGCTTTGCCATCGGAGCGTGATATCGCCACCCAGATGGAAGTGTCGCGGGTTACGGTGCGGCGAGCGATTGATCGTCTGGTTGAGGACGGCATCTGTATCCAGCGTCAGGGCGCGGGCACGTTCGTCAGTGAGCGGGTCGAGCAGCCGCTCAACCGGCTGAAGAGCTTCACCGAGGTCATGCAGGAGCGTGGCAAGGTCACTCATTCGCGCTGGCTGGACCGGTCACTGGGGATTGCCCATGAAGACGAACGCCGGGCGCTGCAACTGGCTGAGGGTGAGGAAGTGGTGCGCTTTTACCGACTGCGCTACGCCAACAATCAGCCCATGGCCCTGGAGTGGGCCGCGGTGCCCTGCCGGTTTATTTCCAATCCCTTCATGGTGGAAGACTCCCTCTACCGTCTGATGGATCAGCAGGGTGTGCGCCCGGTGCGGGCATTGCAGCGACTGCGTGCGGTATCCATTGATGCAGAACGAGCCAACCTGCTGCAGATCAGTGCAGACAGTGCCGTGCTTTATATAGAGCGTATCGGCATCAGTGGGCGGGATGAGCGGGTTGAGTTCACCCGCTCCTGGTTTCCCGGCGACAGCTACGATTTTGTCGCCGAGATTCGAGACAATGCCATCGACACGGTGCCGCAGGCTGGCGACGAGAGCCACTAATGGCGCGGCCTGTACTCATAAAGGCAGCAACTGACAGGACGTTGTGGGTGAAAATACGGAGCGCCGGGAGACTTTAACGTGATGAAAACTGACTGGACAAAAAAACAGTTTTTGTTAATGTGCCTCCCTTAATAGTTCAACTTGCGCCTACTCTGCGCAGCCCGGTAGTCGTCACTGAACAGGACATTGCTGAGCTGCCTGTCGCGCATTGCTTTCAAGGTGGGAGAGAAGCATGGCACGTGGTGTCAACAAGGTTATCCTCATCGGTAACCTGGGCACGGACCCAGAAGTCCGCTACATGCCCAATGGAAACGCGGTTGCCAACATTACCCTGGCAACCAGCGAAAGCTGGAAAGATAAACAGACCGGCCAGATGCAGGATCGTACCGAGTGGCACCGTGTTGTGTTCTTTGGCCGTCTGGCTGAAGTGGTCGGTCAGTATGCTCGCAAGGGTTCCAAAGTTTACGTAGAAGGTAAGCTGCAGACCCGTAAGTGGCAGGACCAGAGCGGTCAGGATCGCTACACCACCGAGATCGTGGTAGATATTTCCGGCTCCATGCAGCTGCTGGATAACCGCCAGGACGCCGGTGGTTATGCCGATATGGACCAGCAGGGTGGCTACGCTCAGCAGGGCGGTGGTAACTACCAGCAGCCACAGCAGCAGGCGCCACGCCAGCCTCAGGGTGGTGGTTACAATGCTCCGCAGCAGAACTTTGCTCCCCAGCAGCCTGCAGCTCAGCCTGCAGCTCAGCCTCAGGGCGGCTTCGGTGGCGGCTATCAGCAGCCACAGCAACAGCCAGCTCCCCAGCGTCAGGCACCTGCACAGCCTCAGGCACCGCAGAACAACTTTGATGATTTTGACGACGATATTCCGTTCTAAAACGGGATGTCATCATCACCTTCCTCCAACAAAAATGGCCGCACTTTGCGGCCATTTTTGTTACTGCAACAGGCCGGAGTCGCTGCGTGATCAGAGCAGACATTATCCACAGGTGCAGACACCATGACTGACCATCCACTCCCTCTCTCCTCCTCTGCTGCTGAGCCATGGCAGATTCGCACCGCACGAGCCGATGAACATGCGGCTATCGGCCAGCTAATGGTCACTGTGTACTCGGCACTGGCCGATTTTCCCACACCACAACAGCAGCCGCGCTATTACGACATGCTGGCGAATATTGGCCAGTTGACGACCCGACCTGGGGTGCAGCTGCTGGTGGCCGAGGCAGACGGTGAGCTGCTCGGCGCCGTGGTCTATTTTGCTGATATGGCTCAGTATGGCTCCGGCGGCATTGCCACTACGCTGACGGACGCTGCCGGGTTTCGCCTGCTGGCGGTCAGCCCGGCGGCACAGGGGCGGGGAGTGGGCAGGGCGCTGATGGCCTCTTGCATTGCCCTGGCGGTTGAACAGGGACGGCAGCAGCTGGTCATCCATTCGACCAGAGCCATGCGTACGGCCTGGGGGATGTATGAGCGCCATGGTTTCCGACGCGCAGAAGAACTCGACTTCATGCAGGAAAGTCTGGCGGTGTATGGCTTCCGCCTGCGCTGTTAACTCCTTCGCAATGCTGACGTACCTACCTGTTTTCCAAGGAGCTTGAGATGAAAATTTCCACCCTGGCGTTGATCGGTTTTGGTGAGGCCGGAACCATTCTCGGACAGGAGCTGGCAGCCAGGGGTATTCAGGTCTGCTGTTATGACCGGCTGCTGGATGATGCCTCTGCTCGTGCTGCTATGCATGACAAGGCACTGCAGCATGGTGTGCAGCCTCGTGACTCCATGGCGGCTGCGGTGGTGGGGGCTGATGTGGTGATGTCTGCAGTGACCGCGGGCTCGGCCTTACTGGTGGCGACCGATGTGGCTCAGCATCTGGGGGCCGGGCAGATATTCATGGACATCAATTCGGTGGCTCCGGCTACCAAACAGGCGGCTCAGCAGGCCGTTGAAGCCAGCGGTGCGCACTATATTGATACTGCAGTGATGGCGCCGGTGCCGCCACAACGACTGCAGGTGCCGATGCTGCTGGGAGGTGCTCATGCTGCCGAGCTGGCGGAAGCGCTGCAGGCGCTGGGCATGAATGCGCGCGCGGTGGCAGAGCAGGTCGGCGTGGCCTCGGCCATCAAGATGTGTCGCAGCATCATGATCAAGGGACTGGAAGCGCTGACCACCGAGTGCCTGTCTACCGCCCGTCAGTACGGAGCAGAAGAGGCGGTACTGGCTTCACTGCACAAGAGCTTTCCGGCCATGGGCTGGGATGCGCAGTTCCCGCATTACCTGATCAGCCGGGTGGCAGAGCATGGCCGACGGCGGGCAGAGGAGATGGAGGAAGTGGCCAGGACGGCAGCCGATGTCGGTGTCACGCCCCATATGAGTGACGCCATCGTGCAGACGCAGCGGGGGCTGGTTGATGCCATGCAGGAGCGCGGATTGCATTACGCTGAGCTTGAGCCTTTCGACTGGACGGCGCTGGTGGATCAGCTCTACCCACGCCAGAACTGACTACCTGAAACACGGACGGCGGTTCTGCGCTGTTCAGGCAAACGGCAGCCGCACTGGCTGCCGTTCTCATGACCGTTATTACTTGGCAAACAGCTGGCCGATGTCCTTGAAGGCTTTGAATTCCAGTGCATTGCCACAGGGGTCGAACAGGAACATGGTGGCCTGCTCACCGACCTGACCCTGGAAGCGAATGTAAGGTTCGATCACAAACTGGGTATTGCGGGCTTTCAGACGGTCGGCCAGTGCTTCCCACACATCCCACTCCAGTACGACGCCAAAGTGCGGTACCGGTACATCATGGCCATCCACCGCATTAGTATGGGCGGCTTCCTGAGACTGGGTCTTGGGGTGCTCATGGATCACCAGCTGATGACCGAAGAAATCAAAGTCTACCCAATGATCACTGGAACGGCCTTCAGGGCAGCCGAAGATGTCGCCGTAGAAAGTACGGGCCGCAGCCAGATCGTAAACAGGGATGGCGAGGTGGAATGGGGAAATGCTCATCATTTTTCTCACGGTCAGAAAGTGAAGGAAGCTGTGCAGGCTCTGTCGTCCAACGTGCCATCGGGGAGGCAGGTCTTCTGCAGCGGCGTCACGCCTGGCTAATGCTGGCTGCTTGGGTACCTGCCTCCCGTTCGGGGCCCGGTCCTTGAGAGCTTGAACAGCCTGTTTAAGTCTCTGTTCTCGGTAGAAAAATTATCTGTATTGAGTTGTTGATATAAAAGCGGATATTTTGACTGCCGAGCAACAAAAAAATTGATGAGTCAGGGCATGATCCGAGAGCTGAAAACCTTTGTGATGGTCTGTCGTCACGGCACCTTTGCGGCGGCGGGGCAGCAGATTGGACTGACCCAGTCAGCCGTCAGTGCCCAGATCCGACAGCTGGAGGATGCCTTGGGCATGCCGTTGTTTGATCGCAGCGGCCGCTCGGCGGTGCTGAACTCGGCGGGTAAGCGGGTACTACCGATGGCGGAGGAAATACTCGACCTGTTTGGCCGTATGAGCATCCCTTCCAGTCTGGAGGACTACCGTGGCGAGCTGCGCATCGGGGCCATCAATACCGCCCAGACCGGTATTCTGCCAGACACCTTATTGCGTCTGCGCCAGCAGGCACCGGCCATCGAACCCAAGCTGGTGCCCGGGGTGTCTCTCAGTCTGTTTGGCAAGGTGGATGCCGGTGAAATCGATCTGGCCATCATCATTCGCCCCCCTTTTGCCCTGCCCAAGGAGCTGCATGCCGAAGTCATCAGTCGTGAGCCGTTCATGCTGCTGGTGCCGAACGGGATCAGGGTGGCATCCGTGCCGGAGCTGCTGCGGCAGCAGCCCTTTATCCGCTATGACAGCCATTCCTTCGGTGGTCGTCAGGTGACCCGTTTTCTGCGTCAGCACCGCCTCACGGTGCAGCAGGTGCTGGAGCTGGATGAGCTGGATGCCATCGTCAAGATGGTGGAGTGTGGTCTGGGCGTTGCGCTGGTGCCGCAGGCCGGGCTGTGGCTGGAGCGACAGGCCGAGATGCAGGTCATCCCGCTGGGTGAGCTGACCTTCCACCGCGAGCTGGTGCTGATTACCCGCTACGCCAACCGCGATCTGCCGCTGCAACGCCTGTTCCGCTCCTGCCTGCTGGCGGCCCACGCGGCGAGGGCCGAGCCGTCTGTCGGGCTGTGACCCTTAAGTACCGGTCAGGCCCGGCAGGTTCCTGAGCGCCGGTTCTGCTACCAGGGCTGCAACCCAAGCAGTTTCTCGCCCAGCGGGCTGAGGCTGGCCACCGCCGCATGGTGTTTTTCCCATTGCCGTGGATCACCGGGAAAGGCATCTCGTTGGGGGTGATCCTGTTCCTGCCATAAGCGGATACGCTCCTGACGCTCTTCTTCATTGTCATATTCCGCCGGATGCATGGAGATGTACTGCGCCATACGTACCCGACCTTCGGCATGATTGGGTCGCACGCCGTGCGCCAGCAGCGAGTTGAAGATCAGCAGATCGCCTGCCTCAAGGTCGATATTGGTGATCTGCAGTCCGGCAAGGTCAGGGTGCATCGGGTCACGGTCGGCAGGCTGAGTGGCCAGCCACTGATCGAAGCTGTGGAACAGCTCGGGGATGCACTGAAAACCACCGACATCCCCGTCCTGACGCAGCAGGCTCAGTACGCCCTGCACGCCGATAGGGAGCGGGCGCAATGACGTATCGGCATCCCAGTGGATGAAACCGTCGGGGTTGCCTTTGACGAGCCTGGGTGGATTGAGATTGGCCCGGTCGATGGTGACCCACAGGTCTTCGCGATCCCAGATATCCACAAAGGCGTCGTATACCCGCTGCTGCTGACGGTTATCCCACAGCGCCTGATGGTTGTAGATTTCCAGCATGCCCGTACCGTTCAGTTCCTTCATCTTGTGCTCGCGACGCTGCGGGGCGTACCAGCTGCCCGGGTCCTGCGGGTCTTTCTCATCAAACTGCCACAGCACATTCACCAGCGCCTCGACCTGTGCCGCGGGGACCGCCTGACGGACAATGACGTAACCCTGGGTAATCCAGTGCTGCCAGTCGGCTTCACTGAGCACCCGTAACGGCAGCTGCTTGTGTATGTCTTTCAGCGGAGTGGAGATGCGCTGGGTCGAAGGGTGGGCATCACGTTTCAGTGCGGGCTGCATAGGGGGCTCCTGTTGTTCTGTTCTCAGCCGGGAAGAGGGAGCCATTCTAGGTGGCGGCTGGCGGGGCAAGTTGTAGCCAATCGGCCAGAATTGATACTATTACGGCGTTTTTAGAAAGCGGGATGCGCTATGAAGCCCTATCTGGAAGTGCTGCCCAATGCGGATGATGCCTCGATGGTGCTGCTGAACCGCCGTCTGGAGGAGGGCATTCCGTTTCAGTGGCATCATCATCCGGCTTATGAGCTGACCCTCACCCTCAATTCCCGCGGGCAGCGCTATATCGGTGACCATATCGGCCAGTACGGCGACATTGATCTGGTGCTGGTCGGGCCGGATTTGCCTCATACCTGGCATTCCACCGGGAAAGTGCAGCAGGATCAGGATCACGTTGCACTGGTGATCTGGTTCCAGCCGCAGTGGGCGGCAGCGCTGTGTCAGCTGGTGGTGGAGTTTGCCCGGATTACCTCCCTGCTGGTGCAGGCCCGTGCCGGAGTTGCTTTCAGCCACGCGGCTGCCTGTGAGGCCCGCCCCGTGATTGAGCAGCTGTTCGAGCAGCAGGGGGAGGCGCGTTTGCTAACCTTGTTGCAGCTTCTGTCGCAACTGGCAGCAGACAGCCAGCGCCAGCCGCTGGCCCGTCATTATCCACAGCCACAGAGTGAACAGGCACTCAGCCGCCCGGTACAACAGGGGCGGTTGCAGAAGGTGCTGGCCCACCTGCACCAGCATTATCAGCAGCCGGTCAGTATTGCCGGGCTGGCGGAACTGGCCGCCCTCAGTGAGTCAGGAGTGCAGCGACTGTTTCGTCGCCACACCGGCATGACCCTGAGTGATTACCTGATTGGCCTGCGCATCGGTGAAGCCTGTGCGCTGCTGGCGGCGACCGACAAGCCCATCGCCTGGGTAGCCGATCAGGTCGGCTATCGTTCACTGGCCAACTTCAACCGTCAGTTCAGGGCATTGAAAGCCATGACCCCGCGGGCGTTCCGGCAGCACTATGTACGACGAGCAGGGCTCCAGCCGCCGGTCTGACCCTCTGTTGTAATGAGCGGTACGTCTGTTGAGGCCTCTCAATGTCCATCCGTGCCTGTATTCAGGTAGCCGCAGACCACGGGTATCGGTGACAGACGGCTAGCCCAGCCGGGCAAACAGATGACGCTGGATCGCCAGCATCTGTTCATGAATCTGCACCAGGGCGTGATCAATCTGCCGCAGCAGCTGTTCTGCACCGTGGCTGTCACTGCGTGCGGTCGACATCAGTTGCTGGCCCCAGTCGAACAGGCTGAGCAGGGGATGCCTGATCTGTTTGAAGGCGGAGGTGTTGCGGTAATCAAATTCGTTGTCGGTACCATGCAGATACCACTGGCCGAACTCGGTGTCGCTGGCCTGCTTATACTGCGGAGTGGCCCCCGGCTGCAGCCAGTGCTGCAACCACTGGTTGCACAGCAACAGCAGTTCCAGCTGCGAGCCTGAGCAGTGGCCGTGAGCCATGGAGCGGTACACCGAGTTCATCAGCTGGCTGGTCTGGCTGGCGGTCTGGTGGACCGACGCGGCGGTGCTGGCCGACACCTGCTGCACCTGCAATGCCTGCTGGCTGAGGGCTTCGATCCGGGTGTCGACCTGCAGGGTATGGTGGTGAATCTTCTGCACCAGTTCGGAGATTTCTTCGCTGGATTCGCGTGCACGTTTGGCCAGTTCCCGTACTTCATCGGCGACCACGGCAAAGCCCCGGCCCTGCTCACCGGCGCGGGCCGCCTCAATGGCCGCGTTGAGGGCGAGCAGGTTAGTCTGCTCGGAAATCTTGTTGATGATGGCCGCAAAGTTGTTGATATCGGAGGCCAGCGCTTTCAGCTGCTTCACTTCCAGCTGGGCCCCGGTGGTATTGCCGGACATCGCCACCATGGCACCGTGCAGTTGCCCCAGCTCAGTATTGATGGCCTCCATGCTCTGGTTGGAGCCTTCGCTCTGGCTCATGGGCTCGAACAGTTCGCCGGATACCGCATGGATGGCGCGGTAAATCTGCTGTAGCTGGCCATGCTGCTGGCTCATGTGCAGTTGCGTGAGGGTGCTGGGCAGTTGCTGGTCTGAGGCCAGCAGCTGTTGTTGCAGATGTTGCAGCTGTTGCTGACGGTCATGCAGTTGCTGATGCAGCTGCTGATTATCGGCGGTCAGTGCCGCGACGGCGGCTTCCAGTTCAGTGATTCTGCGCAGGTACTTTCTGCCTAACATCGGTCGGCACCTTGCCAGTGGAAAAAAGGGGAAAGCCGGTGAGCTGCCCCTGCGGAAGGGCGGCTCACCGGCTGCTTTCTATACAGCAAGTTCTCTGCTGCTTTCTGGGCCTTCTGCGTGAGGCCGTGTCTGGCGCCTGCTCAGACCACCGCGAAGTAGTGCTTCACAAAGCTGTCGCTGACCACTTCCCACAGTACGGCGGTGCCCTTGGTGACAAACCAGCTGTCGCCCGCACGGTAGTGCCGGCTTTCACCGCTGCTTTCATCGGTCAGGATGACCTCGCCGCTCAGTACCGTGGCCTGCTCGTTGAAGGGGTAGACCATGCGGAACTTGCCCTGAGTGGCGCCAAAGCAGCCGGCACTGACCGCATCGGTGGGGCCGCCAAAGGTCATCTTGCCGTAGGCTTTGACGTCGCCCTCCAGCAGTTCCGAGCCAAGATCAGTGACGCTGCCCCAGGCATCCAGCTCGGCCAGCGTGGTGCCCAGAGTGATTGCAGAAAAGGCCATGTTGTAACTCCTGTTTGGTGAGTGTGGGGGCGTATCGGAAGGTGCGTACCTGCATCCGTCCGGTAACGGAAAAACAAAAGCGACCCCCGGTGCCTGCTCAGCGCGATCGGGAGTCGTGCCGACAGTGAGTCGGCAATAACCTGTGCCAGCCGTGCTTGTGGCCAGCGTACCGACCGGGATCAGCGCCGGCCGTGCCAGTAGCCACTGAGCTGGTGCCAGCTTTTGGCACCGGTCAGCAGCAGCGGGCGGAAGTGATCCTTACCGATGACCCGTGGCCGCCGCACCGAGCTGAGCAGGTCATACCGCGCTGACCCTTCGCTCATGCCTTCGGCCAGTACCTTGCAGATGATGTGGCTGGGGGTGACGCCGAAACCGGAGTAGCCCTGCACATAGAAGGCATTGGGACGCTGGGGCAGCTGACCCATCTGTGGAAACAGGTTGGGGCTGCAGGCCATCGGGCCGCCCCAGGCCAGATCAATCTTCACCTCATGCAGATAGGGGAAAATTTTCAGCATCAGCTTGCGGTTCCAGGCCTTGAGGTCAGCGGGAATATGCTCGACAAAGGGCGTGGCCGCGCCGAACAGCAGGCGGTTTTCCCGGGTGACGCGGTAGTAGTCGATCACCGGACGGATATCGCTGTACGCGCCACGAATGGGGCTGATGCGCTGAATCAGCTCGTCAGACAACGGCTCGGTCATCAGCTGGAAGGCATAGGTATTGATGGTGGTGCGGTGCAGCTCCGGCTCCAGCCGGTTGAGAAAGCTGTCACAGGCCCACAGCAGTTTGTTGGCCCTGACCGATCCCTTGGCGGTGCGCACGCGAATACGCTCGCCGTATTCCACTTCCAGTGCCGGGCTGGATTCGTAGATCCGCGCGCCGTGGCTGGCCAGCGCTTTGGCTTCGCCAAGCAGCAGGTTGAGCGAATGTACATGGCCGCCGCCCATATGCAGCAGGGCACTGCTGTAAGCATCGGAACCGATGATCTGGCGGACCTCGCTGCCGGCCAGCAGGCGGATTTCATGACGCGAGTTCAGTGATCTGAACTCCTTTTCCCATGTGCGCAGGGTTTTCTCCTGCCGGGCATTGAAGCCCATATAGCCGTAACCGTGGCAGAAGTCGGCATCAATGCCGTACTTGTCGATGCGCCCCTTGATGATGTCGGCACCCAGGTCGCTGATCTCGAAAATACGCCGCAGGCCATCCTCGCCGACATCCTTCTTGATCAGTTCCAGATCATGGCCAATACCCGCCATGATCTGGCCACCGTTGCGACCGGTGCCGCCATAACCGAGATAGCGGGCTTCCAGCACGACGATATTGGTGATGCCGTGCTCGGCCAGCTCAAGCGCGGTGTTGATACCGGAAAAGCCACCGCCGATCACCACCACATCGGCATCAATATCGGCCTCCAGCGAGGGAAAACTGAGGTCATACTTCCGGGTGGCGGTGTAGTAGGTAGGCGTTTCGATCGTGATCATCAGGCGAAACCTGCAAGCTGAAATGCGGGTGGGGGCGGCTGGTTCTGGCGTGATGGCCGGGAAGGTGACCGGTCTGATGGTGCCTGCCGTCAGCGCCCGCTGCGATGAGCTATTTGTCGCCCATTTGCGTCGGGCTGTCTTGACTGTGCCTGCCGTGAAACTTGACTGTGGCTGCCATGACGGCGATGTGTCACGGTCAGTCAAGTTTTCGACAGCCACGGACAAGAACTGGCCGGATTTTAGGCACAGATTAGCACTCTCCTCCCCGACGGCGGGTCGCGCTGGCGGGGATATAACAGCAAGAAAATGAGCGTGAGAGGGCATAACTATGAGTAGAGCGAGTGGGGCAGGCGTCG
Source organism: Pokkaliibacter sp. MBI-7 (assembly GCF_029846635.1). Classification (NCBI taxonomy): domain Bacteria; kingdom Pseudomonadati; phylum Pseudomonadota; class Gammaproteobacteria; order Oceanospirillales; family Balneatrichaceae; genus Pokkaliibacter; species Pokkaliibacter sp. MBI-7. The sequence goes on along the minus strand of NZ_JARVTG010000001.1, from coordinate 1,366,737 downwards.
CTATCGACGCTGCCGGTACTCAGGGAGGTAGCCGTGTGACGGGTAACCGGCTGAGCTTTCTGACCATGATTTCCATCTGCATCGGCCTGGTGATCGTCCAGGGCTCGATGGTCTCGGCCACGCAGGGCATCGGTCTGGGCGGCAGTGGCTTTATTGCCGCCATGCTGTGTGCCTTTATGCTGGCGATTTTCAACGCCATGACCTTTGCCGAGCTGTCACTGATGTATCCACAGAGTGGCGGCTCGCTGGCGACCTACACGCAAAAGGCGATGGGGCACTTCCCGGCCATCGTGGCAGTGTTTGCCGGTTACGTGGTGGTGGCGATGTTCTCCATTCCGGTAGAGATGTTACTGGTCAACTCCATCGTCAATGAGCTGTTGCCGGGCATGTTCCCCGACATGCTGATACCCACACTGATTCTGGTACTGCTGGCCATCACCAATATTCTGGGTACTGACGTGTTTGCCCGTATCCAGAACCTGCTGGCGTTCGTCCTGATTCTCTGTCTGGTGGTGGTGGGGCTGGTGGCCTCAACCAGTGCAGCGCCGGTGCTGGCGGAAGGTTCGGCAGTGAACTGGTCGCTGGGGCCGGTCATGGATGGCAGCTTTGTCGGGCTGATCTCACTGGCCATGTGGATGATGGTCGGGGTGGAGTTCATCTGCCCGCTGATTGCTGACGTTAACGAGCCACGGCGCACTATCCCCCGGGCCATGATGCTGTCGCTGGTGCTGATGCTGGCGATCTATCTGCCGTTCGTGTTCGGCGCCTCGCGCTTTATGAGTGTAGAGAGCCTGACCACCTCGGCGATCCCTTATCTTGATTATGTCCATGCGGTCTTTGGCAAGGCCGGTCTGGTGGTGGCCACGGTAATGGGCATTGCCGCTACCTGCAGCACCGTCAACACCGTGCTGGCCAGCGTGCCCCGCATGCTGCAGGGCATGGCCGACAACCGTCAGGCGTTCCCGCAGATGGGCATCGTCAGCCAGCGTTTTGGCACGCCCTGGGTTGCCATCGTATTCATGGTGATCATCATCGCCATCCCCATGTACCTGATGGGCATTGACTCACTGATTACGCTGGTGATCGCCGCCTCCACCAGCTGGCTGCTGGCTTATATCATCGCTCATATCAATGTGCTGGTGCTGCGCCGTCGTCAGCCGGAACTGGCCCGCCCGTACAAGACGCCGTTCTACCCGCTGCCGCAGCTGCTGGGGATTGTCGGCATGGTCTATGTGGCGCTGCATAACTCGCCCTCACCGGAAATGACAGAGCAGGTCTACACCATGGCTGGCGGCGTACTGCTGCTGGTGTGCGTGATCGGCGCGGTCTGGGTGAAAGGTTTTATGAAGAAGGGTCTGTTTACCCCGGAATGAAGCCAGGTTGCCCCTCACCCTGTTGCTGTTCGGCGGGGGAGGGGCTGGCCTGCGTTGCTGCTGGCTAGATGATAAGGGGTAAACCTACCGCTGGTTCAGCAGATGGCTCTGTTGACGGTATTCCCGTGGTGACAGGCTGAACTGCTTCTTGAAGATACGGCTGAAATGCGCCGAGTCATTGAAGCCCCAGCCGTAAGCAATATCGGTGATGGGCTTTTTCATATTGGCCGGATTGGCCAGCTCTGCCGCACAGCGATTGAGGCGGCTTTTCTGAATCAGGCGGCAGATGGTGTCGCCGTGCTCCTCAAAAGCGCGATACAGATGGCGCACGGAAATATTCAGCTGGGTAGCGACCCGCTCCGGGCTCAGCGCCGGGTCTGCCAGCGACTGCATGATCACCTTTTCCGCCCAGCGATAAATATCCTGCACCGTATGTTCGATGCGGTGACCGGGCGCTTCCAGCTGCAGTGCCGGTTTGAGCAGGGCGACGATGGCCTGCTGCAGGGCATCGCTCTGGCTGTCAGCCAGCCCCAGATGACTGTGACTATCCAGCTCCGCCACCATGCCTGACAACAGCAGGCCCGAGGTGCCCGCCCGTGACAGTTTGCCAAAACGCTGACGCTGGTGGGCCAGTGCCCGGTCAACCCGGTGGCGGTCCAGACAGTGCGAGACATGATCAATCACTCCCACCGGCATGATGCTGCAGGAGACTGCGGGGTCGAGCAGCAGCAGGTCGCCCGGCAGCACCTGAAATGAGCAGTCATCCATGGCGACGGTGGAGTAGCCCGAACGCTGGTGAATCAGAAAGTAGTACTGATCATTATCGCGATCGGCACGAATCTTCTTGCAGGAGACGGTGGCGTTGGTCTGGATTTCGGCCATCGACAGACCATCGCAGTCCTTGTTGGCGATGCTGCCAACAAAATGATGTCGCTCAGGTGGCCGGGCAATAAAGCGGCCACAGGCTTCGGTCAGCTGGGATTGCCACTGGTCAAAGGCATCGGTTGTGTGACTTGCACTATTCATGGTTTTTCACCGCCCGATCGGCAGGGTCTCCGTTGCCCGCACGCCGTTTTAAGGTGGCGCAGTGGCTGGCCGGATAGCCCTTGCTCTGCATTGTTCTGGCGCATGGCAGCCTGCTGACAGGCGCTGCCGTTAGTGAGCAGATAAATATGCAGCATCCGTACCACGGCCAGAGAGATATTAGAGTTGTTTGTTTACTAGCCTACGTCGCTCCGGCCAAACCTCAATGGACATTTCAACAGGGCAGGGAAGGGGCTTTTGCGAGACGCGTGGGCGGCGAAAGCGCAAGAGAAAAAGGCACAAGAGAAAAAGAGCAGGAAAAGCGCGATGGCATCTGGCCGTCGCACTTGCTGATCGTGCCGGGCAGGCAGAGCAGGGTTAGCCGGCCCTGTGGCCACCCAGCTCGCGGGAAATGGCTTCGGCGGTCTGCGCCAGTTCCTGCTGGAAATGTTCCCGGCTGACCTCGCCGTCCATGACCGCCTCCGGCCCGGACAGATTGATGGCCGCCACCACTTCGCCCAGATGGTTGTAGATGCCACGGGCAATGGCGGTGGAGTAGTCGGAGCGGTGAATCACCCAGCCGCGTTCACGGTCATCACTGATCATCTGCCGCAGCGCGGGCAGCGTCTTCGGCGCAGGGGGCGGGTGATCATCCAGACGCACTGACTGATAGAGGGCATCCAGTGCGGCCGGGCTCAGGCCCGTCAGCAGCATGCGGCCCATGGCGGTGCAGTGGCAGGGAATGCGGGTGCCGATGGGAATGTTCACCGACAGCCGCTGAGCGGCGAAGGCGCGATAGATATACAGACTGTCGGTCTGCTCACGAATGCTCAGATGGCAGGACAGCGAGGTGCGGTCGCGCAGTGCGTTGAGATGGGGGGCCGCAATATCCACCAGATCACGGCTGGCCAGATAGCTGAAGCCATCGGACACCACCTGCGGCCCCAGCTCGTAGGTATTCTTCGCCAGCTTGCGCAGGTAACCCATCTCGGTGAGGGTGTGGACGATACGGTAGATGGCCGACACCGTGACACCGAGACCCTCGGCCAGCTCGTTCATGCTCAGGGTGCGGGTCTGGGCATTGAACATCTGCAGGATCAGCAGGCCACGGAACAGTGCCGGCACCCGATAGTCATTACGGCCATCGTCGTCCTGCAGGGGCAGTTCGTCTTCTGCGTACATGGTGATCCTCCTTGGCGGTGGGGTGTGAGTCAGCGCCGGCTCATGATCTGGCCGATCATGAGCGGGTTCCTAGCGCAGGGCGTCGATACCGACGGGCATGCCGCCAAACTCCTTCATGGCATCCAGCACGGCATCCCAGAAATAGTTCAGCGAGGCACGGTCACACAGCAGGTGGAAGCAGGGCAGCTGCTCGCTGCCAAGATTGGCGACGATAACATTGATGCGGGCCGCAGAGGTTTGCGCCACGCTGCCGGGTGGGAACGCCTCGGCGCGCAGGTCGACACCACAGAGCTTGGCCATCACCTCGGCCACATGGCTGCCGGTGAGCAGTAGCCAGGCGTGGCTGTCCTGACGGGGCAACAGGTACACCGACTCATCGGACAGGCTCCAGGCGGATTCTTCTTCGCGAATGCGCTGGCCCAGATCACCGAGACTGCCGAGCAGGAAATACTCGGTCTGCGACAGCCGCAGAATGGCGCTGCCATCGCTCTGCCCCAATGCCTGATTGGGTGCCTGTGGCAGCTGATACTGGCGTGCATTCAGATAATCCGCTGCCTGACGGCCGCGCAGGCCAACCCGGGCCAGCGGGGTCAGGTCCAGCAGGGCGCACTGGCCCAGCTGCTGGCGCTCCTGCTGCGGGTCGTCATAGCAGGTAATGATTTCGGTACTGGCAAAGGCCTGCCGTTGTGCCTGCGGGTAACGGTACGCCAGCGGGCTGACATCCATCACCGTGCTGGCGAAGGAGTACGAGGCGAGCGCCGCAGCGCTGGTCATCTGGCTCATGCTTATTGCTCCTGACGCAGGTTGCTGGGGTCGTAGAACGGCAGGCTGACCACCTCGGCATGCACGGTCTGACCGCCTTCGACACGAATGGGAATCTGGCTGCCGGGCTCGCTCTGTCGTACCGAGGCATAGGCCAGACCGATGATGGCATCCACCGTGGCGGAGTATTCACAGGAGGTGACATTGCCGCTGATGTCGCCGCCCTTCAGCACCAGATGGCCTTCCAGCGGTTTGGCGCTGCCACTGGGCAGGCGGAAGCCGACCAGTTTGCGTTTCAGCGGCTGGGCTTCGAGGATGTCGATGGAGCGCTTGCCGACAAAGAACGGTTTCTTGCGGCTGATGGCCCAGCCCATGTCGATCTCTGCCGGATGGGTCATGCCATCGGTATCCTGACTGATAATGACGTGGCCTTTTTCCAGACGCAGCAGACGCTGGGTTTCCACCCCGAACGGGCGGATGCCTTCATCGGCACCGGCGGCCATTAGCGCCTGCCACAGATGGGCGCCGTAACGGGCCGGAACGTGAATCTCATACCCCAGCTCGCCGACAAAGCCGACGCGCAGCAGGCGTGCGGGCACACCGGCCACCGTGCCATTGCGTACCGCCAGATAGGGGAAGCCTTCCGGGCTCAGGTCGATATCGTCACACAGTTTGCTCAGCACCCGGCGGGCATAGGGGCCGGCCAGATTGACCGCGGCCAGCGCAGCGGTGACGTTGGTGATATCCACATCCAGCCGCCACTGGGCATTCCATTTCAGCATCTGTTGATAAATACGGTCGACGCCGCTGGTGGTGGCGGTGACATAGAAGTGGTTGTCGGCAAAACGGGCGCATACCCCGTCATCAATGACGACGCCCTGCTCGTTGGTCATCAGCGCATAGCGCGAGCGTCCTACCGGCTGTTTGGCAAAGTTGAAGGTATACAGCCGCTCCAGCAGTTCTGCCGAGTCAGGGCCGCGCACGTCCAGTCCACCGAGGGTGGACACATCAATCAGGCCGACCTTTTCACGCACATGGCGGGCTTCCTCCTGCATCAGCTGATCGCGGGATGCGGTGGAGGAGGCCGGGGCATAATACGCCGGGCGTTGCCAGATCCCGGCGGGCATCATTTTGGCACCGGCCTGCTGATGCAGACGGTGCATGGCGGTTTGCCGGTACGGGTCAAAGGCACGCCCGGCGACGTGCGCCAGTTTCTCCGCCACAAAGGGCGGGCGGGCAGTGGTGACGCCGGTTTCGCTGACACTGCGCTGTGTTGCTGCGGCCACCAGACGGGCAGTAGGCAGTGCCGAGTGGCGGCCCTGCGACGGGCCCATGCCGACGGTAGAGAAGCGTTTGACCAGCTGCACGTCGCGGTAACCGTGGCGGGTGGCATTGACGATATCGCACACCTGCAGGTCTTCATCGAAGTCGACAAAATCCTTGCCGTCCGGGTGCGGGAAGATCGGCCAGGGGAAGTTATAACCGCTTTCGCTGGCGGGGGGCTGCTGTTCGGTCGGCGCGACCAGACGCAGGGCGGCACAGCTGGCATGGGCGACCTGCTGACTGTCCTCCAGTACCTTGTCGAGCTGCTGATAGCCTTTCACCGAGCCACTGATATACAGGTGAGCGGGCAAGCCACTGATGGTGAAAACGGCCTGATCATCGTCATAGCTGAGCTTGCCGCCGGCCTGACAGAGCAGCTGATAGACCGGCATATAACCGGCTGACATGCACAGCAGATCACAGGCAATGCGCTGGCCGCTACCTGCCACCTGACCCTTGCCACTGATGCGGCGAATATCGGCGGCGACAACACGGCCCTGATCCTTACCGGCAATGGCCTCATAGACGGTGCTGCCCTGATGCAGGGTAATCTGTCGCTGCTGCAGGGCGGCGGCGAGGGCGGCAAAGTCACTGTCGCGGGCGGTCTCGGCTTCGCTGCGCATATCGACCACGGCCATCACCCTGACGCCCTGCTGATGCAGATCGAGGGCGGCCAGATAACCATCGCTGTTGCCGGTCAGCACCACGGCCTGTTGTCCGGGCTTGACGCCATAGAGTTTCATCATGCGCTGGGCGGCACTGGTCAGCACCACGCCGGGCAGGTCGTTATTGCGGAAGATCACCGGCTGGTCGAAGGTGCCGGCGGCGACGATACATTCTCTGGCGCGCACCTTGTACAGGCGTTTGCCCTGAATCACCGGCAGGTAGTTGTCGGTGAACCAGGCGTTGCAGGTGGCGTCGGTCAGTACCTGAATATCCGGGTGCTGTTCCACCGCTTCCACCAGCGCACTGCGCAGGCTGGCTGCACGCTCACCGGCGATGTCAAAGCGGGCCCAGTTGAGGCTGCCCCCGAGCAGGCGCTCCTGTTCCACCAGAATGACGCGGGCGCCGTTGCTGGCGGCGGTCAGTGCCGCCTGCAAGCCGGCGGGTCCGGCACCGATCACGACCACATCAGCAAACAGGTAAGCCTTGTCGTAATAACCGGGCTTGAAGCCCAGATCGAGCACGCCGAGGCCGGCCTTCTTGCGGATCAGCGGTTCCCACAGCTTCCATGCGCCTTTGGGTTTGTAGAACGAGCGGTAGTAGAAGCCTACCGGCATAAACTTCGAGAACTTGCCGAGCAGCGCGTCGCGATCCTTATCGAGGGAACCAGCGTAGTTCTGACCGCTGACCTGCATGTTGGCCTGCAGCTCCTGCAGATCGGCCAGCACGTTGGGCTCATCAGGCAGCTGCACCAGGGTATTGGCGTCCTGCCCGGCCATGGTCAGCGCGGCGCGCGGGCGGTGATACTTGAACGAGCGCGAGATCAGCCAGCGGTCACTGGCCAGCAGGGCGCTGGCGATGCTGTCACCGGCAAAACCCTGATAGGTCTGGCCATCGAAGCTGAAGCTGAGCGGCTGGTTACGGTCAATCAGAATGCCCATGGGCGCTGGCAGGCGGGTACTGCTCATGCTGTGGTCTCCTTGCTGCCATCGGCGCCGAAGTCGATGCGCTGGGTAAAGATTTCCTTGGGATCAAAGGTGCGGATGATCTCGTCAGTGACGGTATGGCGCTCAGCCAGAAACCAGTAGCTGGAGGCATTGTGCATCCACCATTCAGTTACCAGCCCGGCGCGGTTGTCGCTGTTGAAGACATAGTCGGCCCATTCGCTGTCGCTGCAGCGTTGCGGGTCGGGCATGGGTTTGTATTCGCCGCCGTAGGTAAATTCGCTGATATTGCGTGGCCCGTTCAGAGGGCAGTGCATGATTTTCACGTTCGTTCCCCTTGGATCGTGAGCCGGTTGTCAGTGGCTGGCGGCTGTCGCGCCCATTTCATTGACCTGCTGGAAGGTGGAGAAGCGCGCCAGACTGAAGGGCGCAATCAGCTCCGGCACCTTGCCGCCACTGGCGATCAGCTCGGCCATGGTTTTGCCGCAGATGGGCGTGGCCTTGAAGCCCCAGGTGCCCCAGCCTGCGTCGAGGTAATAGTTGTCCAGTGGTGACAGGCCCATGATCGGGCTGTAGTCCGGGGTCATGTCGGTGATACCGGCCCATTGCCGCATCAGTTTGGCATTGGCCATGAAGGGGAACATTTCGATGGCATGGGCCAGCAGGCTTTCCTTGAGATCAAGGGTGGAGCGGGTGTTGTACAGCGGGTAGGGGTCAGAGCCGCCACCGATGACGATTTCACCGCGGCTGGTCTGCTGCACGTAGCAATGCAGGGCCGAGGAGCTGACCAGCGGATCAAGGAAGGGCTTGAATGGCTGGGTCACCATGGCCTGCAGCGGGTAGGTATGGATGGGCGCGCGAATGCCGAGTTTGTTCAGCAGCAGCGAGCTGGAGCCGGCCACCGCCTGCACTGCACAGCCACAGCGGACGGTGCCGCGGTTGGTCCTGATGGCGGTGACGCGGTTGTTCTCCACCACAAAGTCCTGCACTTCGGTCAGCTGATGGATCTCCACGCCGCGTTTGGCCGCCTGCTTGGCATAGCCCCAGGCCACGGCATCATGACGGGCGGTGGCACCGTCGATATGCCACAGCCCGGCCAGCACCGGCAGATGACCGGGGTCGAGATTGAGGGTCGGCACCAGCTCCCTGATCTGCTGACGGTCGATCATCTCGGTACGGCCACCGAAGTGCTTGTTGACCTCGGCCCGCTGGCGGAAGGCCCGCACCGTAGCATCGGTATGGGCCAGCGTGAGCTGACCTCGCTCGGAATACATGATGTTGAAGTCGAACTCGTTGGACAGATCACGGAACAGCTTTACCGACTCGGCGTAGAAGCGCACCCCTTCCGAGGTCAGATAGTTGGAGCGGATAACGGCGGTGTTGCGTGCGGTGTTGCCGCCCCCGAGATAGGCCTTTTCCAGCACCGCGATATTGGTCACCCCGTGGTACTTCGACAGGTAATAGGCGGTCGCCAGCGCATGGCCGCCCCCGCCGATGATGACCACATCGTAACTGGGCTTGAGTTCCTTCGGTGCCGGCAGATCCACTTCTGCCGGATACTCCGAGGACAGGCCGTATTTCAGGAGACTAAAAGGCATCTTGGCATCCTCACGCGCCGGTCTGTCCGGCTGTTGGTGCGGGTGAAAGCGAATGACGGGATAAATGATCAGGCGCCAGCCCCTGTTGCAGCAGGGTGGCGGTGACGGTATTGCGCATCAGCATGGCAATGGTCATCGGCCCGACGCCGCCGGGGACGGGGGTGATGGCAGCGGCAACCTGCACGGCGCTGTCGAAGTCGACATCACCGACCAGCCGTGAACGGCCATCTTCTTCAATGCGGTTGATACCGATATCAATCACCACCGCGCCGGGCTTGAGCCAGTCGGCACCGATCATGCGCGGGCGGCCGACGGCGGCGACGACAATATCAGCCTGACGGCACAGGGCGGCGGCATTGACGCTGCGGGAGTGCAGTACGGTGACGCTGCAGTGGGCCTGCAGCAGCAGAGCGGCCATGGGTTTGCCGACAATATTGGAGCGGCCGACCACCACCGCGTGCCTGCCGGACAGGTCGCCGCAGTGGTCGTGCAGCAGACGCATGCAGCCCGCTGGGGTGCAAGGCGTCAGTACCTCACGGCCCTGACTCAGGCCACCAACGTTTTCGCTGTGAAAACCATCGACATCCTTGCGCGGGTCGATGGCCTGCAGCACTTTGTTTTCGTCGATATGCGCAGGCAGGGGCAGCTGTACCAGAATGCCGTTGACCTGTGCTTCCTGATTGAGCTGCTGCACCAGATCCAGCACCTCCTGCTCACTGCTGTCCGCCAGCAGGCGGTACTCAAAGGAGTTGATGCCGACTTCGTTGGCGCGCAGCACCTTGTTGCGCACATAGACATGGCTGGCCGGATCTTCGCCGACCAGCACCACCGCCAGACCAGGCGTCAGCTGTTGTGCCTGCAGGGCGAGCACATCGGCACGTACTTCTGCCAGCACCTGCGCCGCCGCGGCCTTGCCGTCGATCAGCCGGGCGCCGGGCAGCGTTTGGCTGAGCCCGCTCATCGGAAGATCACCGTTTTGTCCTGATTGAGGAAGACGCGGTGCTCAAGGTGGTATTTGACCGCCTTCGACAGCGCCACGGTTTCGGTATCGCGGCCTACAGCGACCAGATCATCCGGCTGGTAGGAATGGTCAACGCGCTGTACTTCCTGCTCGATGATGGGGCCTTCGTCCAGATCGGAAGTGACATAGTGCGCTGTGGCACCGATCAGTTTTACGCCGCGCTCAAAGGCCTGATGGTAAGGCTTGGCTCCTTTGAAACCGGGCAGGAATGAGTGGTGAATGTTGATGGCGCGTCCTTCCAGCTGCTTGCACAGATCGTCGGACAGAATCTGCATATAGCGCGCCAGTACGATCAGCTCGGCGCCGGTTTCATCGATCAGGCGCAGCAGTTCTGCTTCCTGACGGGCCTTGCTGTCCTTGGTGACGGGCAGATAGATAAAGCGGATGCCTTCGCGCTCGGCCATCGGTCGCAGATCAAGATGGTTGGAGACCACGGCGACGATTTCCATGTCCATCTCGCCCTTGTGGAAGCGGTAGAGCAGATCAGACAAGCAGTGATCGTACTTGCTGACCATGATCAGTACTTTCATGGGTTTGGCGGTGCTGAACAGTTGCCATTCCATATCGAATTTTGCCGCAACATCCTCAAAGCCCTGCTCGACGCTGGCCAGATCGGCGCTGGCATCGCTGTTGAAGCGAAACACTGCCCGCATGAAGAAGCGACCGTTACCCTCGTCATCGTACTGCGCCATCTCACTGATATAGCAACCCTGGTCGGCCAGGTAAGACGCCACAGCGGCGACAATACCGGACGTAGCCGGGCAGCTGATTTTTATAACGTATTGATTCTGTGCGTGTTGCATAACGAGTCCTCGGGTCAGTGGGCAGCTGGCGCAGGGCGGGGTTATGGGGTGATGTTTAACACTGGTAAAAGCACTCTTCAGATATGAAGAATTTTTAACTTCAGGAATATTGTTTTCCTGGTGAGGGATTTTATAAGCGAAGAAGGCGCCAAGCGTCCAGTCTTTTGAGGAATTTATTTTTCCTGATAAGAATTTTTTGTGAGCCAGAGTTAGTGGGTAAAAAGAGTGATTGAGATATGAAAAACGGCTGCAGAGGCAGCGCCTGCAACCGAAACAGCCCGCGGCCGTCCCGGTAAAGTGGTGCTGGTAAGGAAGTCGGTGATGACGGGTGGTGTTCGGTAACGCGAGACGGGTGAACGGCGGCTTAAGGCCGCTCAGGCACTTTCTCTGGCGACCAGCTCAAAGCCGAGGTCAAAGGCGGTCTGCTCGGGTGTTTGCCCTTCGGCCAGCTGCAGGAACAGCTCGGCAGCACGTTTGCCGATGGCATAACGCGGGGTGGCGATGCTGGTCAGCGAGGGCACCGTCCAAGCAGAGGCAGCCAGATCGTTGAAGCCGACAATGGCCAGCTGCTCAGGCACCCGGATGCCGTGGCGCTGGCAGTAAAACAGGGCGCCCTGCGCCAGGTCATCGTTACAGCAGAATACGGCATCCAGATCGGGCGCCTGTTCCAGCATCTGTGCCAGCAGTTCGGCGCCGAGGCCAACACTGGAAGAATCCGGCACGTAATGCTCACGGCGGGGGTCGTAGCGACCAGCCTGCTTGAGACTGTCCTGATAGCCCTGCCAGCGTTTCAGTACGCGCGAGTCACCCTGCACTGCCATAAAACCAATGCGCTGATAGCCGCGCTGCAGCAGGTAGTTGGTCATGGCCAGCCCGCATTCGTACTGGGAGAAGCCGACGCAGGGGCGCTGACCCTGTTCATCCATTTCCATCATGTACACCACCGGGCAGCCAGCGTTGGCCAGCAGGCGCTCGACTTCAGCGGTATGTTCAAAGCCGGTGACCAGAATGCCGTCAGGGTTGTGGGTCAGATAGGCCGACAGCAGGCGTTCTTCCTCTTCCTTTGAGTAGCGCGAGTTGCCGATCAGCACCTGATAACCGCGTGGGTGCAGGGTCTCGTAGATGCCGGTGAGGGTGTCGACAAAGACCTCGTTGGACAGCGACGGCACCAGTACCACTACCGTGTGCGAGCGTGCTGAAGCCAGGGCGCGGGCCGCGTAGTTCGGGCGATAGCCCAGCTCCTGCACGGCTTCATCGATACGCTGACGGAGGACTTCCGAGACCTTTTCCGGTGTGCGCAGGGCGCGGGAGATGGTAATGGCACTGACGCCTACGCGTTCGGCCACATCATTGAGGGTGACTTTGCCAACCGCACTGCGTTTGGCTCTTGCCGGTGTTTTCATGGTTATTGTCCGGTCCTTGCTGGCTTACCCGGCGGCGGCTGCCGTACTGGCAGGTCTGATCAGGCAGGGTGATCAGACGGCAGGGTAGTCATGATTGGCGAGCTGCGCAGATGATAATTTTTCTTGTTGCAGTGCCGTTGCTGAAACACCCGGGGCGTTGTCCTCTGCCGGGCCTGAATATCACGAGCTGTGTCAGGCGACATCTTACCCCGGCGTGCAGCAACGTGCCGGGGAAATGCAAATCCTTCATTCGCTGGCCGTCGTAGCTGCATCATTATTGTGCGAAGAAGGCAGCCCTTGTTGGTATTGCACAAAAAGTAGGCTTGACAGCCGCCATGTTACCGCTAACATTGGCGCCTATCCAACCAAAAACAACTAAGGTGGAAACCCCGGGAAGCGCCCTTGATAAACGCTCCTCAGCGCAGGCTGAGCCGCGTGGTTCGTGGCTTTTATGACACTGGCTTCCCAGTCGCACGGCAATCTAAACCCTTGCCGATTTTTTAGCAAGAAGGATGTTAGCGCTAACATGAAGCACCCTGTGATTGTCGTGATGGGCGTGTCTGGCTGCGGCAAAAGCCTGATTGGGCAACGGCTGGCCGACCGCCTGGGTTTGTCTTTCGTCGAAGGGGATGCCTATCACCCCCAGTGCAACGTCGACAAGATGAGCCAGGGTATCCCCCTGACAGATGAAGACCGCCATGACTGGCTGGCACTGCTGGCTGACAAGCTGGCGGCGGCTGACCGTCAGGGAACGGGGCTGGTGCTGTCATGTTCGTCTCTGAAAGGTATTTATCGCGACCAGTTACGGTCGGGATGTGCATCCCTGCAGTTTGTCTATCTGCAGGGTAGCTACGACACTATCAAGCAACGGATGGCTGCGCGGCAGGGGCATTTCATGCCGACGTCTCTGCTCGACAGTCAGTTTGGCACACTGGAAGAGCCATTGGAGGAGCCGGGTGTGGCCGTCTGTGACGTGCGCCAGAGCCCGGATGACCTGGTGAGTGATGCCATGGCAAAGCTCAGTCTCTGAGTCACTTGTTGTCCTGACGCCCGCACCGGCAAGCGCCGCTGCGGCCGAATGAGTGAATGAATGAGGATAAAGATAAGATGACAGCCCTCATCAACCGTGTTGAAAAGCTGATCGAGTATCTGATGGCTGCCGCGCTGGCAGTGATGTTCGTCGCGGTTTTCGGCAACGTGATCCTGCGTTATGTGTTTGGTTCCGGCATTGCAGCGTCGGAAGAGCTTTCCCGTCTGCTGTTCGTCTGGCTGATTTTCCTCGGCGCGGTGCTGGCCACCGGGCGCCATATTCATATCGGTTTTGATCTGGCCCAGCGGGCACTTCCTGCACCACTGCGCAAGCTGTGCATGATCGTCAGCCACGGGCTGATGCTCTATGCCCTGTGGCTGTTCTGGCAGGGCAGCTGGCATCAGTACCAGATCGGCTGGCGTATCACCTCCACCGTGATGAAGTATCCGCTGGCACTGATGGCTGGTGCAGGTCTGGTCGCTGCGCTGGGCATGGCGCTGTATATCTTCGCCAATCTGGTGCGCGCCCTGACCGGCAGTAGCAAGGCCTATATTCCCGGTGAAAGCCACCCCTTCCATGCTGACGAGGAGACGCATTAATGACTCTGGGTCTGTTCCTTGTCGCCCTGATGGGCTTCATGGCTCTGGGGATGCCCATTGCCTTTGCCCTGATCATGACCGGCGTGGTGCTGATGTGGCATCTGGATTTCTTCGATGCCCAGCTGGTGGCGCAAAACCTGGTCAGTGGTGCTGACAGCTTCCCGCTGATGGCGGTGCCTTTCTTTGTACTGGCCGGTGAGGTGATGAATGCCGGTGGTATTTCCCGCCGCATTATCGATCTGGCGATCAGCTGTGTCGGCCATCGTCGTGGTGGGCTGGGGTTTGTCGCCATTATCGCCTCGGTGATTCTGGCCAGCCTGTCCGGTTCTGCCATTGCCGATACCGCGGCACTGGCCACCCTGCTGCTGCCGATGATGCGTGACAACGGTTATCCGGTAGGCCGCTCGGCCGGTCTGATCGCCTCGGGCGGTATCATCGCGCCGATTATTCCGCCCAGCATGCCCTTCATCATTTTTGGGGTGACCACCAACCAGTCGATCAGTGATCTGTTCATGGCCGGTATCGTGCCCGGCATCATCATGGGGCTGGGTCTGGTACTGGCATGGCGCTGGAGCATGAAGACCATCGACGTGCAGCCACAGCCACGGCAGAGCATGAAGCAGCGTATGGCCACGGCCAAAGACGGCATTCTGGCCCTGCTGATGCCGGTGATCATCATCGGTGGTCTGCGCGGTGGGATCTTTACCCCGACAGAAGCAGCGGTAGTGGCTGCGGCCTATGCCCTGTTTGTCAGCGTGGTGATCTACCGCGAACTGAGTATCAAGGATCTGGTACCGCTGTTTGTACGTGCTGCCAGCACCACCAGCGTGGTGATGTTCCTCTGTGCCGCGGCCATCGTGTCTTCTTATATGGTGACGCTGGCTGACCTGCCGTCCGAGCTGGTGGACCTGCTGGCACCGGTGATGGACAGCCCGCGCCTGCTGATGGCAACCATTGTGCTGGCCATGGTGCTGATCGGCATGGTGATGGACCTGACTCCGACCATCCTGATTCTGGGTCCGGTACTGATGCCGCTGGTGATCAAGGCCGGGATCGATCCGATTTACTTCGGCGTCATGTTTGTGATGGTAGGTTGCGTCGGTCTGATCACGCCGCCTATCGGTACGGTATTGAGCGTGGTTTCCGGTGTGGCCCGTCAGCCCATGGAAGTCATCGTGAAGGGTGTCATGCCTTTCCTGCTCGTCTATCTGGCCATCATTGTGCTGCTCGTAGTGTTCCCGGGCATCGTCACGGTGCCGGCCAGCTTTTTGTAAACGTCAAACCATAACACCGGGGTGGTTACGGCCACTCCCGACCGTCACACGCTGTCAGAACCTGCTTGCGGTTGCGTGATCAGGTTGTATGGATAACCACAACAAAGAGAACAAAAGCCATGAAAAAAACGATGCTGAAAACCCTCACCGCCGCCGCTCTGGGCCTTGCTCTGGGCGTATCTGCTGTCAGCGCCAGCGCGGCTGACATCAGCACCCGTCTGATCCGCTTCGGCTACGGTCTGAATCAGGACAGCAAGCAGGGTCGTGCGGCTGACTACTTCGTTCAGCGCATGAACGAGCTGTCTGGCGGCAAGTTCAAGGTCAAGGCCTTCGGTGGTGCCGCACTGGGTAGCGATATCCAGATGCAGAACGCCCTGATCGGTGGTGCGCAGGAAATGATGGTCGGTTCTACCTCCACGCTGGTGGGTATCGACAAGCGCATGGGCGTATGGGATCTGCCTTTCCTGTTTGACAGTGCTGAGCAGGCTGACAAGGTACTGGATGGCCCCTACGGCCAGAAACTGCTGGACAACCTGCAGGAACAGGGTCTGGTCGGCTTGGTGTACTGGGAGAACGGTTTCCGCAACATGACCAACTCCAAGCGCCCCATCGAGAAGATGAGCGATATGGATGGCGTGAAACTGCGTGTGATGCAGAACCCCATGTATCTGGATCTGTTCAAGAGCATGGGCGCCAACGCCGTTCCCATGTCCTTCTCTGAGCTGTTCACCGCGCTGGAAACCAAAGCGGTTGATGGTCAGGAAAACCCTGTGACTACCATCGAGTCGTCCAAGTTCTATGAAGTGCAGAAGTACCTGAGCCTGACCCAGCACGTTTACAGCCCTTGGATCGTGCTGATGTCGAAAAGCTTCTGGGACAAGCTGAACGATGACGAAAAAGCCATCGTGATGCAGGCAGCCAGGGACTCACGTGACTTCGAGCGTAAGGACAGCCGTGAGCAGTCCGTTAAAGCTATGGCGTTCCTGAAAGAGCACGGCATGGAAATCAACGAAGTGGCACCTGAAGAGCTGGCCAAGATGCGCGAGAAAGCCGCTGCTGTGATCCAGACTCAGGCCAGCGTGCTGGGTCAGGACACCCTGGATGGTCTGAATGCAGCGATTGCAGCGGCCAAGCAGTAAGGTTATCCACGATGTCTGTCTGCACAGGCTGACGCTCCGGCGCCATCCTGTGCGCAAGGCTAAAAATGCCACCTTCGGGTGGCATTTTGCTTTTCTGGGCACAGCAATTGCTGAGGATTGGGTGTGGTTACAGGCGTGGGAGGCACCTGTCGGTACCAGCGTCCCGTAAGGTACGTTCAGTGTGCAAAAAAGTATGCCGGACCGGGTGGTTCTGCGCTTGAAATCTTCGCTTGTTACAACTAATCCTTTCTAACGCGTTCTATTTTTGACTGATTTTCTTCGTTCGCGCCTCTGTAAGGTCAAAAACGCACTCAAATGTTCTTTTTACGACATTCAAATAATGAACGCTTCGTTAATGTGACAGCTTTGTGACATAACTGTATTGGTTGGCGGGTTGCTGTTATTCCGACGTTATTGAGCCAGATTCTGCCGAGGTCCCCTCATGAACGAACTTATCCACCTTGCTGGCGCCATTGCCCTGTTGCTGTGGGGAATTCGCATGGTGCGAACGGGCTTCGAGCGTGCCTATGGCCGGCGTCTGGAAACCGCCGTGCGAGTGCTGACGCGCCGCCGCCCGATGGCCGCCTTACTAGGCGTCGGGGCTGCCGGGGCGTTGCAGTCTTCGACGGCAGTGGTGCTGCTGGCCACGGGCTTTGTTGCGACCGGAGCGCTGGGGCTGATGCCGGCACTGGCGCTGTCTATCGGTGCGGAGATTGGCTCCAGTCTGGTGGCGTTGCTGCTCAGTCTGAATCTGTCGTTACTGTCGCCGCTGTTGTTGCTGGCGGGTTATCTGGCCTTCAACAATGCGACTTCCCGGCTGACCAAATACTGGGGCCGCATCGGCCTTGGCCTTGGCCTGCTGTTGCTGGCGCTAAAGCTGATTGCCCAGACCACGGCAGTCATGCGCAGCGGCGACGGCATGGAATATCTGACCGCCATCCTGGCTCATGACACGGCACTGACGCTGTTCCTGATGGCGCTGTTTACCTGGGTTGTGCATTCCAGTCTGGCGGTGATCCTGATTACCGCCCACCTGACCATGGACGGTGCCATTCCGCCGGAAATGGCCATGATCATGGTACTGGGCGCCAATCTCGGTGGCGCCTTGCCCGCGCTGTCCGCCGGCTGGGCCATGGGGCCACAGGGGCGGGTGGTGATCTGGGGTAATCTGGCCATCCGCCTGTGTGCGGTGCTGATCGGCTTCCTGCTCTACGGCGTCAACAGCCTGCCAAGCCACTGGCTGACCGGCTGGGGACTGACCTCTCCTGTGCTGTTTCACGTACTGATCAATATGCTCAGCGGTCTGCTGCTGCTTTGCCTGCTGCCCAGACTGGTGCCCTTGCTGGTGCGTCTGGTGCCTGCCCAGCAGCCGGTGGTGCTGGATGACGCACAGCCTATGTATCTGTCGCGGGAGGATATCCGTAATCCGGCGCGGGCGATGGCGAACGTGGCCAATGAGGCGCTGCGTATTGCCGATATCGCTTATCGCATGCTGGAAAGTACGCCCCGCGCCTTCGCCGACCAGACGGTGATTGCCCAGATCAAGAGCCTGGATGACGACATCGACCACATTCACCGCGAGGCGACCTATTATCTGGCCGCCATTGATGACAGCGAACGTTCAGACGAAGAGCAGCAGCGCTGGCAGGATACCTTCAACTTCGTCACCAATCTGGAGCATGTAGGCGACATCATTGATGCCAGCCTGATGGTGCTGGCGCGGCAGAAACACAAAGCCAACGTCGAGTTTTCGCCGACCGGGCAGGAAGAACTGGACAGCCTGTTTGAGGATCTGTTCGAGATTTTCCGCCTGTCGCAGGCAGTGTTCCTCAGCCAGAATCCGGTGCTGGCGAAGGAGCTGATCGATGCCAAGCGGCAATACCGCAGCCGCATCTTCAACTGCCGCGAACGCCATGCGGCACGCTTGCGCAGCCGGGTGCCTGCCAGTCTGGGCTCGTCTCGTATTCATATGGACATCCTGCGTGATCTGCAGCGCATCAGTTCACATCTGGTCGCGACGGCCTATCCCATCGTCGAGCGCGCCTGAGTACAGCCGCACAAAACGCAATATCTATGCAGACACCGGGGAAATAGCCCGGTGGGCTGGCGTCTGGGTAATGGCTGACTATGCTGGCTGCTGAACCGATCAATCGTGGAGGGATGGAGAGTGAGCTCAGTACATGATGCGGCACAGAGTGGTTACAGTCAGGCCTCGGCGACCTATCGCCGCGGTCGCCCGGAATATCCTGCAGAAGTTGACAGCTGGCTGACCGCTACCTTGGGGCTGGGGCCTTCCGCCACGGTGGTGGATCTTGGTGCAGGCACCGGCAAGTTTACCCGGCGGCTGGTCGCCACTGGGGCAGAGGTGATAGCGGTGGAGCCGGTGGCTGCCATGCGCGCCGAGCTGCAACAGGCCCTGCCGCAGGTAAAGGCGCTGGAAGGCAATGCCGCAGCTATCCCCTTGCCCGATGCCAGTGTCGATGTGCTGGTCTGTGCCCAGTCCTTTCACTGGTTTGCCACTGAGGCGACGCTTGCAGAAGTGGCCAGGGTTCTCAAACCCGGCGGTCGTTTTGCGCTGATCTGGAATGTCCGTGATGAGCGGGTGGACTGGGTAGCGGCCATCACCGAGATCATCACTCCGTACGAAGGCGATGCCCCCCGATTCTACAAAGGCGACTGGCGCCAGCCACTGCAGTCGGCCCTGTTTCAGCAGACGTTCACGCCGCTGCAGCAGCAACTGTGGCCCCATGCCCATATTGGCAGCAGTGAAGAGGTCATTATCGCCCGCAGCCTGTCGGTCAGCTTTATCGCCGCCCTCCCTCAGGCAGAGCAGGACAAGGTGGAAGCCGACCTGCGAGCGCTGATTGCCCGCTATCCCCAACTGCGTGACCAGCATGAGCTGGCCTTTCCCTATAACACCGAAGCGTACTGGTGCCAGAAGGTCGGCAATTAACTGAGATTATTTTCAGTAAGGCTGACAGCGGTGCGATTCGCGGCGCTTATCGCCCCCGGCCTGAGGTCTGGTGCAGGGGCTGTGAGGAACGAACCGCACCATAGCCAGGAACGTTGTTTTTTCGTTAGATTGCGGCCTTTTTAAACCTGCCAGAGTGTTTTCCATGGATGGACGTAATGCTGCAGTTATTGTGCTGTTGCCGTTGGTAATGACGCCCGTGATGGCATGGTCAGATTGCTCTTGCCTATGGCTTTCACCTGATCTGATGGGCGTCACAAGACCACCAGTACATTTCGCCTCAGGTATCACTGTGTCCAACTGTGAGCAGTATCTGCAGGCTAAACGCACATCGACGCTGGCTGAGGACGTCAATAATATCAGGCAGTCTGCTAACTACCTGACCTGCGACACCTTGGCCTTGCTGCAACACGCGAAGGTCAGCTTGCCTGTCGCGGGGCAGGATTATGGCAAGGCGCTGGCAGAACAGCTGGATCTGCGCAGTTTTCCCTCATCACTGGCGCAGTTGCCGGACGATGACCGTTATACCCTGAGTCGTCTGGATAGCGCCGCACTGCAGCTAAGCAATACCGCCGTACGTTATGGCACGGCTGAGCTGAATTTCAGTTTGCAGCTGATGGCACTGGCAGATGTGGATGGCGATGGCATCGATGACTGGGTTGTCTGGATGAGTGATGAAGCTAAAGAGGGGAACTATGCCGATTACGAGGTACTGCTGATCCACGACCCTCAGCCCGGAAAGGTGATGACGGCGGCGTTGCCGAGTCACTGATGGCAGCAACACAAACGGAGCCTCATTGGGCTCCGTTTGTGTTTGTGCGCGAATAGCAGGCGGCAGTTACTCCGGCACCAGCCAGTCGATGGTGCAATTGGCTTCTGCTCCGCCCAGATGGCGGGCGAGCCAGTCCCCGGCGGGCTGAATACGCTGTTCGATCTGCCACGGCGGGTTGATCATCACCAGACCCGAGCCGGTAAACTCGCCATCGGTGGGGCGCTTCATATTGAGTTCGGCGCGCAGGATGCGACGGATGCCGCTCAGCTCCAGACGGCGGTAGAACTGCTGTACTTCGACACGACTCTTGATCGGATACCAGAGGGTGTAGATGCCGGTAGGCCAGCGCTGATAGGCATTCTTCAGGCCATCCAGCAGCTGGCGGAACTCATCGACCTTCTCGAAAGGCGGGTCGATCAACACCAGCCCGCGCTTTTCCTTGGGCGGCAGGCAGGCAGTCAGGCTCTGGTAGGCATCCTCATTGCGGATGCTGACCTTACGTTGACGGTGGAACAGGTCGCGCAGGGTTTCGACATCAGCAGGGTGCAGTTCATTACAGATCAGTGAGTCATCTTCCCGTCGCAGCAGGTTGGCCAGCCAGGGTGAGCCGGGATAGTAGCGCAGGCTGTTGCCCTCGTTGTCGTCCGCAATCAGCTGGCGGTATTGCTGCAGCAGCTCGGGCAGATCCGTAGCCTGCCACAGGCTGGCGATACCCTTGTCGGCTTCGGCGGTTTTGCGGGCCTCTTCGGCCTGCAGATCGTAACGGCCAATACCGGCATGGGTGTCCAGATAGCAGAACGGTTTGGCTTTTTGCTTGAGGGCATCAAACAGGGCAACCAGCACCGCATGTTTCCATACGTCCGCAAAATTGCCTGCATGATAGATATGGCGGTAGTTCAACGGCGCATCTCAACTGACAGAACGGGAAAGCGGCCATTCTACCACAGCCGGATTCACCCGCATGGTTACGATCTGCCTGTCGGGACCGGGCGCTGGCGCAACAGGCGTATGAGGGTACGATAGGCCCGGCGCAGTCTGGCCGCAGGCACCTGCTGGCCGGGCTGGTAGAGCCGTTGTTGCAGCAGTGCGAAAAAGCCATCTATGGCGAGTTGCTGAGCGGGATAGGCCTCCATCAGCATCTGGGCCAGATGCTGTGGTGTCATACTCATGCTGGCTGTCAGCCCCCGCTGCGCCATGCGTGCACACAGTTGTTCCAGCAGCTGTACTTCCAGTGCTTTGGGCTGGCGCCGCCAGACACCGCTGATGGTGGCGAAGGCGGTAAACAGGCCGAGCAAACCGGCCAGCGGCCAGAGCCAGTGACGCCAGTCGCTGCTGAAGAAGCCCTGCAGTTGCTGCCACAGCTGGAATTGCTGGTTGCTGCCGTAGTTGACCACCGCCCGTTGCCAGGCGTACTGCCAGGCATCCATCTGCTGTCTGGCCAGCTGCAGCCAGGGCAGGGCATGCAGAGTACGGCGCAGCAGGGGCGCGCCTTCCATATCGGCCAGCTGATCGGTGCTGCGTTCGATACGATCCGGTGCCACCATGGCCGTCGGATCGAGCCGCTGCCAGCCTTTGTCACTCACCCAGGCTTCGGCCCAGGCATGAGCTTCTGCCTGACGGACGCTGAGAAAGTTGCCGCGACCATTCCATTCCCCGCCCTGATAGCCGACGACCAGCCGGGTCGGAATGCCAGCAGCGCGCAACAGATATACCAGACTGCCGGCGAAGTGAGCGCAGAAGCCTCGCTGTCCATCGAACATGAAGTCATCAATGCTATTGAGCCCGCTGTAGGTCGGCGGCGTCAGGGTGTAGGTGAACGGCTGCTGACGGTAGAGTGCCATGGCAGCCTGCAGTAACAGTGCGTCGTCGTTGTAACGGTGCCGCAGCTGCTCGGCCAGCGCGCGGGTGCGGGGGTTGCCCATGGCGGGCAGTTGCAGGCTTTGTCGTTTCAGCCAGTCAGGCAGCTGGCGGTCACGCGGGCTGTCAGGGTAGCTGCGCAGCCGCAGTCCGAGGGTGTCGTCCAGACGCTTGCTGGCCTGCAGGGTATCGTCATAGCTGACCGTGGCCTGGCCCTGCAGTATTTCTGCCGGCGCCAGGGCAAACAGCCAGCGCTGGCCACTGGGCTGCATGATGAGTGAATAGCTGACTGCCTGACCGGGGTCGGCATCGGCCAGCGTGCGCAGTTGTGTCTGTGCCAGCTGCTGTTGCTGACTCGGGCCGGGAAAGGGCGCGGGCACCCAGGCGCTGCCGTCGTAGCGGTTCAGTACCAGACCACGCCAGTACAACTGACGCTGGGCAGGGGGAGCTCCATCAAAACTGACCTGAAAGGCCAGTTCGTTGGACTGCGCCAGACTGGCCAGCTCACCGGGTGCCACGCGATCGCTGATGCCCGTCAGACCCTGACCACTTTGCAGGGGCATGGTCCACAGCGGCGGCAGGCGTGGAAATACCAGATACAGCACCACCATCAGTGGCAGACTCTGGGCCATCAGCACGGCTGCTTTGCTGAAGCAGGGCTGCCATGGGGACCGTCGCGCCAGTGGCGGCTGATGCAAATGCAGCAGAGTGGCCAGGAGAATCCACAGGCAGAAAATGACATAGCAGCTGGCCCACAGCGACTGGTCAAACAGAAAACTGCAGGCCAGCACAAAGCTGCCTGCGAAGATCACCACCAGACCATCACGGCGTGAGCCTACCTCCAGGGTTTTCAGGGCAAAGCCACTGGCCAGCAGGGCGACGACCCCTTCAATGGTTCGTAACGACAGATGGGTGAAATAGAACACGGCGATGCAGGCGCCGATCAGCAGCAGCTTGACCGGCAGTGGCGGCATCTGCCAGGCATGGCGCGGGCGTGACAGGCGCCAGCCGGCACAGCTCAGCAGAATTCCCAGCAGCCACAACGGCAGATGGGGAGCGAGGCTCAGCATCACCGCCAGTTGCATCAGGCTGAGGCTATACAGCTGCGGGCGTTGCAGCAGTCCACCGCTGTTCATCGGGGTTCCTCCAGTCCGTACAGGGCCAGCGCTTTTAAACAGGTTGCCTGATGGGCTGTGCCGTGCCGCGGCGCAAATTGCTGATTGGGCAGGCGCAGCCCGTAAGACTGGTGAAGCTGTTCCATCCGCAGGATTTCACTGCACAGTTGTGACAATCGGGCTTCGCTGCCGGGGCCGGGCATAGCCTGCCAGTCCAGCCAGTCATGCTGGCGCAGACTCTGGCTGAAGGTGCGGCTGTAGAGGCGGCCGCTGCGAGCGTAGGCTGGCCAGTGGATGCGGCGCAGACTGTCGCCAGCCTGATAGCTGCGCAAACCATGGAAATCCTGACCGCCGGCACTGAGTGGCTGGCTGTCGCTGTGTTCGCTTTCACTGTCACTGCTGAGGGCGGGCGGCACCGCCAGCGGAGCCGGGTAGACCAGTGCCTGCCAGTCGAAGATCAGGTAGGTCCAGGCTCGAATCAAGCCGCCGGGATAGGTGGTCTGCAGGGTGAGCCGTGGTGGACGCAGCCAGCCGCGTTGGGCTGCCGGGTAGGGCAGATCGACGCTCTGGCTGGCATGGTTGAGCAAATCGACACTGATCGCCGGTCCACCGGGCCAGGATAGCACCAGTACACAGCCACTCTGCTTCGCTTCCCGCTGCAGATGCAGACGGAACAGCGCCGTTTCCCCGGCAAAGCAGGGCTGGCCGGGCAAGGTATGTACCTGCAAACCATGCAGCCCACGGTAGGTGTGCAAGGTCAGGAGCAGCATGATGGTCGCCAGCCAGAAGCACAGACCATAGATCAGCGCATTCTGGAAGTTGATCGCCAGCAATAGCAGCAGCACCAGCAGCGCGATAAAACCCAGCCCGCTGCGGCTGGGCAGAATGAAGATGCGGCGCTGATCGAGCCGCACGCGGTCATGGCTGGCCAGCCGCTGACGGCTCCAGTCCTGCCAGTAGCGGCGCCAGCTGAGGAGCAGGGTCGGTGGATTCTGCAGCCAGGAGCGCATCAGGCGACCACCTGTACCTGTTGCAGGCATAGGTGGGCCAGATGGGCACCGGGCTGATCCCCCGTGCCGTGCAGACGATGTCCGGCCACCGCGATGAATACCGCCTGCACGTCATCGGGCAGTACATAGTCGCGTCCGCTCAGCAGTGCCCAGCTACGGCTGGCCCGCAACAGTGCCTGAGCCGCGCGGGGTGACAGGCCCAGTTCAATCTGTTCATGCTGGCGGGTGTGGCTGACCAGACGCAGGACGTAGTCCAGCAGTCCTTCACTGACAATCACGTGCTGGACATCCTGTTGCAGACGCTGCAAATGTTCGGCTGTCAGTGCGGCCTGCAGGCTGTGCAGCGCTTCGCGGCCAGAGTCTCCACGCAGCAGACGCCGTTCTGCCGCCGGATCGGGATAACCCAGTGACAGGCGCATCAGAAAGCGATCCAGCTGAGACTCGGGCAGGGGGTAGGTGCCGGCATGGTGCTGGGGGTTCTGGGTGGCGATAACGAAGAAGGGCTGTGGCAGTGGCCAGCTTTCGCCTTCGATGCTGACCTGATATTCCTCCATGGCCTCCAGCAGCGCACTCTGTGCCTTGGGCGTCGCCCGGTTGAGCTCATCGGCCAGGACCACCTGACTGAAGATGGGGCCGGGATGAAAGCGAAAATGCTGTTGCTCAGGGTGATAGACCGAGGCGCCCAATATGTCGGCAGGAAGCAGATCGCTGGTGAACTGGATACGGCGATAACTGAGCCCGAATACCTTGGCCAGGGCATGAGAGAGGGTGGTCTTGCCCATCCCCGGCAAGTCTTCCAGTAGCAGATGGCCATTCGCCAGCAGGCAGGTAGCGGCCAGCTTGAGTGTCATCTCCTTGCCAAGAATGATCTGATTCAACGCCGGCAGTATGGTGTCACGCAGGGTGGCGACGGGGACAGAAGAAGAGGCTACGGTCATGGTGCTCTCAGTAGTCGGCATATAAGAACGCTGTCACGATCAGCTTGTTTCGCCTTGTCTGACTCTGGCTTGGGCAATCGTGAACACGTTCAGGGACTGGTCTTGTTTCTTTTATAGAGGCGGACTCTGTGGCCGATCAACCCTCTTTGCGTATATCCGTTGTGCTGTGGCGTATTAGTCCTGCTAATTCGCGCCAATATGTTTCTTGTCATAGGGAAGCACCGGGCAAGGGTCTACAATTCGGCATCACTTTACGGCAATGATCTGGAACCGGCAGGCACGGCAAGCTGACTGCGCTATGTGAACAGTGGCGGTTAATGGGTGGCTTGGCGCTGTTGTGACCAGTCGCCAGCCGCAATGACGGTATTCACCCGGTTTCATGACCCGTGGCGAGGATGAACTATCCTTGCAACTGGCGGCCTCAGGCGTATTCTTGCCGGGCCATGTCATGCTGCTGTCATAATTTTGTCAAAGAATAGAGCCCGTGCGTGTAGGAGGCCTCAAGTGCGTTTTAATTCCAGCCAGCGTTTTTATCCGGAAACCCGTATGCGCCGTAATCGAGCGGATGATTTTTCCCGCCGACTGGTGCGCGAGAACGTGCTGACTACCAACGATCTGATCTACCCGGTATTTATCCTTGATGGTGACAACCAGCGTGAGCCGGTGGCCTCCATGCCCGGCGTTGAACGGATGAGTATCGATCTGCTGGTGCGTGAAGCCAAAGAACTGGTCAGTCTGGGTGTTCCGGCCATGGCACTGTTTCCGGTCACCCCTGCTCATCTGAAAAGCGAGCTGGCCGAAGAGTCCTACAACCCTGACGGGCTGGCTCAGCGTGCCACCCGCGCCATCAAGGACGCCTGCCCTGAGCTGGGCATCATTACTGATGTGGCGCTGGACCCGTTCACCACCCATGGTCTGGACGGCATCATCGACGCCAGCGGCTATGTTCTGAATGACCGTACCGTCGATACGCTGATTCGTCAGGCGCTGTCCCATGCCGAAGCAGGTGCTGACATCGTGGCACCTTCCGACATGATGGACGGACGTATCGGCGGTATCCGTGATGAGCTGGAAGAAAACGGCCACATCAACACCCGCATCATGGCCTATTCCGCCAAGTATGCCTCAGCCTACTACGGCCCCTTCCGCGATGCAGTGGGCTCGGCTGCCAACCTCGGCAAAGGCAACAAATTTACCTTCCAGATGGACCCTGCCAACTCCGACGAAGCGCTGCATGAAGTGGCACTGGATCTGGCGGAAGGCGCTGACATGGTGATGGTCAAACCCGGCATGCCCTATCTGGATATCGTGCGCCGCGTGAAGGATGAGTTTGGTGTGCCCACCTTTGTCTATCAGGTGTCCGGCGAGTACGCCATGCACATGGCCGCCGGTCAGAATGGCTGGATCGACGCTGATGCTTGCCTGATGGAAGCGCTGGTAGGGATGAAGCGAGCAGGCGCGGATGGCATCCTGACCTACTTTGCCAAGCGCGCGGCGCAGCTGATTAACAACTGACGCAGAAAGCCTGGCTACGGGAGGCCGGGCTGCTGTCAACGATAAGAGTTTAAGTGAGGAGCGCTATGAACACGGTCGCACAGGAAATGGTAGCGGAGCAGGTGCCCGCGGCAGTTGAAGAGCCTACTGCTGAACTGGAAACCCAGCCTGCAGTTGAGCCGGAAAACGACACCGTGGTGGAGGAAGTGGTTGAAGAGCCGGTGCCCAGCATTGATCTGTCTTCACCCGAGCTGTATATCAACCGCCACCTCAGCCATCTGCACTTCAACATTCGTGTGCTGGAGCAGGCTCTGGACGAGCGCTACCCGCTGCTTGAGCGTTTGCAGTTCCTGCTGATCTTCTCCAGCAACCTGGATGAGTTCTTTGAAATCAAGGTAGCTGAGCTGCAGCGTCAGGTACGCTTTGGCCGTGAAAAGGTCGGCCCCGACGGCCTGCAGCCACACGAAGTCCTGCGTCGCATTCGTGAAATGTGCCATGAGCAGACCAAGCGTCAGTATGAAATCCTCAATGACACGCTGATCCCGCAGTTGCAGACGGAAAATATTCGTTTTCTGCGCCGCCGTGAATGGACCAAGGCGCAGCGTGAATGGATCCGCGAATATTTCTTCAATACGCTGATGCCGGTCATGACGCCCATCGGGCTGGATCCGGCGCACCCCTTCCCACGTCTGGTCAACAAGAGCCTGAACTTTATCGTAGCACTGGAAGGGAAGGATGCTTTCGGTCGTGATTCAGGCATGGCCATTATTCCTGCTCCGCGCTCCATGCCGCGCCTGATTCGTCTGCCCGATGAACTCTGTCGTGGTGGTGACAATCTGGTGTTCCTGTCATCGGTGATTCACGCCTTTGCTGACGAGCTGTTCCCCGGCATGGAAGTGCTGGGTTGCTATCAGTTCCGTCTGACCCGTAACGCGGACCTCGATTTTGACTCGGAAGAAGTCGACGATCTGGCCCGTGCCCTGAAAGGGGAGTTGCAGCATCGCCAGTTTGGTCAGGCGGTACGTCTGGAAGTGGCGGATAATTGCCCTGAAGACATGATTGCTTTCCTGCTTAAAGAGTTTGGTCTGGGTGAAACCGAGCTGTACAAGGTCAATGGCCCGGTCAACCTGACCCGTATGGGTGCGGTACGTGAGCTGGTGAACCGTTCTGAGCTGAGCTACGCCTCATTCTCACCCGGTCTGCCCAAGCGTCTGCGTGATCGCAAATCCATGTTTGAGACCCTGCGCCAGCGTGACCTGCTGCTGCAGCATCCCTTTGAGTCCTTTACTCCTGTAGTTGATCTGCTGCGTGAAGCCGCCCGTGATCCCAAGGTGCTGGCAGTCAAGCAGACCCTGTACCGCACAGGGAATAATTCGGAAATCGTCGCGGCGCTGATTGAAGCAGCACGTAACGGTAAGGAAGTGACCGCTGTTATCGAGATCCGTGCCCGCTTCGATGAGGAGAACAACCTCAAGCTCGCCAGCCTGTTGCAGGAAGCCGGTGTGGTTGTGGTGTATGGCGTGGTGGGCTACAAGACGCACGCCAAGATCATGATGATTGTCCGTCAGGAAGATAACGAGCTGCGCCGTTATGTGCATCTTGGCACCGGTAACTATCACCAGGGCACCGCCCGTGTGTACACCGACTACAGTCTGCTGACGGCCGATCAGGAAGTCGGTGAAGATGTGCACAAAATCTTCCAGCAGCTGACCGGCATGGGCAAAATTCTGCGTCTGAGCAAGGTGCTGAACGCACCGTTCTCGCTGCATCCCAAGATGGTGGAGTTCATTCTGCGGGAAATGCGCCATGCACAAGCCGGCAAAGATGCGCATATCATCATCAAGGTCAACTCCATGACCGAGCCGCGTTTGATTCGTACCCTCTATCGTGCTTCGCAGGCCGGGGTGAAAATCGATCTGATCGTGCGTGGTATGTGCTCATTGCGCCCTGGTGTGCCTGGGGTGTCAGAGAATATCCGAGTGCGTTCTATCATCGGTCGCTTCCTCGAGCACAGCCGGGTGTGCTACTTCCTCAATGACGGCGCGTCGGAAATCTATGCTGCCAGTGCAGACTGGATGGAGCGCAATATGCTCTACCGTGTGGAAACCTGTTTCCCCATGGAGCCATTGCGTGTTGCTCCGCGTGTGAAGAAAGACCTGGACCTGTATCTGGAAGACAATACTCAGGCATGGGAGCTGCAACAGGATGGTTCCTATGTGAGAGTGCAGATGCAGGAAGGCGAAGAACCCATTTCCGCCCAGCAGATCCTGCTGGAACGTCTGGCTGCCGCTGCTAACTGATTATTGCTGCCAGTCTTTTACCTAAGTAAGCCGGTGCCTCAGGGCACCGGCTTTTTTATGCCTGTTGATGCCGGCGATGTGTGGCGTGTGTGATAAGGTCGGTGGCTGTTATGCCGTCTGTGCTGGCGTATCGTGCCGCATGCAGACGACCAGAAGGTCTTGGAAGGGAGAGTTCAGGTGAAATCATGGCAACTGTCGACGGTCATGCTGACAGCCGTAATGGCGCTGGGAGGCTGCTCGGATAAGAACGAGGTGGGCGATGTCAGCCTCGGGCTGTTCACGACCAAGGACATCAAGCTGGAAATGCTGTCTGATCCCAAAATCGAAGGTGTGACCTGCTATATCAGCCACATCAAGGCCGATCTGGATCTGGCTGATCCATCGGATATGTCCATCGCCTGTCGTCAGACCGGGCCGATCACGCTGCAGATGCTACAGGGCATCGATCGTTCAAAGAGTGGTGAGGTGATTTTCTCGACATCGAAAAGTGTGCTGTTCAAAAGTCTGAAGGTGCGGCGCATCTATGATGAGACTAACCGGACACTGCTCTATGTCAGCTATTCCACCAAGGAAAGCAATGGCAGCCCCAAGCACTCGCTGTCGGCCGTTCCCTTGTGGGGCAACCCGGTGTGGGAACAGCTTGAGCAACAGAAACGCGAAGCTCAGAGCAAAAACTGATTCAGTCTGACGGGCTGATAAAGGGAAGGTGGTGACGTTCGCACATGCGAGCATCACCATTCAGAGGAGCGAGGCGTCGCGCTTCAGGCGATCTCCAGCACCATACCTGCGTCACGCCAGTAGCTGGCTTCTTCGGTCAGTTCGTCACGGGTAAGCGGGCGGCTGTCTAACCAGCCTACCGGGAAGGACACGGTTACCTTGTTGCCATCGACACTGAGCGTGAACGCAGGCTGACGCTGTTTGTTGCGATTACGATGCAGCAGCACTGACAGCCGCAGCAGCAGACAGAGTTTGAAGCAGGCCTCACGGTAGTTGCCCGGTAGCGACTCGAATACGCTCTTGCTGATCTTGCGGCGATGGCAGCGCACCAGACTGGCCAGCGCCATTTGTTCCTGTTTGGTAAAGCCCGCCAGATCGGCATTTTCCAGAATATAGGCACCATGCTTGTGGAAGTTGGAGTGGGCAATGGCCAGTCCCATCTCGTGGACCCGGGCGGCCCAGCTCAGCAGACTGTGGAACTCTTCTTCGTCCAGCAGCTTCCAGTGTTGTTTCACCTGTGCCAGCGCGATCAGGGCTGAGTTTTCCACGCGTGCTGCCTGACGGCGGTCCACATGATAGCGGCGCATCTGCACATCAACGGTCTGCTCACGGATATCCTCATGGTGCATACGGCCGAGCATGTCATACAGCAGGCCTTCACGCAGGGCGCCATCAGACTTGCGCATCACTGTAATATCGAGGCTGAAGAAGGTGGCCCACAGTATGGCCAGACCTGCCGGCAGCAAATGCTGGCGGTCAGGTTTGAGACCTTCGAACTTCAGCTCGCTGATATGCTTGCAGGTCATCACCTTTTTGCGCAGCTTTTGCAGTGCCTCGGGGGTAATGCCCTCGGTGGTCCAGCCTTGCGCAACAGAGATGGCTTCAATGGATTTGATGGTGCCGGAGGAGCCAATCACGCTGTTCCAGCCAACCCGACGGAACTGGTTGCGGATGGTCATCAGCTCACGCTGAGCAGCTGACACGGCACGACGGAAGGCTTTGTCGGAAATGACGCCATCGGCGAAAAAGCGCTGGTTATAGGAAACACAGCCCATATGCAGGCTTTCAAGATGCATCGGTTCAAAATGTTCACCGATGATGAACTCGGTCGAGCCGCCACCAATGTCGATGACCAGACGACGGCCTTTGTCATCGGCCAGCGCATGGGCTGCGCCGAGATAAATCAGGCGTGCTTCCTCACGACCGGCAATGACTTCGATGGGGTGCTGCATGACTTCTTCAGCACGCAGGATGAATTCTTCACGGTTGCGGGCTGCACGCAGGGCATTGGTGCCAACAATCTTGACCGCCGTCTTGGGCATACCAGCAATGCGCTGGGCAAAGCGTGTCATGCACTCCAGACCACGTTGTATGGCCTCTTCTGACAGGTGGTCCTGATCATCCAGGCCAGCAGCAAGCTGCACCTTTTCACCCATCTTGTCGACGATCTGGATGTCATCCTGCACCAGGCGGGCCAATACCATGTGAAAACTGTTGGAGCCTAGATCGATTGCGGCGACGAGAGGTGAATCAGTGGTGTCTTGAGAAAAAAGCGTATCAACTACCATCGTTTCCCTTGAAATAGCTTGGGCAGGCCATATTTAAGGAGTCACTGATTGTAGAGGCATGAGAACTGCTGCCTTTCAGACAGGCTCCTGAATGAGTCGTAGAGTAGCAGAATAGCCTTTAAACCCAAGCAAAAATTATCTTCTGGTCGTCCCATATCATGCTTTTGACCTCTTTGTTGTCGATGCTAAGATGTTGACCAGTCGCCTTTGCTAAGTCCATCCATCTGGAGACAAGATTCATGAGCGAGATTGTTAACGTTTCTGATGCATCCTTCGAAGAAGAAGTGCTGAAGGCCGCTGGTCCTGTGCTGGTTGACTACTGGGCTGAGTGGTGCGGACCCTGCAAAATGATCGCTCCTGTACTGGCAGAAGTGGCCAAGGAGTACGGTGACCGCCTGAAAGTGTGCAAACTGAACATTGATGAAAACCCCGATACCGCGCCCAAGTTCGGTATTCGTGGCATTCCTACTCTGATGATTTTCAAGGATGGCAACGTCGAAGCTACCAAAGTTGGCGCACTGTCCAAGTCCCAGCTGAGCGCTTTCCTTGACGCTAACCTGTAATAGCTCAAGTGTTACAAGGGTTCTGTCTGCGCAGAACCCTTGTTCTTTGTGATGTAGCCCGGATTCCCTGCCATATATCAACATCGGGCAGAAATTAGCGCGGAAATAAGCGCTCATTGAATAGACAGCCTGTTATTTTTTACCTATTATCGCTCAACCAGTCTGGACATCAGTCGTCGATATGTTCCTTTACTCGGCACCAGTACTGATCTCCGTTACTAGCTACACATACTTATCGAGAAACTCGTTCTTTTAACCTCGCCTTGGTTTCTCCGGCGTCTTCTCAGTCATCTAAGACTTTGCTTTTCACCAGTCATTTGACCACGATCTCGTTTCCGGAAGGCCTAAGCTACTCGTTATTCGTAGGCTGCATGGCGATCCCGTCCGTTATTTAACTGCGACCATTCGCGTCTCTGACTGCAAGTTATGAATCTAACCG
Source organism: Pokkaliibacter sp. MBI-7 (assembly GCF_029846635.1). Lineage (NCBI taxonomy): Bacteria > Pseudomonadati > Pseudomonadota > Gammaproteobacteria > Oceanospirillales > Balneatrichaceae > Pokkaliibacter > Pokkaliibacter sp. MBI-7. The sequence continues at coordinate 1,334,856 of NZ_JARVTG010000001.1, read as the reverse complement.
AGCTCAAACAAAAACCTGTTCAAGAACTGCTGGAAATCGCCAACCAGATGGGCTTGGAAAACATGGCCCGTTCCCGTAAGCAGGATGTGATTTTTGCCATCCTCAAGTCGCACGCCAAGAGTGGCGAAGACATCTACGGTGATGGCGTTCTGGAAATCCTCCAGGATGGCTTTGGTTTCCTCCGCTCTGCCGACAGTTCCTACCTGGCAGGCCCAGACGACATCTACGTCTCGCCCAGCCAGATCCGCAGATTCAACCTGCGCAAGGGTGACAGTATCTCTGGCAAGATTCGCCCACCCAAGGATGGCGAGCGCTATTTCGCCCTCCTCAAGGTCAGCGAAATCAACTATGACCGCCCTGAAGCCTCCAAGAACAAAGTCCTGTTTGAAAACCTTACTCCCCTGTTCCCCAATGAGCGTTTGCTGCTTGAGCAGGGTAACGGCAGCACAGAAGACCTGACCTCCCGTGTAATTGATCTGATCTGCCCCATCGGTAAAGGCCAGCGTGCTCTGATCGTGTCACCTCCCAAAGCGGGTAAGACACTGATGCTGCAGACCATCGCCAACTCCATCTCGCGCAATAACCCTGAATGTTACCTGATCGTTCTGCTGATCGATGAGCGTCCTGAAGAGGTGACCGAGATGCAGCGTACCGTGCGCGGTGAAGTGGTCGCGTCGACTTTCGACGAACCTCCTGCGCGTCACGTTCAGGTCGCAGAGATGGTTATCGAAAAAGCCAAACGTCTGGTTGAGCACAAGAAGGATGTTGTCATCCTGCTGGACTCCATCACGCGTCTGGCCCGTGCCTACAACACCGTTATTCCTTCCTCAGGTAAGGTACTGACTGGTGGTGTGGATGCCCATGCTCTGGAAAAACCCAAGCGCTTCTTTGGTGCTGCCCGTAACATCGAAGAGGGAGGTAGTCTGACCATCATCGCAACCGCGCTGGTGGATACTGGCTCTAAGATGGACGACGTTATCTTTGAAGAGTTCAAAGGTACGGGTAACGCGGAAATCCATCTGGATCGTCGTATTGCTGAGAAGCGTACCTTCCCGGCTATTAACATCCGTCGTTCCGGTACTCGCCGTGAAGACCTGCTGACCAGCGATGAAGAGCTGCAACGCATGTGGATTCTGCGCAAGCTGCTGGATCCGATGGAAGACGCTGCCGCTATCGAGTTTGTGCTCGACAAGCTGAAGGACTTCAAAACGAATGATGAGTTCTTCCTGTCCATGAAGCGGAACTGATCTGCCGGACAGCGAAAGCAACAGGTACCAATGCGTCGACAGGCGTATACAGAGAGGGTAAGCACTGCTTACCCTTTCGCTTATGTGAACCCATCACGTAGCAACCAGGACACTGTCACCCCATGAAATATCAGGACTTGCGCGATTTCATCCGTGAGCTGGAAGCACGCGGACAGCTCAAGCGCATCAAGGTCGAAGTTGACCCCTATCTGGAAATGACCGAAATCTGCGACCGCACATTACGTGCCGGTGGCCCGGCATTGCTGTTCGAGAATCCCAAGGGTTTTGACATCCCGGTACTGGCCAACCTGTTCGGTACGCCCGAGCGCGTGGCCTTGGGAATGGGGGCCGAGAATGTGGAAGCGCTGCGTGAGGTGGGCAAGCTGCTGGCCTTCCTTAAAGAGCCCGAGCCACCCAAAGGCTTCAGGGATGCCTGGGAAAAACTGCCAATATTCAAGCAGGTCCTCAATATGGGGCCCAAGGTTGTGCGCTCCGCCCCCTGTCAGGAGGTGGTGCTGGAAGGGGATGCCGTTGATTTGCACAAGCTGCCCATCCAGACCTGCTGGCCGGGGGATGCGGCGCCGCTGGTCACCTGGCCGCTGGTTATTACTCGTGGCCCGGCCAAGGAGCGACAGAACCTTGGTATCTACCGGCAGCAGCTGATCGGTCGTAACAAGCTGATCATGCGCTGGCTGGCTCACCGAGGTGGCGCACTGGATTTCCGCGAATGGTGTCAGGCTCATCCCGGCGAGCGATTCCCGGTAGCGGTGGCTCTGGGGGCTGATCCTGCCACTATTCTGGGAGCGGTGACACCGGTACCGGATACGCTGTCTGAATATGCCTTTGCTGGCTTGCTGCGCGGTAGCAAGACAGAGGTAGTGAAGTGTATCGGCAATGATCTGAGTGTGCCTGCCAGTGCGGAGTTTGTGCTGGAAGGCTATATCGAGCCCGGCGAAATGGCTGATGAGGGTCCGTTTGGCGACCATACCGGCTATTACAACGAGGTAGATCGCTTCCCGGTCTTTACTGTAGAACGCATCACCCATCGCAAGAAACCCATCTATCACAGTACCTACACTGGCCGTCCGCCAGATGAACCCGCTGTGTTGGGGGTGGCGCTGAATGAAGTATTTGTCCCCATCCTGCAGCGCCAGTTCCCTGAAATCGTCGACTTCTACTTGCCGCCAGAAGGCTGTTCCTACCGGCTGGCCGTGGTCAGCATGAAGAAGCAGTATCCCGGCCATGCCAAGCGGGTCATGCTGGGCGTGTGGTCGTTCCTGCGACAGTTCATGTATACCAAGTTTGTTATCGTGGTCGATGAAGACGTCAATACCCGTGACTGGAAGGACGTCATCTGGGCGATTACTACCCGTATGGACCCAGCCCGGGACACCGTGCTGATTGAAAATACCCCGATTGATTATCTCGACTTTGCCTCGCCGGTATCGGGGCTTGGGTCGAAGATGGGGATGGACGCGACCAACAAATGGCCGGGGGAAACTCAGCGTGAATGGGGCGAGCCGATCAGGATGGACGACGCCGTCAAGCAGCGGGTGGACGATATCTGGCAGGAACTGGGTATCGATTTAACATAGCCTGCACCATGTATTTGCTTGCATGATCTCTGCACAGGCTCGCTGGCTGTGTAGAATCATGCCACTTGTTAGCAGCGACATGCCGCCAGTCCAAGGGAAAAATGAGCGGATGCGACTGCACACCAGAAGCACACTACCCCGTTGGCCGTGACCGAGGGGCGAAAGAGTCAGAGGAATTGAGAGTGATAAAGCTGGAGTGCCAGATCGTCTGTGTAGACGCCATGAGCGATGATGTGTTTCGCGTGCGTTTGCAGGCACCCGATGTAGCGTGCCCCTATCAGGCCGGTCAGTATGTATTGCTGGAGCTGGAAAGCGGCGAAAAGCCTGCCTTTTCGCTGGCCAGCAGCCCCGTTAACTGGCCTCAGCTGGAGCTGCATGTGCGTGTGATGGCAGGCAATGGCCTGTCTGGGCGAGTTGTCGAGCGCATGCAGGAAGGTGGCAGCATAACCCTTCATGTGGCAGCGGGAGATGCTGTCTGGCAGGCACCGCTGGACGCCGATATTCCACTGATCATGCTCGCGGCCTCAACCGGCTTCTCACAAGCCAAGTCGCTGGTCGAGACAGCGCTGGCAGAAGCGGTACCCAACCCCATCTACATCTATTGGGGAGCACGTGAAGCGGCTGATCTGTACTGGAGCGGTCTGCCTGAACTGTGGGCCAGTCAGCATGCTAATGTGCACTTTATTCCCGTGGTCAGCGATGGTCTGGACAGCGATGACTGGCAGGGCCGGACAGGTCTGGTGCATGAAGCCGTACTGGCTGACAAGCATGACCTGTCGCGTGCACTGGTGTGGGCCTGTGGCTCACCGGGCATGGTCTATGCAGCCTTTGATGCATTTACTCTGGAAGGTTTGCACAAGGCACAGATATTTTCTGATGTCTTTGCCTACGCGCCACGTGACTGAGTAAACCGTATCCTGGCCGGGTTAACAAAGGGCATCCATCGGGTGCCCTTTGCTTTTCTGAAAATGTTGTTCTGAAGAGGCTTCTCCGAAGAAACCGGCAGCCGGCGATCTGAGCGGATTGCAGGAGCAAGGCGGTAAAAGCCTGTTCAAATCCACAGTGGTCACTATACAATGGCCCGGTTTGCAATGATTGGGCAGTGAAGGGGCTTATGACAGATAGCACGACTGATAACAGCTCGTTCGACAGCGGCGGGTTCGAGCGTTTACCCCTTAAGGCATATACCGAGAAGGCGTATCTGGACTACTCCATGTATGTCATTCTGGACCGTGCCTTGCCACATATCGGCGACGGCATGAAGCCGGTGCAACGTCGTATCATTTATGCGATGTCTGAACTGGGGCTGAAAAACAGCGCCAAGTACAAGAAGTCGGCCCGTACCATCGGGGACGTGCTGGGTAAGTTCCACCCTCACGGCGATAGCGCCTGCTATGAAGCCATGGTGCTGATGGCGCAGCCTTTCTCCTACCGCTATCCACTGGTCGATGGTCAGGGGAACTGGGGCTCAGCTGATGATCCCAAGTCCTTTGCCGCCATGCGTTATACCGAAGCCCGTCTGGCGGCCTTTGCCGAGCTGTACCTGAGTGAGCTGGGGCAGGGCACGGTCGATTGGGGCCCCAACTTCGATGGTACGCTGGATGAACCGCTGGTGCTGCCAGCCCGCTTGCCCGGTGTGCTGCTCAACGGTACGACCGGTATTGCTGTGGGTATGGCCACCGATATTCCTCCGCATAATGCCCGTGAAGTTGCCTCCGCCTGCATCCGCTTGCTGGATCAGCCGCAGGCGACTCTGGAAGACGTGCTCACTCATATCAAGGGGCCGGACTACCCTACGGAAGCCGAGATCATCACGCCTCGTCGGGACTTGCTGGACATGTACCGACAGGGACGCGGCAGCGTCAAACTGCGTGCCCGCTATATCATCGAAGACGGTGACGTCGTAATTACTGCGTTACCGCATCAGGTCTCCGGTGCCAAGGTACTGGAGCAGATCGCGGCGCAGATGCAGGCCAAGAAGCTGCCGATGGTCGCGGATCTGCGCGATGAGTCAGATCACGAGAACCCCACGCGACTGGTCGTTATTCCGCGCTCCAATCGGGTAGATACCGATGCGCTGATGAATCACCTGTTCGCGACCACCGATCTGGAAAAGAGCTACCGGGTCAACCTCAATATGATCGGTCTGGACGGCCGCCCACAGGTCAAGGATCTGCTTGGTCTGTTGAAAGAGTGGCTGGTGTTCCGTGAAGGCACCGTACGCCGCCGTCTGGAATTCCGTCTGAACAAGGTCAATGATCGCCTGCATATCCTTGCAGGCTTGCTGATTGCCTATCTCAACATCGACGAAGTGATTGCCATCATCCGCCATGAGGATGAGCCCAAGGCCGAGCTGATTCGTCGTTTCGAGCTGTCAGAGATTCAGGCCGAAGCCATTCTGAACCTGCGCCTGCGTCATCTGGCCAAGCTGGAAGAGTTCCAGATCCGTACCGAGCAGGATGAGCTGGAAGCGGAGCGCAAGCATCTGGAGCATCTGCTGTCTGATCAGGCCGCGCTGCGTGGTCTGATCAAGCAGGAGCTGACCGACGATGCCGAAAAATATGGCGATGCCCGCCGCTCACCGATCAAGGAGCGGGAAGAGGCCAAAGCCTTTAGCGAGACGGACCTGCTGAGTAATGAGCCGGTGACCGTGGTGCTGTCCAAGCAGGGCTGGATTCGCTCCGCCAAGGGCCACGACGTTGATGCCGAAGGCTTGAGTTACAAGAGCGGTGATGCCTTCATGCTGGCGGTCAAAGGCCGCAGCAATCAGCCTACGGTGCTGTTCGATAACCATGGTCGGGCTTACACCCTGGCGACCCATTCGCTGCCTTCCGCCAGAGGGCAGGGTGAGCCGCTGACCGGCCATATCAAGCTGGATAGTGGTGGCCAGATCGTGCATGCCTGTCTGGCTGACGATAAGCACAAGGTGTTGCTGGCCAGCGATGCAGGCTATGGATTCGTAACCGAAATGGCCGAGCTGACCGGTAAGAACCGGGCGGGCAAGGCGGTGCTCAGTTTGCCGAGCAACAGCCAGATGCTGGCACCGGCACTGATTCCGTCCGGGGAGGAGTTGCAGGTGGTGGCAGTCAGTAATGAAGGCCGCATGCTGGTGTTTCCGCTGGCTGAGCTGCCGGAACTGGCCAAAGGCAAAGGCAACAAGATGATCAATATTCCCTCGGCCCGTTCTGAGGCCCGTGAGGAGTTTGTTGTTGCCGTTATGGTCATGCCGAGGACGGCAGTACTGATCATCACTAGTGGCAAGCGTGATATGCGTATCAGGGCTGATGACCTTGATCATTATCGCGGAGAACGCGGACGGCGTGGCAGCATGCTGCCCCGTGGCTATCAGCGTGTGGATGCTCTGGGCTGGGAATAATCCCCCAAAGCGTTTGTATGGTTGATATATGCAGCAGAAAGGGCACCTCGGGTGCCCTTTCTGCTGTTCGGTGTCATCACTGGTAACGTCGGTGGATCAGTCCAGGTCACTGGCAATCTGATACTGCGGATCCTCGATCAGGTTGACCTCTACCAGCCCCTGCGCCTTGGCGTTGAGCAGCGCCCGGCACTTGGTGCTGAGGTGGCGCAGCAGCAGGGTTTTTCCTGCCTGACTGTAACGCTCCACCAGTTGCTCGATCGCTTCCAGACCGGAGTGGTCATATACCCGTGAGAAACGGAAATCGATCACCACCCGGTCCGGGTCAGAGACGGGCTGAAACAATCCCTGAAAAGACTGGGCTGAGCCAAAAAACAGCGGGCCATGCAGCACATAAACCCGGGTATCGCCCTCCAGATGGGCAAAAACCCTGACGTGTTTGGCATGTTCCCAGGCAAAGCCGAGTGCTGACAGGATGACGCCCACCAGCATACCCAGGCTCAGGTTGGTGGTCAGGGTGGTCACGGCGACCAGCAGGGTGACCACTTGTTCGCGGCGCGGCACCTTGCGGACGATCCGGATAAACGCCAGCTCGAAGGTGGAGAAGGCGATCATCAGCATGATGCCGACTACAACGCCGACCGGAATATCATCCATCCACTGGCGGCCGGAGGTACTGAAGTAAATGATCAGGGCCACGGCAACCAGTGTCGACAGGCGGCTGCGGCCACCGTTCTGCAGGTTGATCATGGACTGGCCGAAGTGACCACTGCCGGGCATGCCGCCCAGACAGCCGCTGGCCAGATTGGCAATGCCCTGTGCCAGACATTCCTGATTACTGCGGCCACGGGTGTTGGTGGCTTCATCAGTGACGTTGAGGGTAAACAGCGTTTCGCTGAGGCCGACGATGGCCATCAGCAGAGCGTAGGGCATGACGATGGCCAGCGTCGGCATATCCAGTGGCAGGCTGGGCCACTGCAGGTGCGGTGGGGCTCCCGACCAGGCGGTGACTTCTGCCAGCGTCTGCACATCGATATGGAAGCCGATGCAGATCCAGCTCAGCACCACGATGGCGATAAAACCGGGAGACAGATAAGGCACATAGCGTGGCAGGAAGCGGATCAGCAGCATGGTGACCAGACAGATTGACAGCATGCTGACCAGCGTAGTGCCAGTCATCCAGGTGCCGGATGCGGTCGTGGGGGTATGGAAATAGCCCATCTGCTGCCAGAAAATTTCCACTGTCAGGCCGCAGATGCAGCCCAGCACCACAGGTTGTGGCAGGATGCGGATGAACTTACCCAGCCGCAGTACCCAGGCTCCCAGTTGCAGCAGACCCATCATGATGACACTGGCGAACAGGTAGCGCAGGCCGTGGGTGACGGCCAGATCGGCCATGATCAGCACCAGTGCGGGTGTGCTCATTGCCGCCATGGCAGGGCGACCGCCGAGCAGGGAAATCACCAGTAGCATCAGTGCCGCGCTGTAGAGGCCGGTCAGGGGGGCCAGCCCGGCAGCAAAGGCCAGGGTCATGGCTTCGGGGATCATGGTCATGGCCAGGGTTGTGCCGGCCATCAGGTCCGCCCCCAGGCGCTGTACTCCCAGCCGAATCGGCTCAATCATCAGCATGCCTCTTTATGGTTCCAGACCATGGATTCTAGTGTACCCGGTTCATCTGTCTCAAGTTTGCAGCGGTTGCAATCGGCGACAGCGACCGTCAGCTCTGTGTTGTGACACTGATCTGGCGCAAGCAGGACCGCCACGGCAGTGGCCGGGGTTGTGCCCTTTTCAGTAGCATGAAGGCACGGTCGATCTGAAAGTACTTGGCGATCATTAATCGGTGCTGAGCAGGCTCGGCCTGTTCAGGCAGTATCCCGACTTTTTGCGGTAGAGCATAGATGAGTATTGCCGATGGTCTGATTTCGGGCACGGGCGTGTGGCTTGCCCATCTGCTCTACGGGCTGATGCTGCTGGTGGCCCTGTGGCGTGCGCCCTGGGCAATCCTGCACCGTAATAGCACCCTGCAGCATCTGGTACTTGGTGCCACGGTGCTGGTCATGATGATGTGGCTGCTGCGTGCCGGTATTTCCCCCGGCATGAGTGTGCACTTTCTCGGGGTGACGACGCTGACCCTGATGTTCGGCTGGGAGCTTGGCATCCTCTGCTCCTCACTGGCCCTGCTGGGGATGACACTGATCGGCAAGGAAGCGCTGGACGGCATCAGTATCAATGGCCTGTGCGCGTCGGTGATACCGGCCTGCTGGTCCTACTGGGCCTTGCGTCAGGTTGAGCGCTGGCTGCCGCAGAACTTCTTTGTCTATCTGATCATCGGGGTGTTTCTCAATGCCGCCTGTGCTGCGGCCTTGTCGGGTATCGCCATGATGGGCGTGCTGTGGGGTAGCGGTACCTACAGCTTCTACAAAATCTGGCAGGAGTACGTCATCCTGCTGCCGCTGATCATGCCGCCGGAAGGATTGCTTAATGGCATCCTGATGACGGCGATGATGGTCCATCATCCGGACTGGATCAGAACCTTCGATGCCCGCCGCTACATCGACGAGCAGTAGGCTGGGTTACTTCCCCACCACCAGCGAGTGTGTCGGGCACAGCCGCATGATGTCCTGCTTGAGCTGTTCGGCTACCTCCTGCAGATGCGGCGTAGCGGTATGCTGATGACCCTGCACGATAAACAGCGCCGCACTGGTGTTGATGTTCACTGCACTGAATGCCGCCTGCCGATAATCCATGCGACACAGCACCTGCTGGTGCGCATCCAGATAGGCATATTCTCCTGCCGGTAAGGTGGTGGCTCCGTGGCTGCCGATACCGGTGAAGGATTCGTCGCCGCGAGTCAGGCCCAGTCGTACAGGCAGATGCAGATGCAACAGATCGTGAGCGCCGATGGACAGGCCGGTCACCAGCGACCAGTGATTGTAGAGATCGACCAGCGGTGAGATCGGGCGCAGCTTACCGGTGCGCTGATACTGCTCATGCAGGGCGACCGGAGAAGGGGGGAAGCGTTTGGCGGAGCGGTTGATGCGCTGGCGCAGGCTGAGAAATCCCTGATGCTGCATCTGGCTCTGCTCAGGGTCATAGTGCTGGCAAAGCTGCTGGATATGCTGCTTCAGCTCAGCGGAATAATAGTCATTGGCCAGACCATGCAGGGTAAAGGCAACGGCCTTGAGGCCGAAGTGACTGGGTAGATCGAATACAAAGACAGGATTCATCCTTGGAAGCCTCACGTCAAACCGGTGTCACCCCGGTTACGGGCTTTGCCGCTGGTTCAGTACCAGCTGAGAACGTGTTTGTGATCCTGCGCGCAGCCAGAGCGGGCGGAAAGAGCGGAAGAGGCGCTGCTTACGTAACGCATTCCTAATATCCTTTCAGCACCGTTAGACGGCGTGCAGCGGATCGTGCACAGGTTCTGAGCCCTTCCGCATGTTTCCGCCTCTGTGGAAACGCCAGTCAGGGAGCCTGACTGGCGTTTCCTCAATAAGGCGACTGGAGGAGTCGTTGCACTCCTGGCCCCTGTCTGGCCCATCGAACCTGTTCTCGCAACAGCGAGAGCAGGTTGCTGATCGTACGTCAGGTCTTCCCGGACGCTACTTCTTGGCCTTAGGCATAGGGCTGCTATAGCTATGCTTTTCATGGCGCACGGTCGCCCAAATGGCAAATACCGTGACAGCCACTGCCACCAGCAGTATAAAGCCCATGATGGCGGGTTTGTCGGCGTAGGTGAAAACGGTGCTGGCACCGTCCCAGCTGGTAATCGGACTGCTCATCTTACGACTCCTATCTGTACCCGGTGCAGGATGCTTGCCATGTACCGGGTACTTTGATTTCAGTGCATTTCAGCGTTGGTCACGCAGCTTCCATGATTGCCCTGGCGAGCGGATCAGGCAGGCTTGGCATCATGCAGCTTGTCGTAGCTGCCGGTGTCGCTGCTGGTATTGGCCACCGTGGTGCTGGCACCGGTGATAGCCCACTCGGGATAAGCCTGAGCAGGTACTTCGACCAGATCCAGACCGCGCTCTTCTGCATGAGCAGGTACGCGCAGCACACCCATTTTCTTCATGGCCAGAGAGATGGCATAACCGGGAATGAAGCCCAGCAGCGCCAGTACGATGGCACCACCAACCTGACCGAGGAAGTTCACCGCAGGGGCGCCCTCCATCACGTTGGGATAACCGCCGATGAACAGACCGCTCAGCACCAGACCGGCGAAGCCACCGTAACCGTGCACCGCAAAGGCGCCAACGGCGTCATCCAGCCCTTTCTTGACCATGTATTTCTGTACCAGCGGCGCAGTGGCTGCCACACCCATACCGATGACATAGGCAAAGGGTGGGTAGTAAACGTCCAGGCCGGGAGCAACAGAAACGATACCGATCAGACCACCGGACATCATCCAGAAGGGTTCACGGGTGGTCAGATAGGCACCGATCAGACCACCGGCAAAGCCCATCAGGGTGTTGAAGGCAAAGGCCGACAGGGTAGTGTGCTGACCATAGATGTTGGTCCACTGCTCACCCGGAACATAGATGATGCAACCGCCGAGGAAGCCAAAGAAGCCGACGATAACCAGCATCAGACCGACCACGCTCATCGGCATGGAGTGACCGACGATATCGTTGGCACTGCCATCGGCATTGAAGCGGCCGATACGGGCGCCGACGTTGATGACCACACCCAGGGTAAAGAAGCCCGCCACCGTGTGCACACAACCGGCGGCGCCGACGTCATGGAAGCCCCATTCGGTAGTCAGCCAGCCGCTGGGATGCCAGCTCCACGCCGCTGCCAGAATCCACACCACCGAGCCGAGGATGATCGCCAGCACGATAAAGGCACTCATGCGGGTACGCTCGATGATGGCACCGGACATGATGGAAGCGGTGGTGGCCGCGAACATCACAAAGGCACCCCAGAAAATGCCGGTGGCGTTATCGGTGACATCCGGGCCCATGCTCTTGGCCCAGGGCAGGGCACCGGCCGCACCGGCCAGATCAGGCGTAATGCCGCCGTAGAAGGCGTTGTAGATCCACCAGCCGAAGAAGAAAAAGGTCGGCACGATAAAAGCGAAGGCAAGGATGTTTTTCACCCCGGCGGTCAGGGCGTTCTTCAGGCGTGACGCCCCAATCTCATAGGACAGAAAGCCCGCGTGGATCACTACCATCAGGGCGATACACCACCAATAGAAAATTTCCATATTGATGGTGTCGGACATCTGGAGGAGCTTATGCAACTCTTCCAGGGTGGGAGTAGCCTGGTCCATTACTGAATCCTCTTGCGTTTGTCAGAAATTTCACTGCAGAACGTCTCAGAAGCGTTTTGGTTGAACGTGCTTCCGGATGCGTCTGTTGCTCTCGGTGAATCTGGTATTGCTTAAGGGCGCACTCTTGTTGGAACCTGCTCACGATCTGCTGCGCGTCGGCCTCACAGGGTGGAAAAGAGGTCGGAATGCTGATTCAGGACAACGCCCCGTTGTCACCTTTACCAGGCACTTCCCCGGCCTTTTTCGCCTTGTCTGGCTCTCGCTCGTTATATCGTCAACACCTTCCCGCAAAGCGTGCCTTGGTTCAGTCGATTAGGGTGTCTGTTTTTATTGTGGGTTATAAAAAGTTCTTTATATGAAAAGCAAGTCGTGTGCCAGTTAGCTCATCTGCCGTTGTGCCGCGTGCTTTCACACCCGCACTGTCTTCGCGCTCTGCTGTGCGCGGGCCGCACCATGCTGCTCAGATGGCCTGAATGTTCCTTCAGGCCCTGAAGCGCATCTCATCAGATCGTGTCACCCGGTCTGGCGTGGGTGCGTGAGTACGATCCTTTCCGTACCTGAGCACCTGAATGTGCCCCTTTTCTGTTCAACATCATGGCGATGCGCCTGAAAATGGTTCGCCTGTGGTACACCCGCTCAGTCTCTTTTGTTGAGCATGGTCTGGATTTGCTGCACCGAGTCCTGTGTACGTCTGGCCAGATGACGCACCTCATCGGCCACCACCGCAAAACCGCGCCCCTGCTCACCGGCGCGGGCCGCTTCGATGGCGGCGTTGAGGGCCAGCAGATTGGTCTGCTCGGCAATGCCCTTGATGCCGCTGGCCACCTGCGCAATCTGAGCATAGGTCTGCTGAATGCTGGCCTGCTCCTGATGGCGCATGGCCTCGGCTGATTTCTCATCACTGATGTCGCGCACTGCACCGATCACCCGTACCAGCACGCCCTGCGCGTTCTGCAGGGCGCGGCCACGCTCACGGAACCAGATCTCGCGGCCATCCTTGTGGCGCATGCGGTACTCCACGACATAGGCGCTTTTGCTGCGGTTGGGGTCCGCCAGATACTGGTTGAAAACCTGCATGACCCTCTTCACATCCTCGCTGTTGGCCACGGCAAAAAAGCTGTCCCAGCCATCGGGAAAGTCTTTGGCGCTGTAGCCGATCAGCTGGCGGAACTGTTCTGACCAGCGGATCACATTCCTGGCATGGTCTGCGTCACCGTCAACGACAGTCAGATCCCAGCAGCCCTCGGTCAGCGTCTGTTTGGTCAGTTCCCATGCCTGCTGCTCCAGCTGCCAGTGCATCTGTTGCTGCCCGGCTTCAGCCAGGTGTTCCTTCTGGCGCTCAAGCTGATGCTGCAACTGTTGTTGCTGCAGCCTTGCCTGTTGCAGCTCCTGCTGCAGCTGCGCATATTGCTCCGCGCTGCAGGGGGCGGTGGCGGTCATCTGTGCGCTGCGTCGAAACTGCAGCTGTTCCTGCCAGCGTTGTCCCAGCTGCTCGACGAAGCGCTGCAATTCCGGATGGCGCTGCAGCAGGGTCGTGCTGGTCGCTGCCGGACTGTCATTGATCAGCGAGCGCAGTACACCGGTCATTTCACTGGCCAGCTCGGCAGAGGTGTCTTTGAACCACATCAACGGATACTCCCTGAGACTGCTTCGAGATAAAGGGGCCATGAACTGTCATGCTGCTTTGCAGCAACCAAGCAATTCTCTGGCCAGCTCGCCGTTATCCGTTTCCCGGCTGTATACCCATGTGGCCGATGCGCAGCAGATCGTTAACACGTCCTAACTGCGTACCCGGGACTTATCCGGGTCATAAAACACCGTGCCACAGACCTCGGCACTGATACGTTTCTGCTGACCGTCCAGCTTGCCGATCTGTAACCGGGTGCCTGGCCGGGCATAGCCAGCATCAACCCGGCACAGGGCAATATTGCGTTGCAGTACGGGGGAGCGGGTGGCACTGGTGATCACCCCAATCTGGGCGCGCTGATCTTCGGCGTGTACACAGTCACCGTGGGCAGCGGTCTCATTACCTTCCAGCAGCAGACCGATCAGTTTGCGCTGTGGGTGAGCCTGCCGCTGCTCCAGAGCACTGCGGCCGATAAAGTCATCCTGCTTGGATTTGAGCGGTACGCAGAAGCCGATACCGGCCTCGTAGGGATCGGTCTGATCGCAGAATTCATATCCGGCAAAGATCAGCCCGGCTTCGATGCGCAGCATGTCCAGTGCCTGCAATCCCAGCGGCACCAGCCCCAGTGGCGCACCTAGCTGCCACAGCCGCTGCCATACCGTCATGGCATCCTGCGGATGGCACCACAGCTCATAGCCCAGCTCGCCGGTGTAGCCGGTGCGGGTGACCATCAGCGGGCAGCCGTTATAGTCATCAAGGCGGCCCGTCAGCAGGCGGAACCAGCCCAGCTCAGTCAGCGCAGGCTGACTGCCGGGCGTCCACACCAGCTGGCTGAGCAGCTCACGGCTGAGCGGCCCCTGTACTGCGATATTGTGAATCTGCTCGCTGGCCGACTTGATCCATACCTTCATGCCCAGTTGCTGGGCCTGTTCGCGCAGCCAGATTCCGGCGTAGTCTTCACCGCAGACCCAGCGGAAATTGTCCGGGCCAAGGCGCAGCAGGGTGCCGTCATCCAGCATGCCGCCGTGGGGATAGCACATGGCGCTGTAGACCACCTGACCAACAGCCAGCTTGCGCACATCACGGGTCAGGCAGTAATTGAGCAGCGCCTCGGCATCAGGACCGATCACCTCAAACTTGCGCAGGGCGGAGAGGTCCATCACGGCAACTTTCTCGCGGCAGCCGTAGTATTCCTCGATGGCGCCAAAGCCGTTGAAGTGGCTGGGCAGCCACCAGCCGCGATAATCGGCAAAGTGACTGGTGAGGGTGGAGGTGCCGGGGTGGAAACCGCTTTCGCGGGTCAGCACCGGTTCGGCATCGGGGGTTTTGCGATGGGCCATGGCGATACTGAAGCGCTCCTTGGCTGAGTAGATGCGGATATGAATATCAGTGGGCTGCCAGCCGTTGGCCGGATCGATATCGTCGGGGCAGGAGCTGCTGGCGCAGACCAGATCGTTCATGGCCTTGAGCAGCACATAGTCGCCCGGACGTGACCAGGGCTCATCGAGCGTCAGCTGCTGCTCGGCGTTGATCCCGGTATTAAAGAAGAAGTTGATGGCGGGCCAGCCGGGTCGGCCTTCGACACCATGCCGGGCCAGTGTGCGGCTGAGGTTGTCGCTGCAGTTGGCGTGGCCAAAATAGCCCTGGCTTTCGTAGTAGCGTGCGGTGCAGGCGAGGGCAAAGGTGTCGTGGCGGCCAACGGTATCACGCACGACTTCCAGCATCGGCTGCATGCGCCGGTCGTAGAAGCGGCTGTAGAGACCGGGGCCGGGGTAGGCACTGCTGTTGAGGGTGCGGGTGACGGTCGGGTCAAGGTCGATTTCGCGGCCGCGGTCGAGACCGCGCTGATCAAAGGCAACAAAGTCGGAACACTGCCGCCCGGCCACATCCAGCACCTGAATGTACTGCCCGGCCTGCACCTGATAATCCCGTGCCGTGCCGGGGTGAATGGTGAATTCATCCACCACCTCGGCCAGCGGTTCAGGCAGGGAGGGCAGCCACAGTGCAGAGGGATGGGCGCGCTGGATGATCAGCTGCAGCTCGCTGGCGCGTTGCTGCTGGTTGACGTGTTCTGCACTGCCGGGCGCGGCCACCAGCACGGTGACGGGGTGTTCTGCCTGCAGGGTTTGCTGGCTGCCCGCGGTTTGTTCAGCGGGCCACAGTAAGGTGCCCTGTGGCAACTGTGCTGGCTGCAGCTGATGCCGGGCCAGTCGTCGCTGCCAGTCACGGTCGGCCTGCGCCCGCTGCTGCAGCGTTTGGGGGATGTAGGTGGCAGCGGCGTTCGGTGCCAGACCGAGACAGGCCAGCGCCTGCTGCCCCTGTTCATCCACCGCTATCAGCTCCGCTGCCTGCAAGCCTTCGACATCAATGACGGTCAGGCGGTCACCGGCGGCCAGCGCCACGATGGTGACGCCGGCAGGGGCCACCCGGTGGTATTCGACACCGGGAGCGCGGGCAAAGAGGGCAGGCTCCCGTGGCCGGGAGATAACAGGAGGCAGCATCATGGTTCAGCCTGCCTTCTTGATCTGCTGCGGGCCGGGGGCCAGATAGGCTTCGAGGGAATCATCCAGTGCCTCCAGCCACGGCGTGTGGTGAGCCACAGCCAGGGTGCCGGTCATCAGCGAACGATAGCTCTTGTTGCGGTAGCCCATGATGTCTTCGTATTTGTCGTGCTTCCATTCCAGAAAGGTCTGGTTCACGGCGGCGATGTCGAAGCTGGGGTAATCGGTGGCGTCGATCAGCTCCTGAATATAGGCGCCCTGGTATTCAAACATCTGCTGGGCGGTTTCCAGCTGCTCTTCCCGTGCCCGCCATTGCAGGTTTTCACTGTGCATGCTGGTCTGCCCGGGCAGCGCAATCCGCTGCAGAATCACATCGCGGGCATACCAGGCCTGCGCATCAAACATGTTGAATGAGTACCACTGATCCTGCATGCCGAGGTACATCAGCTGCGGATTGCTCTCCCAGAAGATGCCCTTGTACAGGTTCAGCGGCCACAGACGGTTATTGGTCTTAAGACACAGCTCATCAGGCAGGAAGGGGAAGTGATGCTGGTAGCCGGTGCAGAGAATCACCGCGTCAATATGCTTCTGGCTGCCATCAGCGAAGTAGGCGGTATTGCCATCGACCTTCTGCAGCAGCGGCTTTTCTTCCCAGTTGGCAGGCCACTGGTAGCCCATCGGCGCGCTGCGGTAGCAGCTGGTGATGGAGCGCGCGCCGTACTTGTAGCACTGCGAGCCAATGTCTTCGGCGGAATAGCTGCCGCCGACGATCAGCACATCCTTGCCCTTGAACTCCAGCGCATCGCGGAAGTCGTGGGCGTGCAGCACGCGGCCGCCAAAGGTTTCAAAGCCGGGGAAGAACGGTACGTTGGGCGTGGAGAAGTGGCCGCTGGCGACGACCACATAGTCGAAGGTCTCGCTGTACTGGGCGTCCTGGCTGTAGTCCTGCACGGTGACGCTGAACAGCTGGCTGGCGGCGTCATAGCTGATCTGCCGTACCGCGGTATTGAAGCGGATGTAGTCACGTACACCGGCCTTCTCTACCCGTCCCTTGATGTAATCCCACAACACGGCGCGGGGAGGATAAGAGCCGATGGGGCGGCCAAAGTGCTCATCGAAGGTGTAGTCGGCAAACTCCAGACACTCCTTCGGGCCGTTGGACCAGAGGTAGCGATACATGCTGCCGTGCACCGGTTCGCCGTTTTCATCCAGGCCGGTACGCCAGGTGTAGTTCCACATGCCACCCCAGTCTTTCTGCTTCTCGAAACAGACGATGTCGGGGATCTCAGCACCCTTGTCCTTGGCTGACTGGAAGGCTCGCAGCTGTGCCAGACCGGAAGGGCCGGCGCCGATAATGGCCACGCGTTTGCTCATCATCCTCTCCTCTCGTTGTTGTCAGAATCTGTGCTCAACAGGTGTGATATGCCTTTTAACCTATTACAGCCGCGCCGCTGGCGAACTCGGCTGGAGGAGATAGACCATTAGGGGGAGAGCAGGCCTTTGCCTGTTGCCGTCAACATGCACCAGAAGCAGGCCACATCAGCACTGGCGCGTCTGATTTCAGGGCATGGTCGGGAGAAGGAAGGGGATCGTTATTTTTCTTTTCAGGAAAGTTACTTTCTTATCAATAAGATAAAACGCAGTTGAAGCGATCAGCGGGAGCGGCATGGAAGTTGCTGAACAGCTCTATTCAGCCCGGACATAACGCTGCCGCGGAGGGACGATGACCGCTGCCCATTCCAGCCTTTACAGCAAGCCCGTCAGCCATGCCGTACCCACCCGGCAGGCGGAGGAGCATCTGACCGAACGTGAACGCCAGACCCTGTCGCTGATCGCCGAAGGCCTGAGCAACAAGCTGATTGCCCGACGGCTGGGGATCAGTGATGGCACGGTGAAAATCCATGTGCGTCACCTGCTCGGCAAACTCAATCTGGGCTCCCGTCAGGCGCTGGCTGCCTGGGCTTTGCAGGCCGGACTGTCTCGTGCTGCGCGGGTACCGCGTTATCTGGATGCGGTCAGTTTGACTGAGCGTGAAGCTCAGACGCTGTCACTGATTGCCGATGGTCACAGTAATCGCGTCATTGCTGACAGGCTGGGGATCAGTGATGCCACGGTGAAAACCTACGTCAGCCACCTGCTGTTGAAGCTGGAGGTGCATTCCCGCCTGGAACTGGTCAGTGCTGCTCATCAGCTGGGACTGGCAGGCCATCACCCGCGCGACGCGTTCAGCCCGCCACCGTTGGATACCCTGATGCAGGCGCTGCCGGTCATGCTCTATCGCTGTCACAACAACCGGTTGTGGAGCATGGAGTATGTCAGCCCCGGTTGCCTGAACCTGACCGGCTATCAGCCGGAACATCTGGTGGCAGATCAGCGGCTGGCCTATAACTCGCTGATTCATCCTGATGACCGCGAGCTGGTATGGCGAGCGGTGCAGAGTGGCCTGCGGCGGCATCTGCCGATCAGTGTCGCATACCGGGTACGCTGTCTGGACGGTCAGGAAAAAACCGTGCAGGAACATGCCTGCGGAGTCTATTCCGCTAGTGGTGAAGTGCTGGGCATTGAAGGGCTGATTGTGGAGAAACTGCTGCAACCCGTTGCGTCAGCTCAGGCCTTTCCGGCCTAGGCCGCCTGTTTCCGCTGCGCAAAGCCTGACTGACTACTTTAAAAAAACACCCCGGCAACCGCGCAAAGCCGCTGTCGGGGTGGGGTAAACACTTGATTGATGAGAGAGGGACACTGGCGAAAGGGGCGCCCAGTGGCACCTCAACGCTGGCGAAAATCCATCCGCCCCTGATAGACCGGTAGCTCCAGCACCGGATCGCCTTCCCGACGCTGATCCCAGACCCGATTCAGGCCGACGGTGCCGAAGGTGCGCACCCGGCTGACTTCATCGAGATTGAGTACATCGGTCAGAATGCCCTGTCCGGCTCCGGCCATGCTGGCGCGTACCCGACCTTCCGGGTCAACAATCAGGCTCTGGCCCATACCGTGGGGTTCAGCGGTATTGGCGCTGACCACATAGACCTGATTGAAGATGGCGTTGGCACGCACCAGCACCTGTTCCTGAGCTCGGTCGCAGGTGGTGGTCGCGGCCTGATTGATGATCACCTCAGCCCCCATCCATGCCAGCTGCCGCGCCACTTCAGGGAACCAGATGTCGTAGCACACGGCGAGGCCAAGCCGGCCAATCCCGGGAATGTCGAATACCGAGAACTCCTTACCCGGTTGGTAAGGCTCGAACGGCCGCCAGGGGAAACACTTGCGGTAGGCGGCCACCCGCTCGCCGGTCGGTGAATAGACCGGCGCGGTGTTGTACAGATGGCCATCTTCGCCCCGCTCACACAGAGTGCCGGGCAGCAGCCAGATGCCCAGTTTAGCGGCGATCTGTGCCAGCCGCTGGCCACGCGGGCCGTCAATCGGCTCGGCGGCACTTTCCAGCTGTGCTTTGCGTTGCTCGGGGGTACCACTGATAGCGCTGAGGTGGATCTCCGGATAAACCACCATGCGTGGCTGTGTGAACTCCGGCCCGAAATCACTCAGGTAGGTAGCCACTTCATGCTCGAAGGCATCCAGCGCATGGGCATCATCCGCAGCGCGGCAGGGCGACTGCACCAGCAGCAGGGGAAGGTATCTCGACATTCTGCTTCTCGCTTGTTATCAGGCTGTTTCTGCTGCCAGCGGCGCAGGCGCAGGGTGTTCGTCACCGAAGTCCACTTCGGGTGGCTGACGGCTAAACATCTTGGTCAGGAAGGCCAGCTGGACTGCGCCGATGGCCAGCCAGATCAGGCCCAGAATCACGGCATGCTCATCCAGTCGGGTCAGCAGCCACAGGTTGACGAGGGCGCCGGTCAGCGGCACCAGCACGCCTTTGGCAAAGCCACATTCAGTGCGGGTGGTGCTGTCTTTGTAATACATGAAGATCACCGACAGGTTGACCATCACGAAGGCGATAAAGGCACCAAAGTTGATAAAGGACGCGGCGGACAGCACATCGAGGAACAACGCGATGATGCCGATGGCGCCGGTCAGGACAATGCTGAACACCGGTGTCTGAAAGCGCTGGCTGAGGGTGCCGAACAGTTTGCGTGGCAGCACCGCATCACGTCCCATGGCATAGAGCAGACGCGAGGCGCTGGCCTGCGCCGCAATACCTGAGGTGAACTGTGCCAGTACCATACCGGCCAGAAAGAGGGCGCCAAACAGGTCAGAGCCAATGGCTTTGGCGATCTCAAAAGCGGCGGAGTCGGCATCACTGAAGCTGCCGCCCGGATGCACCAGCTGCGTGGTGTAGCCGACCAGTACGTAAATGGCGCCGCCAAGGATGGCTGTCAGCATCACCGCACGGGGGATGGTGCGTTTGGGCTCGATGGTTTCTTCCGTCAGGGTGGTGACCGCATCAAAGCCGAGGAAGGAATAGGCCGCGACGGCGGCACCGGCAGCAATGGTGGAGAAACTGGAGTCGGCATTGAAGAACGGCGCCATGCTGAACAGCGCGGTGGTGCCGCCTGTACCGACGATATGACGCAGCGACAGCAGCACGAAAAACACGATGACCAGCACCTGAAACACCATCAGCAGCGAGTTGATTCTGGCCGCCAGTTTGATGCCGTAGACGTTGAGTACCGTGGTGATCAGGATAAAACCAAGCAGGAAGACCCAGCTGGGGACGGTCGGGAAGCTGGCGCCAAGATAGGCCGCCCCGATCAGCCAGATCACCATGGGCAGGAAGAAGTAATCGAGCAGAATACCCCAGCCGACCATAAAGCCGATGCGTGCATCAATGCTCTTGCGTACGTAGGTGTAGGCCGAGCCTGAGACCTGATAGGTACGGGCCATGACGCCGTAGCTGTAGGCTGTGAACAGCATGGCAATGGTCGTGATGATATAGGCAGTGGGCACGGCACCCTGAGTCGTGCTGGCAACGACCCCGAAGGTACCGAGCACAATCAGTGGGGTCATGTAAGCAAGTCCGAACAGCACCACCGCTTTCAGGGTGAGCGTCCGCTGTAGCTGTATGTCAGGCATAACCTTTCTCCAAAACAATTTCTGATGCGTGGTAAACAGCACCGCGTGGCCGCGGTTTGACTCAGCAAAATTATTTGGAAGGATTTCAGCCCCGATCACAGGGAACGAAAATCATCCGTTTTTATTTGAGGGTCGACGTTTTTCGCTAGCGTTTTCGTTCATCGACTTCACAGGTAGACTGAAACAGTCATGAAACAGTCTTAAAAAACGGTAATTCCTGCGCGCCAAAGCGTATATAACCCCAGAGTGGTATGGAGTACATGCAGCATTCTCCCGTAGGCGGGCCTCATCATGACCAGGCGCTGGCCGCTGCCATCCGGGCACTGGGCCGCCCTGACTTTCCCGCAGCCTTCGCCTGCCTTGCCCGCCAGTTGCTGGCGTTCGATAACCTGATCCTGATCGTCTATCACGGTGAACAGCGCCCGGCGGTGCTCTATCGCGAGTTCACTGACCCGGTGGTGTATCTGCCCATGGACAGTGAATATCTGGGCAGTGCCTATCTGCTGGATCCGTTCTATCACGAGCATCTGCGGGGTGGTGTGGAAGGGGTGCGACGACTGGTCGATGTGGCGCCAGATCACTTCAGCCGCACCCAGTATTTCAAGACCTATTACGAGCAGACCACGCTGCTGGATGAAATTGCGGTATTTGCCGGGTTGGGGGAGGGGATGACTATCACCGCCTGTTTTGGCCGTGATCGTTCCAGCGGCGTGCCTTATAGCGAGGAGGATATTCACGCCATGACTGCCTGTGAGCAGATGCTGACGGCGCTGATCGCCCGGCACTGGCATGACTATCAGCCCGTCGTGGCCAGCCGCCCGTCAGGCTCGCCCCTGAGCGAGCGCCTGCGTGACGAGCTGGAGCTAAAGCACCAGATCAGGCTCAGCCCGCGACAGGCCGAGGTAGCGCTGTTTATCCTGCGTGGCCACTCGTCGGTGTCCATCGGGCTGCATCTGGATGTCAGCCCGCAGACGGTGAAGGTGTTCCGCCGTCAGCTGTATGCCCGCTGTGGTATTTCCACCCAGGCCGAGCTGTTCGCCATGATGATGCCGATTTTCTCGCGGCTGACGGCAGGCGACTGACCCGCTCAGCATCAGAGCGGGCCGATGATGCGTCCCCTGAACAGGCGATTAACCGTGCTGGCTGATAATCGGGTTGAGCCAGGGCCGCAGGCCGCCAAGGGTGTAGCCACCGTCAACGGTCAGACACTGGCCGGTGACAAAGCGGGCATCGTCAGACAACAGCCACAGCACCGCGTCGGCCACCTCTTCCGGCGTACCGATGCGGGCCAGCGGCGTATGGCGGATAAAGGGGCGCTGGCTGGCCTCTGAAGACAACACCCCCTCCGCCATCGGCGTGGCGATAATGCCGGGGCAGACATTGTTGACCCGGATCTGATGGGCTCCAGCCTCCACCGCCACGGTCCGCATCAGGCCATCCAGTGCGCTCTTGCTGGCGGCATAGGCGGCAATGCCGGGCATCGCCCCCTGCGCCGTCCACGATGAGGTATTGACGATAGCACCGGCGACTCCCTGTTTGCGCATGGCGTCGATCTGATACTTCAGACAGCAGAAGACGCCACGCAGATTGGTGGCGATGATGTGGTCAAAATCTTCCAGAGAGAAGGCCTCGATGGGGGCAAAGGTGCCGAGGGTGCCAGCATTGTTCCAGGCCAGATCAAGCTGGCCAAAATGCTGCACCGTCCGCCTGATCATCGTTTTGACCTGAGCTTCGTCACTGACATCAGTGGCAATCGCCAGCGCGCGGCCACCTTCAGCCGTAATGGCACTGACCACCTGTTCCAGCTCGGCAGTGCGTCGCCCGGCGACCACCACCTGAGCCCCTTCCCGCCCAAAGCGTAATGCCGCCGCCTTACCCATACCGCTGCCACCACCGGTGATCAGTACGGTCTTGCCACTGAAGCGTGAAGGAATGTGTGTGGAACTGGAAGTGGATTGCATGGTGTGACCTCGTTAGCTTGTTAGCGTTCGTTAAAGTGAACGTCGTTTCGGGGAGGTCTTATTATTGGCTGACAGTCAGAAGAGATAACGAGGAGGCTGGTTGGTTGATTCTTAACTGGTGGTTTGGAATCGAGTAATTATGGCTGCGTAAAGTAAGTCCGGTAATAAAAAGAGGGAAAAAGGAAAGGAGGTTGTTGAATTATGGATTTTGATTATTTTGCTAATCTTAGGGTATGAAGAGATCTTTCCTGAAAGATAGGTTTTGATGGGCTTTGCATTTCCGTAAGGTAAACATTGTTGCTTTTATTCGGCGTTGTATTCTCCATCAGGTTAGACATCATCGCATAAAGATATATGCGATTTTCTGCTGGGCTGCTTATAACCCCACAATTCGGATCAAAGAAATGCAAAGCATTCTGGCTGTCCCGAAAAAGCGCCGTTGCATGGTGATCCGTTAGAAGTAGTAGGCCTTGTTGTGGTCTTGGTTGCTGAATAGCCTGCTCCAGGCTCTCGGCAAAGTGCGCCATAGGGGTTATAGGAATAGTTTGACTGATCTGTGTTCTGGAAGCAGGAATCAATTGCAAGCCTAGTGCTGGTGCTACGGTTTCACTGATGGCATTAGGAGGTAACTCTGCTGGCACATTACCTTGTTCAACATGTTGTGCAGCGAGTACCTGCAGCAATGCGGCATCGTGCTCAGGGTTGAGAATTGCCTGATGGAATTCGTTATCATTTTTGCCTTGCAGCCGTTGCTTAAGCCAAACCATAGACAGCCCAAGGCATATGCCGGCATCGCGTTCCTCTGAAGGTACTGCGTTCAACACTTCCGGAAATTTCTGATAGATCAGTTTTTGAAAATTATCCTGATCGAATGGCATGCTGTAATTCAGGTTTAGCTCCTGTGCGGCACCTTGAATATGCTGATGTTTTGCTAATGTAGCCTGGGTGTATTGGTGCAATTGTTCCTGATCTATAGCGGAGCGGTGCTGAGGTATCTGAGGTTGCGTATTAGCAGATGAACGAGCTTGCCTTTGCGGATATTCGCCCTGTTGATATTCGTGCTGATGAGCGTGAGTATTGGTGCGGCGATATATATCCATACCGTTTTTTCTCAAACAATGAAGGCGTCTTATGTCATGAAAATATAGTGGCCATTGGAAATGGTAGGTTCCATGCGCCTTGATCGTGGCATGGCAGGACTTCCCGTTCGTTGTCCTGTAGTTGGGAGGTGGCTGGTAGATTCATGCCGTCATTCTGTCGCACGAGACACGCCATGATATGTGTAATCAAACAGATGGTCGCCTGTCGGGGCTACACCTTTCATAGTCCCCAGACTGACGAAATACAGTAAAGCCTGAGTCCGGGCTATCGGCTTGATAATCAAACCGATAGCCCTTTTTATGTCGTATTGTCCCGCTGAAATCAGCCCTGTAGCTCCCTGCGAACAATCTCAGCACCGGCACTCAGGGCATTCAGCTTGGCGTTGGCCACCCGGCGTGACAGTGGCGCCATACCACAGTTGGTGCAGGGGCAGAGTTTGTCGGCATCGACATACTGCAGCGCTTTGCGCAGGGTGTTGGCGACTTCCTCGGGTGTTTCGATGGTGTTGGAGGCCACGTCAATGGCGCCTACCATCACTTTCTTGCCGCGAATCAGCTCCAGCAGCTCCATGGGGACGCGGGAGTTCTGGCATTCCAGCGAGATTATGTCGATGTTGGATTTTTGTAGCTTGGGGAAGATCTCTTCGTATTGCCGCCACTCTGAACCCAGCGTCTTTTTCCAGTCGGTGTTGGCCTTGATGCCGTAGCCATAGCAGATATGGATGGCGGTCTCACACTTCAGCCCTTCAATGGCACGCTCCAGGGTGGCAATACCCCAGTCATTGACCTCATCAAAGAACACGTTAAAGGCGGGTTCATCAAACTGGATGATATCCACACCGGCCGCTTCCAGTTCTCTGGCTTCCTGATTGAGGATCCTGGCGAACTCCCATGCCAGCTTTTCGCGGCTCTTGTAGTGCGCATCATACAGCGTGTCGATCATGGTCATCGGGCCGGGCAGGGCCCATTTGATCGGCTGTTGGGTTTGCTGGCGCAAAAACCTGGCATCTTCAACAAAAACGGATTTCTGGCGACTGACCGGACCAAACACGGTAGGCACGCTGGCATCGTAGCGATTGCGAATTCTGACGGTTTCGCGCTTCTCGAAATCAACCCCGTCGAGGTGTTCGATAAAGGTGGTGACAAAGTGCTGGCGGGTCTGCTCGCCATCACTGACGATATCGATACCAGCCTGTTGCTGCTCCTGCAGCGACAAACGCAGTGCGTCCTGCTTGCCGTCAACCAGCTCCTCATCCTGCAGTTTCCAGGGAGACCACAGGGTTTCTGGCTGCGCCAGCCAGGAGGGTTTGGGCAGGCTGCCTGCGGTAGAGGTGGGTAATAATTTTTTCATTATGAATGACTCTGTGCTTTCAGGTGATCAAAGAACGTAATTGGCAGACCATTGCTCAAGCAGGGCGCGGTAAGGCTTGATGAAATACTCTTCAGTAAATTTGCCCTGCTCAACAGCCAGTTTGCTGCGTTCTTCCCGGTCATAAACAATCTGGGTTAATGAGTGATCCGAATTCTTCAGATTAGGCTGATAACGCTGCCCGGCAGAAGAGTTGGCATTGTAGATTTCAGGCCGGTAAATCTTCTGGAAAGTCTCCATCGTGCTGATGGTGCTGATCAGCTCTAGATTGGTGTAATCGTTCAGCAGATCACCAAAGAAATAGAAGGCCAGCGGTGCTGCACTGTTAGGCGGCATGAAATAACGCACCTGCAATCCCATTTTCCGGAAATACTGTTCGGTCAGTGAGGATTCATTGGGATGATATTCAAAGCCCAATACAGGATGCTGGTTTTCACTGCGATGATAGATCTTGTTATCTGACACACTGAGGCAAATCACCGGCGGCTTGTTAAAGTGCTGCTTATAAACAGCCGAGCTGACAAAACTCTTGAAGAGTTTGCCGTGCAGGTCGCCAAAGTTTTCAGGAATGCTGAATTTGGGCTGGTCCTTATTGTGATCCAGCAGCAGTACGCTGAAATCATAATCACGAACATAGGAAGAGAAGTTATTGCCCACAATACCTTCAATACGTTTGCTGGTGGTGTGATCAATAATATTGGTTTTCAGCACTTCAATAGTCGGGAACGTCTGATCCTGACCTTCCCTGTCGATATTCATATCAACCGACACTATTTCCAGTTCCACGGAATAGCGATCACCAGTGGGGTTATCCCAGTTCGCCAGCGCATTAAAGCGATTGTTGATCATCCTTAAAGCATTGCGCAGGTTCTCCTGGCGGCTGCTGCCTCTGGCCAGATTCGCGAAATTGGTCGTTATCCGTGTACTATCCGAGGGATGATAATTCTCATCGAAATTAATGCTTTTGATGCTGAAGCTAAAGTCCGTATTCATGATGATCTGCTACCCAAATTCCTAAAATAAATTCTGATCATTGTCCTTGCTCATGCCGGGAACATTATTTTTGTTCTGATCTTCCCGGTCAGAATTTTTCACAGTCGATGTGAGCGCTTCATTCACTGATGTAACTAAGCTGAACCGTGACGTTATCTGAAGTGGAGCGGTATAGCGTTAGTTATACTAGGAACCTAACATGAGCAAAACTGGTATTGTCTCATGCTCTTCGTGAGGTTTGTTCATGATGGCCGTGCGCAGAGGGCGACATACGGCGTTTCGGCACAGCAGGCAGGGCCAGACTTACCCTGCCGGTGTCATCACTGGGTCAGTTGTGCAGGGAGAACGATTCCCTCTCAAGGCTGTCCAGCAGGCAGCGCTGCAAGCACTGCACGGCCAGACTGGGCGTGGCCTCCAGCCGGTGCAGCACCAGTTCAAGCGAGGGCAAGTCCGGCAACCCCTGTGCTTTGCCCAGCAACTGCAGACCTGCCGGCATGCCTGCCCGGGTTCGTACCGTCACCCCCAGACCGGCCTGCACGGCCGCCCAGATGCCCGCCAGACTGTGACTGGTCATGACAATGCGCCAGGGAATGCCAGCCTGATCCAGTGCTGCCAGTGCCCGCTGCCGCAGCAGGCAGGGCGCCTCAAACAGAATCAGCGGCAAGGGCTGTAGCGAAGTGGTCAGGCTGTCATCGTTGCCAATCCACTGCATGGCGAAAGGCTGCAAGGTCTGGCTGTGGGGCAGTGGCTGGCCGTCGCCCCAGGCCAGCACCAGATCCAGCCGGCCGCTGCGCATGCCTGCCACCAGCCCGGCGTTACGCGCCACCTGCACTTCAATCTGTACGCCCGGATAAGCGCGGCTGAAGCGGCCCAGCGCCTGCGTCAGCAACTGCTCACCAAAGTCCTCCTGCAGACCCAGCCGCACCTGACCCTGCAGCTGCACCTGTTGCAGGGCCATCACCGCTTCGTCATTGGTGGCCAGTAGCTGGCGTGCATACGACAGCAGCACCTCGCCAGCAGGGAGTAACTCCAGGCCCCGGCCATTGCGGCGCAGCAGTGGCTGGCCCAGTTGCTCCTCCAGTTTTTTCAGCTGGGCACTGACGGCGGAGGTGGAGCGGTGCAGGGCATCGGCAGCACTGGCAAAGCTGCCCAGATCAATACCGGTGACCAGACTTCGCAGGGCGTCGAGATCCAGGGTGACTTTGCGCATGAGTGCTTACCTGATGATGGTCCTGAAAATCAGGATTATCTATTTTAAATATTCTGATTTTTTAAATTATCTTTCGGCGCTAGCCTGCTGTTGTCAACGCTGTCATCACCATTGAGAACAGGAGTGCCCCATGGAGCCGTTATCCACAGAGTCATCATCCGCCCGCAGTCAGGCAGGGCAGCAGGCCTTTGGTCAGATTGCCCCTTACTTTGCTGAACTGACTGACCGTGTGCTGTTCGATGACAACTGGCAGCGCCCGCAGCTCTGCCCGCGGGATCGCAGTCTGATTACTGTTGCGGCACTGGTGGCGATGAACCGCACGGCACAACTGCCATTTCATCTGCACCGGGCGCTGGATAACGGCGTGACCCGGCAGGAGCTGGCCGAGCTGGTCAGCCATCTGGCGTTCTATGCGGGCTGGCCCTGTGCTGCCTCTGCCGCCGTGCTGCTCGGTGAGCTGCCAGCCAGTGCCTGTCAGGGAGGGCAGTGATCATGCCGCTGAGTCGCATCACCCTGCAGGCCGGTAAGCCCGAAGCCTATCTGCAGCAGGTCTCCGACGCCCTGCATCTGGCTCTGGTGGAGTGTTTCGAGGTGCCTGCCACCGATCGCTTCCAGATCATTGAGGAGTTACCCACAGGCCGGCTGATCTTTGATCCGCACTATCTGGCCGGGGGTGAGCGTTCTGCGGATGTGCTGGTATTTCAGATCATCGCCGGTCGAGAACGCAGCGATGCCTGCCGTGAGGCGTTTTTCGCCCGTTTGTGTCGCGAGTTACAGCTGCGGCTGGGGCAACGTCCGGAGGATGTCATGGTCATCATCACCACTAACCGCGGCAGTGAATGGTCTTTCAGCCACGGGCTGTCGCTGCCTGCCATGCAGGCCCGTCAGAGCAGGGAGCATGCGTCATGATCGCCATGAACTACCGTTTCGTGCTGCCTGCCGACTACGACATGGCGGTGATCCGTCAGCGTATTGCCAGTAAAGGGCATCTGCTCGATGGTTTCCCCGAGCTGGTGTTCAAGGCCTGGCTGTATGCCGATATCCACAGTCAGACATGGCCTGCCACACAGAATGTTTATGCGCCCTTTTACCTGTGGCGGGGCAGTGGTGGCATGCGCCAGTTTCTCTGCAGCCCGGGCTTCGCTGCGTTGCAGGGCGACTTCGGGCGACCCGATGTACTGAGCTGGATTCCCCTGTATCAGCATGTCGGCACTTCAGTACAACAGGCACGCTTTGCCGTACGCGAGCTGTCGGCGATCCCGTCGTCACTGGCACTGGCCGGGCTTGAACAGCAACAGCAGCAGTGGCTCGATACGCAGCAGCAACGGGGAGCGCTGGCGAGCATCAGCGCGTTTGACCCGCAGCACTGGCAGCTGCTGCGCTTTACCCTGTGGGCTGCACCGGTGGAGCTGCAGCCGCAGCAGGAAGGGTACGAGCTGGGTTATCTGGCTCAGGGGCAGGCAGTCTCTGGGGCTGCCTGAGTGTGGGTTCCCTGTGTTCTGGCTGTTCTGATCAGCCCGGACTTTTCAGCCACAGTGAACCGCCGGCCAGTGTTTTCAGTAGCGCGGGACGATAGCTGAGCAGCAGGCCGATACAAAACACTGCCAGACTCATCCAGCCGCACCAGGCGACGGGGCCGATCACGTTGCCGTAGTGCAGGCAGCAGACGGGCAGACTGGCGGCGATCAGCAGTGCGCCAAGCCAGCGGTTGAGGGGCTGCTGGCGGGGTTGCAGGGGAGTCAGACCGATCAGTCTGGCGTTGCGGCTCATGCTGATGCACAGCAGGTTAAAGCCCAGCAGGCACAGGGCAAAGGCAAGCAGGGTAGTCATGGATTATTTCCTTTACTGCTGTGGATCAGCCGGCTGAATTCTGCGGCTGCTCTGCGTTCGTGATGCGGCTTGCCTGAGGTCTGGCAGTGGCGGGTCTGGGCTGATAGCCATGGGTTTTCTGTGCCGCATACAGATACATCCCGCCCAGCAGCAGGGCGCACAGGTCAAAGCTGGCCACCTGCCACTGCCCGGCGCTCAGGCTGTGCAGCAGCGACATGCCGCCGGTCATGCCATTCAGCACGGGCAGGGTCAGGGTCAGGGCACCGGCCAGGCTCAGCTGTTCAACCCAGGCCTGTTGGTGGGTGCGCAGCAGGGCATGCAGGTAGGTCAACCCCCAGCTGATCAGGAACAGGTTGATCTCCCAGCTTCGACGGTTTTCCAGCGTAACCGGCAGCAACCGATTGGCCCAGAAATACACCGCCAGCCCGATCAGGATGCCGGCGATGGAGCCAACGTTAAGGACTTCCAGCAGACGCAGGGCAAAAGGCTTACGCTGACCCGGGCGCAGTTTCTGGTGGTCGGTAGCCACCCACAGCACCAGCCCGCTGGCAATCACCACGCAGCCGAACAGGCCGGAAACAAACAGCAGCCAGCGCAGCACCGGCATGGCATAGACACCCAGATGCAGCCCTTCAAAGGAGAAAAACAGCTTGCTGACCCAGCTGCGGTCATCGGCTTCATCCTCGTTCAGCGGCTCACCGGTCACGCCGTTAAAGCGCAGGCGATTGGGCATGCCGCGGTTAGACAGACTGGTGCTGCCGCCCTGTGCGATTTCCACTTCTGCCTGCGCGGTATTGGGATTGCTGATACTGATGCTCTGCACACCGTTGACCGGCCACGCCGCCTGGGCTGCTGCCACCAGCTGATGCAGATCAGTCATGGGCACTACGTCGCTGCTGACGGGCTCCGGGCCGCCGCTTTCGCCACGATGACGGTGCATGGCGCCGTGCATACCGCGTTCACTGTCGCCGAACATGGCCTTCTCCACGGCGGGCAGCAGTTCGGTACCAAGCAGCAGCAGGCCGGAAAAGGTGATCATCAGGAAGAACGGCAGAATCAGCACGCCGGTGGCATTGTGGCCATCCTGCCAGGAGCGGGCGCCCTTGTTGGCGCGGAAAGTGAAGAAGTCCTTGAAGATCTGGCGGTGGATGATGATGCCGGTGATCAGTGCGACAAACATGAACAGAGTGGCGATACCGACGATCCAGTTACCGGCACGCGGCGAGAGGCCATACAACTCATAGTGGAAGCGCACAAAGAAGTTGCCACCTGCAGTCTGGCGCGGGAACAGCTCTTCGCCGGTGGCCGGGTTGAGCGCCACCCGCTGCATATCGTGGCGGCGTTCGCCATTGCCCCAGGTCAGCTGCAGGGTATCGCCCCGGCTGTCAGGCAGGTCGATGGACCAGCGCTTGGCAGCGGCAGCATGCTGTTGCAGATAGGCCAGCGCGGTGTCGATACCGTCGCTGCCCTGACTGTCGACCTGCAGTTCAGGCTGCATCCACAAGGTGATTTCACGCTGGAAGAACGACAGGGTGCCGGTGACAAACACCGCAAACAGCACCCAGCCGAGCAGCAGGCCGGTCCAGGAGTGCAGCCATGACATGGCGCGGCGGAAGTTTTGTGGCTGGTAGGCTCTCACTGTCCCGGCCCTCCCTGTACGGCCAGCAGCCACAGCGCCGAAGCGGCCGCCGCCAGCAGCATGCCGGTGGTGGCGCGGCGCAGGCGGGTGCAGCCGAAGACCCACAGCACGCAGAGTAAATGCAGCACAAAGGCCACCATGATGCCTGCCACAGCGGCGTCCAGTTGCGGCAGCGGCAGACTCAGGGCCAGTGCCGAGGCTGCCAGGGATGCCACGCCATAGCCACCCGGCAGGGCCAGTACAATGCGCAGAGCCAGGGACGGCGAGAACCGGTTTCTCAATGGGGGAGTCGCCGCTGGCGGCAGTGAGGCGGTGGTGTCAGACATAGAGCTACTCGTCACACGGTCAGGGAATACGTATCCGCCTGTGAGGTTCAGTCAGGTGGCGGACTCTTGAAAGTGAGAAGGATACGCATTTACTTGTGCGGAAGTTTGTCTAGAATTTGCGGAATTATTGCAGCCGACCCCAGACTTCCTTCCATGCATGACCCAACCCATATCCTGGTGGTGGATGACCACGCCGATATCCGTGATCCGCTGGCGGCCTACCTGCGTCGCTATGGCATGCAGGTCAGCACCGCTGCCAATGGCGAAGAGATGCGCACGCAGCTGGCCGCCCGGCGGGCTGATCTGATCATTCTCGATGTGATGATGCCTGGTGAAGATGGCCTGACCCTGTGCCGCCATGTCTATGAGCATCTGGGGATTCCGGTGATTCTACTGACGGCGGTGGCTGACAGTGCCGACCGCATTGTTGGGCTGGAGATGGGCGCCGATGACTATATCGTCAAACCCTTTGAGCCTCGTGAGCTGCTGGCCCGCATCCGGGTGATCCTGCGCCGGGTGCAGGAGCCGCGCAGCCGTCGCGGTCGGGAGCAGGCTTATACCTTCGAGCAGTGGTGCCTGAATGCCAGTCGCCACGAATTGCAGGCGCAGGATGGCGACCGGGTGGAGCTGAGCCCGGTGGAGTTCCGCCTGCTGCTGGCCTTTGTCGAACACCCCAACCGGGTGCTGAGCCGTGACCAGCTGCTGGCGCTGATCGACCGCGATAACGATCAGGTGTTTGACCGCAGCGTCGACAGCCATATCAGCCGCCTGCGCAAGAAACTGGGTGATGACAGCCGTCAGCTGCTGCGTACTGCCTGGGGCAACGGCTATTTGTTTACTGCCGCCGTGGAGCAGCGCTACCTGTGAAGCTGTTCCCGCTGCTGCGCCGCTGTCTGCCGCACACCCTGGCCAGCCAGCTGATTGCCATCCTGCTGCTGGGGGTACTGGCGGCCCATCTGCTGGCCCTGCAGCTCACGGGTAAGCAGAACGGCAGCATTCATCAGCTCGCCCTCGACACGCTGTTTGCCCGTTACACCACCACCTTTCAGGCGCTGCAGCAGTGCACTCAGGGCTGCGACCGTCAGGCGTTGCTGCAGGCTGTGAGCCGTGATGATGCCTCCTTCACCCTGCAAAGCCAGCCACCGCAGATCACCATGAGCAGTGATGAACAGGCGCTGGCGGCTGAGCTGGCAGAAGATCTGCCAGCACAAGCGGCGGTGATGGTACAGCTCGAACGGCAGCCGCGACGCACCGTGGCGACAGACCGGGAGCGTCAGCGGGTAGCGCTGGAGGTCTTTGTGGCACTGGCGGATGGTCAGTGGCTACAGGCGACGTTATGGCCTTTTGTGCGTAATTCCTGGCTGCATCACTTCCTGCCCACTCTGCTGGCCAGCGGCTTGCCGATTCTGATTCTGGTGACGCTGTTTGCCCGTCGGCTGCTGCGGCCACTGCGCGAGCTGAGCCGGGCTGCCGAGCAGCTCAGCCGGGGTGAGCCGATGGCGCTACTGGCGCAGAGCGGGCCACGCGAACTGCGCGAGCTGGCGCAGGCGTTCAACACCATGCAGGAGCGCCTGCGACGTTTTGTCTCCGACCGTACGCAGATGCTGGCGGCTATCAGCCATGACTTTCGCACGCCGATTACCTCGCTGCGGTTGCGTACCGAACTGATCGACGATGATGCGCTGCGCAGCAGTATGACGCGCACCCTCAGGGAAATGGGGCAGATGATGGATGAAACTCTGCGTTTTGCCCGTGACGACGGTGCCGGTGAAGCCACCTCGACCATCGACCTTGCGCAGCTGCTGCAGCAACTGGCAGAGGAGCGGCAGCTGCTCGGGCAGCCCATTCACTGCCTGATACCGGCTGGCCTCCGCTATCGCTGCCGGCCGCTGGTGCTGAAGCGGGCCCTGGGCAATCTGCTGGATAATGCCCGGCGCTACGGTCAGCACATCGAGCTGGCTGTGCAGCAGGAGGCTGACAGCCTGATGATCACGGTAGCCGATGATGGCCCCGGCATTGCCGCTGACTGGCTGGAGCGGGTGTTTGAGCCATTCGCCCGGCCCGATGCTGATCGTAATCGTGACAGCGGTGGCGTGGGCCTCGGGTTAGCCATAGCGCGCTCCAATATTGAAGCGCACGGCGGCACCCTGAGTCTGAGTAATCGTCCACAGGGCGGGTTGCTGGCGACGGTGATCCTGCCCGGCTGACAGCGCGTGCTCCTCTGATTAGCACGGCTGCAGGCCTCACCATTACTGGCTTTTGCGTTTTGCGCAAAGCTCATTTGTGCCGCTGGCGGATTCTGCCTGCGGCGCTGTCTCCGTACTTTATCCACAAGCCAGAGCAGCACGCTGTTCTGAACTGCATTCCTCTTGTGGAGTAAGACTATGAGCTCACTACTATTCAATCCCATCACCCTTGGCCATCTGTCGTTGCCACACCGTATCGCCATGGCACCGCTGACCCGTTCCCGTGCCGGTCAGCCCGGCAATGTGCCAACGGCCCTGAATGTGGAGTATTACCGCCAGCGTGCCAGTGCGGCGCTGATCATCAGCGAGGCCACACAGATTTCTCAGCAGGGGCAGGGCTATGCCTGGACGCCCGGCATTCACAGTGCTGAGCAGATTGCTGGCTGGCGGCAGGTGGCGGATGCCGTGCACCAGGAAGGGGGCCGCATGTTCCTGCAGCTGTGGCACACCGGCCGGGTGTCGCATCCGCAGTTCCAGCCGGAAGGGGCGCTGCCGGTAGCACCCAGTGCCCAGGCGGCG
The DNA here is from genome assembly GCF_029846635.1 of Pokkaliibacter sp. MBI-7. Lineage (NCBI taxonomy): Bacteria > Pseudomonadati > Pseudomonadota > Gammaproteobacteria > Oceanospirillales > Balneatrichaceae > Pokkaliibacter > Pokkaliibacter sp. MBI-7. Next base: position 1,301,020 of record NZ_JARVTG010000001.1, on the reverse strand, counting down.
CCGGGCAAGACCTTCATTGTCGATGCGCAGGGCCGGGGGATATGGAGTGATGTGCCGGTGCCTCAGGCGCTGACCCTGGCGGGTATCGCGTCCATCATCAAGGATTATCGTCAGGCGGCGCGAAATGCGGTCGATGCCGGCATGGATGGGGTTGAGATTCACGCCGGTAATGGTTATTTGCTGGATCAGTTCATCAACTCCCGCTCCAACCTGCGTGATGACCGTTACGGCGGCAGCGTGGAGAACCGCAGCCGCCTGCTGCTGGAGGTGGTGGATGCCATTGCGGATGAGATCGGTGCCGCGCGGGTCGGCGTGCGTCTGACACCGATGGGGCGCTTTATGGGCATGGGTGACCGCTCGCCGCTGACCACCTTTGGCGTTATTGCCGATCAGCTGAGTGAGCGCGGGCTGGCCTATCTGCATCTGGTTGAGCCGGCCATGGTGGGGGTGGAGAAAGACCCGCAGCATGATCCGGCGTGGGACTACCTTATCCTCACGATGCGCACCCGCTATCGGGGCGTGCTGATACTGGCCGGTGGCTATGATCAGGCCAGTGCGGAGAAGGCGCTGGCTGAGGGGCGGGCGGATATCATCGCCTTTGGCCGGCCCTTTATCAGTAACCCGGATTTACCGCTGCGCTTTCGTCTCGGCGCAGCGCTCAACAGCAGTGATGCCAGTCTGTATTTCGGCGGCGGCGCGCAGGGCTATACCGATTACCCGCCCTTGCCGGTGGATGCCATCTGCTAAAGTCCGCTGACGTGTCTGACTGAACCTTTTATTGAATGAAGTATTTGCAGTGCTCGGGGTCTGTTGCTGCCGGTGTGGTCACGTCGACGCCAGCTGCTGCAGGTACCCCCAGCCAGGGAACGACCATGAGCAATACACCTTCCAGCCTGTCGCAGACTGCGCCAGTGACTCCCGCCCACGCGCCTCTTACTCAGGGGCTGGTGTGGCTGTTCGCCTTTTGTTGCGGCGCCATTGTCGCCAACCTTTATTATTCACAGCCCATCATCGCCCTGATTGCACCGTCGGTGGGGCTGTCTGCCGATGCCGCCAGTCTGATTGTCTCCCTGACCCAGATTGGCTATGCCCTTGGCCTGCTGTTGCTGGTGCCGCTGGGCGACCTGATCGAAAACCGCAAACTGATGATCGGCACTGCGGTGGTGTCCAGTATCAGCCTGCTGGCGGCGGCACTGACGTCACAGCCGCAGTGGTTTCTGGCCATTTCTCTGCTGGTAGGGATCAGCTCGGTCGCGGTGCAGATGCTGATCCCGATGGCCGCCCATATGGCCCCAGAGCAGAGTCGCGGGCGCATCGTCGGCAATATCATGAGTGGTCTGCTGCTGGGGATTCTGCTGGCCCGGCCGGTGTCCAGCCTGATTGCTGACCATTTTGGCTGGCGCACGGTGTATTTCACTGCGACGGCACTGATGCTGCTGATCATCGTGGTGATGGCCACGACGCTGCCACGCCATGAGCCAAGCCACCGCTCCAGCTATGGGCAGCTGCTGGGCTCACTGGGTGTGCTGCTGCGCAGTCAGCCGATTCTGCGTCAGCGCTCGCTGTATCAGGGGCTGATGTTTGCCACCTTCAGTCTGTTCTGGACCGCCGTACCGCTGGAGCTGGCGCAGAGCCACGGCCTGAGCCAGAGTGCCATCGCCGTGTTTGCCCTGATTGGTGCGGTAGGTGCTGCGTCAGCTCCCATTGCCGGACGGCTGGCCGATGCCGGGCATACCGGCAAGGCCACGACGGTGGCACTGGTGCTGGCGGTGCTGGCCATGGCGGTCGGTCTGTTGCCTCTGGGTGTATCGGTGGTAGCGCTGGCGATCACGGGCGTGCTGCTCGACTTCGCGGTGCAGATGAACATGGTGCTCGGTCAGCGTGCGATCTACGCACTGGACCCGAAAAGCCGTGCCCGTCTCAATGCTATCTACATGACCAGCATCTTTGTGGGCGGGGCGCTGGGCTCGGTATTTGCTGCTACCCTCTATCACAGTGGTGGCTGGCACACCGTAGCCATGGCAGGCACCGCGGTACCGGCACTGGCCCTGCTGGCGTTTTGCTGGCATGGTCGGCAGGCTCGTTCGTAACGCTACAGGTGGCCTGTGCATGGATAAGTTACTGGCATTGAAGATGTTTCTGGCGACGGTCGAGGCCGGGGGCTTTTCGGCCGCGGCACGCCGGCTGGATCTGGCTACCTCGTCGGTGACCCGCATGGTCAGCGCACTGGAGCAGGAGCTGGGCACGGTGCTGCTCAATCGCTCCACCCGTCAGGTGACCGTCACCGAAGCCGGTGAGGTGTATTACCAGCAGGCCCGGCGCATTCTTGATGAGCTGGCCGATGCGGATGAGCAGGTGCGAGACAGTGGCAGCGAGCCGTCCGGGCCGTTGCGGGTGTCACTGCCGACCACCCTTGGCCGCGATGTGATTGCTCCCCATCTGGGCGAGTTTATCCGGCGTTATCCGCGGCTGGAGCTGGATATCACCGTCTCCGACAGCATCAGCGATCTGCTCGGCGACAGTATTGATCTGGCCATCCGGCTGGGTGCCCCGGCGCCCATGGACGGCGTTGTCAGCCGCACCATCAGTGGCTATCAGCGCTGGGTGGTGGCCAGCCCCGCTTATCTGGCTGCCCACGGTGAGCCGCGACTGCCGGCAGATCTGCCGGATCACCGTTGCCTGCGTTTCAACTACGTGAATGCCAACAGCCGCGACCTGCGTCAGGTGTGGACCTTCCGCCGCCAGCAGGAAGAGCAGCGCATTGCCGTCAATGGCAGTTATCGCAGCAACAATGCCGAGATACTGCGGGCGGCAGTGCTGGCCGATGCCGGCATCGTACTGATATCAGACTGGCTGGTCAGTGCCGATGTGGCGGCAGGGCGCCTGCAGCGGCTGTTTGCCGACTATGAGGTCAATCCCAACAATGCCCGCTCGCAGGTGTCGGCGCTCTATCTGCCCAACCAGCGTGGCTCACTGCGTATCAACGCCTTTATCGATTTCTTTATTACGGCCCTGCAGCGCCTGCGTCAGCAGGTGGAGCCGTATCAGGCCGCTGACCCGTATCAGATAGCTGACCCGTATCAGGTAGCTGAAAAGTAGCGGCGAACACTGGCCCGCAGAGGTGTGGCCGAGGTCCAGCAGAGTGAGATGTACTCCCGATAATATGGCCCAGTGCGGAAGGCTGTTCTTGGTCCTTAAGCACTGAGCCATATCGCAGGATGATGGGCGCAACAGCAGGCGAGGCCATAAGCCGGACCTGAACGCTTCCCCCATCACTCAGAGCGAGTTACACCATGAGCCAGCGCATTGATTACATTCAGGCCACTCCCGCACTGTTCAAAACCTATCTGGACGCCAACAACGCCGTCAAACAGCATCCTGCCATTCAGCAGCTGGGCGACCTGATCACCATCCGTGCCTCACAGCTGAACGGCTGCGGATTCTGCCTCGACATGCACGTCAAGGAAGCCAGGATTCACGGCGAGCGTGAGTTGCGTGTGCACCATATCGCCATCTGGCGCGAGTCGGCACTGTTCAGTGCCCGTGAGCGTGCCGCCCTGCTGTGGACGGAGGTGCTGACCCGCCTGCCGGAGCACGGTGTCGATGATGCCACCTATGCCATTGTGCGTGAGCAGCTGTCGGAAGAAGAGCTGTCTGCCATTACCTTCCTGATCGCCATCATCAACGGCTGGAACCGCATCAGCATTGGCTTCAAGGCCGTGCCGGGGTCAGCGGATGCGGCCTATGGGCTGGATAAGGCAGGTCTGGTGTAACGATACAGGCGCGTTCTGTACCCGGTGCGATGGCTGTTGACCAGGGCTGCTATCGCACCACTAAGATCACCGCGTTGCATGCCTTTACTGGTCCGGCTTAACAGCCTGTTAAAGCAGCGCCAGCAGGTGCCTGCCATAGGTCTCCGCCTGCTGCGCCGAGCTGATATTGGTAAAGCTCAGCAGCAGGGTGTCACTGACCGGCCCCTCCACCCTGAAGGTCGACAGCGGCTGGGCGCTGAGACCCTGTTCACGCATACGCTGGGCCAGCTCACGGTCATTGCAGCCCGGAATGCGTGCCAGCAAATGCATTCCTCCCGGCTGCGGAATAAAGTTCACCCGCTCACCCAGTGCCTGTTGCAGGCCTTGCAGGGTATGGCTGCGGCGTTCGCTGTAGAGCCTGCGCATGCGCTGGATATGGCGGGCGAAGTGGCCTTCCTCCATAAAGCTGCTGACGATGCTTTGCGTCATCATCGGCGCGTGGCCGGCGAAAATCTGACAGTTGCGGCGGAAGGCATCGGTCAGCGCCTCCGGCACCACCACATAAGCCAGTCGCAATGCCGGGAACAGCACCTTGCTGAAGGTGCCGAGGTAGAGCACCCGGCCATCGCGATCCAGGCTTTTCAGGGCCGGTAATGGCCGGCTGACATAGCGGTATTCGCCATCGTAATCATCCTCGATGATCCAGCTTTGCCGGGTGCTGGCCCAGTCCAGCAACTGCAGACGCCGGGCCAGTGACAGCGACACGCTGAGCGGGCTGTGATGGGCTGGCGTGACGATGGCGGCGCGGGCGTGAGCGGCCTGTTGCAGACCCTGCACTACATTCAACCCTTCCTCGTCTACCGCCACCGGAGCGAGTTGCAGCCCGATGCTTTTCAGTACGCCCCGAGAAGGCGGATAACCGGGGTTTTCCACCCACACCTGATCGCCTGCGCTGAGCAGGGTTTGCAGCACCAGCTGCAGGCTGTTGATGTAGCCGCTGGTGATGAAGATATTGGCGGCGGTGCACTGGATGCCGCGTGCCACCTGCAGGTAGGCGGCCAGCGCGGTGCGCAGGCTTTGCAGCCCTTCGGCGGCAGGGTAGACCAGCTCCATGGGCTGAATGGAGCGCAGATAGCGTGCGCCCAGCCGTGCCCAGATTTTCCGCGGGAAGGCATCCAGCGCCGGTACGCCGAGCTGGAACGGCATGATCTCCGGTGGGCGCGACCAGTTGTCTTCACTGAATAGCTGGGTGGCCGGAGGCGTGGCGGGCGTGCTGACGGTGGCGGGTTTGAGTACCTGAGAAATAAAGGTGCCTGCCTGTCCGCGTGACTGGATATAACCCTCGGCATTGAGCAGGCCATAGGCTTCTTCGATGGTGCCGCGGGCCACACCCTGTTCTTTTGCCAGTGCGCGGGCCGACGGAATGCGGTCACCGGGTTTCAGGGTGCCGTCGCTGATGGCATCACGGATACGTTCGTAGACTTGCCGGTAAAGTGGCCGTGAGTCGTTGCCCGACAGACTGATCAGGGTCTCTGTAGGGGTGCCTGCGGGGGGATGGTTATTGTTCATGGCCCAGTCCAAAACAGGTTTTATGGTACTTCTGCTATGTCACCGGCGAACTAGCATAGTCCACATCAGCCACCGCACAAGGACGGTGGCGGGAACACTGCATCACCTGCGCCCGTTATGCCGTTCAGAGGAGAGCCGAGTATGAGCCTGCACCCCTATATCGCCCCCGATTCCGCTGTGCTGGCGGAGGAGCCCACCCCTGCTGACTATCTGCTGCGTCATCTCAATTCCGAGTCGGAATGGCGTGCCAGCTTTGCCGTCATGCAGGAGTTACGGCCAATGCTGCACAGTGAGGAAGACTATCTGGCGCGCCTGCAACGCCAGCGTCAGCAGCACTATCAGCTGCTGGCCGTCTGGCAGCATGGCGAGATCATCGCCCTGGCCGGTTACCGGCTGCAGGAAAATCTGATCTATGGCCGCTTCCTGTATGTCGATGATCTGGTGGTGACCGGACGCTGCCGCGGCGGTCAGTGGGGCGCCAGACTGCTGCAGGAGCTGGAGGACATTGCCCGCTTCGAGCGTTGCGAAAAACTGGTGCTGGATACCGGTCTCAGCAACGCGCTGGCTCAGCGTTTTTACTTTCGTCAGGGGTTGCTTACCGGGGCTATCCGTTTCAGCAAAGTGTTGGGAGATACATCAGTATGAATATTCTTCGTATCCATAGCAGTGCCCGTGGCACGGAAGCTGCGAGCTACCAGCTGTCACAGCTGATCGTTGATCACTGGCTCAGTCAGCAGGGCGATACCGCGGTGGCTATCGATGATGTGCACGCTGACAGCCTGCCCCATCCCGACGCCCCCTACTCGGCAGCCCTGCGCGGTGGTGAGGACCCGGCGGAGGCTGATGGCTCGCTGCCCCTGTCGGATCAGCTGATCAGTCAGCTGCGTGCTGCCGATGCACTGATACTGGCCGCGCCGATGCACAACTTCACGGTGCCGTCTGCGCTCAAGGCCTGGATTGATCACGTGGTGCGTATACGCCACACCTTTGTGGCGACGGCGGAAGGGAAGGTCGGCACGCTCAGCGACCGCCCGGTGTATGTGGCCATTTCCACCGGCGGGCGGCTGCGCGGTGGCCGTCAGCCGGATTTTATGACGCCTTATCTCAAGGCGGTGCTGGAAGTGATCGGCCTGCATCAGGTGCAGTTCTTCTATGTGGAAAGCACCGCCATGCCTGATCCGCAGCTGCGTCAGGCTGCCTGGCAACAGGCAGTGGAGGAGGTAAAAGCACACTTTGCCTGAGCGGTGATAATGGTGCCGGTGCATGGCGTTCTCGCAGGTTGTTGAAAATCTATCTGCGTTGCCGAATACCGCGTCAAAAACAGGCTCACCGCCAAAGGCTGAGCGTGCTTTAGCGCGGCCCCGAAGGGGCGAGCAATGCGAGTCAAATGCTCATTGAGTTCACTACACTCCGCTTTTTCGCCTGTTGTTTGTGCCCTCGGGGTATTTCCTTGTCTCGGCGGCCTCGATGACGTTTTTCAACAGCCTGCCAGGCGGGCAGCCGATGGCCGGATAAAGTTGGGGCTATGCTCAGTAAAGGCACGCAACCTGTGGGGAGGGCGCTATGCAGCAGCAAAAGGAGACAGTGCAGCGGCAATTTGTGATTGTCTCGGGAGCGCCGGGGGCGGGGAAAACCACTCTGGCCGTACTGCTGGCAGCACAGCTGGGCTTTCCGCTGTTCTGCAAGGATTTCATCAAGGAGACGCTGACTGACGTGCTGGGTGACGCCGGGGGTGACCTTGCGGCTTCCCGTCGCCTTGGCGCTGCCGCCATGGAACTCCTGTGGACACTGGCCCGCAATGCTCCCTGTGTCGTGCTTGAGGCCAACTTCCGCCCTTACAGCGACTATGAACGGCGTCAGTTGCTGAGCCTGGCGGCGACGGTGGTGGAGGTGCACTGCGAGTGTGGCCGGGAGGAAACCCAGCGGCGCTTCAGTCTGCGGGCGGCGAGCGGTCAGCAGCATGGCGCCCATCCTCTTGCCGAGCGGACCGACGCCATGCTGGCGGAATATGACCGGCCTGTGGCGCTGGGCAAGGTCATCCGTATCGATACCCGCCTGCCGCTGGCGCTGGAACCGCTGGTCGAGGACGTCAGGGCGGCGCTGATCTCCTTCTGACGTCACCGAAACCCCACTGGCTGACGGCGTACTGGCAGAAGCGACAGAGAAAATACGGGTGGTCGTTATCGTCCTGAGGGAAAGCAATGAGTATCCATTCGCAGATACCCATTTAGTCGTCAGATTCAGTCAAACGAGCAGGGTAGCTTGCACGACTTCTCGGCAATCACTTTGCCATTCTGATCAATCTGGATATGGGTGCGGAACGCAGTGCCGGGAGGGTAATAGCGTTGGCCTCCCCAGCCTATGTTCTTCTTGGAGCCATCAGGGGTTGGAAATATAAAAAGGCTCACTTCGTTCCCGGTTGAGTCTTCAGGGTAAACCGTTGTGGTTTGCGTCTCGCCCGGTTCAATGTCGGTGAGCACGCTTTTGCCAGGACCGGACATAACTTCAACAGTCCGCAGTGGCACAGTCCCTTTGGGAGCCACAAACTCCACTTCTACATAGCACACAGGTCCCGGCGGCAAGTAGTACCACCAAACTGAGGCAAGAAGAGCAGCGCCAATTCCAATCAGATATTTCATGTGCGGTACGTCAGTGAGCCACTGTGCAGTGCTGGTGGCGTTCGTTTGAGTAGTGAAGGAAAGCAATGGGTATCCATTCGCAGATACCCATTTAGTCGTCAGATTCAGTCAAACGAGCAGGGTAGCTTGCACGACTTCTCGGCAATCACCTTGCCGTTCTGATCAATCTGGATATGGGTGCGGAACGCAGTGCCGGGAGGGTAATAGCGTTGACCCATCCATCCTTCCCAATCGTTGGGAGTGATAGCAGATAAGTCATCTGTGTTGATGAGGGAGCGGACAATAATCAGGCCAACCTGATTGTCGGATCCTTCAGCCGGGTAAAGACGGGCCGTCTTGGTTTCACCTGGCTGAATATTGCCTAGGCGCGTTTTATCTACTCCAGAGGTAATCGACACTTCATTGAGAGGAGGACTTCCCACAGGAGCAACAAACTCCACTTCTACATAACTTACCGGCCTGGCAGGGAAGTGATACCACCACAGTGCGGCAAGCAGTGCTGCGCCAATTCCAATCAGATATTTCATCTTCGGTACGTCAGTGAGCCACTGTGCAGTGCTGGTGGCGTTCGTTTTAGTCCTGAGGAAAAGAAATGGGTATCCATTCGCAGATACCCATTTAGTCGTCAGATTCAGTCAAACGAGCAGGGTAGCTTGCACGACTTCTCGGCAATCACTTTACCGTTCTGATCAATCTGGATATGAGTGCGGAAAGCAGTGCCGGGAGGGTAATAGCGTTGACCCACCCAACCGACTTGCGTTGGCTGCTGGTCCGCCCGGAGGTTGGCCCAGACATGAAGCTCATTGTCGGTTGCATCTTTGGGGTAAATCCGGGTCGACTGGGTCTCACCTGGAGAGATGTTACCCAGTGCACTTTTATCTCCCCCTGACGTTATCGAAACACTATAAAGAGGTACGTGATCATCAGGGGCAACAAACTCAACTTCTACATAGCTAACAGGGCCATCAGGGCTATAAGTAAACCAGATGTAGCCCAGCACCCCTACGATAATTCCCAGCACATATTTCATAGTCCACTCCTCCTCAAGGCTTTGGAGGGCTGTACTGCACAGCACTGTTAATGATGCTATCAACTAGCTCTTTGGCGGTCGGTCCAGCAGGGAATCTTGAGTACAGACTGATTCCAAGCTGGACGCAAATGCGATCATTCTCTCCATCAAAGTCACGCAGCTTGCCTGTATAGGGGGCGGAGCGGCGAGGTAGCTGTCGAGCGATGACGGTACTACCAATCTGTTCAAGACCTGCCCCATCGGACAACTGAGAGCGGGTAAATCCAGCCGCTGCGCCAATAAACCCATAGTGAATATTGGACCAAATGTCGTAGAAGTAACGACGATCCTTCCATGCATGATAGTGCTGAGCCTGCGGATCTCGCGGATGAAAACAGCGGCCAATAATGGGCTTGTGATCCCAGCTGCTGTCCTGTGCCACCTTTATGGTCCAGATCATCATGGCGGCCTCTCGGGCTGTCAGTCCTTTGGCCTTGTCTTTACCCCAGTCCAGTAACTCCCCTAAACCCCAGTTTTTCATTTCACGGGCATGATTGAGAAAGTAGTCAGCGGAATGGTTCAGGTGTTTCATCGCCCGCACGTCAGGAGAACGCAGGTTAGTGCTGATCTCTCTGGCCATGTATTCGGCGATGGGGGTGAGTTCGTCAAGGTAGGGCTGACCGGCAGGATTGCTGGTGACCGCGAGGCCATTGGGAGTAGGGCAGGAATTGGGATTACTCATCGTACGTTCCTTGTAGCAGTAAAGTGGCGCTGATCCATCGGCACCTTGAGGTGGGGCATCCTACCATAGTGAACTGCTGAGACCACCTGCCTGATCGGGCAGGATAACGCACAGCGCCCGCAGAGGGCGGGCGCTGGCAGGTTGGCGTCAGGCGGTTGCTAACCGCTGCCGGTCATACCCGGCAGCCACAGCACCAGTGAAGGGAACAGAATGCACAGAATCAGCCCCAGCACCTGCAACAGCACGAAGGGAATGATCGAGCGGTAGATCATGCCGATGCTGATTTCACCGTGGGTAATGCCCTTGAGGTAGAACAGCGCATAACCAAACGGCGGGGTGAGGAAGCTGGTCTGCAGATTGACCGCCACCAGCACCGCGAACCACACCAGAATGGCCTGACTGGACAGCCCCAGCCCGAAGTCCAGCTTGGCAATCACCGGCACCAGCAGCGGCAGCACCACAAAGCTGATTTCGATCCATTCGAGGAAGAAACCGAGGAAGAAGATCAGCCCCATCACCAGCAGCAACAGGCCATAAGGGCCGAGGCCGGTACCGGTGATCATTTCTTCGATCATGATGTCGCCACCGAGGCGCTTGAACACCACGCTGAAGCAGGTAGCGCCGACCACCACAAACAGAATCATGGCGCTGGTGCGGGAGGTGTCGCGCATGACATCGCGCAGCGTGCCGAGGTTGAGCGTGCGGGCAAACAGCGCCAGCAGCATCGAGCCTGCGGCACCGATGGCCGCGGCCTCGGTCGGCGTGGCAATGCCGGCCATGATCGAACCCAGTACGGCGGCGATCAGGATCACCGGGCCAAGCAGGTCACGAGCCAGTGCCGCCGCCAGCGGGGTGGTATCGACATCTTCGGCGTTTTCATCCGGCAGGGGCGCCCAGTCAGGCCGCAGCTTGCCGATGATGGTCAGATACAGCACATAGAGGGCACCGAGCAGCAGGCCTGGGACCAGTGCGGCCTTGAACAGCGCACCGACCGAAATCTGCATGATCGACCCCATCAGCACCAGCATGATTGACGGTGGAATCAGAATGCCGAGGGTGCCCGAGGCGGCGATGATGCCGCAGGCCACTTCCGGCTTATAGTTCTGTTTGAGCATCACCGGCAGTGCCAGCAGGCCCAGCATCACCACCGACGCGCCGATGATGCCGGTGCTGGCGGCCATGACGATACCCAGCAGCGCCACCGAAATCGCCAGCCCGCCGTGCACCCGGCCAAACAGCCGTTGCAGGGTCAGCAGCAGATTGCGCGCGACGCCGGACTTTTCCAGCATCAGCCCCATGAACACAAACAGCGGGATGGCGATCATCAGCCAGTTCTCGATCACTCCGCCGAAGATGCGCGACGATACGGTGCCGAGAAAGGCCAGATTGATGCCCCCGATAAAGGCAAAGACGATGCCCAGCCCGCCGAGCAGGAAGGCCACCGGGTAGCCGGTGAACAGGGTGACCAGCAGGGCAACCACCATCAGGATGGGCAGACCATACTCATCCAGCATGAGCTTTCTCCAGACGATCCGGGAACTGCGTGGGATCGAGCAAAAAGGCGATATTTTCCAGCACCTGTCCCAGCGCGTTGACGGCGAGGAACAGCAAGCCCAGTGGCAGTGCTGCCTTGATGATCCAGCGGTCGGTCAGGCCGCCATAGTTGGACTGCTCGTGGGAGACAAACGACATCTCGACGAAATGCCGTGACAGCCAGGCAATCAGCACACAGAAAGGCAGCAGGAAGATCAGGTGACCGAGCACGTCGATGATGGCGCGGTTGCGCTGACTCAGACCGTGATAGACCAGATCGACCCGCACATGGGTGTCATGGTGCAGAGCATAGGTGCCGCCCAGCAGAGTCAGCAGACCGAACAGATGCCACTGCATTTCGGTCACGCTGTTGATGGTGATGGCATCGCCCAGCAGCAGGACTTTGTCCTGCCACCGGGCAACTTCGTTGATTCCCAGCGCATTGAGCAGCACCGTGGTCAGTACCAGCAGTGCCACTCCGATGACCAGCCAGCTGGAAACCTTGCCAACCCACTCTCCCGAAGCCATCAGCGGCCGCGCCAGGGCAGTTAATGCCCTGGCGCTACTGGAGCGCCAGGTTGGTTCAGTCACGTGGCAACTCCTGCAGCTTGTACCACTGGTCGTTGAGGTCGACGTACTTCATCAGCGACTCGTAGGCTTCCTTGAAGCGAGGATTGGTTTTCTCTTCCTCGGCGCGCACCTCATCCCAGGTGGAGCGCAGTGCCTTCAGCACCGGATCGGGGAAGCGGCGGACTTCCACACCCTTGGCTTTCAGCTCGTCGATGATCTGTACCTGTTTCTCGGCGGCACCGGCCATGGACCACTGCAGGGTAGAGCGGCAGGCCGTTTCCATCTGGGCTTTGCGCTCGTCGCTGTATTTGTCCCAGACATCCTTGTTGACGATAAAGGAGAACCAGCTGGCCGACTGGTGCCAGCCGGGGAAGTAGTAGTACTTGGCGATCTCGTTGAAGCCCATGGCCTGATCCACCTGCGGGATGGAGAACTCGGTGGCATCGATACGGCCACGTTCCAGCGCCAGATAGATTTCATTGCCGGGGATCAGCTGGGTGGAAGCCCCCAGCTTGCTCAGTACCTTGGCACCCAGCCCGGAAATCCGCATGCGCAGACCCTTGAAGTCTTCCACGCTGTTGATTTCCTTGTTGTACCAGCCGCCGGTTTCCTGCGGAGAAATGAAGCAGGGCAGCACATGAACGTTGTACTGGTCATAGGCGGACTGCAGCAGCTTGGTGCCGTCGCCTGCCCACATCCACGACATGAAGGCATCCGGAGTGGGGCCAAAAGGCAGTGCACCGTAGAGGTTGGTGACCGGCACCGTACCTGCCCAGTAACCGATCCAGTCCCAGCCGGCATCGACCGCACCGGAGGATACCGAGTTGAACACTTCAAACGGCGGCACCAGATCACCGGGTTCGTGCACGCGCAGCTTCACCGCACCGCCGGTGGTGATGTCGATCTGCTCGGCCAGATGCTTGGCACCGGCACCGAGGAAGTTGGTGGTGGCGAAGGTACTGGCGACATCCATGGACTTCGGTCCATCGGCCTGCACGACCGTAGCCGCTATGGCCAGACTCAGCCCTGCGGCGAGAGGAAAGCCGTAGCGGATCGCACTGTATTTCATGTTCGTACTCCTTCCGTATTTATTTTTATGGTTCAAGGTTGCACTGACTTACTGCGTCATACCGATGCAGGTATGAACTCATCACTGTGATTGAAGGGTGTGAACACCCGACGGTCGTGATACGCCTGACACCGGTCCGTTGGGCCGGTGTGTATCGAAGCACTGTGGGAGGGGGCGCCGGTGAACAGGCGTGGCTGCGCTGTGGCACATGAGGGTCGTGCCGTTGCTCTTCACACCTTGAAACTGCCTTGCCTCGGGTAACAGTGCGCATCCTGCCTTGTGAGCCGGATACGTTGTCCTTCGATATCTAACTTCTGGTTGTCGTGTCGTGTTTTGGCGTAGCGTCGGTTTTTTGCGAGTACCCGGCTGGCGAGACTCTGTTTCTGAGAGCACACAACGGGCCATCTTTGGGCTCTGGGTTGTGTGACAGGGAGTTCCTGTGTCGGTTGGCAGGCTCCCGGGTACGGTTGATTTTTATTCTTATCTGACCGCTGTTTGTTTGCTTGTAGCCCTTTGGATAGTAGACAGGGGGGAGCTGAACGGGCAACCTGCAAAAATTCAAACCAAATATGCAAATTTGCACACATGTCGCGCCAGACTATGTCACGTAGGGCCTGCAGCGTATCCGGTCATGCCTGCACGGTGGCAGAGCGAATGGTGCACAGAGGGCAGATTGTCAGCTGGGTCTGAGGAGGGGGTATGTCCGATTGGGATGATTTGCGCATCTTTCTGGAAACCGCGCGCTGCAGCCGTCTGGTCGATGCCGCCCGCCGTCTTGGTCTTGATCATTCCACCGTTTCACGGCGTATCCGCCGCTTCGAGGAGCGGCTGTCGACCCAGTTGTTTGAGCGTGATGCCCAGGGCTACACCCTGTCTGTGGCGGGGGCCCAGCTGCTGGAGCGTGCCGAGCAGATGGAGCAGTTCGTCAATCAGGCGCTGGAGGAGGCTGGCGGGCAAAACCGCCAGCTGTACGGTAACGTACGGCTGGGTACGACCGAAGGTTTTGGCCACTTTGTCATCGCCCCGCAGCTGGCCCATTTCTGCCTGCAGTACCCGGCCATCAATGTCGATCTGATGCCCCTGCCACGTATCGTCAATCTCAACCGCAATGAGGCCGATCTGGCGATCTCGGTGGAGCGCCCGGAGCACGCCAGTCTGGTGGTGTCGAAGCTGTGTGATTACCGTCTCAGGCTGTATGCCAGCCGTGATTACCTGCAGCAGCATCCGCCCATTCGCAAGCGCCGCGATCTGGCCCGTCATACCCTGATCAGCTATGTCGAGGATCTGCTGTTTACCGATGAGCTGAATTACATGCGCTCGATCATTCCTGACAGTCTGCCGAGTTTTCGCAGTACCAGTGTGATCTCTCAGTACACCGCCGCCTGCGAGGGGCTGGGGGTGGCCATCCTGCCGTGCTTTCTGGCTTCACGGAATGAGCAGCTGCTGCCACTGCTTGAGCAGGACATTGATCTGGTGCGCAGCTTCTGGCTGACCGCCCCGGCAGACCGGCGGCGACTGGCACGGATCACCGTGCTGTGGGATTACCTCAAGCAGAGCATGGACGATAACCGCGCCTTTCTGATGGGCGAGTCACGGCAGATGCAGATGCCGCTGCCGGTTGTCGCCGAAGCGGGGGAGGCTGGCGTAACAGGTTCACGCGGTGCGGCCTGAACACCGGCCGATGATCAACTGAGCGCAGGCCATGGGCTGCTCCTGCGTTCAGGCGCCGACCCGTTCACTGCGGGGCGCCGCGCCAAAATAGCGTTTGTATTCCCGGCTGAACTGCGACGGGCTTTCATAGCCCACTTCCATGGCGGCGGTACTGACGTTGTTCTCCCCCTGCATGATCAGCTGGCGGGCCTTGAGCAGGCGGATACGCTTCAGGTACTGCAGCGGTGAACTGCAGGTGACGTTCTTGAAGTGAAGATGGAAGGTCGACAGGCTCATATTGGCCTCCCGCGCCAGCTGCTCGATTTCCAGCGGCTGGTTGTAGTGCCGGTGCAGATAGCTAAGCACATGCACGATGCGGGAGAAGTTGCCCTGCTGGCGTAACAGCTGCAGCAACGCCCCACTGCAGGGGCCGCGCAGCACTTCATACAGCACTTCACGCACCCGGGCACTGCCCAGCACTCTGGCTTCCAGCGGATCATTGAGGGTCTGTAACAGGCGCAGCACCGCCTGATGCATGGAGGCATTCATCGGCACCGAGGCCATCGGCTCCACATCCGCCTGCTCGGGGTGATGGCTGTAGCCCATCTGCGCTACCAGCTCCGACAGCATCACCGGGTCAATCAGCACCGCCAGCCCCATCATCGGCATCTGCGGCGAGGCAAAGGTTTCACACTCGAACGGCAGTGGCAGGGTCTGCACCAGATAGTTACCGGGGTCATAGTGATAGCGGTTTTCGCCGAGGTAACCGATCTTGCGCCCCTGCGCGACGATGAAAATGCCCGGCTCGTAGATCATCGGATTGCGCTGACAACCGTAGATCGAACTGACCACATGCACGCCGTCGACGGCGGTGGACTGAAAACCTTCCTGCCGGATCAGCGGTTGCAGCAGTTGCACCAGATCTTCCCGGCAGGCGGGGATATTCGCGCTCTCTGCGGTCAGGGTTTCTATCGCGGCGGTGGTGCCATCGGTTGGCGTGTTGAAGGGGCAATTGTCCAGGGGCTGGCGTGCAGTCGTCATCGATGGCCTCGTCCGGTTGTGCAGGGTAGGCGGAGATTCTGACTACTAATGGTACAAAAAGCAGCGTCTTTCCAGACAGGTTAGGAGAAATAGGCAAGTATCCCCGAGGATCTGACATGCGCTGTCAGCACCGCCCGCGGCATAGTAGCGTCCTCGCCCGATCCCCTTCGGGCGGAGGTTATTGAGGTGACTGATACCCGTCAGGTCGCTTCGCTCTCCCTGAACCAGACTGTAAGGTGCTGATTATGTTGAAAGTACTGGGATACGCGGCCGAGTCCGCCACAAGCCCTCTGAAACCCTTTACATTCGAGCGTCGGGACGCGCGGCCTGACGATGTCACCATTGAAATTCTCTACAGCGGTGTCTGCCATTCCGACATCCATCAGGCCCGTAACGAATGGGGCAATTCGGTGTTCCCGATGGTGCCCGGCCATGAAATTATCGGCCGCGTCAGTGCCGTCGGCAGTGATGTGCAGAAATACAAGGTCGGTGATCTGGTGGGGGTTGGCTGTATGGTCGAGTCCTGCCGGGTGTGTTCTTCCTGCAAGGCCGATCTGGAGCAGTACTGCGCCAAAGGCATGGCGCCGACCTACAACGGCTTCCATCTGCACAGCGACAACCTGCCCACCTACGGCGGTTACTCCAAAACCATCGTGGTGACTGAGCACTTCGTGGTGAAAATCCCCGATGCGCTGGACATCAAATCTGCAGCACCCATTCTCTGCGCCGGTATCACTACCTATTCCCCGCTCAAGCATTACGGTGTCAAAGCCGGTGACAAGGTCGGCATTATCGGTATGGGTGGTCTGGGCCATATGGGCGTCAAATACGCCAGGGCACTGGGTGCCGAAGTAACCATCTTCACCCGTTCCGCCAGCAAAGTGGCCGAGGCCAAAAAACAGGGAGCGGATCACGTGATCGTTTCCACCGATCCGGCACAGATGGAAGCCGCGTACGAGAGCTTCGACTTCATGCTCGACACCGTGCCCACCAAGCACGATTACAACCCCTATCTGGCCTGCCTGAAAGTTGATGGTACCCACATCATCGTCGGTCAGGTGGAGCCGCTGGATGAGCCCGCCATTCACAGCTTCCACCTGATCGGCAAACGCCGCAAACTGGTCGGCTCGATGATCGGCGGTATGAAGGAAACGCAGGAAGTGCTGGATTTCTCCGCTGAGCACGGCATCACCTGTGACGTGGAGATGATCCGCATGGATCAGATCAACGAAGCCTATGAACGCATGATCAAGGGTGATGTGAAGTATCGCTTTGTGATCGACATGGCCTCGCTGTAATCAGCATCCTCTGAGCACTACCCGCGCTCTGCCCGATGCCAGCCTGATGCAAATCAGGCTGGCGTTGTCGTTTCTGCCGTCAGGGCTTGCGGTGCTGCCTGCCGTGTTATTGAGTTGGCGCGACCTTTGCTGATCAAACCCTGATCACTCTGGTGACACCGCTGTACGCCGGGGTGTCGCCGTTCTGCTATTGCAGTTTGATGATGCAAGCGACAGGTAAACCTATATGAACTTAGTGAGGGAAGGGCGATGAGAAGCTGTACGTCCATTCTCGCCAGGGAATACTGGCTGGATGGCAGACGCCAGAACAACTGCAGCTGTCTGTTTCTGAGCTTCGATGACGGTTGCAGCTACAAGGTGTTCTTTGATGATGGCGATGACCGCTGGCGGCTGGTCGAGACCGTCACGCCGCAGGAACGCACCTTACAGGGGGAACAGGGGGTGCACTTTCCGCATCGGCAGTACTTGCCTGCCTATATGGAGGCGGGCTATCTGCAGCGCTACACAAGCGTTGATCACGGCCTGCTGCTGGGGTTCTCCAGCGGGCTGGAAATCAGCCTGAGTCACGATGCCGGGCGCGATGTGGAGACCATGCTGGTGATCCTGCCCGGTGGCAGAAACCGGCCAGCCCTGCAGGAGTGCTGTCTGTAATGATGCTGCACCTTGTGCATCTCTGTCAGACGGGCGGCATGTCCAGCGGCATGCAGATCGCCGTGGCATGGGCATACAGCCTGCCGCTTTCATCTTCCACACGGGCCTCGGCAGTGAGCAGGCGGCGGCCATCATGGATGACGCGGGCGCTGGCGCGTAACGGGCCCGTCCGGTATGACGCCGGGCGGACAATATGGGTGCTCAGCTCCACCGTGGTATAGCTTCGCGCGGGAGCCAGTGTACTTTGTACGGCGCAGCCCAGAGCCGAATCCAGCAGGGTGGCAAACCAGCCACCGTGAACCGTGCCGGCCGGGTTGTAATGCTGGGGCAGCGGAATGCCCTGAAACAGGGCGTAGCCGTCACCAGTCTCCAGCAGGGTCATGTTCATGGTGTCATTCATGGGCGGGTAGGGCAGCGTGCCCGCCATCATCCCTTCGAGAATCTCTCTTCCGCTTTTTCCCGCCAGCTGCTCCAGCGTGGCGATACCGGCTTTCCCGCCGCCGGCAAGTGCGCGCTGACAGGCCGCTTCGTGCTGCGCTATCCAGTCAGAATGGGGTGGGGTACTCATGGCATAGACTCCGTCATCAGCAGGTCAGGGTGGTCGCGCACTCAATAAACAGCGACAAAGGTCAGCTTATGGGTCTGGCTGCATCCGGCGGCGTTGTACTGGCGTTGCGGATAGTCGCTGGCGCGGTGCTGACCGGCAGGCAGAGCACTGCGGTGAGCAGCGCCAGTCCCATATGGCAAAGATAAATGGCGTCAAAGCTGGCGCGTTGCAGGCTGGCACTGCCCAGTATCAGCACCGTCAGCGCGACGCCAATGACGGAGCCGATCTGGCGGACTGCCTGATTGACGGCACCGCCGACGGCATAGTGCTCTGCGGGTAAGTGGCTGACTGCCGCCCCTGACAGCGAAGGCATAACCATGCCGATGCCGATACCGCTGAGCAGCATGCCCGGCAGCCATTGAGTCAGGTAGGCAGGTTCCACGCCGGGCACCAGATAGAACCAGAGCGCACTGCCAGCATAGATCAGGCAGCCCGCGAGCAGCAGCGGGCGATGACCATGACGGCTGGCTGCCCGGCCGGACAGCGCGGCGGCCGGAATGACCATCAGCGGGCCCGGTGCCATGGCAATGCCAGCCAGCGGTAAGGGATAGTTCCAGATTGCATTCATGTAGAAAAAGAACGCAAAGAACATCATCGCGAACGCAATGCCAAAGCTGAAGGTGGCCAGATTTACGTAGCGATAGGTGGGGTGACGGAACAGATTCAGATCCACCAGCGGCGCAGGAGCGACTCGCGCCCAGGCAATAAAACCCGCCAGTCCAAGCACGCCGGTAGCGGCAGAGGCCAGCAGCGCCTGACGCGACCATTGAGGGGAATCGGCCTGCACGACCGCCAGCGCCAGTGCCCCCACCCCGATAATCAGCAGGCCCATGCCTGCCACATCCAGCGGGCGTCGGCTGCTGAACTGCCGTGACTCCTGCAGCAGCGTCATGCCACGCCAGACAGAGAACAGACCCAGCGGGACGTTGAGATAGAACGCCCACTGCCAGCCCAGCGCGGCAATGGCGAATGAGCCCAGACTGGGGCCGACGGCGGCGGCCAGACCGCCAACGGCGCCCCACAGGCTGACGGCAATGGCGCGCCGCTCAGCCGGAAAGGCGCCCAGCACCAGTGACAGCGACGCCGGTGTCAGCAACGCCGCGCCCATAGCCTGCAGCACCCTTGCTGCCACCAGCCAGTGCACGGTGCCTGCCAGCCCGCAGGCCACGGAAGCGAGCAGAAACAGCACGACACCCGCGATAAAGACCTTCTTGCGTCCATGCCGGTCGGCCAGCCCGCCCGCCGGGACCAGCAGTGCGGCATAGACCACGGTGTAGGCATTCAGGACCCATGACAGGTCGGCAGCTGTCGCCTGCGGAAAACCGGCACGCAGGGCGCTGAAGGCGGCAAACAGCATGGTGCCGTCCATCGACACCAGAAATACCGCCACGCTGGCCACCCAGAACACCGGCCAGGGGGAGGCTATAGCGGGGGAGGCTTCGGTATGGTGCGCATGAGTCATAAATGCATTCCCGTTGATGGTGATTTACAGCGGTGGCTGACACGCTCAGGCCAGACCAAAGGTCTTTCTCAGTCCCTTGCTGACCGGGCCTGCTGGCATAAAACGGCGCAACTTAGCGAGTAAAGAGGCTTCGCCTTTGGGGGTATGGCGCATTTTCCAGGCACCCAGGCCCGCCTCGACGATGGTGGTGGCGACGCCCTCGGGTTTAGGGGCTTTCTGCACATTCTCCTGAATGGCCGTCGTGACCACGCTGCGCTCCTGCTGGTAGTCACTGATGGTGGCGGCCGTGACCGGTGCATTGAGGTCCATATTGGTCTTAGTGAAGGAAGGCTCAACCAGCGCAACGCGAATGCCGAACGTGCGCACCTCGTGATCAAGGGTTTCGGACAGCCCCTCAACCGCATGCTTGGAGGCTGAATAAAGCGCCATGTAAGGTGCCGGCAGAAAGCCCAGCACTGAGCTGACGTTGACGATGCGCCCGCTGCGCTGCTCACGCATCTGCGGCAGCACTGCCCTGATTACCCGCAGGATGCCGAACAGGTTGGTATCAAACAGCGTTTGAGCCTCCGCCACCGAGGTCTCTTCTGTGGCCCCGAGCAGGGTCACACCGGCACTGTTAATCAGCACATCAATGCGTCTGGCCTGCGCGATGATGCTCTGGACAGCGCGTTCGACCGAGGCTTCGTCACGGACATCCATCTCGATCAGGGTGACGCCCTGAAGCTCATGAGTGCGTGCAATGCTGCGCACGGTGCCAAATACCCGGCAGCCCTTTTCGACAAACTTCTGCGCAGTGGCACGGCCAATCCCTGAGGACACACCGGTCACGACAACAACTTTGGAAGATGACATGGCTATTCCTTTGAATGAGTCAGTTTTTGCATGAGTTAAAGTGCATAGCGATGATCAGGGCTGCCGGGCGGCAGGCCTGATCCTGAACCAGATGGAGTACATGGCCGGGAGGAAGACCAGGGTCAGTACCGTTCCGGCCAGCGTGCCGCCAATCAGGGTGTAAGCCAGCGTTCCCCAGAACACCGAATGAGTCAGCGGAATAAAGGCCAGGATGGCCGCCAGCGCCGTCAGGATGACGGGTCTGGCCCGTTGTACCGTGGCTTCGACCACCGCCTGAAACGAGTCGAGCCCGGCCTGTTCGTTTTCACGAATCTGCCCGATCAGGATCAGCGTGTTGCGCATCAGAATGCCCGACAGCGCAATCAGGCCCACCAGCGCATTGATGCCAAAGGGCTGGTTGAACAGCAGTAGCGTCGGCACCACGCCAATCAGGCCGAGCGGGCTGGTGAGAAACACCATGACCATCCCCGCCAGCGAGCGTACCTGCAGCACAATGATCAGCAGGGTGATGGCAATCATGATGGGGAACAGCGGCAGCATGGCGGTCTGCGCCTTGCCGGACTCTTCGATGGAACCGGCCTCGATGATCTGATAGCCACGCGGCAGCTTGGCGACGATGGGTTTAAGCAGGGCGGTAATCTGTGTCGATACATCGGGCGGCTGTAAACCTTCGGCGATGTCACCGCGCACGGTAATGGTCGGCATGCGGTCACGCCGGCGGATCACCGGCTCTTCCATACGTACCTCAACGCGGCCGATCTGCGACAGCGGGATGCGCTGGCCCTCGGCTCCGGCCACGGTGAAGTCACCGATGCTGGCCGGATCAAGCCGGGCGCCGCCGGCGGACCGTGCCAGCACCTGCACGGTACGGATGTCTTCACGCACGGTAGTGATGGGGATGCCGCTGAGCAAAAACTGCAGTTGCTGTGCTACCGCCTCGGAGTTCAGGCCCAGTGCCTGCAGGCGGTCCTGCTGCAGGGTGAAATGCAGCGTTGGCACGCGTACGCCCCAGTCGGTGTTGACGGTGCGCATCTGCGGGCTGGCGCGCATGACCTGCTCAACCTCATCCGCAATCTGACGCAACACCTGCGGATCAGGCCCGGACACCCGGTAGGCCACCGGGAAGGGGGAATAGGGACCGAACACCAGCTGGGTGGCACGCAGCCGGGCCTCGGGGACGAGGCCGTCTGCGATGGCCTGGCGCAGGCGGAATTTCAGTGCTTCGCGCTGTTCCTGACTGTCGGTACGCACCACGATTTTGGCGAATGACGGGTCAGGCAGCTCGGGGCCCATGGCGAAGAAAAACCGGGGGGCGCCCTGACCGATGTAAGTGGTCACAATCCGCGCCTCCTGCTGCTTACTCAGCCAGGCTTCCACTTTGGCGGCAGCATCGCTGGTCTGGGTAATCGAGGTGCCGTAGGGCATCTGCACCTCGACCATTACCTCAGGGCGGTCAGAGATGGGGAAGAACTGCTTCTTGACCACCGACATTCCCACGATTGCCAGCGTAAACAGGCACACCACCGCACCCGCTACCAGCCACTTTCGCGCAATCACCTGCGTCAGTATGCGGCGGAACTGGTTATAACGGCGGGTATCGTAAATCGCACTATGACCACCTTCGATGGTCTTGAAGTCGGGCAGCAGTTTCACCCCGAGATAGGGGGTGAAGACAACGGCCACTACCCAAGAAGCAATGAGGGCAATACCGACGATCCAGAACATGTTGCTGGTGTATTCACCGGCGGTGGAACGGGCAAAACCGTTAGGCATAAAGCCCACCGCGGTGACCAGCGTCCCCGACAGCATGGGGGCGGCCGTATGGCTCCAGGCATAGGCGGAGGCTGCCACGCGGCTGAAGCCTTCCTCCATTTTCACCACCATCATTTCGATGGCGATGATGGCATCATCCACCAGCAGGCCGAGCGCGAGGATCAGCGAGCCGAGGGTAATGCGGTCAAAGTTTTTGCCGGTGGCCAGCATCACCACAAACACGGCGGCCAGCGTGAGTGGCACGGCCGCCGCTACCACGACGCCCACCCGCCAGCCCATGCTGATAAAGCACACCAGCATGACCACCAGCAGGGCGACGAAGAACTTGATCATGAATTCGTCGACCGAGGCGCTGATATTGACCGCCTGATCCGTCACCTTGGTCAGGCTCATACCGACCGGCAATTCTGCGTTGATCGCGCTGATTTCGCTGTCCAGTGCTTTGCCCAGATCCAGCCCGTTCCAGCCGTCGCGCATAACGATGCCCAGCAGCAGGGCGGGTTCACCGCCACTGCGGACAAGGAAGGTGGCGGGGTCTTCATAGCCGCGGCTGACGCTGGCGATGTCAGATAGCTTCAGCGTGCGGCCTTGTGCCACCACAGGGGTGT
This sequence comes from Pokkaliibacter sp. MBI-7, assembly GCF_029846635.1. Lineage (NCBI taxonomy): Bacteria > Pseudomonadati > Pseudomonadota > Gammaproteobacteria > Oceanospirillales > Balneatrichaceae > Pokkaliibacter > Pokkaliibacter sp. MBI-7. The sequence continues at coordinate 1,278,195 of NZ_JARVTG010000001.1, read as the reverse complement.
CCCTGATCTTCTGCAGATCATCGAACTGGCCATCCAGACGGACAAACACCTGCGGGCCGCGGGTTTCGATGGCGCCGGCCGGGGTCAGGGCATTCTGACTGGCCAGTGCCGAAAACAGGGTCTGCGGGCTGATGCCGAGGGTGGCTAACCGCTGGTGGGAAAACTCGACATAGATACGTTCGGGCTGCTCACCGATGATATTGACCTTCTTCACACCCGCCACATGCAGCAGCTGCTGGCGCAGTCCCTCGGCATCACGCACCAGATGGCGCTGATCTTCGCCTTTGGCTTTCAGCGCAAACAGGGCGAACGTCACATCGGCGTATTCATCGTTAACGAAAGGCCCGAGTACGCCCGGCGGCAGGTCAGGGACTTCATCCCCCACTTTTTTACGCGCCTGATAGAACTGCTCCTGTACCTCTGACGGCGGTGTGCTGTCGAGCAGCGTCAGGGTAGTGAACGCCAGCCCCGGGCGGGTATAGGTTTCCGTGCGTTCATACCAGCGCAGCTCCTGCAGGCGTTTCTCAATCTTCTCTGCCACCTGATCCTGCATCTCCTGCGCGGTGGCGCCCGGCCAGGCGGTGACGATAGTCATCACCTTGATGGTGAATGCCGGATCTTCAGCACGGCCGAGCTTTAGAAACGCCAGCACGCCCGCGACGGAAATCAGCAGGATCAGAAACAGGGTTACCGCGCGCTCGCGTACCGCAAGGGCGGAGAGGTTGAAGCGCCCGCTGCTCATGGACGACCTCCGGCGACAGAGTGGCTTCCTTCGCTCAGCATTCTGACCTGCTCGCCCTCCCTGAGGAGATGGGCGCCAAGCGCGACGATCTGCGCACCGAGGGGCAGATTGCTCTCGACCTGCGCCGTCTCGTCGGACAGGCTGAGAATCGTGACCGGATGCCATTGTGTGGTCGCCGGGTCACCCGCGACCGCCCAGACGCCTGGCCCGGAGCCAGCGTCAAACAGCGCGCCAATCGGCACCTGGACGGCGGAGGCAGAGGTATTGCCGGCAGGAATGGCGACGGTGACAGTGGCACCCAGCGGCGCCTGTGCCTGCACGCCTTCAAGGATGTATCGGGCTTCATAGGTGCGCGTCAGCGGGTCTGCCGCATCAGACAGCAGGCGCAGCCGGGCGGGCAGGGCGTTGTGCGGATCACCGTACAGTGTGGCCTGCGCAGAAGAGCCGACCGCAGGTCTCAGGGTCTCGGGCAGATACACCACGGCTTCACGCTGCCCGGCCCGTGCCAGACGGATGACAGGCTGCCCGGCCGTGACGACCTGACCGGGTTCCGCGTGTGTGGCCACCACCACTCCATCCGCATCGGCCAGCAGCACGGCATAGCTGGAGGCATTGCCGGCGACACTGGCCTGCGCTTCCGCTGCTTTCAGCTGGGCACGGGCCGCGTCGGCTGCCGCCTTGATCTGGCCATAGGCCGAGGCGGACACCGCCCCGGCGGCGACCAGATCGCGATAGCGGGCTTCGTCGTCAGCGGTTTGCCGGGCATGCACCTGTGCTGCCGCGACGGCTTCTTTCTGTGCTTTCGCCTGCAATCCCAGATCGACAGGGTCTATACGCATCAGAGGCTGGCCTCGTTGCACTGACTGGCCGGTATCGACAAGGCGCTCCAGCACCTTGCCGGAAACGCGAAAACCAAGGTCACTCTGCACCCGGGCAGCAACGACACCGGTGAATGAGCGTGAGGCTGTGGCGGCGTTTTGTACCGAAGTGACGCGGACGAGTGGCGGCTCAGTGCGAGGGTCGGCGTTATCACCGAATGCCGCTGGCGTCAGCGGCAACAGGCAGAAAAGGCAGGAGGCAAGATGGCGTTGAAGCATGGGAACCCTTCTTCACGAAGAAACAGTGTCCCCATTCTTTTTCATGTGACCAAATTAGTCAATGGTCACTATGTGAGATAGTGGTCGTATGACGTCATTACGGTGCCAGACTGCGCAGGATGAGACTGGACAGGTGGCCGGTAGCCTCGGTGGCATGGTCGAGATTGTGCTGCAGCAGCAGTGGGTTGACGTAGGGGCGCATGACCAGATAGATGGCGTTGACGGCCTCATCGAGCGGGGTTTTGCGTTCAAAGTCGCCGGCTTCACGGCCCTCGCGGATAATCTGTAACACCAGTGCCTTGAGGTAGTTTTCATAGGCCTGCACCGATGGCCATGCCTCGCTGGCTGAGGTGGCCGCGATGTCGTAGAGCTTGCGGTCGTGAAAGAACAGGTAGCTGCCGGCTTCCACCAGGGCACGGAACATGCGGCGTAGCTGCTCTGGTGCGGTGGGCACACTGCGTATGGCGTCATCCACTGTGGTCATGATCATCTGCAGGCGATTACTGCAGATCACCTCCCCAATGGCCTGTTTGGAGTCGAAAAACTTGTAGATGTAGGCCTTGGAGAAACCGATGGCTTTGGCCAGATCGGACACGGTGGTTTTTTCATAGCCGTAACGGCCAAAGTATTCGGTCGCGGCCTGCACGATCTGATCCCGGACATCGTGGTCCGAGGGGCCTCGTTGAGGAGGCGTAGGGGTAGGTGAAGTAGTCATTGGGTCAGCTTACCTTCAGCTTTATGGATTGACAATGAGTGACCGATTCATATTATGGTCACTGTCTGGCCCGAGTCCAAGGATCATTATGTTCCCTCGTCGCTCTATTATGTTTTTGCTCTGCACCGGCGTGCTCGCTGGCTGCGCGGTTGGCCCGGAGTATCACCGTCCCGCGGCGCCGCTTCTGACTCATTACGCTGCACAGGAAGCGCAGCGGCGAGAGGGAAGCCCGTCTGCGGCTGAGCTGGCCAGCTGGTGGCAGACGTTCAACGATCCCATGCTGACGCGCTTTGTATCGCTCGCTCTGGAGCAGAATCTGGATCTGGCGCAGGCGCAGGCACGCGTCGCTCAGGCCCGTGCCGGACTTGGGGCCGCCCACGCTGCCCTGTTACCTGCGGCAGATCTGAGTGGCTCTGCCGCCCGAGCCTACCAGTCAGCAGAGACCCCGCTTGGGCAGGTGCTTAATGCTACGCCAGGATACGACCGATGGGGAAATGCCTATCAGACGGATCTGACCGCCAGCTGGGAGGTGGATGTGTTTGGTGGGCTGCGCCGTGGCAGGGAAGCGGCGCTGGCGGATTACCAGGCTTCCCGTGCCGGTGCTGCGGCAACGCGGCTGGCCGTCGCTGCTCAGACGGCAGACATCTACATTACCGTTCGTGGTCTGCAGGCACGGCTGGATATTGCCCGAAAGCAGGTGGCTACCGAGCAGGATCTGCTGGCGAAAGTGGGTTTGCTGTACGCCAGAGGGCTGGCTGCCGAGTACCAGCTGCGGCAGACGGAGGGGGCGCTGGCGCAGGTCCAGGCCAGTATTCCGGTGCTGCAGACTAACCTTGATGTGGCGATGAATGCCATGGACGTCATCGTCGGTGCGCCACCGGGCACTTACCGGTCGGAACTGGCCGTGCCGGCACCGATTCCTGCCACGCCATCACTGACAGCGCTGGGCTCTCCGGCTGAGCTGCTGCAGCGACGCCCTGACCTGATGGTGGCCGAGCGCCGGCTCGCCGCTGCCAATGCCCGCATTGGCGAAGCGATGGCCGGCTATTATCCGCACTTTTCCCTGAGTGGCATGCTGGGCAGTGCCACCGTCATCGCCAGCGGCAATCTGTTCACCAGTGGGGCGGGTGAGGCCTCGGGTGTGCTGGGTCTGCGCTGGCGTCTGTTTGATTTCGGTCGCATCAATGCACAGATTGAGCAGGCTAAAGGGCGGGATGCGGAGGCGCTGGCGGCTTATCGTGAAGCGGTGCTGCATGCCACGGAAGAGGTGGAGAACGCATTTTCAGCGCTGCTCAATCGCGGGGTGCAAAGCACTACGCTGGTTGCCGGTGAGGCGTCCCTTAGCCGAGCCAGAGCATCTGCCTTTGTGGCATATCAGCGCGGCGTGGCCAGTCTGATTGATGTGCTGCATGCCGATGAGACCCTGTTACAGGTCGCCGATGCCAGAGCCACGGCACAGACGGAAACCGCCCGCGCCGCTATCGCTACCTTCAAAGCACTGGGCGGTGGCTGGCAGCCTGTGTCAGCCGGCACACTGGCGGTTCAGTAAGGTGTGGCTGGTGACATCAGCACACTCTGCCGGCATCTCGACCGGCGCAGGCAGAGACAAATGAAGATGGCGAGTACTGCGGATCAGTCTTCCATCTCGGCGCGTTTCTGCACCTGATGCTCGTCTTCCACCAGACCGATTTTCCAGTAGGGGCTGATATAGACGTTGTCGCGGGCAACGCCGCGCTCCTTCAGCACATACTGGCGAATCTTGCGTACCGCATTACCTTCACCGGCCACAAAAATGCTCGGTGTTCCGGCGGGCCACTGTAAGTCCTGCATCTGCTCCAGCAGCTGGCTGCTCTCCTTTTCAGGATGGGCATGCACCAGCCACTTCACTTTGATACCGGCGGGGATGCGCAGTTGTTGTGCATCAGCGCTGCTGGTTACCTCAAAGAAGGCATAACCGACGGCGTCGTCCGCCAGCGATTCCAGAATGGCGCTGGCGGCGGGCAGGGCGGTCATATCGGCGGCAAACAGAAACCAGTCGGCCTGCAGGCTGTTGAGCTTGCGCGGGCCGGGGCCGGCGACGCCGATCATATCGCCGGGCTGGGCATTGATGGCCCATTCACAGGCGGGGCCACCGCGACCTTCAGCATCGGTATGGATAGCAAAATCGATGTCCAGTTCATTGTCTTCCGGGCGGTGCTGGCGAACGGTGTAGGTCCGAACGATAGGGCGGTCTTCCGCCTGAGTGCGGAAAGCCGCCAGATTGGGGGCTTGCTGGCCGGGCTGTGGGATCAGCAGCTTGACGTTGGCGCCTTCCTGACCGACGGGGAAGTCCAGCAGCTGCTCACCCGTCAGCACCACGCGCTGCATGTGGGGAGTCAGGGCATAGCTGCGTTTGACGCTGAGCAGACGGGGAGGAGAACGTTTGATCATAAGAGAATTCCTCTGCCGCTCCCGCTGCCAGATCAGCAGGGGGAACCGGCCATCAGTAATGGCTGAAAGTAGATGACGTAATGCTATTTACCGTCGGCTGCCAGACTCGCCAGTTGCGCCTCCAGCGCGGCCACCCGTGACTCAAGGGTCTCGAAACGCTTGTGACGTTCCAGATGGGCGCTGTTGGTGTGTTTGGAGATGTAGCGCGACAGAATGCGACGAACCACCGTGGCCATGGAGATTTCGGTTTCCATGTCCTCTTCCATTTCGCTTTTCAGCTGGTTAAGGAACTCCAGCTGGTCAGCACTTAAACGGACCGAGACTACCTGGGATTTCTGTTCGTCTTTCATCATCAAAGCTCTGCGGTTTGGCGACTCAGTCTGTTCAGTGACGATCCTGAGCCTGTTGTAATCAGTGGTGACAATGTAAACATGAGGTTTTGTGTATTCAAGGTAAAATTTGTATACGGGTGTGTCGAAGATCTTGTGCGCATGAGCATGGGCGATTGTTCAGGTGCAGCACTGAATCCCGAGCAAAGGTACGCAGCGCTACGCCGTGGAGCATCCGCTGACGCGCTGGGTGTCACCATGGGTGGTTGACTAACCGGGCGGTGATGTTTGTATATTGCATGCCATTATTCCCAGGTATCCTACTGCCCGATTCAAGGAGTTCCCCATGTCGCGTTGTATCCTTGCCGGCCACGCTGCAGGCCCTGTCCTCGCCTGTGATGAAGGGCTGAGTTTCTGGGGTGGGGTGGATGGTGCCAGTGGCCGGGTGATTGATGCCCATCATCCGCTGCATGGCCAGAGTCTGGCAGGCAAGGTGCTGGTGCTGCCGACCAGTCGTGGCTCCTGCACCGGCAGTGGCGTGCTGCTGGAGCTGATCCAGAACGGTAATGCCCCGGCTGCCCTGATCTTTCGTGAGCAGGAAGGGGTGCTGACCCTCGGTGCACTGGTGGCCCACCATGTTTTTGCTGCCACCCTGCCGGTGGTGCAGCTCGACAGCGAGGCTTTCGCCTGGGTCTCGGCACAGGCACAGGTGGCCCTGTCGCCCGGTGAAGTGGTTAGTGGCGGGCGGCATATGGCGCTGCAGCCGGTGGCTGGCGGGCAGCTGCAGCTGTCTGACGCTGATCAGGCCATGCTTGATGGCGAACAGGGCGAAGCCGCACAGCTGGCTATGCGCATCCTGTGCAGTGTGGCTGCTATTGATGGCGCTCAGCAGTTTATTGATATCTCTCAGGTGCACATTGATGGCTGCATCTATGCCAGCCCGGCGCTGCTGCGCTTTGCCCGGCACTTTGACCAGCTGGGAGCCAGAGTGCGGGTGCCCACCACCATGAATGCTATTTCTGTTGATTACGCCAACTGGCGCCAGCAGGGCGTTGATCCGGCCTTTGGCCAGCCTGCCAGTCAGCTGGCCGATGCCTATGTGCATATGGGTGCCCGCGCCAGTTTCACCTGTGCGCCCTATCTGCTGGAGAGCAAGCCTGCTGCCGGTGACCGTGTGGCCTGGGCTGAGTCCAATGCGGTGATCTATGCCAACAGCGTGCTGGGCGCGCGTACTGCCAAACACCCTGACTTTCTTGATCTGTGTATCGCCGTCACCGGACGGGCACCGCTGAGCGGTGTTTATCTGCAGCCACAGCGTGCTGCACGCCGGGTGATTACGGTCGAAGCGATGAGTGACTGGGATGATGCCTTCTGGCCGCTGCTGGGTTATCTGGCCGGGGAGCTGGCGCCGGACCGCATTCCTGTGATCTGCGGAGTCAGTCAGATGGCGCCCGATGAGGATGATCTGAAGGCACTGTGTGGCGCCTTTGGCACCACCTCTGCCGCACCGATGCTGCATGTGCAGGGCGTGACGCCGGAGGCCGACCTTGTCAGCAGTGAGGCCGATCAGCAGCATGTGAGCCGGGCTGATTTCCTGCGGGCCTGGCAGCAGTTCAACAGCGGTGATCACAAGGTGGAGCTGGTGGCCTTTGGCAGCCCGCATTTCTCCCACAATGAGTGCAGGGCACTGGCGCAGCGGATGGCCGGACAGCAGTGTGCCGAAGGTGTCAGCGGTATTGTCACCGTGGGGCGGGCGACGCTGGCGGCAGCCGAACAGGATGGCACGCTGGCCGCCCTGCAGCAGGCCGGGCTGAAGGTGCACCCGGATATTTGCTGGTGCTCCATTTCCGAGCCGGTATTCCCGCCTGACGCTCGTACCCTGATGACCAACTCCGGCAAATACGCCCACTATGCGCCGGGGCTGAGTGGGCGGGCGGTGCGCTTTGGCAGCCTGAGCGACTGCTGTGAGGCACTGGTGAGCGGGCTGGCGCCACAACTGCCACCCTTATGGTTACGCTGAGCAGCACAGCTTCTGAGCGTCAGGGGGGCTGAGTATCAGCAGGTGGTGTGAGCGTACCTGCGTACTGTACTGCGCAGGTATCGCTGGCTGTTCAGCTGAACAGCCAGCGATAGATCACACTGCCGCCAAAGACGCCGACTGCGCCGACGATACCGCTTAAGGTTGGTGGTGCAGGCAGCGGCAGCTTCAGCCAGCTGAAAAACAGCCCTGCGGCCAGTCCGGCCAGCGCGGCATAGAATACGTCCATCATTTTCTCCCGTGAAACCGGTACAGGTACGTCAGGCTCAGAACGCGCTACTGGCGCACAGGCCTGCCGTGGCTGGTGACTATTCGTAGTGAGGCTGCAGGCGGGCGCCGCGCAGGAAATCCTGCAGTGAGCGCTGCAGCGACTCCAATGTGCGGCTGTCGGTCAGCTGGCCATCCGTCAGTTTGTCTGCCACCGCAGAGATGGCGACTTCCTTCACGGGGGGCAGCAGGCAGAGCATCGAAGCAAAGGTCTCGCGCAGCTGAGACTGGGTGCGAACCCCCCCCAGCGGGCCGGGAGCATGGGTGACAAAAAACACTGGTTTACCGGCAAAGCTGCTCTTGAAGGCCGGGCGTGACAGCCAGTCCAGGGTGTTTTTCAGCACACCGGGGATGCCGTGATTGAACTCAGGGGTCACTACAATCACCGCGTCGCTGTCGGCGATCTGCTGGCGGCCAGCGCGCACCACATCGGGTAAACCGGCGTCTTCCATATCCTGGTCGTAATGGGGATAAGCACCGATGTCGAGGCTGCTGATTCTGCTGTCTGCGGGTAGCAGGGTGGCGATGCTGTCGAGAATGATCTGCGAGTAGGAGCCCTTGCGCAGGCTGCCGCAGATAAACGTTACGTGGAAGGCGTTATCGGCCATGTCAGAGTCCTTGATTGCCAGTTGCTTTTGACCTGAGCCAGTTTAATCAGCACTCTGTTGGCTGGCCTTTGCAGGTCAGTCAAAAAGCTTCGGGAATCTGCCATGTTTGCTCCGCCTTCCATTTCTTCAGATGTCCATGCTGCAGGCATCCGCTCTTCAGACTCCGCTGCCCTCCCGCGAACTGTGATCGATGCCATGCGCATCGAGCATGAGGCTGGCAAGGTGGTGGCCGAGCATGATCATGCTCAGGGCCAGCTGGCCTTTGTGCTCAAGGGAGCACTGACCATCATCAGTGCCGAGGGCTGGTGGGTGGCGCCACCGGGACAGGCGGTGTGGGTGCCGCCGCATCTGCTGCACGAGGCGCGCTACAGCAAGAATTCGGTACTGATCAAGGTGCTGCTGGATCTGCAGCGTGGTGCCGGGCTGCCGCAGACCTGCCGGGTGCTGTCGGTATCGCCGCTGATGCGTGAGCTGGCGCTGGCGGCGGTGGATTGCCTGACCGTGCAGACACAGAGTGCCGTGCCTGCGTCTGAGGGCTTGCTGCCGCTGATTATGCCGCTGCTGGTTGAGACAATCCGTACGGCTGATGACTGGGCCTTTCTGCATGTACCTCAGGCACAGGACAGCCGTCTGCGGCTGGCCATCGATTACATCTGGCAGCATCTTCAGGGCAGGCTGGAAATGGCCGAGCTGGCCCGGGTGGCACATTGCAGTGAGCGCACACTGGCGCGGCTGTTCAGTACCGAGACCGGGCTCAGCCCCGGCCAGCTGCGGGAACGGCTGCGGCTGATCCGGGCGCTGGAGTTATTGGCGCAGGGCTATTCGGTCACCCAGACCGCACTGGAGGTGGGTTACAGCAGCCCGACCAGTTTCAGCAGTATGTTTAGCCGGGTCATGGGGCTGTCACCGCGTAGTTATTTGCAGCGCATGGCGGGTTACAGCGGATAACAGGCTGAACATCTGTTCAGGATCAGCGGTCGACCAGCCATCTGGCCAGTGGCTGCAGCTGACTGCGATGACGCGCCGGATAGACCAGATAGTAGCTGAACCCTGTCTCCATCCAGCTGTCAGGGAACGGCGTGATCAGGGTGCCGCGCTGCAGTTCTTCTTCCACCAGGGTGCGATCCCCCATGGTGACTCCCATACCCTGCAGGGCGGCGTTGATGGCCAGATCGAGGGTGTCGAACTGATAGCTGCGTGCCGGGCTGAGGGCCGGGCCGTTGAACTGCAGCAGCCATTGGCGCCAGTCATGCTGATCCCGCGAGGGGTGCAGCAGCGGATAGTGCAGCAGGTCAGTGGCCTGCTGCAGCGGTTGGGCCGGGCGAATCAGTGACGGAATACACACCGGCGTCATGTGTTCGCGAAACAGCTGCACTGCCTCCACGCCCTTGGGCGGCTGACGGCAATAGAGTACGGCTGCGGCGAAATTCTCCTGATCAAACTGCACACCGTGGTCAATGGTGGTGGCCACGGCAAATTGCTGCTCGGGGTACTGTTCCTGAAAGCGCTGCAGCCGCGGCATGAACCAGCGCATGGCGCAGGTCGGCAGCTTGATGTTGAGCAGCGCATCACTGGCACTGGCCCGGGGTTGCAGCGTGGTGCTGATCAGCTCGAAGGCCTGCTGCAGACCTGGCAGGATGGCCTCGCCCTCACGGGTCATGGCCAGCCCGCGGGCCTGACGGCTGAACAGGGTGTAGCCAAGATAGTCTTCCAGATTGCTGATCTGCCGGCTGACCGCACCCTGCGTCAGGTGCAGCTGCTCAGCAGCGCGGGTGAAGTTGAGGTGCTCAGTCGTGACCAGAAAGGTATGCAGGGTTTTCAGCGGGGGCAGACGTTTGCTCATGGCAGCTTCCGGCGGACAACTCAGGGACGGAACGAACGGGATGACGAGGCACTTCAGCCATGCGTTCAGTGCATGGCTGCTATTACATCATTTCGATTGTGAGGAGGCCAGCCTGGGCCGACACTCAAACGCATCCAATACGACACCCTGCTGCGAGAGTGCAGAGCGGTGTAGCAGCAGATTGAACAGGGGATGCCATGTTGCGTTCAGGAATCACATCTACCTCCAAGTTGCCGGATGTAGGCGCCACCATCTTCTCCGTCATCGGTCAGCTGGCCGAGCAGTATCAGGCCATCAACCTGTCACAGGGGGCGCCCAGCTTTCCCTGTGACCCGGCACTGCGGGCGCTGGTCAGTCAGGCGATGGAAGCCGGTCATAATCAGTATTCGGCGATGCCGGGCTATCTGCCGCTGCGCGAGGCACTGGCACTCAAGGTCGAGCAGCTGTACGGCTGCCGCTACGATGCGCGCAGCAATATCACCGTAGTCGGCAGTGCCAGTGAAGGTCTGTACAGTGCCATCAGTGCTCTGGTGCATGCCGGTGATGAGGTGATCTTCTTCGAGCCTGCGTTTGACAGCTACGCGCCCATCGTTCGTCTGCAGGGCGCCACGCCCGTTGGCATCAAGCTTCGGGCGCCGGATTTCCGCGTCGACTGGCAGGAAGTGCGCGCCCGTATCAGCCCGCGCACCCGCATGATCATCGTCAACACGCCGCACAACCCGACCGCCACGGTGTTCGCCGATGAGGACATTGCCGAGCTGGTGGCGGTGACCCGTGGCACCGATATCGTCGTGCTGTCGGATGAAGTCTATGAGCACATCGTTTTTGATGGTCAGCCCCATCGCAGCATGGCCCGTTATCCTGAGCTGGCCGAGCGGGCAGTGGTAGTTGGCTCTTTTGGCAAAACCTTTCATGTGACCGGCTGGCGGGTGGGCTTCTGTCTGGCGCCGGCGGAGCTGACCGAAGAGCTGCGCAAGATTCACCAGTTCATGATGTATTCCGCTGACACACCGATGCAGGTGGCGTTCACGGAGTATCTGGCCGATGCCAGTCGCTATCTGGCGCTGGCCGGGTTCTATCAGGCCAAGCGCGATCTGCTGCGAGATGAACTGGCCGGTTCACGGCTGCAGTTGCTGCCTTCGGCAGGGAGCTTCTTTATGCTGGCCGATTACCGTGCCATCAGCGATGAGCCGGATTCCCAGTTCGTGCAGCGGCTGATTCGTGAAGTGGGGGTGTCCACCATTCCCATGTCAGCGTTCTACTCCGATGGCACCGATCAGGGTGTGATCCGCCTGTCGTTTGCCAAGGATGACGATACCCTGCGCGCCGGGGCACGAGCGCTGTGCCGGATCTGACCGGCGGCGTTATGAAGTTACCCGCATCGGCGCTGAAGGCCGCAGGCCCGGACTGTTGCCACAAGAGCGACAGCCATCCGGCGCTGATGCGTACATTGTTGTGAGTCGACTGAACTACCGGGGGCACCGGGGTGCCCTCTACCTGAGGTAATGAGAGGAGAATTCACCATGCAGCAAGGGTTGAGCCATACCGCTGTATCTGCCGTAGCGACACTGAACAAGGCATCGAAAAAACTGGCCACCGGCCTGCTGGCGCTGACTGCCGCCATGGCCATGTCGGCCAGTCACGCCAAGGAGTGGAAGGAAATCCGCATCGCTACCGATGCTACCTACCCGCCCTTCGAGTCGGTGGCGCCCGATGGCTCGCTGGTCGGTTTTGAAATGGACTATGCCCGTGCCCTGTGTGAAGAAATGAAGGTTACCTGCGTGATCAGCAACCCCGGCTGGGATGCGCTGATTCCCGGCCTCAACGCCCGCAAGTTTGATGCGGTGATGGCCTCCATGAACATTACTGATGATCGCCTCAAGGCGGTGGACTTCAGCGACGTTTACTACCGCATGAAGAACCAGTTTGTCGCCGCCAGTGGCAGCAATATCGAGATCAGCAAGGAGGGGCTGAAAGGCAAGAACATCGTGGTGCAGACCGGCACGCCACAGGAAAACTTTGTGCGTGAGCAGTTTGGCGATGTGGCCCATATCAGCGGCTACGTCAAAGCCGATGAGCCTTTCCTTGATTTGCAGTCGGGCCGCGCCGATCTGACCTTCGGTAACAAGGTACAGATTGACGAAGGCTTCCTGAAAAAGCCCGGTGGTGAAAAGTTCGGCTTTGTTGGCCCGGTCTATGACGGCCGTGACTACCCGGTACTGGGTCGCGGTGTCGCGGTGGCTATGCGCAAGAACGAAGCGGAGTTGAAAGCGATGTTCAACACCGCCATCCAGTCACTGAAAGAGAAGGGCATCACCAAACAATTGCAGGCCAAGTATTTCGACTATGACCTGAGTGAGTGAGGTCACGCGGACGCACGTTCGAGGCGGGCAGCCGGTCTGGCTGTCCGTGGTTTCGTATTGCTGTTATTGATTCGGTCCTCTGAAATTTGAATATTTCCGGACCATGATTGTCTTTAGAGCATGGATAAAGAAGATGCTCGTAAACAAATGCTGGAACAACTGCATGAGCGTCGCAAGCAAGTGGTTCGCCTGTATAAGCGCGACCATCAGGTTATGCAGATCGTCGGCATTTCGGGCCTGAGCTACTCAACGGTGCGCAACACCATTGACCTGTTCGGGAAAGGCGGAATCATGCGGACGCAAAATAGTTGAAGGGCGACCTTTGAGCGGCGAACAGGAGCAAGCCCTTCAGACCACAATGTGTGATAAGCGACCTGAGCAGCTGGAAATGGATTTTTACCTATGGAGTCGTGCTGCCGTAAGTGATTTGATTCGGCGTGAATATGGCATTGAGCTGGGTGTACGGGCCGCTGGCAAGTTACTCAGGCGCAGGGGTTTCACGCCGCAAAAGCCGATCAGGAAAGCCTATGAACCGCGTCCGTCCGTCAGTGGCTGGAACACTACCCGGCGATTGAGGCTCAAGCCAAATCCGAAGGGGGGAGTCCACTGGGGCGGCGAAACAGCGCTGGTCAACACCGAGGTGCGTGGCCGCAGCTATGCACTGGCGGGCAAGACGCCGGTGGGCGGTTCACGTCTGAAGCTGTCGATGATGGCGACCGTGACTAATCAGGGCAAGACACGCTAGATGATCATCGACGAGGCGTTTAATGCGGATCGGCTGATGGAGTTACTGGAAGCCTTGATCAAGGACACCAGGCGTAAGGTATTCCTGATCCTCGGCAATGTGCGTGTGCATCACAGCAAGCCGGTGAAGGTGTGGCTGGCCGGGCGCGAGGTTCACATAGAAGTGTTTTATCTGCCAGGTACAGACCGGAGCTGAGCCCGGAGGAGTGGCTTAACGCCGACCTGAAGCAGGCGTGAGTATGCGCGCACCGGTACGCACCAAAGCCAGATTACGTGTGCCGCCAACGACCACTTGAGCAAGCTGGGAAAATCGCCTGAGCGGGTGTGTGCTTTTTTCCAGGACCCTGTCGTCAAGTATGCGGCAGGTTAAAACATCAAGGGGCCAGATCAATAATCAGAGCCCGGCTATTGGATACCTGTTCACGTATCCATTTCGCCAGCCAGCCAGTCTGGCTCAGCTCAACGCACTTGACACCACGGTCATGCAGCCATTCACGAAGAATATCTGCACCGATTTTTTTATTGTTGTCCGATCCTGCCAGTTGCCAAGGTAGCAGTAGTCCGGCGCGGCCTGGAAAAATGTAACTAGGCGGTTTTGTGTCGCTCGTTCAGGCTGGCCTGCGGTGCTTATGGTTATTGCCCGGAATACGTAATGTGCGTGGGTGCAGAGGTGTCAGTTAGCGTCAGGCAAAGTGCTGCAGGCGTTGCAGTGCATAACCAATATGCGCATCAGTAAAAAGCGCGAGTTTTCTGCTTGCCCATGGTTCCCCTGCGGGCCATTGTGCCATCCCGATTCTGATGGACGGCACATCAGGCTGACAGCCTTGCTGGCTAAGCAGCCAGTCCACTGTGGAGAGCAGCTCCATTCCAAACGGTGACTCAAAGCCATCAATCAACTGGCTGAGCTCTTCAAGGACAGGCAGATAGTCCCTGGCATCGCTGTGCAAATAAGCGCTGACCCTGGCTTGCTCAGCATTATTGAACCAGATCACATCCAGTGGATTGCAGTCAGGGATACGTTTGTCGGCTTGCAGATAGCTGCCATCCAGCACGTTGAGCAGGTGGGTCAGATTGTGGGCATACGGGCCGTAATAGTTGGCCTCAAACTGCAGCTTTAGCACGCTTTGCTGGCCATGCCGGGTCAAGGCGCGCTCAAGGAACCACGCCAGCTTCTGAATCTCCAGCAGGCTGCATTCCATCCCCAGAATCCAATAGCACCGCACCAGCTCAGCTACCATGGCGCGGGCGGGAGTCAGCTTTTTTACGCCAGTGGTTTTCGCCACGTTCTGATAGCGGTGGGTTGGCTCAAAGAGGATGACTTCGACATTATCCAGATCACCCAGCGCCTGCTCGATCTGTGGCTTGACGTCATGCCAGTTCAGGCCACCGTTGCCTGTGCCGAGGGGGGGGGGATGGTAATGGAGCGCACCTGATGGGTGACAATAAAGTGGCGCAGGTCAGTCAGCCCGGCTTCAATCCAGGCTAGTTGTGACTTGCCACACCAATGCTGCTTGGTCGGGAAGTTGATAATCCAGCGTGGCCCCATCAGTTCGCCGGTTTCGGTAACAAACATCTTGCCGGTGACGACTTCTCCGGCTTTGCAAGCCTTGCTATAAGCGTCCATGTTCTGGGGGAAGCGCTCCTTGAACATCAGCGCAATTCCTTTGCCCATAACGCCCACTGTGTTGACCGTGTTGACCGTGTTGACCAGTGCCTCGGCGGGGGCTTCCAGCAGGTTGCCTTGTGTGTAGCGAATCATGAGAAATACCAATCGGGTCTTGCATGAACAGGAAGGTTGAGCTGGCGTTGCCCAAGCCACTGCTTCAACTGCTGCAGAGTGTTGTCATCGTAGCAAATCATACCCGCACTGCTTCCACCGGGCAGTGGCGATGTATTAGTGCCTCGGCCTGATACCGCTCAAACTTGGCAGGGTCATTGACGTCCCTGCTGAAGTTGCGGGCTTGCAGAATAGGCCAGTCAATACGCTGCAAGTCGGCCAGGTCGTGGTAAAACGATGCCCACTGGTAGTAGGCATGCATGTCGGTGAAAAGATAGTTCAGGCCCAGCTCGCGAACACGATGCAGTGACGATACCAGCAGCACAATCTGGTCGCTTGTGCGTTGAGGCACACCACGCCCTGACGTGATATTAAGCAGCATGGGCGAAAATGGTGTGAAGTAAAACGGTACATAGTCAATTCAGATAGCCACCGGGCGTGAAGGGTACAGGGTGGGTAGCACGCTTGCTGATCAGCTCTGGGTTGCCAATTGGAGTCCATGTGGGGCAAGTCACGGTGCTGTTGCCACAATGCAAACCGTTATCCAGCAGCCAGGGGATATTGTCACGGTGCACAATACGCCAGATCAGGGCTTTCTCCGGGTTAAGGGTGGCACTGTAGTTATAGCTCATCCGCTTCTTTACTCATCCAAATTTTTGTCGGGTCAGAGTGTTATTAGGTTATGTAATGGAGCGAGTTTGTGGTGCACATGGTGGCTGCTTCTCTGGTCACAAAGTTAAATGCGGCTCTAAATACGCCACATATACCCGCTTATTTGCGGCGTCAGCATAAAAATGCAGGCGGTAGCCGCCAGGCAGTTTTACATGATTCTCGCAATAGACCTGCCGCCCATCATCTAACCAAAACATGCGTTCTTTTTTTGGGTCGTTAAGTCTTCATGCTGGACGGAGGTCCGCTGTATTTCGCGGTTACCGGGGGGGGCGGGGCTGTGCGCTTCAAAGGCGCGCGGTATCGAGCCCGGCGGCTTTCAGACGTTGAGTCAGGTTGCGCATTTTGCTGAATCTGTGTCAAAACTCTGGCTCAGCTCTACGCCCTCACAAAACTCCTTGGCAGTGATGCGCTGCAGCTCGTCAGCATACTTGATCATCAGCAGATGCAGTTCGGCGGTGTACTGATTACATGGGGCATCCGCCAGGACCTGCCTGATGCACTGGTATATGTCGCTCTCGTTCATCGTCCGTCTGTACCATCTGCATCGTCATAAAATACAGCTGAATTATATAACTGAACTGTTGAGCACAAGAGACGAATTGGGAAAGGCAATAGCATCACAACAGCTCCTCACTCGCCATTCAGGGTGACGACAATGCGGCGGCTACCGCCCTGATCGCGGTGTTCACACAGATAGATGCCCTGCCAGGTGCCCAGATTGAGCCGCCCCGCACTGATGGGCACGGTCAGGCTGGAGCCGATCAGCACATTCTTGATGTGCGCCGGCATATCATCGTCACCCTCATAATCGTGCTGGTAATAGGGCGCACGCTCAGGCACGTAGCGATTGAAGTGTTCTTCCATGTCCAGCCGCACCGTCGGGTCGGCGTTCTCGTTCAGTGCCAGACTGGCGCTGGTGTGCTGGATAAACAGATGGCAGAGGCCGATGTTGAGGCTGCGCAGGGCGGGCAGCTGCGCCACGATGTCGTCGGTCACCAGATGAAAGCCGCGTGCTCTGGCCTTCAGGCGCAGGGTGTACTGATACCACATGGGAAATCCTTGGGTCGGTATAACGATCAGAGTGCTGCGATGCCTTCCCAGGCACCGCGCCCCTTATTTATGCAGGCCGCTGATAAAGTCCTTGTAGCTGTCCCAGTCTGGCTCCTGCTCCGCCTGTATCTCCAGCGGCAGCCTGGGAAGGCCGGCCAGTGCCTGATTCATACGGCTGAAGAAGCCTTCTTCTGATTTGGCATAGTAGATCCACTGTTTATCACCCTGCCCGGTGGAAACCAGTGCCAGGGTGGCAAAGCCCCAGCTGTTCACACGGGGTTCCAGCAGCTTTTCCATTTCACTCATACGGGTGCTGGTGGCCGTGTCGGGCATGCCGTTTGCGCTCTGGTACTTCCAGTCGATAGTGATTTTGACCGGCTGTGTCGCGGTAGCAAAGTTAGGTGGCAGGCTTTTCAGGTAGCGGAAGGTCAGGGTGGTCTGCTGCTGTTCATTTTTGGCGCTGGCCATCGCCCACTGCGGCTTGTTCTGCTGCAACAGGCAGCCGCCCAGCAGGGTTGAAGACACCAGCAGAGCGAGCAGGGCAGCGGGGCGGGCGTAGGGCAACGGAACAGGCATTATCTCTCTCCGATAAACAACAGCTTCGATAGTTCAGAATGCAGGACAAGGGTGACAGCTGTCTGTTCTCTTCAGGCGTCGTTGTGACGCCGAGGGCCGATACAGTGCTGATTAATACCCGATTCCACGCAAGAAAAGCGCCAGGTTGCCCGGGGGGTCGTCAGCCGTTCTTGTCAGCGATGCCGGTGGCAATGCCATCGATACTCTGCTGATTGCGCTCATGCCAGTACTTGCGGATGCCGTCCGGGCCTTTCTTTTCCGCCCACTGATTCAGCTGCTCACGTTCCCCGACGTAATCGTAGAAAGGCACCGACATACCGCAGGAACTCTGCACCATATCGATCTCCATATCGAAGATCTGCCGGGCACCGGGCAGGGCCGGAAACAGCGGCTCCAGCAGTGGCCACTGCGGGTCCTGCAGGTGAATGGCGCGAGCCTGACCGTACAGGCGCAGAATCATCGGTGGGCCTTCAAAGGCACAGAACATCAGGGTCATGCGTGGGTGGCTTTGCAGGTGGGCGGCAGTTTCGTTGCCGCTGCCGGTGACGTTGAGCCAGGCGACCCGGTTGGCACCCAGCACCCGCAGGGAGTCCATACCCTTGGGGGAAATATTGACGCGGCTGGCATCGGTGGCGGTGCCGACGAAGAACAGTTTCTGCTGCTCGATAAACCTGATATGGCGTTCAGCCAGACCTTTGAATTGTTGTCCCATAGGGCGTTCCTGATGATGGTGCGGGCTGCAGCCGGCGGCTGATGGCTGCGGCTGCAGCATTAGGCAAACAATGGCAGCATCACCGCCAAAAACAAGAGGGATGTAATGTCACCAAAATATAAGAGGGACGCAATGTCCCTCTGTGGTGAATGATGATGGCGGCCTGTGCCAGACGGATCAGACGTCTGAGCCTGCCACGTCCTGCCCCGGCTTGGGTTTGTTGATCTCCGCCACCGGGTCGGGGTGCGCCTCCTGCACGGTGTGCTCGTCCGCTTTCGCACTCACTTCCTTCTCACGTCGTGTCAGCAGGGTGTTTTGCATGCGGATATTGGCTGCCGGTGCCTTGCCCTGCTTGTCTTCGCCGAAGTAGATGGTCATGTGCGGGAAGGGGATCTCGATACCGGCAGCATCCAGATGCAGCTTGACCAGACGGTTGTACTGGCGACCGATACCCCACTGTTCGCCGGGCAGGGTCTTGATACGCACCCGCACATTCACCGAGCTGTCAGCCAGAGCGGTGACACCGTGGATTTCCAGCGGGGCGACGATCTTGCGGCTGATCTCGGGATTAGTGATCAGTTCGTCAAAGGCCGCCTGCAGATGCTCCAGCACTTCGTCGGTATTTTCCCGGTAGGCCACGCCGTATTCGCCAACGTGATAGCCAAAGCCACGCATATAGTTGGACACCGTGTCCACCGATGAGAAGGGAATCAGATGATAGGTGCCGTTCAGGTCGCGGATGCCCACCGAACGGATGGTCAGCTTTTCGGCGGTGCCGGTGACACCGCCAACGGTAACCACATCACCGGTATTCATGGCGTTTTCCAGCTGGATGAAGACCCCGGTAATAATGTCCTGTACCAGCTTCTGCGCGCCAAAACCGATGGCCAGACCGAGTACCCCGGCACCGGCGATCAGCGGGCCGATGTCGATACCGATTTCTGACAGTACGATCATCACGGTCATGGCGGTGATGGCGATGGCCAGAGCATTGCGGAACAATCCCAACAGGGTCTTGGCGCGGGCCGTCGGCTCGCCGCTGCCGGTTTCCGGATTCAGGCGATGCTCGATCAGACTGGCCGCTACCAGCCACACCAGCGCGGAGATCACCAAAATGACTGCTACATGGACGATGGTGCTGACCAGACGGATACCTTCCTCGGAGTTGAGCCAGCTCAGGGTGTCGAACAGGCTCCAGGCATTCATCACCAGCATGATGACGGTCGCCAGCAGCAACAGACGAATGACTTTCAGTGCCGCCGGTACATAGCTGTTGATGCGGTCTTCCAGCAGCGGCAGGGTGCGGCGCAGCTCGCTGGAAATACAGATGCGGGTGCCAATCAGTTTGCCCAGCAGGGCTGACAGCAGCAGGCCGACGGTAATGTAGATCACCGTGCGCAGGGTAGCGATGGCCATAAACGGCAGAGCGTCATCCGGGCGCAACTGGGTAATCAAGAACAGCGCTACGAAGTAGCAGATGGCGACGATATGCCAGACCCGGCCAAGAATCTGCAGGGCCGCGCGGGTGATGCTCATCTGTTCGCTGCTGCTGTGCTCCATGATGGCATCGGTCACTTCCTTGCGGTTACGCATGATCATGCCGATGGCGTTGATCAGGGCAATCAGCATCACCACCAGTTCCAGCGCACTACCAAGGCCCGGCTGTTTGTAAAAGTTGAACAGTGGCACCGCCACCAGCAGGGTGTACCCGATAAAACTGCTGATCAGCGCCAGCCAGCGGTACCACTTCTGTGCGGTGTCGCTGCCCATGGGCAGGATGCGCAGGGCCGGATAGCGGTCGGAGAACAGCAGGCGCAGCAGCACCTTGAACAGTTCGATCAGTACAAAACCATTGAGGAACAACGAGGCCTGAGTATCCATGACTCCGGCGTCACCAATCAGCGCCAGGGTCAGGGCATTGCTGCAGGCATAGGTCAGCAGCACGCTGAGGGCATCGACCAGCCCGCCGCCACCGATGGCCAGTACCCGGCGCAGCAGGTGGCGGCTTTGTCCCTGTTCATGCTGCAGGCTCCAGTGGTCCATCTTGCGGAACAGATGAGCGGTGAGCAGGCGCAGTACCAGAAAGATCAGCAGGGTGCTGACGATGGTCAGGCCAAGGTGCATGGCATCGGTGGTCAGCCCCTGCCAGTCGATGCGGTGTTGCCGTTCATCCAGATCACCCAGCTCGGCCACGGCATCCACCGACTCTTTGATCTGCTGGCCGATATCGTCCATGAAGGCCTTGCTGCTTTCGGCCAGCTGGCGTGGCAGCGACAGGTCATCGGACGGTGCGGCGGTCGCCGTGCTCTGTGCGGGCTGCGCCATCTGCCGCAGTGTGCTGATCAGCTGTTCGCGGCTGTTGGGGTTGTCCAGCAGATCGGCCAGCTGGGTATAGGTGGCGGTATCAGCCGGTGGCTGATGGTTGCCGGAGGCGGCGTGCGCCTGACTGCTTAGCAGGGCTGACAGGGTCAGGGAGAAAAGTAACATCAGGGGTAGCCACAGACGGGCGACATTTCTTGGGGGCAGCATGCATGCTCCTACTGCTGGTCGATCCATGGGTTAAAACAGGGGCTCGATGGGTGAACTGCTGTTTTTGGGGGCGAATCGGCGGCATGGTAACGCATTAAGTTTGCAATTGTTGCGGTGTGTTTGTGCTGTGTCAGGAGCAGGGCAGGCCTGCAGCAGGCTTGTTGTACCTGCGCTGATTTCGCACAATGCACCTCCACGGAAGACTGAGCCCGCGCATATCTGCAGGCTGGCCGGTGATTTACACACAGAACAATGAGACAGCTATGGACAATCCTTCGCGCTCCGAGCGCTCCCGCACGGCGATTCTTCAGGCAGCACTGGCGATCATTTCCCGCGAGGGGCCGGGGCGTCTGACGCTGGATGCCATCGCCAGAGAGAGCGGTATGAGCAAGGGCGGGCTGATGCATCAGTTCCCCACCAAGACGGCGGTACTCAAGGCGCTGATTGAATATCAGGTCGAGCACTTCGAAGAGTTCTACAACCGCAATCTGGCTGCAGCACGTCAGTCCAGCAGCAGTCCGGTGCTGGCCTCACGTATCGCCACGGCCCGCGAGGCCACGCATGAGTCCAACTCCATCGCTCTGGCACTGCTCGGTGCTGCGGCGCAGGAGCCGGGACTACTGTCAATCTCCCGCGATATCGATAGTAACAGCGTGGAGCAGATCAAGGCTGAAGCGACGGACCCTGATCTGGCGCTGCTGCGCTGGTCAGCGGCGCGTGGCCTGTCACTGTCGGTGATTCTGGGAATTTGCCCGCTGAGTGACGAGGATCGTAACCGGCTGTTTGAGCGGCTGCTGGACGACAGCGCCTGGCAGGCCACATCTGCCGGCTGAAGCTCTGTTTTGCCGCACGCTGAGGACATTGCGAGCGTTATCGCTGTCCGCTTTCCCTCCGGGTAGTCGCCCAGACTACCCGCTCTTCATGACTCAGTTCGCCCCTTCAGGATGCTTCTCTTTGCGGTTGTTGTGTCGATGCTTTTGCGGCAGCCAGCGGAGGACTAAAAATTTTTCACTTCATAAAAACCGACTAGACGGTTTTTTTTATAAAAAGGCCAGTGCTATAGTGCCTCCACTTGACGTGCCAGGAGGGGCTGCAAGATGAATCAGGTCAACCGAATCTACATGCTGCTGCCGGCAGTTTTCTTAGTGGCCATCTTTATGTCCCTGTCCGGCTGCACGACGCCGGATCCCATTCGTTATCAGCAGCTGTCTTCCTCGTCCTATCTGCAGGGCAACCGTGATGACAGTGATCGCCATGTTGCCTTCGACTATACCCAGGCTCAGCCCCAGGCCATCGACTGGCAACAGTATCACCAGCTCATTCTTGAGCCGGTCAGCATCTACCGTGCCCCCGACAATCAGTTTGTCGATCTGGAAGAAAGCGACAAGGTGGCCCTTGCCCATTACATGCAACAGCAGTTTGGCGACAGGCTGCGCAGCCGCTTTCAGCTGGTGGATCACGAAGGACCGGCCACCCTGCGCCTGAAGCTGACCCTGACCGGCGCAGAAAAGACCACGCCGGTCATCAGCACGGTGTCGCGTTTTGATATCGGTGGCGGGATCTACAACGGTGTGGCGGCCATGCGCGGACGGGAAGGGTTGTTTACTGGCTCGGTGATCTATGCGGTGGAGATCTATGACGCCAGCTCCAACCAGCTGCTGAACGCCGCTGTTATCAAGCAGTACCCGAGCCCGATGCAGCTGTCTGCCACCATTGGGGCACTGGATGCATCCAAAGCGGGTATCGACAGAGGCGCTGAGGCGTTGCTGGCGTACCTGCGCTGATGACTGGTCAGAGCGGCACAAGGGGATGGCAGCCATGAGAAGCAGCAGACAGAACGATGTGAGTGAACGCTCATCCGCCTACTGGCAGATCGAGCAGGTGGCAAGCCACTGTCTGGTGCTTTTCAGGGGTGACTGGCAGCGTCATAGCGACCTGCCGGGCGGGCAGTGTCTGATCCGCCAGCTGCCAGCCCTGACCGAGAGCATCACGCTGGATGGCAGTCAGATCCAGAGCTGGAGCAGTGTCCTGCCGGCGTTGCTGTTCACACTGCAACAGCATTGTCAGCAGCAGGGTATCGCGCTGCTGCTGAAGCAGTTTCCTGCCGGTATCGAGCCGGTATTGCGGCTGGCCAGCCAGCGTACTCAGGGTCTGGAGCACACTCTGCCGCCACTGTCGGTGCTGGCACAGCTGGGCAACTGGGGGCTGGATCTGGGCAGCCGTACTGGGCGCTTTATGCACATGACGCTGGAGTGCAGCGTGCTGGCCTGGCGGGTGATGTGTTCGCCACGGCGCAGCATGGTGCGGGCGGTGGATGTGCTGACGCAGCTGTGTGAGGTCGGTGCCAGTGCGCTGATGATCGTGCTCATCATCAATCTGCTGGTCGGGGGCATTCTGGGTTTTGTCGGGCTGATCCAGCTGCAGCAGTTCGGTGCGCATGTCTTTCTGGCCGACATGGTCGGCATCGCCATGGTGCGGGAGATGGCCGCCATCATGACCGCCATTGCTGTTGCCGGTCGTTCGGGAGCGGCCTTTGCCGCCAACCTGGCCACCATGCAGGCCAATGAAGAAATCGATGCCCTGCAGACCTTCGGTGTGCGGCCACTGGAGCATCTGCTGCTGCCGCGACTGGCGGCCATGGTGGCAGTGATGCCGCTGCTTTATGTCTACGGCTGTGCCGCGGGCATTGTCGGTGGCTTGCTGGTGGCGGTGAGCAGTTCCGATCTGACCGTACTGGGGTATCTGACCCGCACCGGCCACGCGGTCGGTGTGCAGCATTTCATTATCGGTGCGATCAAGAGCCTGTGTTTTGGTGGCTTTATCGGTCTGGTCAGCTGCCAGATCGGCCTGCAGGCCGGGCGCAGTGCCGAAGCCGTCGGTCGCGCTGCCACGGCTGCGGTAGTGACGGCCTGTATTGGCGTCATCACGCTGGATGCCGCCTTTGCGCTGCTGACCTATTACCTGGGAGTGTGACGGGCATGATGACCCTGTCTGAACGGGAAGCGGCGGCTGACGCAGCCCTCAGCGCTGCACTGGATTCAACCGCTGCCGCCATGATTGAGGTGCAGCAGCTGACCATGATGACGGATGATCGGGTGATCCAGCGCGATCTCAACTTCCGCGTCGAGCAGGGCTCGGTGTTCGTCATCATGGGGGAAAGCGGCTGCGGCAAAAGCACTCTGTTGCGTCATCTGGTGGGTTTGAATACGCCTGCGGCAGGGCGTGTCTTGCTCGGTGGGCGAGAGGCGTGCCGCGCAGCCGCGCAGCACAGTCATCCGTTCGGTGTGCTGTTTCAGGGCGGCGCGCTGTGGAGTTCCATGACCGTGGCCGACAACGTGGCGTTGCCGCTGCAACTGCGCGGTGGCGTGCCGCAGGCGGTGATTGATGAACTGGTGGCCTTCAGGCTGGCACTGGTGGGGCTGCATGGCTTTGGCCATCTCTATCCGGCGCAGCTGTCCGGTGGCATGCGCAAGCGTGCCGGACTGGCACGGGCGCTGGTGCTGGATCCACCGCTGCTGTTGCTGGATGAACCTTCTGCGGGGCTGGACCCGCTGTCGTCACGGCGGCTGGACCCGCTGTCGTCACGGCGGCTGGATGAGCTGATCCTGGCGCTGCGTGAGCATCTGGGTATCACCATTGTGATAGTCACGCACGAACTGGACAGCATTTTTGCCATCGCCGATGACGGCATCTTTCTGGATGTACGCAGCAAGACCGCCATTGCCGATGGTAACCCCCGCTTGCTGCGCACCGCCTCACCCCATCCTGCGGTACGGGCTTTTCTCAACCGTCAGGAAGCAGGCGCTTTCTCTTATTCGATGGATGACTCCCCATGCAACGCCAGCGTTCCGTTCTGATCGGCCTGTTTATCGCCGGTACTTTCCTGTTGCTCGGCGCCGGTATGCTGCTGATGGGCGCCGGTGCCCTGTTTGAGCACAAGCAGCGGGCACTGATCTATTTCGAGCGCTCGGTCAGCGGTCTGCAGGTGGGGGCACCGGTGAGCTTTCGCGGGGTGACGGTGGGGCAGGTGGAACGCATTGCCCTGCAGCTGCAGGGGGCATCACTGACCGCCCGTATCGCCGTCGTCATCGCGTTGTCTGATCAGCATCTGCAGGTGGCCGGAGCCACTGCTTCGCCCTATCTGCGCGGGCTGATTGCTCAGGGGCTGAGCGCCACCCTGCAGTCACAGAGTCTGGTGACCGGTCAGTCAATGATTGAACTGGATGTGGCCAGCCCCGGCGTGACCACGGCCCCCGTCAGGGAAGCGGAGGGCTTGCTGCTGATCCCCACTGTGCCGTCGGATATGGAAGTGCTGAAAGATCAGCTGTCATCTCTGCCGCTGGCGCAGACGCTGCAGGCTGCACAACAGGCCTTGCAGGCGATGACGCAGCTGAGCGGCGAGATCAGCCAGACCGCCGGGCACACCAATGAGCTGATTCAGTCGGCCCATACCCTGCTCACCTCGGCAGATCAGCAGCTGGGCATCACCGCGGTGCAGCTGCGCCAGCTGATGGCCGGTGTGCAACAGCAGCTGACCGGACGAGGTCAGGAGCTGTCCACCACCCTGCAGCATATCGATCAGGCCGCCACGGCCCTGGATACCCTGACCGGTAACCTCAATGCGGCCATGGCGACCCGTTCATCAACCCGCCACGATCTTGATAGCGGTCTGCGTGATCTGGCCGCTGCCGCCGCTTCGCTGCGCAGTTTTGCCAGCCAGCTGGAGCGCAATCCCAATACCCTGCTGATGGGAGCAAAACGATGAAGACGACGCCAAAGCAGGGGGCTTGCGGCGGCCTGCTACTGTTGCTGCTGTGCTGCCTGAACGGCTGCAGCAGTCAGCCACCGGCACGGCTGCTGGTCCTCAGCAGTCTCCCTGCAACGAGTCTCCCGGCAATTAGTCTCCCGGCAATGGCGCCGGTCACGACAGCGGTGAGGCAAGCGACTATCCGGGTGGAGGAGGTCGCGCTACCGGAATATCTGGACAGCTATGCGCTGCTGACGCGGGTGGGGAGCCATGAAGTAAGCGCGGTGCCTGACTACAAGTGGGCAGAAAAACTGTCCACGGCACTGACCCGTCTGCTGCGACAGCGCGCCGCTGCACTGGGCTATCAGAATGTCGACAGCGGGGAGCAGGCCGACCTGCACCTGCTGGTCGATATTGAACATTTTGAGCCGCAGACCACTACACCGGCTGAGGTATTGCTGGCGGCACGCTGGCGTTTGCAGCATCAGGATCAGCCTGAGCAGTCGGGGCAGACGCTTTTGCATCAGGCTGTGGCCGGTAATACGGCGACACAGCAGGTCGCCGCCATGGAGCAGGCCGCCGGGCGGCTGGCCACCTTGCTGCTGCCCGCCGCCGGTGCCGCCGTCGCCGATCAGGAACCGCCGAGCGGCAGGTCGGTGGGAATGAACTCGTTGGTGAAGTAGCTGTTGATATCGCCCCGATGGCGAATGATGCCTTCGCTCAGATAGAAGCTTTGCGCCTTGCTGACCCGCTCGGGATAGATCTCGCCCAGATGCGCCTGCTGGCCATACACATGGCTGATGTAGAGCGCGAAGATGTCTTCCACTTTTTGCTCCTTACCTTCGTAGCCGGGCACGGCGGCGGCAAAGACTTTAGCCGCGGCGCTGGGGTCCTGAATGATGTCGCGCAGGCCCATCAGGGTACCGCGCACCATCGCCCGCACCTGATCCGGGTGGTGGGCAATAGCATCATCGGACGCAAGAATCGACTGTGCCATGGAGGCAAACAACTGGTCATCGGGCAGCAGCTGCAGCTGTTTGCCTGATTCGGCGGCGTTCACCACCCAGTCAGGGGCGCCGGCCATGGCATCGGCCTTGCCGCTGGCGAACAACTGCCAGACTCCGGCGGGCCCTGCTGCCTGAATGCTGACATCCGACTTGCTCATGCCTGCCTGACGCAGGGAGGCCAGCAGGGTGTAATACAGCGAGTCAGAGTAGGACATGACCGAAATGGTCTTGCCCTTTAGCTGCTGCAGGCGGGTGATACCCGCAGCCGCATCGGTCGCGAGCATGGTGTAGCCGTGCTGGCCCAGTACGGCCACGGCTTTGACCGGTACGCCGTTGTCCCGCACGATCAGTGGTGTATCGCCGTTGGCGGCGCCAAACATGGCGTTGCCCGCACCGACCTGTTTGGCCACATCGGCACCGCCCTTGGCGGCCAGCAGGGTGACCTTCAGGCCCTGTTCGGCGTAGTAACCCTTTTGCTGAGCGATGATCCAGGGGGCAAAGCCCGGCAGGTTAGGAGGGGCTGGCATCAGAAAGGTGACTTCCTGCGGCGAGGCAAAGGTGATGCAGGGGGCAAGTACGACACAACAAAGCCCCAGCAGTCGGGCAATGGCTGATTTCATATGGGTGTCCTTATCGTTGGTGTAACGGCTGTTTACGGATGGCCTGCGAGAGCCCTGTCGGTGGTGCGCATCAGAGGGGTGAGGTTGTCTGCCCGGAGGCAGACAACCCATGCCTTCATGACCTGATCAGCAGGTATTCCCCTTCTTACTTGCGACCGCTGCCATGCACGGCGAACAGTTTGGCGCCCTGCATTTTCTGGCCAACGGCCTCTTCGTAAGCTTCACGGACGTCATCCGGCTGACCGGCCTGACCAAAGAAGTCTTTCAGGTAGGGGCCGAGCAACGGGTGGGCAGCCAGCTCCTCACGCGGTAAACCGTTGATCAGCTCATCGCGGCAGGCCGAAGGCAGGAAGACGTTGTGGTTCAGGGCGGGGTCGGTGATCAGCCCCTTGGGCTGATGTGCCGGGTTGTCACGCAGGGCATCCAGCTCTTCGAAGAAACGGCGGCGCATCATCACGATGCCTCGGTCACTTTGCCCCAGACGCTCGCGGCTGCGATCAGTGATCTGACCCTGACCCACCCAGACAACGAAGTCCTGATTGGCGACATGGCTGGTGATCCAGCGACCGCTGATCGGATCCTTAATCGGGCCATACCAGGAAGGAATCCTGCGCTGCTGGTAAGGCTCCTGCTCTGTGGGTACCCGGCTGAATACCCACAGCACGCTCAGGGTGTGGTAGTCATCAATGGGTACCCGCCACTCAAAATGGTGACCGAGGTAGAAACCATTGGGCCACAGAGTGACCCGCCCGACCTGCCACATGATGTCATCTTCGGTTTCGATGCCGCGCAGGCGCTTATAGGTGAAGCCGTAGTCGAACTCCTCAAAATCCAGCTTCTTGTGAGTCGGGACATAACCCTCGGTGTCGTCACTCTGCTGGCGCAGGGTCCAGTTGTTGTGGGTCCACTCAAAATGCACCGGGTCAATGGAGTTCTCCTGGCACTGGAACCAGTTGCAGGGAATCTCGGCAAACACGCCCTGTGCAAAACCGTTCTTGTAATTGAACAATTCCCAGTCAGGCAGCTGCGGTGCCGGCGCCGGGCCCATGTAAGCCCACAGCAGGCCCGCCTTGGCCTGTACCGGATAGGCGTTGGTGCGGGTGTTGCAGCGCATTCTGGCGGACGGATCACAGACCTCCTCGAAGGGCTGATGCACGCACTGACCGCTATTGTCGAACTGCCAGCCGTGATAGCTGCAGCGAATGCCGTTGTTTTCTACATAGCCATAAGACATGTCGGCGCTGCGGTGGGGGCAGCGCCGGTCAACCAGACCGTAGTTGCCGCAGAGGTCCTTATACAGCACCAGATCTTCGCCGAGGATACGGATGGGCTTGATGGCTTTGTCGTCAAATTCACTCTCACCGGCAATAGGGTGCCAGTAGCGGCGGAGGTATTCGCCCATTTCGGTGCCTGGGCCGACACGAGTCAGCCGGTTATTTTTTTCTTCGCTTAGCATGGTCGATTTCTCATTGTTATCACGAATAATAAAAGGCCAGGACAAATCCACGGCATGATCGCCGCGGGAAGATAAAGGGAGTTATGCAACGCTGTCTGGAAACGACGCATATCCATATCGGGATGGCCTGAAGTCTGACCTCGCTGTTTAATTTTTGTGCTGACTGCGGCTATTTCTCCTGGTTATCCTGAAACGCAGAAATAGAAAAATAGAACGACAACGCCTGCGGCAGCAGACAGACAGCTCTTCTGTTCCAGATGTGAAGTGTTGATTCATGTTTGTATAAAGCAGATTCAGTGCCAAACCGGGGTCTGGTGTATAGATTTACAGAAAAGTGTTAAAAATCAGATTATTAGGTGTTTCTTCCAGGAAACGCCCAGGCCTGTTTCGCCGATAAACCGCATAAAAGCAGGGTTGGGAAGTATATGCACAAACAGGTAACACTATTAGGCAATACGTGGCTCTATTTGGTGCGCGATGGACGAGATAATAAAGTCGCTATTCGTAGGATGTATGGAAATCTATTTTCGTTATTTGCTGATTGTTATTTCATTTTAATTATTGATCTGTTTTTAAAATTATTTGGCGATTTATATTTTTAATTGAGGTGATCGTTATATTGCTAATTCATCCTCTGAATTTATAGCGCCCGGATAGGGGCGGCTTTCGCTCAGGGGCGGGTCCGGCTGGCTCTGCTTGGTACCTTGGTTTGTGGATAGGGCGGTGGCGGTGGATAAACAGGCACCACTACCTGATACAGGAAAAAGCGGGAGAGCCTGCCACAGGATGGTTGGTAGTGAGCGGGTTAGCAGCGATAATTTGCCGCACTTTCCCGGCAGGCCGATGCGAATTGACCAGCGTTGCCTGAAAACCCGTCTTGCCGGCCTCGATCAGGTCGGGGGACGGGCTGTTTGCTTTCTACTTTTTGACACGGAGCGTTTATGAAATCCCTGTTTAAACTCAGTGCGCTGGCACTGTGCCTTCCTGGTCTGGCGCTGGCCTGCGGGCCGGATGGCTGCGAAGGCGATACTGATATTAATCTCAGCGCGTCAGTAATGAGTTGTGGCATTGGCCAGCTGCCGTTTCTGTCGCCTGCCAACGATACCCGCATCAATCTGGCGCTGCTGCTGGGCGATCAGCAGCAGATGCAGCTGCTCCGTCGTGCTGATCCGGATGACGAGGCCCCGCCTGCAGAGGCGCCCAAACCTCCGGCGCCATTGAATATCCCTTTCTCCACCACCGATCTGCTGGGGTACAGCTGGCACTATGCACGCACCGAGCAGTCGGCAGTCTATGCGCAGCTGGCGAAGCAGCTGACTCCGCTCGGCATTGATGAGGAGGTGCTCAAACAGGCGGCACAACGCAGCGATGCCTGGCTGGAGGGGCGCTGTGTATCCAACAGCCTGCAGAATGCCAATGATTTTATGCAGACGGTGCTCAGTGATAGTGCGCTGGCCGACGCAGACCGGCGCGAGCTGATCAGCCAGCGTCTGCTGCTGGTGGGGAACTGCAAGGCGGACTCCGCTGCCCCGGAAGACATCCAGACCGCACAAAGCCCGGTGGTGTCCGCTAAAGAAGCCTATCAGCAGTACCTGAATGTGGCGGCCGCTTTCTATCGTGGCAATACCCCGGACGACGACCTTGGCAGCGCGCTGGAGACGCTGGCGCAGTCAGCGGTGCCCTGGGTTGCTGAAGCGGCGACCTATATGAGTGGCCGTGTGTCACTGGTGGCGGCGCAAGTACAGGCGGAGGGGGAGTACGGGGACTTTGATATCAGTAAGGTCAGTCAGCCCGAACTGAATGCTGCCAGGCAGGCCTTTGAGCGTTACCTGCAGCGTTACCCCGATGGACGTTACGCCAGTTCGGCCACCGGGCTGTTCCGTCGTATCGCCTGGATGACCGGCAGTGACGATGCGCTGGCCGCACAGACCCAGTCGGCATGGTCTGCGCTGACACCCGCGGACGATGCCATTCCGCTGCTCAATGAAATTGACGGCAAGCTGCTGCGGGATGAACTGAAAACCTACCGTGCCATGCCTGTCCTTGGCCTGATTCAGGATCTGCGCTGGCTGCGTGCGGTTGACTACAGCGGTGATCCGGTGCTGCTGGAGGCGGCTGATATTAGCCAGCAGCTCAGCCAGCAACAACTGACCGCCGATGATGCTGATTTCCTGAACGTGGCACAGGCCTATTTTGTTGCTAAAGACTATGCCGGGGTGGTTGCCAGCGTGCCGCCCCTGCCAGCCGCCGGACCGCTACCACTGCGCAGCTTCAGTGCGCAGATGCTCAAGGGCATGGCGTTGATGGCGCAGCAGCAGTGGTCTGCGGCGCGTGCACACTGGCAGCAGATGAAGTTGCTGAACTCCGATGCGCTGCGTGATCAGTTGTTGCAGATTGCACAGGCCATGACGCTGGAGCGCAGTCAGGCAGTGGCAGAGGTATTCCAGCCGGGCTCCTGGATTGTGCAGCCACAGGCACGCGATCTGCTGATCCGCTTTGTTGCCGCTGACGAGACCCTGCTGGCGCTGGCTAAGGGGCAGGGGCTGTCTGAGAGTGAGCAGCGCACAGCACTGTTTACCCTGCTCTACAAAGATCTGACCCGCGGTCGCTATGCCGACTTTGTCGAAGACGCCAGGCTGGTCGACCTTAGTGCCAGCCTGCAGCAATGGCAGCGTTATCAGCAGTGGCAGGCAAACTATGATCCCAGTGTTGATACCTCAGACTTTGCACTGGGCAGCACCAGCCAGTATCCCGGCATTTTTGCCTGGCAGGGGCAGGCGGTAGAGGGTGCCTATCCGTGTGACAGTCTGCAGCAGACGGCCGAGCGGCTGGCGGCAGACAGCAACGATCCACACAGCCTGAACTGTCTGGGTGAGTTCTATCTGCGCAATGGCTTTGATCAGCCCCCCCTCGGCAGCCGTCCGGAGCCATCCTCGCTGGCAGGCAGTGAGGATCTGTTTGGCGGTAAGGCGACCTCGCGCCTGGCGCTCTATCAGCGGGTCATCGCTTATCCGCGTGCCTCCGCCCGTGATCGCAGCTATGCGTTATACCGCGCGGTTCGTTGTTTTGCCCCCAGCGGCTATAACAGCTGCAGTGCTGACGACATCCCGCTGAAGCAGCGCAAACAGTGGTTCAACACCCTCAAGCGTGACTACGGCAACACGCCCTGGGCACAATCCCTCAAGTATTACTGGTAAGGACGGTGAGGGTGTCCGGGAAATCCTTCTGGCGGGCGGCTGCAATGTGCTGGCTGCTGATCTGTAATGTGGTGTGGGCTGAGGTGCAGGCACCGCAATACCGGCAGTTCTGGCTGTGGGCCGGGGTCAAACCACAGCCCGTTCTGCAGCAGGCGGAGCAGCTCTATGTATTGCAGGGGCAGATCAACGGCAATGCGTCGGGGCAGGTCAGTTTTTCCCGTCAGGGCCCGGCGGTTGTCCGTGCCGTCGGGCAGGCGCGGGTCTGGCTGGCTTATCGCGTACGTACCCTGCAATGGGATGACAGTATTGTGCTCAGTATCCGCAATCAGCTGCAGTATTGGCAGCAGGCAGGCCGTACGCCGGTAGGTATTCAGCTGGATTTTGACGCGGGCTCCTATCAGCTGGGGCGCTACGCCGATTTTCTGCGGCAGCTGCGGGAGCAGTTGCCCGCGCAGTATCGCCTCAGCATTACCGGGCTGCTGGACTGGACCCGTACCGGCGATGTGGCCACTCTCAACAGCCTGACAGGGACAGTGGATGAACTGGTAGTGCAAACCTATCAGGGCAGGCACAGCGTGGCTGGTTACGAGCGTTATCTGGCCAGCCTGAGCCAGCTGCGGATTCCGTTCAAGGTGGGGCTGGTGCAGGGCGGTGAGTGGGATGTGGACTGGCAGCGACAGCTGCAGCAGTCGCCCTATTATCGCGGTGAGGTGGTGTTTCTGCTTAATCCCTGAGAGGGCCGCCTGATGAGGCCCGTGCCTGCCGCGCAAGGTGGCAGGCACGGGCGTCTGTAGTTACAGCCTGCTGAGGACGATCACCACACAGGGGCTGAGCTCGGGATGTGCCGGGTCGACAGCCAGCAGTACTTCGATCATCCGCGGTTCCCAGAACTTCTTGATGTGACCTGCCACCTTGTCGGCACGGCGGTCGTGATCCTGCTCATAGGCCAGATTGAGGGCTATCTGGTTAGCCATCTTGATCAGATATTCAGCTTTCATAGTGCGTATCCCCATCGGTGGGCATGTGCCTCTCAGATCAGCGCGACAAGGACACCGTGCTGACACGGTGTCCTGGTGCCAGCTGTCTTAAACCTCGGCCTGTGACTCGTTCAGCAGCTGCCGCTGATGGTTGTCATGATGACGGAAGCGTTCCTGCCACTTCGATATCTCCGTGACCTTTTCAGCCTGCACCGCCGTCACCTTATATTCCGGGCAGTTGGTGGCCCAGTCGGAGTTATCCGTGGTGATGACGTTGGCACCGGAGAACGGGTGGTGGAAGGTGGTGTACACCACACCCGGCTGCATCCGTGACGATACACAGGCGCGCAGTACCGTATGACCGGCACGGCTGCTGATACCGACCCAGTCACCATCGCTGATGCCGCGCTCTTCGGCATCGTGCGGGTGCAGCTCCAGCACGTCTTCAGCATGCCAGGCTACGTTGGCGGTGCGGCGCGTCTGCGCCCCGACGTTGTACTGGCTGAGGATGCGCCCGGTGGTCAGCAGCAGCGGATAGCGACCATTGACCCGTTCTTCGGTCGGGACAAACTCGGTGGGGATGAAGTGCCCCTGACCGATGGTGAAGCTCTCCTCGTGCATGACTGGCGTACCCTGCGGATGCTCGTCATTGCAGGGCCACTGGATACTGCCCAGTTCCTCCAGACGGGCATAACTGACGCCGTGGAAGGAGGGAGTTAGCCGGGCGATTTCATCCATGATTTCGCTGGGGTGCTGATAGGGCATGGTGTAGCCCAGTGCAGCAGCCAGCCCCTGAGTAACCTGCCAGTCTTCCTTGCCTGCCAGGGGGGGCATGGCTTTGCGTACCCGGGCAATACGTCGCTCGGCATTGGTAAAGGTACCGTTCTTCTCCAGAAAGGTGGCGCCGGGCAGCAGCACATGGGCGTACTTAGCCGTCTCGTTGAGGAAGATGTCCTGCACGATCAGACATTCGAGTGAACCCAGCGCTGCTTCCACGTGTTGAGTATTGGGGTCGGACTGGGCAATGTCCTCACCCTGACAGTACAGCGCCTTGAAGCTGCCGGCGATGGCGGCCTCGAACATGTTGGGAATGCGCAGACCGGGCTGGTCGGCCAGCGATACCTGCCATTCCTGCTCGAACAACTGACGGACACTGCTGTCACTGACGTGACGGTAGCCGGGCAGTTCGTGGGGGAAGGAGCCCATATCGCAGGAGCCCTGTACGTTGTTCTGACCGCGCAGAGGGTTAACGCCCACACCGGGGCGACCAAAGTTACCGGTCAGCATGGCCAGGTTGGCGATGCCGGTCACCATGGTGGAGCCCTGACTGTGCTCCGTCACCCCCAGACCGTAATAGATGGCGCTGTTGCCTTCACTGGCGTAGAGGCGGGCTGCTGCGCGCAGTTCGGCTGCCGGAATACCGGTGATGGCTTCGGTGGCCTCGGGGCTGTGACGGCTGTCACTGATAAAACTCAGCCACTGCTGGTAGGCCGCCTGATCACAGCGTGCGGTGATGAAGTCTTTATGCTCCAGCCCTTCGCTGATAATGGTGTGAGCCATGGCATTGATAAAAGCGACGTTGGTGCCGGGGCGCAGCTGCAGGTGGTGATCGGCCTGATAGTGCGGGCCCTTGAGCAGGTCAATCTGGCGCGGATCAACAACGATCAGCCTTGCGCCCTGACGCAGGCGTTTTTTCAGTCGCGAGCCAAATACCGGGTGGGCATCCGTGGGGTTGGCTCCGATCACCATCACCACATCGGTGTGTTCCACCGAATCAAAGTCCTGAGTCCCCGCGGACTCCCCCAGTGTCATCTTCAGGCCGTAACCGGTGGGCGAGTGGCAGACGCGGGCACAGGTATCGACGTTGTTATTGCCAAAGGCGGCACGTACCAGTTTCTGCACCAGATAGGTTTCTTCGTTGGTGCAGCGAGAGGAGGTGATGGCGCCGACGGAATTGGTGCCGTACTGATCCTGAATCTGCCGGATACGGCTGGCCGCAAACTGGAAGGCTTCGTCCCAGCTGACGGTGCGCCAGGGCTGGTCGATGCGGTCACGGATCATCGGCTGGGTGATACGGTCCTGATGGGTGGCGTAACCAAAGGCAAAGCGCCCCTTGACGCAGGCATGGCCACGATTGGCCTTGCCATCCTTGTAAGGCACCATATTGACCACCCGGTTGCCCTTCATCTCGGCTTTGAAACTGCAACCAACACCGCAGTAAGCACAGGTGGTGATGACGCTGTGGTCGGCCTGACCAAACTCGATCACCGTGTTTTCACTCAGGGTGGCAGTCGGGCAGGCCTGCACGCAGGCTCCGCAGGACACGCATTCGGAGTCCATGAAGGCTTCATTGGCCCCGGCAGTGATCTTGGAGTCAAAGCCACGGCTGTTGATGGTGAGGGCGAAGGTGCCCTGGGTTTCTTCACAGGCACGGACGCAGCGGGAGCACAGGATGCACTTGCTCGGATCAAAGGTGAAATAGGGGTTGGAGGTATCCTTGGGCAAATGCAGGTGGTTGCTGACGCTGAGGCCATAGCGTACCTCGCGCAGGCCAACCACGCCGACCATGTCCTGCAGCTCACAGTTACCATTGCTGGGGCAGGTCAGACAGTCGAGCGGATGGTCGGAGATATACAGCTCCATCACGTTTTTGCGCAGCTTGTTGATACGCGGGGTCTCGGTGCGTACCACCATGCCTTCGCTGACCGGGGTGGTGCAGGAGGCGGGATAGCCGCGGCGGCCTTCAATCTCCACCAGACAGACACGACAGGAACCGAAGGACTTGAGGCTGTCTGTGGCGCAGAGTTTGGGGATGTTGATACCAGCCAGCGCAGCGGCGCGCATCACCGAGGTGCCTTCCGGCACCTGCACCTGCTCACCGTCGATTTCCAGCGTGATTAGCGTCGTGGAGAGGCTGGCAGGGGTACCGAGGTCGCGGTCGGTTTTGGGGTCAAAGTAACCAATCATCAGTGTTGCCCTCCTGCAGACGGAGTCTGGCTGACGCTGTGCAGCTCTTCCCCGAAATATTTGACGATGCTTTTTACCGGGTACGGCGCCATGCCGCCCAGTGCACAGAGTGAGGCCTGTTCCATGGTGTCGCAGAGGTCAGTGAGCAGCGCCAGATTGTCCTCAGCGTCTTCACCCTGACGGATCCGTGCCAGCACTTCCTGCGCCCGGGTTGAGCCGATACGGCAGGGCGTGCATTTACCACAGGATTCAAGCGCACAGAACTCCATGGCAAAGGCCGCCATCTGGCCGAGATCCGCCTGATCATCAAACACCACGATGCCGCCATGGCCCACCATGCCGCCAATAGCGGCCAGCGCTTCATAGTCCAGCGGGGTATCAAAATGTGCCGGAGGAATGTAAGCCCCGAGCGGTCCGCCAATCTGCACCGCTTTGATGGGGCGGCCAGAGGCACTGCCACCGCCGAAGTCATAGAGAATTTCACGCAGGGTAACGCCAAAGGCCACTTCAACCAGACCACCCTGCCTGATGTTTCCCGCCAGCTGCAGGGGCATGGTGCCGCGTGAACGACCCTGACCGAAGTCGCGGTAGTAGGCGCCGCCCTTGTTCAGAATCAGAGGCACGGAGGCGAGGCTGATGACGTTGTTGACCACGGTGGGCTGGCCGAACAGGCCTTCCAGCGCCGGCAGTGGCGGCTTGGCGCGGACCATGCCGCGTTTGCCCTCAAGGCTTTCCAGCAGGGCGGTCTCTTCACCACAGATATAGGCACCTGCTGCCAGACGCACCTGCAAATGAAAACGGTGGTGGCTGCCCAGAATTGCCTCACCCAGATAACCCTGCTGCTCGGCCAGTGTGATGGCCTGTTGCAGCACGCGATGGGCATGGGGGTATTCAGCCCGCAGATAGATGTAGCCTCGCGTGGCGCCGGTGGCCAGCGCCGCGATCAGCATGCCTTCGATCAGCTGGAAGGGGTTATCTTCCATGACCAGCCGGTCGGAGAAGGTACCGGAGTCACCTTCGTCCGCATTGCAGACGATGAACTTGACGGCTTCATCGAAACCACGGTGATAGGGCGCTTGGGCATCCAGTACGGTCTGCCATTTGATCCCGGTAGGGAAGGCGGCACCGCCCCGGCCACGCAGGCCGGATTCCTTCACTTCATCGACAATCTGCTGGGCACTCAGGGTCAGTGCGCGCTGGAGTCCGCTCCAGCCTCCCTGAGCTGCATAGTCCTCCATCACCAGTGGCCGGTTGTGGCCAAGACTGGCGAAGGTCAGGCGCTGCTGGCGGGCAAGATAGGGGTGCTGCTCCACCAGGCCGATGCACAGGGGGTGGTCGCCACCGTTCAGCAGGTCGGCTGCCAGTAATGAGGGCAGATCCTCTGTGGTCAGCGGCCCATAACCCACACGCCCTTGCGGAGTCTCGACTTCCAGCAGCGGCTCAAGCCAGAACATGCCGCGCGTGGAGGTGCGCTGCAGGTCAATCTGTTCGCCAAGCTGCGCGGTCAGTGCCTGGGCCAGTTCATCGGCGCCGACAGAAAGGGCGCAGGAGTCGCAGGAAAGATAAAGCCGGGTCATGCTTGGCCCTCCTTCAGCTGTTGCAGCAGGCGTTCGGTTCTGGCCAGAGTCATGCGACCGTGAATGGCGTCATCCAGACGGATATTGGGTGAGCAGGCGCAGTTGCCGAGGCAATAAACCGGCTCCAGGGTCACGCTGCCATCCGCGGTGGTCTGGTGATAATCGATATTCAGCAGCTGCTTGATATCACGCTCCAGCGCGGCGCTGCCCATGGACTGGCAGGCTTCAGCGCGGCAGATATGCAGCACATGGGCCCCGGCCGGGCGGGTGCGGAAATGATGGTAGAAGCTGATGACGCCATGGACTTCAGCACGCGACAGTGCCAGCTCTGTCGCCAGTACCGCAGCAGTGCACTCGGGCACATAGCCGAAGGTGTCCTGAACGGCATGCAGAATGGGCAGTAATGCACCCGGCTGCTGCTTTAAATCACTGGCAAGGGTACGAATTCGGGCCTCGGTCGATGACTCAACCGGAGCAAGGGGGATATGGGCGGCCATGCTGATGTTCTCTTTATGTTAGCTAGTCCGGTGTTGCTGACCGGCACAGGGCCGGGGTGTTTTTGTAGTTATCGTTATTTGTGCAGTTATGCAGCTCAAACCCAAGCAAGGGTCCGGGCTGATCGTGCTGGGCTGATCATAGTGCCCGTGGTTGACCGCCGCCAAGATAGCTGGCGTTCACAGGTCGATGGGGGTCGCAATTGACGGTGGCAGTGTGTAACAGCGTGCAATAGCAGTTTAGTCAGGCCCGGGCAGGTCTGGCTGGAAAGGCATTGTTGAGTGAAGAGACTGGTCGGCTGCCGGAGGTTGTCCGGCAGCGGCTCAGTAGGTCATTGAGAAGGCAATGGAGCCGTAGCTGTGGGGTTCTTTCTGGGTTTCAAACTCGCGGCTACGGTTCACTCTGGAGATGGTCAGCTTCATGTTGCTGTAGGTAAAGCTGACACCGGTGCTGAGGTCACCTACCCAGGTTTTCTTGTCGACGCTGGGGCTGTCTACGAAGGTGTTGCCGTCGAGGAAGATGTTATGCAGCACCATACGGCCTTCCACCGAGGCGAACACATGCCAGCCAAAGCCGCCGTCCAGTACCCGGCTGTCCCAGCGTGCGCCGGGAGCACTGTTATCCCCTGCAGGGCGAATGGATGAGGAGCCGAAGTCCGAGGGCAGACGATAACCGATTCGATATTCCAGACCGGCACCGGCGCCGGTCAGCACGTTACCGGCGGAGACACTGTAGTGACCAATCAGGTCGTTGCTGTAAAGCTTGCCCAGTGCCCGGCGGAACAGGCGATCCTTGGTGGAAACGGTGACCACGAGGCCAGGTTCATTTTTCAGCTGGTTGTCCCAGCCTTCAAAACGGTCGATGCCACGCAGGTCATGAATGAAATCCTGTGCCTGATGGGCCAGTGATGCCGGGCCGACCACCCCCAGCTGAATCTCTGCTACTTCCAACCGGGTATTGCTGTAACGGCGCTGGTAGGCCAAACCGGCAAACAGCCAGCCGGCATAGGGTCGATCATCCTTGATCAGCTGAGTGGCGTATTTGTCCGCCGGGGTATACATGGTCTGGCCGACGGAAAAGACAATATTGCGCTGTTCCGCCGGGTTTTTACCGCTCAGCCAGATCATGTGGCTGTTGAGGTTACGCAGCCAGGCGGGCAGTGACTCATCATCGCCGTAGGCTTCCAGATCGGGGGAAATCCACGAGGCTTTGACGCCATTGGTATACTGCTGATCGGTGTGGGTAAAGAGGTCGTTATCGAGATAAAGATTGAGCGTCCAGGTCTGTTTCGGATCCTTGGCGCCTGCGGGGAGATTGACCTCATCCGGTTGACGTTCAGCCGCCCAACCCTGTCCGGCCAGACTCAGCAAGCAGATGATTCCAAAGAGTGGCGACCGGGTATGGCGCATGCGTAAACATTCCCTGAGTTGGCAATTGCCAGAGCTGGCCGCAACTTGCACGGAAGTGGCAGATGGCTCCAGATAAAATGAGCTGCTGATACCAGATGACAGACTAGGATCGCGGTATGGCGAACCGATGACAGTGAGCCTGCAACAGCGCTGAATATTTTAGACAGCTCGTGTAAAAGCGCCTATCGACCATTTGTTTCACAGTTCCGCCTATCAGTGCGGTTGGATTGGCCGTAATCAAGGTGTCAGGGTGCCGTGCTGGCGGGGGAAAAGTGCTGTGCCACCAGATAGCCGGTGGCACGTTCAGAACAGACGCTGCGGCGGCTCAGATGGCAAACATCGCATCCAGATCGTGGCGGGAATAGGCTTTGAACGCCAGCATGGTCTGGGTTTTGGTAATGCCTTCGATGGGCAGTAAGTCTTCGGTAACCAGATTGGCCAGTTCATCATTGGAACGGACCCGGGCGATGGCGACCAGATCGAAATTGCCACTGACGGAATAGACTTCAGAAATCCCTTCGATGTCGACCAGTTGCTCGGCGACGGTATTGATCAGGCGTTTTTCGATATTGAACAGGATGATAAAGGTGACCATGGTTTGCCTCCTGCGAAAATACACAAATCGGCGCATCGTCCAAGCCTTGCCCAGCGCAAGCTGCAGCGATGCAATTGGCAGGGAATGGTAGCATAGTTCCCCGTGCTGCACCTGATTCCAGACAGGTGACTCTCATAGTGTCAGCTCATGCTGAGGCTCAATACCGATGGTCGAACCTATGTTGCCGCTGAGTAGCTACCTGATAGACAGCCACTGTCATTTTGATTTCCCCCAGCTGGACACGATCCGTGACGACAGCGTGGCCAGGGCACACCAGCTGGGTATTCGTCAGTGGGTGGTGCCCGGTGTAACGGCAGCCAGCTGGGCCAGAATCGAAAGCAGCATGGCGATGTATGAGGGCGTCTTTCCCGCGTGGGGCCTGCACCCTTACTTTATTGACCAGCATCAGCCGGAGCACCTTGAACTACTGGCCACGCAGTTACGGCGTCACCCGGCTGTTGCGGTAGGGGAGTTTGGTCTTGACCGGATGCTGAGTGGTGAACTGCACTGGCAGCAGCAACTGTTCTACTGTGAGCATCAGTTGCAGCTGGCCCAGCAGCTGCAGCTACCCGTCATTCTGCATGTGCGTAAAGCGCACAGTGACATGCTGGCGCTACTCAGGCGTTACCCCTTGCCTCGTGCCGGTGTGCTGCATGCCTTCAGTGGCAGTCATGAAGAGGCCAAACGCTATCTTGCACTGGGTTTCAGTTTCGGGGTGGGCGGTAGCATCAGTTATGAGCGTGCGACGCGGACCCGTGAGGTGTTTCGGCAGCTGCCGCTGCAGTCGCTGTTGCTGGAAACCGATGCGCCGGACATGCCTCTGAGCGGTTATCAGGGGCAACCCAACCGGCTGGAGCGCTTGCATCAGGTACTGATGTTGCTGGCAGAGCTACGTCAGCTGCCACCCGAGGCGGTGGCACGGCAAGTGACGGCCAATACCCGAGCCTTGTTTGCGCTGCCACCGCCCTTTGCCCGCCCTGAGGCGGGTAAAGATACTGACTGAAATTAGTAGCCAACGCGTGGATAATGCCTGCACTACCGCCGCCAGCTGAGGCTGGCATCAACATGGAGAACATAAGGTGACTGTAAGTCTGTCGGACATCCTGGTTTATCCCGTCAAATCCTGCCGCGGACTGTCCATGTCTCATGCCTGGGTGGAGCCGGAAGGGCTGGCCTGGGACCGACGCTGGGTGGTGGTAGAGCCCAGCGGGCGTTTTATCACCGCCCGTACCCATCCCAAACTGGCGCTGCTGCGCTGCCATATCCTGCAGCAGGGTCTACTGCTGCGGGCGCCGGACATGGAAGATCTGCACCTGCATATTCCCGACTTCATCAATGAATATCAGCCCATATCCATCTGGAAAAGTGAGCTGCAGGGGCAGCTGACCCTGAATGTTGCTGATGAATGGTTAAGCCGCTGGCTGGGCCAGCCAGTCGCCCTGCGTTATCAGGGAGTGGACAGCTTTCGTGAAATCAAACAGACCGGATTGCCTGTCAGCTTTGCTGATGGATACCCGCTGCTGCTGACCTCGGAAGCTTCGCTGGCCTATTTGCAGGAGCGCTGCCCTGAAGTGATTCCCATGCAGCGCTTCCGCTCCAATCTGGTGGTGGAAGGCAGCCTGCCCTTTATCGAGGACAGCTGGACCGAAATCCGGATTGGCGAAGTGCGCTTTGCCGTGGTCAAGCCTTGCAGCCGTTGTGTGTTTACTACTCTGGATGTTGACAGCCAGCAGTTCAGTGCGATGGTTGAGCCGCTGAGTACGCTGCAGACCTTCCGTCAGGATGATGAGGGTGAGGTGTATTTCGGTATGAATCTGATCCCGCTCAACAGCGGTAGTGTGCTCAAGGGCGATCAGGTGGAGGTGTTGTCATCTACGCGGGTCAAGGCCTACCCGCTGCGTCCCCGGCAAACCGGTGTGGATGTGCAGCCAGCTGCCAGCAAACAGGTCAAAGTGCGACTGCATGATCATCGGCTCGACAGCGTTCAGCAGTTTGAGGCGTCCTCTTCGCGCACGCTGCTGGAGCAGGCCGAAGACAATGGCGTCAGCCTGCCCTATAGCTGCCGTGCCGGGTTGTGTGGCAGCTGCAGGGTCAGGGTACGCAAAGGGCAGGTGGTCAGCCGTTCACAGGCACCGCTGAGTGCGGAGGAAATTGCCGAGGGGGTGGTATTGGCCTGCTGCAGCTACGCACTGGATGACGTTGAGCTGACGCTGGACAACTGATGTTGTGCCGTGAATACCCCATAAACCATCAGCCCGGCATGTGCCGGGCTGATGGTTTATGGGGAGCGTGACCTAGTGCCTGTTACACCATGTCTCCGAACGGATTTTCCAGCTCCAGGCTGACCGGGTTTTCAAAACCGGGCAGGGTAATAGCGTTTTCGCTGATCGCCAGATCTTCGCCTTCCAGCACGTTGTGGCCGAACAGGTACAACGGACGTGCGGTACCCTTGGTGGCTTCCTGATCATAAGCGCTGGCTTTTTCGATGGCTTGCTCCTGACGGCTGCGCATGGTGTCGATCACCTTACCGCCGTGCTTCTTGCTCAGCATCTGCATGGTGACCTCCGGCGACAGCACAGCGGTGCTGGCGTTGTTGCCACCAAAGCCTTTGGAGTTGAGGAAGATCGCATCCATGCCGTCAGTGCCCACGTGATGATGCTCGGCACGAATCATCAGATTGGAGCTGTGCACATCGTCGGCGACGTGATCAATGGTGCCAATGCCGGGGATCAGACCATAGGCCCAGACACCCAGTGCGTTGGTCAGCTGATCACCCGCGGCGGTGCCCTGTGAGTGGCCGAGGTAGCACTTGATGGCGGCTACCTTCCATGACGGAATCTTGAAGGCCTTGGCGATTTCGTTGAGCACATGCGACTCGGTCACCCGGTTCTGCGGGGTGCTGGTGCCATGGGCGTGGACGAAGGTGCGATTACGCAGGGCTTTTTCACCCAGGATGGCTTTGACCAGACCGGCAGCCTTACCCAGAGTCAGATAGTTGCCGATGCCGGGTGCCGAAATGGACTTCTTGTGGCCGTCAGCATTGACGAATACATCAGGTACGGAACCAAACACCTGAGCACCCAGCTCAACAGCCAGATCATCCGCCATCAGCATGATGAACTGGGCAGACTCGCCCACGGTGAAACCGCAGTTGGTAGAGAAGGGGCGGCAGGCACGGCGATACTGCTCTTCGGTCAGCTCAGCGATGCCGTCCAGGTCGCGCAGGTTTTTGTCTTCTGCCAGAGCACCCATGGCACGGAAGCCTTCGATGATTTCCGGGGTAATGGGTGTATCGCTGCCACCGACCATGACGACTTTTTTGACGCCGGAGCGGATGTCGCGTACGGCCATCTGCAGGTTGTACAGGAACGAGGCACAGGCGCCGAGTGAGGTGCCGGTTGAGCCGACGCTGCCCAGTACATAGGCATTGATGAAGTCAGCAGGCATCTGGCCGTAGCCCAGTGGCATCTGCTTGGAGGTCACGCGTTTGCCCATGTAATGGGATTTGAGCATGCCGCCAAAGCCGTGGTCATCGAGCTGACCAATAGAGTTGCCAGCGTAGACTGCGATCTGATCGGGGGCGACGCGACCGCGGATCAGGCTCCAGTCGATACCCATCGAGCCCAGACAGTCAGAAGCGCCGAAGACGGTCATCTGCAGAGCACGGGGATGGTTACGTGACTGATACAGCTCGCCGGGCAGGAAACCTGTCGGTAACTGGCCACCACTCTGCACCGGCGCACTGCGGTAGTCATACAGCATCACGTCCAGCGGCTCAGCGGTGGTGATTTGCAGATAACCGTTGCCCAGGTCTTGTAACTGCCAGCTTGAGGGTACATGTTCAGGCATGTGGCGCTGGCGGATGATGAACTGATGGGGAGAGTTTTCCGTAGGAGCCAGTTTACTGGCAACATGATGCGGGACGTTGTTGACGTCAAAGGCTTCATGGTTGATGCGACGAATCTGGGTGTTATTACGGATATAGTCGCCGAACAGGCTGACCACTTCGCGAGCGGACAGAGGCTGATTCTGAGCGTCGAAAAATTGACCGTTTTCGGATTTGGCCAAGCCCATCATGGTGGCCAGACTTAGCCAGGTTTGCTGCGATGTGTCTTCAGAAAGCTGATCGATGACCTGGCGGCGATAACTATGGTGAAAAGAAGCACGCCCAGAAGCGTTGACTCCGCCAAAACCGACGATGACAGGCAAATGAGACAAGGAAACGTCCTCTCGAGGGCTGGTGGCTTGGAATTTGGAAAATAACGAGCATTGTATAGAGCCGGGGGCTTTGTGACCAGAGCATGACGTGGCGCAAAAAAGTAAGGAAAGTGCATATGCAACATAAGCAATTTTTGACATTGGGATTCGTCGCAGTCTTCCTTGGAGGGTGCATGACGACTGATCCTTACACTGGTCAGCAGAAGGTGGGTAACACCACCAAAGGAGCAGGAATTGGTGCGGTTGCTGGCGCCGTTTTGGGGGCTGCGGTGTCGAGCAAAAGCGACCGTGGCAAGGGCGCTTTGATTGGTGCCGCCGTGGGGGCGGGCATTGGTGGCGGGGTTGGTAATTACTTCGACCGTCAGGAGGCTGCTCTACGTGAGGAACTGCAGGGGTCTGGCGTTCAGGTGAACCGTAATGGCGATGCCATTGATCTGGTGATGCCGGGCAATATCACCTTTGCAACCGACAGCGAGCAAATTGCGCCGTCGTTCTACAACACCCTCAACAGTGTGGTGAAAGTGCTGGCCAAATACGACCAGACGCATCTGGACGTGGTGGGTTATACCGACTCAACCGGCTCATTCGAGCACAACCAGCTGCTGTCTGAGCGCCGTGCCAATTCGGTGGCCAGCTATCTGTTGCAGAATGGCATTCCATCGAGCCGGGTAACGGCTCGTGGTCTGGGTGAACGTGATCCTATCGCCAGCAATGATACAGCGGACGGGCGGGCACAGAACCGCCGTGTGACCCTGCAGATTCGCCCGATGCAGTAACTCGCGGGGGACTGCCCTAACAGGCTGTTGAAAATCTATCTGCGTTGCCGAATACCGCGTCAAAAACAGGCTCAAAAT
Organism: Pokkaliibacter sp. MBI-7; assembly: GCF_029846635.1. Taxonomy (NCBI): domain Bacteria; kingdom Pseudomonadati; phylum Pseudomonadota; class Gammaproteobacteria; order Oceanospirillales; family Balneatrichaceae; genus Pokkaliibacter; species Pokkaliibacter sp. MBI-7. The sequence continues at coordinate 1,233,584 of NZ_JARVTG010000001.1, read as the reverse complement.
GCTCATTTAGTCCACTAAACTCCGCTTTTTCGCCTGTTTTTTCCTTGTCTCGGCTGCCTCGATAACGTTTTTCAACAGCCTGCTAAAGCAAAAAGCCCCTGACCATCGCGATGGCCAGGGGCTTTTTGTTGATCTCGGCTTGAGTTCTTGGCTCAGGCTTCAGTGACCTGCTCAAACTTGCTCAGCATGGATTTTACAGCGTCTTCCCACTGACCGCGCTGCTGTTCCAGATCGGCTTTGCTCTGGCGCAGTTCGCTGACTTCAAGGCGCAGCAGTTCTACTTCCTCGATCAGACTCTGAATCTTGTTGTCCAGACTGTTGAGTAATTCATTTGGCATCATTGATTTCCTGATTGTACTGACTGATGACGCACGGCCGGAGCGGCGGTCATGCTGCCGTGAAAGGTTACCACGCCATCACCCGGTCGTCCTGCTGGATATTGATCTGACTGGCATCGAAAGGCAACTCAAGCCAGGCAGAGTCTCCCTGTATACTGCTGACCCGCGCACTGGTCTGGGTGTCATCCAGCTGTGGGTAGACCTCTCCCTGCGGACCATAGTCATAGCGCTGACGATATACCTGCAAGGTGTCACCTACCCGCAGGCCAGCCTGACGACCAGCGTTGACCAGCAGACGCTGCCCTTCGGCGCGGATAATGCGGGCGCTGAAGGGCTGGCACTGTAGCAGGCCGGTCAATTTATGGGCAAGGCCGTCGAGGCTACGGTTCACTGCCTGTCCATACAGACTTTTCCAGAATGTTTCGGTACCGAAACCAATCTGTCTGTAGCGATCCGGAATCCAGGCGCCGGAGGTGTGTATGCTGTCCTGAAAAATCAACTGACCGTCATCAGCATCGTGTACATAAATGTCCATGGCGAACTGACGATGTTCGGTGACCAGACCAGGGACATAGTCCTTGAGGTTGGAGGGCGACAGCCATGAGCCAGAGGTGGCGTTGTCGATAGGGGCCATCGACAGGTCACGAATGCGACCAGACACTACATACTGCACGTTATTGAGATGCCTTAACTGTGGCAGGGCCAGACTGATATTGGGCAGGTCGCCGGTGGTAGGCGCCTGCTGAGCACCTAATACCTGCATCTTGCCCATCGGCAGCAGGGCCAGCCCGGGAGAGCTGCCAAGACGATGGGCCAGATCAATACTGAGATCATTAACGATATTGCCAATGCCGCCGAGGGTGGCGTCATCAGGGCGCAGCATCGGGAATGCAGCGATCAGAATATTCTTGCGGTAGTTGCGGGTAACGCCGGGCTGAGCACAACTTTGTTCAGGCTCAATCTCGGCGCGAATCCATACGATCAGTACGCCGTTGTCAGTTTTCTCCTTGAGCACCTTGATGTCAGTAATACGCCCTTCACTGCTCATGCGGGTGGTGTCGCGCTGCATGACACCGTTCTCCATTTCCTGACTGCTGCTGAATGAACTGCCTGCCTGCAAAAGTGCCAGTTGGGAGGCTTCACGGATCGCCTGTTCACGGGCCTGATCTTTACCCCCCATGCCTATCAGTGCCTGACCCTGGGAGTCCACGGTGACGGCTTGAGCTGCCAGAGGCAGCAGTACACATAGCAACAGGAAAGGAAGAAGGGAGCGATGCAGCATGCGGAATCCTGATGATTTGTTGAACTTGATGACTATACTTTGACATTGTGACTGCAGCAGGCAGATCACGAGGATAACCGGGGGGCGCAGCCGGAGCTACGGATAAACACGCCATTCACTCACCCGATTCGACCTGATATCTGTTGAACATTGAAACGTTGAACATTGAAACGCTGGATATTGAAACATTGCGTAAAGTTTTAACCTGAGTCGTCGATACGCTCAAGACAAGCGGATTTTTCATGCCTTGTCTGGCAGGGAGTGACTCCTGGCCGGGCATGCTCACGTTATATCACCTGCGTTGTGACGCAAGGTGCAAGGACAGGAAACAGAAAGATGATGGCGCACATCCTTGTTAAGGTGGCAATGCCTGTGCGAATGCTGCTCAAGCTGCTGGCCGGGCTGATGATTGTGATGGGCTGCATGGTCTCGACCATGACCAGTGCCCAGGCCAATGAACCGAGCTGCAGTGGCGGCACCTGCCAGCTACCCCAGCAGACAGCTTCTTCCCAGCCTTGCCCCGAATGTTCACAGCGGGTCATGGTGGTACCCACTCCCAGTTCGCAGTGTGCCAAGGAAGTTGCCAGAATCCGCTACCATGCACCCTGCGATGTTTGCGGTGGCTTTAATGTGACGGTACGCGAAGATGATCGCTATCTTGGCCCACCCTGCAACAAGCTGAAGAATTGAGGAGGTAGAAAATGAAGTCTTGCCGCCTTTCCTCCACTACCAGCCTATCGCCAGTTTCAGAGGCTTCCGTGTCTTCACCAAAGTTTTCTTTTCGTCTGTCCCGCCAGTACTCGAAGGTCGCGCTGGCTCTGGGTTTTCTCGTCTCTCTGGCAGGCTGCAACGAGCAGAACACCCAGCCTCAGCAGCAGATGGCCAGCAGTCAGTTCATGCAGGGTAAACATTATGACCGCATGGGCACGCCGGGTTCGGCGCCGACGGTGTTATCTGATGTGGTGAGCTTTATGGCTGATCAGTTATCGGCCAACAAGGATTTTGCCAATGTGCAGGACACGCCGATTGCTGTCACCTCGTTCGTGAACGTGGAAAACCTCAGCGAAACCAACAAGCTGGGGATTCAGTTGCAGGAGAACATGATCCACGAGATGCAGGTGCGCGGTTATAGAATCGTCGACTTCAAGACCATGGGCTCTATCCGCGTCAACCAGCAGGGGGATTTTGCTTTCAGTCGCAAACTGGAAGAGCTGACCCGTCAGTACCGTATCAACTATGTGCTGACCGGCACCTATACCGGCTTTCCTGATGGGGTCATGATCAACGCGCGTATGATTGATCTGCAATCCAAGGTGGTGATGTCATCGGCGCAGGGCTTCCTGCCGACCGATGATGTGGAAGGCATCATGGGTGGCTACGATGCGACTCGTAATTTCAAGGGCAAGATCATCGAGCAGCACGTTGCGCCCAGCGTCTATCTCTACAACACCAAGCTGGTCAAATAACATGCTGATCGACAGCGCAACCGTTAACACTCCGCTGTGGCGTTGGGTTGCTATGACCGCGCTGGTATTGCTGAGTGGTTGCCAGAATGTGCAGTCGCAGTCTGCTGCAGAACCCGCGGCAATGTGCTGTGGTACCACGACGCGCATTCCTGAAATCATCACGGTGGTGGGCTATGCCCCGATCAGCCTGCAACCCGGTCAAAACCAGCAGCACAAGATTCTGATGGCGATGCGTGCATCGAAATTACAGGCTTATCAGGAAATGGCATCCGTCATTCATGGTCGTCTGATCAGATCACAGTCGAGCATGAATGATATGGTGCTGCAGGGGGATCGGGTTCAGAGTGCGGTATCAGGTATTGTGCGTGGTGCTCGGGTGGTGAAGACCTACCCTGTGCAGGACGATGTCTACGCTACGGTACTGGAGCTGCAGCTGACCGATGATATTCAGCGGACTTATTTGCGGATGTAGTGTTGTGTATTGAATGGCTGCGTCACGACACGCATTGAAAACAGCCCTGATCTCAGTGAGATCAGGGCTGTTTTGTTTCTGACGAAAAGAGCTGCCTTGTGACTGCCAGCGGGGTACACAGCCGGCATGCACACTCTGTCAGCTGACCTGTACTTCGCGTTTGGGGGTGAGAGGGGAGTCAGCAAACTGAATACCCTGCCAGCCGTACTTCATAAACAGGCGAATATTGCGGTGGTCGCTGCCATCAGGGTGCTGCAGGACGTCCTGATGATAGTAGCGACCAAAGCAGGCCAGCGTACGGGCTTCATTCAGCTCATGCAGCTTGGCGAAGGCGAAGATCTTGCAAGAGCCTTCATTGGTACCGGCATCGTTGACGATCTGGTCATTTTCGCAGCCATTGGTGAAGCTGGTTGGCTGATAGTCGTAGTGTTCATGGATTAGGTTGATGGTGTCTTCAAAGTCGAGGCTGGCATCTTGTCCAACATGATCGAGAAAGAAGGTTAGGGTCATCTGGTTCATTCACACTGTCCTGTTAGGCGGTAGCCGGTCGCGCAGGCGCAGGCGCCATGGTCTGGCACTGATCGCAAGCCAGCGCTGCTTTGCCGGAGCCCCGCCAGAATAGCTGCAGAAGCTGGTGATGTGCCTCACGCTGGTGATGCGGAAAGCACGTCAGTAACCCCTGCAATCTGGCTGAGCTGACTACTACTTTGGTTGTAACTGATGGGCTAAGTTAAGTCATATGCCGCTGTCAGGCAAGCAAGCGCTGCCTGTGCGGGCTGGCAGGATCGTTCAGTTAAGGGCCTTGTTACGTAGTTTTGTCAGGCTCGCCTGCTGACTTCAGGTAAGATGAGCCACCGCAGTCTGCCAATGTTCCGGCAGGGGTTGTAGAGGGAGTGGTCTGAGCAATGAGTACACCGGCACTTTGGCCGCAGGATCGACTGGCGCTGACGGATGTGGCCCGGGCACAGGCCGTCAAGGCAACTGAGCAGGCGTTTGCCCGTACCCTGACCAGCCTGCAGATTGATATCGGTCTGGTGCGTGTGCTGGAAGCCATCTATGTGCCATTGGCTGCCTGGGTGGTAGCGGGTCAGGAGCGTCTGCAACGGCCGATGGTACTGGGGATCAATGGTGCTCAGGGGGCCGGTAAATCCACTCTGAGTAACCTGCTGGAAATCATCCTCAGCGCGGGTTTCGGCAAACGTGTGGTGGTGTTCTCCATCGACGATCTGTACAAGACCCGTGAAGAGCGTGAGCGCCTGGCCAGTGAAGTACATCCATTACTGATGACCCGGGGTGTGCCCGGTACTCATGATATTGATCTGGGGCTGCAGCTGATTGAGTCGGTGAAGCAGGCAGAGCGCCATCAGGCCACCAAGATTCCGGTATTCGATAAATCCATTGATGATCGCTGTGACCCCATGTTCTGGCAGGAGTGGGAAGGCAGTGCCGATGTAATTATCTTCGAGGGCTGGTGTGTGGGGGCCAAGCCGCAGGCTGACGAAGAACTGATTGCACCCGTCAACCCCCTTGAAGAAGTCGAAGACGATCAGCAAACCTGGCGGCGCTATGTCAACGAGCAGCTGAAGGGGCTATACGCCGAACTGTTTGAGCAGCTGGATGCACTGGTAATGCTGAAAGTGCCTTCTATGGAGGCGGTCTATGCCTGGCGTACGCAGCAGGAGCAGAAACTGGCAGAGCGAGTGAGGATGATGGGAACCCATCACGCCACTGACGGGCTGCGCATCATGGATGCCGAGCAGATTCGCCGTTTCATCATGCACTACGAGCGCATCACCCGGCACACGCTGGCAGAAATGCCTGCCCGCGCGGATGTCACACTGCACCTTAACCAGCATCACCAGATTGCCAGTGTGCAGCTGAGATAACAGGCACTAGATACCGAGGGGGAAAAGGGCCGCTGACGCGATACCCTGCACCACCCGGTTAATGTTGCGTTGTTCGCCACCGTTGCTGATGGTGGCCATCATATCCTGCAGGGCAATCATCTTGCCGAACAGGCGCTCAAAGCTGAGATTGGGCTGTTCGGGGTCGAGAGAGTTGGTCAGTAGCCACGGAGAATCGGTGCTGGGGCCGCGATGCTTGAGACGCCACAGCACTATTTCCAGATTGCGGGCGCTTTTTGTCAGCCGGTCCGCCGACAGGCTGTCGAGCATGAAATACTCTGTCCGCCCGCCGTAGGAAGCATCCAGCATACTGGTAATGCCTGTCATCAGGGCGAACACACGGTCGCCATGAAAGTCATCATTCAGGGCCAGCTCGATGGCGTTGGTTCCCGTTTCGCTATTCAGCTCGGTAAAGCGCAAAGCCCGTGGCCGCTGGAACAGCTGCTGCAGGCGGCGGTTGATGGTCATACCGGGCTGACGCTGCAGCTCAAGTGGATTGCGCTTGTAGAGCTTGATGGTCAGCTCGCGACAGAGAGCTTCCTGCTCGTCGATATAGGCATCCGTGACCAGATCAATATCGGTCTTGGCCAGTCGACGCAGCCCCGGGTCGGAAGTCACTGCGCAGCCTGTCAGGCCAAATATGATCATCAGTATCGCGATTATTCTGAATGTCATCTTTTGTAAATCATGTAAAAGGTCTGCCATGCTAAACCAGCCTGTGCGCGCTGCCAAGGAGAGCACAAGGGGGAGGGATCATCCCATGGAAAGTACGTGGCAACTGCAACAGGATGTCACTGAAAGCTGTCAGATTGTTGTCGGTGCTCATCTGCATCTTCCCTGCTGAGAGGAACGCTCAGGGGTGAGGTGTCGCACTTGTGGTGCAGAGGAGGGGGACGGTCGTGCTCTTTCTGCTCCGCCCTGTCTTGATAAACATCAACCTGAATGCTATCTAGGCCAGCTAAGATAGCGTCCCTTGTTTAAACACCGGCTGACTGCTGTATCGGGTTGGCCTGCACTATGAGTAGATGTCATGAGCGAGCAGAATTATCGGGATCTTCGTCGCGAGTATGAGGCAGGCGAATTACGCCGGGCCATGCTGCAGGCCACGCCGCTGGCACAGTTTCAGCAATGGCTGGCAGAGGCCCGTGAACATCATCCCGATGATGCCACTTCCATGACCCTGTCAACGGTGGATGCCGAAGGCTGGCCTGAGGCGCGTATCGTACTGCTCAAGCACTGCAACGAAGACGGCTTCTCCTGGTATACCGACAGCCGCAGCCGCAAAGGTCAGGCACTGGCGGCGCATCCACGGGCTGAGTTGCTGTTCTATTGGCGTGGCATGGAGCGCCAGGTACGCATTCAGGGTGAGGTGGTGCAGTTGCCTGCTGAACATGCTGAAAACTACTTCAATTCCCGCCCGCTGGGCAGCCGTCTGAGTGCAGCGGCATCCGTACAAAGCGCGGCTGTGGCCGATCGTGCGGTACTGGAGCAACGTATCGAGGAGCTGAAACAGGCCCATCCGCAGGAGGATATTCCCCGTCCTGACGCCTGGATTGGCTATCTGCTGCAGCCTCGTCGCTTCGAGTTCTGGCAGGGTCGTGCTTCGCGTTTACATGATCGTTTTGAATATCGCCTGCTGAACGGCGAATGGCAGATTGACCGGCTGTCGCCCTGATCTGCCATTGCGCTGTCGCGCAGGGTACAAAACAATGACGGGCCGCAGGATGATGATCCTGCGGCCCGTTTTTCTTTCGACGAAGATTGCACGGCAGAAATAACCCGACAGGAATCATTAACCTGTCTGTGGTGGCACGCTTAAACAGGACAAGAGGAAAGCTGAATGTTGAATTACGAAGTGGTTGAGCCACGTGGAGAGCATCGTGCCAGTGTGATCTGGCTGCATGGGCTGGGTGCCGACGGGCATGACTTTGTGCCTGTCATTCCGTTGCTGGGGCTGAGTGAACATGTGCGTTTCATCCTTCCCCACGCACCAGTGCAACCGGTCACCATCAATGGTGGCTACCTGATGCCCTCCTGGTACGACATTCTGGAAACACTGCCTGAACGGAAGGTGGATGAGCAGGGGCTGGATGCTGCCGCAGGCTGGATCGGCGCCCTGATCGAGGCCGAGTATCAGCGTGGTATTGCCTATGATCGCATTGCACTGGTGGGGTTTTCGCAGGGCGGTGCCGTTGCCTACCACACCGGGCTGGGCTATGCACAGGTGCTGGCGGGGATTGTGGCGTTATCAACCTATATTGCATCGCCCGACCGGTTAGCGCTGACTCAGGCCGCGTTACCACGGACACTGCCCGTGGCCATCATGCACGGTGAGGCGGATGACGTGGTGCCCTTTATGCTGGGACAGCAGGCGCTATCAACGCTACAGAGCTGGGGGCTGGCCCCACAATGGCGGGCGTTTCGTCATATGGGGCATGAAGTGGCCGTTGACGAAATCCAGCAGATTGCAACTTTTCTGCGCGAAATATTGATCTGAGACAGGCGCTGAGGCAGGGCGATTTTCCCCTTTTTCAGGGTTGATACGGATCAATTTTTATCCGCTCGGGCAGGGGTAGAGTACGTACATACAGCAAGGCAACCCTACAGGAGACCGAGCTATGTACATGGATACTGTTGTCATCGCGGGCCTGGCCGTCATCGTCATGGCTCTGGGTTTTTTCGGTGGTCTGGCGTATTTCATCAAGAAAGACAACGACCACCATCAGCGTCCCAAGTGAGGGGCTGAATAGTATCAATGACTGAGATTTTGTGTGCCCTGTGATGTGTCACAGCTGGCGCCCTCACTTAGGTGATTCAGCCACATCGTGGGAAGGCTGAGTTGCCCAAGGCGGCAGACTGCCAAGTCTGTCTGACAGAGGGAGGATCACGGCCCTTCGCTCTGTTTTCTCTATGATTCACCTCTTGACTCTGTGCTTAAGCGGGACCTTGTTGTCCCGCTTTTTTTATTGCCCGATGAGCCTGCCTGTTCTGCACTCTCTGCCGTGCCCCTTGTCTGTCACCCTGCTGGCTTATACTGTCAGGAAAAGGATCATCGCTGGTAACGGACGATAAGGAGTGGCCACCATGGATTCCACGCTGGGATTTGCCTGTAAATTCAGCAAGCGACGGGCGCTGCAAAAGCCGGATTATGGCCGCCATCTGGTCGCGGATTGTGGTGAAGAGGTGTTGCTGGCCCAGCTGGAAAGTGACCGTGGGCGCATCATCAGTTCGGCGGCAGTGCGGCGTCTGCAACAGAAAACCCAGGTGTTCCCGCTGGAACGCAATGCTGCGGTACGCAGCCGGCTGACCCATTCGCTGGAGGTGCAGCAGAATGGCCGCTTTATCGTACGCACCATTTTCAAACTGGCCAGACCCCATTGGGCGGAGCATGTCGGCCTGCATTCACTGGAGCGGGCGCTGGAGACGCTGGTGGAAATGGCCTGCCTGCTGCACGATGTCGGCAATCCTCCTTTTGGGCATTTTGGCGAAAGTGCCATCACCGACTGGTTCGATGCCAGCCTGCAGACGCTGACGCCCTTTGACCCTGCTGAGCCCAGTACTCATCCCGCCCTGCGTGACAAGCTCAGTCAGGACTTGCAGAGCTTTGAAGGTAATGCTCAGGCCATTCGCCTGACTCATCGCCTGCTCAAGCTCAATCTCACCTACGTGCAGACGGCCGGCCTTCTCAAGTACGTCCGGCCTGCTTATGAACCCAAACCTGACAAGCAGGCGCCCTTATCCTATCTGCACAAAAAGCCCGGGTATTACCTGTCGGAAGAAGCCTTCGTCACCGACCTGTGGGAAAACCTCAACATGCAGCCGGGGACGCGCCACCCGGTGGCCTACATCATGGAGGCCGCTGACGACATCTCCTACTGTCTGGCCGACATCGAGGATGCGGTGGAGAAGGGCATCTTCAATATCAGTCAGCTCTGTGGCTATCTGCGTGAAGCCTTTGAGGAGCAGGGATTTCAGTTGCAGGACCGGCAGATAGAGAGCTTCGGCAAGCAGCGCAGTCTCGACGAGATCCTTGGTTACGTGCAGAAATGCGCTGAACAGGAAGAGGTCAACAAGGTCAGTGAGTTCTTTATCAGCTTGCGGGTGCAGCTGGTGCATCCTCTGGTCAATCATGCGGCGCGACAGTTCATTGATAACAGCGGGGCGATCTGCAAAGGCACCCTGAACCGGGCCTTGCTGGAGGACGGCAGTATCTACAGCGCTATCATCCAGATGCTGAAAAGTGTGGCGGTGCGCCATGTCTTCAACCATGCCGAAGTGGAGACGCTGGAGCTGCAGGGCTACCGCATCATCTATGGCTTGTTTGATCTGTATGCGCCATTGCTCAGCGTTCCGGCCAGTACCTTCATGGCGCTGCTGGATGAGCAGCGCGGTGTGCCGGTGTATCTGCTACGACTGAAGCGGCGGCTGCCAGCCATGCATGTGGCTGCTTATCGTCAGGCGCTGAAAGAGTGCCAGAGCGAGGCCGATTTTGTGCTGTGGGAGCGTTACCATCGCTGTCGGATGCTGCAGGATTTTATCAGTGGCATGACCGATCAGTTTGCTCACGATGAGTTCAAGACACTGATGGTCAGTGACTGATCATCCGTCATTCCTTCTGGTCACAGGTAGTTCCCTATGTCCTGGCTCCACTGGCTGTCGCACTGGCGGGTGCGGCGTGTGCTCAAGCGTCACCCTATTGACCACCGGCTGTGGCTGGAGGTGGTCCATCAACTGCCCTTGTTGCAGCAACTGGATGCCGTGGAGCGGGCCTATCTGCGCGAGCTGACGACCTTGTTTCTGCAACAGAAAAGCTTCAGCGCGGCCCATGACTTGCTGATCACTGAACGCATGAAAGTGGTAGTGGCAGCGCAGGCCTGTCTGCTGGTGCTGCACCTTGGTCTGGATTACTACCGTGGCTGGGTGGAGATCGTGTTGTACCCCGGTGCTTTTCGCGTACACCGGGATCAACAGGACAGCGATGGTGTCAGTCATGATCAGGCCAGCGCCCTGAGTGGCGAGGCCTGGCTGCGCGGGCCGGTGATTCTGTCCTGGCAGGATGTGGAGCGTGACAGCCAGCACTGCCACGCCGGGCACCATGTGGTGCTGCATGAGTTTGCCCATAAACTCGATGGCCTCAATGGGGCCGCCAACGGTATGCCACCTTTACGGCGACACATGTCGCACACCCGCTGGACGCAGGTACTGAGCGAGGCATACCAGCATCTGTGCCGCAGTGTTGAGCTTGGGCAGGCGAGTGACATTCCCGCCTACGGTGCTACTAACCCGGCAGAGTTCTTTGCGGTGGTGACCGAATGCTTCTATACCGCCCCCCACCGGTTGCAGCAGAGCCACCCTGCGCTGTATGAGCAGTTTTGCTTGTTTTATCAACAGCGAGCTTTATAAAAGTGGCAAATGCATCCTGCAAACAAGAATCAGTTCAGAACAACGAGGGACAGTGTGCGGCGCTTGATTGAAAAACAGGTTCTGGGATTGACCGGGTTGTCGCTGCAAGGCGTCAACTACCATGAGCCACGCGGTGATATTGGCTTGTACGGGCCTGACTCCATGGTCTGGCGGGTACATGCCGACTTTACCTCCATGCTGTGTGGTGGTGTTTCCGCATTGCTGCTGCAAATGCTTGAGCCGATGACATTGGCCGGGGTGTGGGATCACTCTAACTTCCGCGAGGACATGCTGGGGCGCTTGCGTCGTACCGCTCAGTTTATTTCCGGCACCTCCTTCGGGCCGCGCTCTGATGCGCTGGCGCTGGTGGAGAAGGTGCGCAGAATCCATGGCCATATCGTCGGTCACTGTGCCGATGGGCGGCCATACTACGCCAATGATCCACAGCTGCTGACCTGGGTGCACGTCACCGAAGTCAGCAGTTTTCTCAAGGGGTATATGCAGTATAAAGGGGCATTGAGTGACGAAGAGCAGGATCGCTACCTGACGGAGTCGGCACTGACCGCACGCCTGCTGGGGGCAGAAGATATTCCGACCACCCGGGTACAGGTGGAAGACTACCTGCAGGCCATGCGCCCACGACTGCTCTGTGATGAACGTACCGAGGAGGTGCGTGACGTACTGCTGCGTGGTTTTGCTGGCGCACCGCAGCTGGTGCCCATGTTCAAGCTGTTTATGGCGGCGGGTGTTGACCTGTTGCCTGTGTGGGCTGCCGACTTGCTGGGCTTGCCCATGAGCGGGCTCAAGCGCCGTATGGTGCATCAGAGTGTCAGCTCGACGGCCGCTGTATTGCGCTGGGCCGTGCGTGACAGTGCCAGTATTCGTGCCCGTCAGCGGGTGGCGAGTATGCCTCTGTCAGGCAACGGGCTGTCGGTTTAACCTGTTTCTTCCGCTTGTACTGGCTATACCAAAGATCCTGCCCACCGCAGTTAGTCACCGCGGAGGGCAGGGCATTGCCTCATATGGTTGCGCTTACCGAGCGGTCTCAGGCACCAAAGCCGCCGTCGATAGTGTGCTGCGCACCGGTAATGTAGCCTGCTTCAGGGCCTGCCAGATAGGCGACAAAACCGGCGATTTCATCGGCACGGCCATGACGTTTGATGGCCATGAAACTATGCATGAACTCACTGAACGGGCCTTCGGCTGGATTCATTTCGGTATCGACCGGTCCGGGCTGAACGTTGTTGACGGTGATGTTGCGTGAACCCAGGTCGCGGGCCAGACCGCGAACCAGACCCTGAACTGCGGATTTACTCAGTGCATAGGCAGCGGCACCGGCCATGGGCATACGGTCACCATTGACCGAGCCGATAACGATGATGCGGCCACCGTCTGGCATCTGGCGGGCGGCTTCCACCGCGGCGTGATAGGGGGCGCGGACGTTGACGTCGATCAGGTGATCGATGGCGTCAGCATCCAGTTCCAGTGGGTCGCCCATTACCAGCGTGCCGGCGCTGACCACCAGAATGTCGATGCTGCCCTGAGACTGAATAAATTGGGTAAGTGCGTGGCGGTCGGAACTGTCAACCTGCACGGTGGTGGTTCCGGTCTCGCTGGCCAGCGCCTGAGCGGCGGCAGCGGAGCCTGCATAGGTAAAGGTGGTGTTGGCGCCATCTGCGCTCAGGCGTCGAACGATGGCTGCGCCGATACCGCGGCTGCCGCCAAGAACGAGTGCTTTTTTGCCGTTTAATGTGGCCATGATGTGTGCTCCTGAAATGTGATCCGGTGTTTTTGACCGGGTGATCTTGGTTGGTGAGAGACACAATAGGTGATTCTTGAAATGGGAAAAATAAGCTAAATTTCAAATTACCTTTGCTGTATTTAGAAAAATAAAATAGTCCCAGCGGCTATGGAGAACCCACCTTGAGTCAGCTTGAGCAGATCCGAATTTTTGTTGAACTGGTTCAGGCCGGCAGCGCCACGGAAGCCGCACGGCGGATGTCCATTGCGACCTCCGCAGTCAGTCGCCGGCTGAAGGAACTGGAGCAGCGTCTGGGGACCGAGCTGTTGCATCGCACAACCCGCAGCATGGCCCTGACCGAAGACGGTCGTGCCTACTACAGTCGCTGTGTACAGATTCTGGAGGACTTGCGGGAAGCTGATCGCGAGGTATCCAGCCGCTCGCAGGAGTTGCAGGGGACGTTGCGGATCGCCACGCCCTGGAGCTTCGGTGTGTCGTATCTGGTGCCTGCGGTGACCGAGTTCATGCAATTGCACCCGGAGATCCGGGTTGATCTCGACATGGATGACCGCCGGGTGGATCTGGTGGCGGAGGGCATTGATATCGCCATTCGCATCGGCGAGCTGCAGGACTCCAGCCTGATGGCGCGTCGTCTGGCACCGGTCTCCCATATTGTGGCTGCCTCACCGTCCTATCTGCAGCAGCATGGCTATCCGCAAAGCCCGGATGACCTGAGTCAGCATGCGGGGTTGTGTTACGCCAACCTCAAGTCGCCGGGGCAGTGGGTCTACTTTGATGCAGCGGGCAATAAACGCACGGTGCGCGTGCCCATCCGGCTGCGATCCAGCAACGGCGAAGCGCTGTGCCATGCGGCCATGGCGGGTCTGGGCATTCTCTGCGAGCCGAGCTTTATCACCTCCAGAGCGATCACTCAAGGGCTGCTGCAGCCGCTGCTTCTCGACTACCGCTGGTATCAGATGGCGGTGTATGCCGTCTATCCTCCCACTCGCCACCTGTCACCACGGGTACGGCGTTTTATTGATTTTCTCAGTCAGCGTTTTGGTGAGCAGCCTGAGTGGGAGGCCTGCCTGCAGGATTGCACCGGACCACGCTGAGAAAGACCAGACGGACGCTGACTGTGGCGGTTATGGCGATTGCATCTATGCTTTAGGGAACCTGCCATTCCTGTAGCGCGCTCACGTTCTGTTGCGCGTCGGTGGCCGGAAGCTGGTCGAAAAGCAGGTGCTTATCATGCCTCAGGTTGATGATCTTCTGTTCCAGGCTGCACTGGCCGGGCAGCCCCAGGCAATCAACGAATTACTGCATCAGGTGCAGCCGGATGTAGTGCGTTATGCACGGCTGCAGTGTCTTGTCAGCGATCTCGATGATGCCATGCAGGATGCGCTACTGATGCTGTCCCGTCGAGCGAATGGGGTACGTGCCATGGCGGCGTTTGCTGGCAGGTTGTGGCGTTCGGTCCGACTGGCGTACCGACGTCTGAGGCCTCAACTCCCTTCCGGCTATGACACTTCTGATGCCGCCGTGCTGGAGGGCTGGCTGGCGCAACGGGAGTGCGGCCAGCTGCAACTGGAAATGGTGCATATGCTGGAGTCGCTCCCCGTCAGTTATCGTCAGATTATTTTACTGCGCGATATTGAGGAGCTGGGCATGGCTGAAATTGCCTCTGTACTGGATATCACCAAAGCTTCGGCCAAAAATCGGCTGCATCGTGCCCGGGCGATGGCACGTGAGTATTTGCTGGCAGAGGGGTAATACTGCGTTTTATTGGTTAACTTATTGATAGTGAATAACGGAATGCGTCTGTTAAAGGGCTGTGTAGCGATACACAGCTCTTTTTGTTTTTTACTCCAGTAATTTATTTGTGCATCACAATAGTGCAAATAGGGGTGTTGCCATCGAGGTTATAAGACTTTTTATTTATGTCAATTGCGGGTATTGCCAGTATTTGGAAAGAAATAACGACCAGTCGGATAGAAATAAAGGGGGGAAGGGAAAATACAATAACGTGTAGTTATTGATTGTCGCCATAAAACGTTGCTTGTGGATGGCTTTTTAAGCTCGTTAATATTTTTGCAATCAATGTGATTTTTCACGCGGGCAAATCCACCATTTGGCCTCAGTTTTAAGGTGATTCAGATGCATTTCGAAGGGATATACACCCCGGTAATTACGCCTTTCCGCGAGAACGGCGAAATTGATTTCGACGCCTACGCCGCTCATGTCCAATATCTGATTGATTCAGGTGTGCATGGTCTGATGATTGGTGGCACCACCGGTGAATACTATGTTGAAAGCCACGAAGAGCGGGTCGAGCTGCTGAAGGTGGCCCGTCAGCTGTGCAGTGACAAACAGACCATCATTTTTGGCACGGGTTCGCTGGATCCGCGCGCCTCGATTCGTCTGGCCGAGGATGCAGCCAAATACGAAGCGGACTGCCTGCTGGTCGCGACCCCTCCCTATTCTTTACCGACCCAGCGTGAGCTGGCGCTGCATGCTCTGAGTCTCGACCGTGCCGCCAATCTGCCGGTCATGCTTTACAACTACCCGGCACGTATGGGTATCGATATGGAAGCGGAGTTCCTCGACCGTGTGGGCAGCTCCAGCAATTTCTGTGGCATCAAGGAAAGCTCGGGCGACATCAACCGCCTGCATATGCTGGCCCGCGACTATCCCCATATCCAGCTGGCTTGCGGCATGGATGATCAGGCACTGGAGTTCTTTGCCTGGGGCGCGAAGAGCTGGGTGTGTGCCGGTTCCAACTTCCTGCCACAGGAACATCTGGCGCTGTACCGCGCCTGTGTGCTGGAGAACGATTTCCGCAAGGCGCGTCGCATCATGTCCGCCATGCTGCCACTGATGAGAGTGCTGGAGCAGGGCGGCAAATTTATTCAGAGCGTCAAGTACGGTGTGACGCTGGATGGTCGTTTTGCCGGTGAGGTAAGACGCCCGCTGTGTGGGCTGAATGAAGCCGACAAGCGTGCGCTGGAACAGGTCATCAAAACACTGCGCATTACTATCGCTGCCATCGAAGCAGAAGGCAGTCAGCCCGTTTCCGCAAAGAGCAAAGCTACCAAGGTGGAGGGATAAGCCATGTCTGAGTTATTGACGCTGGAAGAGTACCAGTCTATTGCTGCCAGTCTGACGCTGCCGACCATGAGTTTTATTGACGGCACCTTCCGTCCGGCCAGCAACGGCGCCACCTTTGACTCCATCAACCCGGCTACGGGTCAGGTGCTGGCGAAGATTGCTTCCTGCAACGCTGATGATGTGAACTTTGCGGTAGAAAAGGCACGCGAAGCCTTTGAGGACGGACGCTGGAGCAAGCTGCACCCGAGCCAGCGCAAGGACGTACTGATCCGGCTGTGCAAGCTGGTGGAGCGTCATCATCACGAACTGGCTGTCATGGAAAGTCTGGACTCAGGTAAGCCCATCGCTGACTGTGAAAGCCTGGATGTCCCTGAATTTATTCACACCCTGTCCTGGCATGCTGAAGCCATCGACAAGGCCTATGATCAGACCGCACCGGTGGGCAGCGATGCCATGGCGATGATCGTCCGTGAGCCGGTTGGTGTTGTGGGGGCGGTGCTGCCCTGGAACTTTCCGCTGCTGATGCTGGCCTGGAAAATTGCCCCGGCACTGGCGGTAGGCTGCTCGATGGTTATCAAACCTGCGCAGCAGACATCGCTGACAGCACTGCGTATCGCTGAGCTGGCGGTGGAAGCCGGGTTGCCACGTGGTGTGCTGAATATTGTGACCGGTAGCGGTGCACAGGTTGGCGAACCACTGGGCCTGCATATGGATGTCGATATGGTGACCTTTACCGGCTCCACCGCCACGGGCCGTCGCTTCCTGCGTTATGCCGCCGACTCTAACCTGAAGAAAGTCGTGCTGGAGCTGGGCGGCAAGAATCCCTGTATCGTGCTTAACGACGTGGAAAATCTGGATAAAGTGGCTGAGCAGGTCTGCGCCGCTGCCTTCTGGAACATGGGCGAGAACTGCTCTGCCGGTTCGCGACTGATTGTGCAGTCTGGCGTCAAGGATGCGCTGCTGGAGCGGGTCAAGGTACATGCCCGTTCATGGAAGCTGGGCAATCCTCTGGATCCGCAGAATCGTCTGGGGGCCATGATCGACAAGGGACACTTCGCCAAGGTGGCCAGTTATCTGGAGCTGGGTAAGCAGGCAGGCTACGAGCTGGTGCTGGGCGGGGAGCAGATTGATGGCGCCTACATCACACCGACCATTTTTGCCGGTGTGAAGAATACCGATCCGATGGCCCGTGAAGAGATCTTCGGGCCCATTCTGTCGGTGATTGTGGTGGAGAGCTACGAAGAGGCGATCGCCATTGCCAACGACACCGAGTACGGTCTGGCAGCATCGGTCTTCACTGCCAATGGCAAAAAAGCGCTGCGTGCGGCACAGGCGCTGCGCGCAGGTACTGTAACGGTGAACTGCTTTGGCGAAGGTGATGTCAGCACGCCCTTTGGTGGCTACAAACAGTCTGGATTCGGTGGCCGTGACAAATCTATCCATGCTCATGACCAGTACACCGAGCTGAAGACGATCTGGCTTGATCTCAGCGACGACGGCGTCGACAGCAGTATTGATTGAGTCCGGGACGGCAGGCAGCACGGGCGTCGACGGGTTTGAGGTAACAGGTGGTGCCGCATCGCACCGCCTGTTGCCGTGCCGTCCGTGCGCGTCCTTATGAGAGCGCACCATGAATAACAAAGATATCATCGTAAAGCGTTTACCCAAGGACCCAGGCCCGGCAGCCTGGCATCAGATTCTTCCCCCTGCTCCTGAATATCCCATGCTCGTCGACGACAAGACGGTTGACTGGGCGATCGTCGGCGGTGGTTTTGCCGGTATGGCGGCAGCACGCAGACTGGCGCAGCTGTGCCCGGGCGAGAGCATTGCCCTGCTTGAAGCCCGCCGGCTGGCTGAAGGTCCGGGCGGCCGCAACAGCGGGTTCATGATCGATTTACCCCATGAGCTGACGTCTGATAACTACGCTGGCGCCAGGGACCATGATCTGCAGCAGATTCGTCTGAATCGGGCTGCCATCGACTATGCCAGAGAGATCGCACGGGAGTTGGGTATGGGCAGGGAGGTGTTTGATCCCTGCGGCAAGATGACGGCCTCTGCGTCAGCGAAAGGCAATGCCCATATCGAGTCGTACCGGCAGCATCTTGAATCGCTGGGAGAGCCTTACAAGATCTGGAATGCCCGGGAATTGCAGCAATGGACGGGGACGGACTTCTACCAGCAGGGCATCTTTACTCCGGGTGCGGTGATGATCCAGCCCGCTGCGTTCTTGCGTCTGACAGCGCAGGGTATCAGTGATCGTGTGCAGATATACGAAAACTCGCCGGTGCTGCGTATTGAGCAGGGTGCGGAGCACACTCTGCATAGCCGCCACGGCCGCATACGGGCAAAGCGAGTCATTCTGGCGGTCAACGGACATATTCAGTCTTTCGGGTTTTTCCCCCGGCAGGTGCTGCATGTCTTTACCTACGCCTCCATGACCCGACGTCTGACGGAGGCGGAAGTGGTCGCACTGGGTGGGGTTCCTGACTGGGGCATCCTGCCAGCCGATCCGGTGGGCACCACCGTGCGACGGGTTTCTGACTGCATGGGCAGTGGGGATCGTATCGTGATACGCAACCATGTCTCGCTCAATCAGGATCTCGAGGCGAGGGAAAGCAATATGCAGCGTGCAGCACGCTTGCAGGATGTTTCCTTTGCCCGCCGCTTCCCCATGCTCAAAGGGGTGGCGATGGAACACCGCTGGGGAGGGCGCTTGTGCCTGACGATGAATTCGGTGCCTGCGTTTGGTGAGGTGGAAGAGCGCATCTGGTCTGCCTGCGCCCAGAACGGGCTGGGGACAGTCAAAGGGACGCTGTCAGGCATGATGGCCGCAGAGATCGCTACCGGCCAGCAATCACCGTTGCTGAACGATTTCCTTGCTCACCATAAACCGCAGAAACTGGTCCCCGAGCCGTTCCTGTCGCTGGGCGGTAACCTGACCATGCGATTCAAGGAGTGGCAGGCGGGTGCCGACCTTTAATTAGCTGCTCGCTGCGTTTTTTGACTGGCGATATGAGTGTTAGAGAATCTGAGTTTTACTTCCTGATAAGCCGCATGACACATATTGTTATGCGGCTTTTTTTATTGTCTATTTCCTCGGTTTTAATCGGTTTTCTATATCCTCATATTGACCATTTTTACCACTGTAAAAATGCGGTGCCAGCAGTGTGCTGCCGTACGTAAAAATACCCTTCCGGGCGATTTTTCTGCTATAAGACGCCTCATAATCGCCATTGATCTTCAATAAATTTCTTATTTTTCAATGCTTTGAGTGTGTTTTTGTTGGATAACCTGAGGTTATCAATTGCTTGAAAAATTTATCATTGGAAGTGTTTTTAAAGGTGTATTTATACTCGAGGCAAGAAGAATAAAACTCTTCGGCAATTCACTTCATGGATAATCTTTTTCTTCCTTCCGGATATTGAAATCAATATCCGGGGTAAAAATAAAAAAGCGACCATGATTGCAGAAGTTAAACAGCCCTAACAATGCATAACAATCAATAGCTGCTAACCCTCAGATCGTGAAGGCAGGAGGAAAGCATGAAACTTTCCACTGGCACATTCGCTAAAGCTATTCAGTACACCGTCATCTGCTCTGCCGTAACCTGGGCGATGACCTCCCACGTCATGGCGAGCGACCAGAAGTACAAGTTCAATCTGGCACTGGAGTCTGGGGACCGTGAGTCTGCCTCGGGTAAATCCATGCAGATGTGGGCAGATCTGATCGAGAAGAACTCCAAGGGGCGGATGAAGGTCAATATCTTCTACCAGGGTGAGCTGGGTGGTCAGCAGGAAATCTTCGATCAGCTGGTCAAAGGCAACATCCAGATGATGCTGACCTGGCCGCAAACGTCTTATGACGAGCGCCTTGCCGTCAACTACATTCCCTATCTGACCCTCGGCTGGGACGATGCTCTGAAAGCCTACGGCAAGGACGGCTGGCTGAAGAACCTGATGGGCCCGATCTATGCTGATATCGGCCTGAAATATTTCGGCCCCTATCCCGAAGGCTTTGGTGGTGTGGCCACCAAGGGGCGCTATGCCACCAACTATGACAGCGCCAAAGGGATGAAAGTACGCTCACAGCCCATCTTCCCGCTGCCGCAAACCATGAAAGCCATGGGCTTTGAGCCTATCCCAATTGACTGGAACGAAGTCTATACCGCTATCCAGACTGGAGTGGTTGATGGTGATTCCAGCAACGTTATCTACTGGGACTATCAGTATTTCCGCGATCAGCTGAACTACTTCGTGCATACCAAGCACAACTTTTCTTCCTATGCGCTGCTGATGAACAACGACATGTGGAAATCACTGGATGCTGAGGATCAGGGCATTATTGATGACGCCGCACAGGTGGTTATCGACAAGCAGTTCCAGGATGCCAAAGCTGAAGATGACAAGTGGATTGCCGCTGCCCAGCAGGCTGGCATGAAGTATATCGAACCCTCCAATGCAGAACTGAAGGACTGGGTAAAACGCGTGCGTGCCGAAGTATGGCCACTGGCTGAAGAAAAAATCGGCAAAGATATCATGGATAAAATCCGCGCCAACGCATCGTCCCCTGAATAAGAGCAGCACGCTCTTATCTGACTTCGTATCGCTTTAGAGCTTGTTTACCACCATTTGCGCAACAACCGTTGACGCTTTCAGGCTACAGACACTTCGAGTCGGGTGCTGTCTGTGGTCGGGCTGTCGAGTCATATTCGTCGGTTGTTGTGCTTTTTTGGTAACCGGGCTTGATGAGTTTAACCGTCATCATTTTGGTACTTAGGAGTTAATGATGAATGGGATATCTGCATTGTTCGACGGGCTGGATTTCATAATAGCCAATATCATAAAACCGGTAGTTGTCGTACTCAGCTGTATTATCGCTTTCCTGATGGTCTACGGAATATTTGCCCGCTCCATAATTGGCCATCCGGTATTTGGCCTCGAAGAAATTATTATGATGGCAGCGGTCTGGCTTTATATGCTGGGCGCCGTACTGGCATCCAGAGATCGCTCACACTTAGCGGCTGACTTTGTTCAGGTTGTTTGCAAAAACCAGAAGGTCGTGAAATTCATGACGCTGGTTGCAACGGCGATTTCGCTATTTATGGCTGTCATGTTTTCAATATGGGGTTATGACCTTTTTATCTGGGGATATGAAAAGGGCCAGACCACCATCGTATTCCACATTCCTCAGTATCTTGCCCAGGGCAGTTTGTTTGTTGCCAGTCTATTGCTGATTTTTTATCTGCTGCGTGATTGTGTGAACGATTTCGCCAGTTTTAAAAACGCTTTGAAAGACTGATTGGTAACAGACGCAGTAAGCATTTGAAGGTGTATATATGGGAGCTTTAATAGCGATACTCACGGTGATACTGCTGATGATGATCGGCGTACCTGTGGTGTTTTCCTTTGCGGCGATGACACTGGTGTTGTCGCTGGTCTATGACGTTGATATTTCCTCGCTGATGACCACCGGTTTCTGGTCCATCAACTCGCTGATCCTGCTGGCGCTGCCACTCTTCGTCATGACGGGCTATCTGATGCAGTCCGGTGGCATTGCTGCCCGCCTGGTGGGTTTCGTTGAAGCGCTGGTAGGCAAGTCACGCAGTGGCATGGGCTCCTCCATGGTGGTGGCCTGCGGTATTTTTGGTGCGATTTCCGGAACGGCTTCTGCCGCGGTCGCCTCGATTGGTACTATCATGATCGGCCCGATGGAGAAACACGGTTACAAACGTGAGTACACCAGCGCCCTGCTGGGTATTTCTTCGTTGCTGGGCCTGCTGATACCACCCAGCATCACCATGATTCTGTTTGCTGTGGTTACCCGGCAATCCGTGGCTGCCTGCTTCCTGTCGACCATTGGCCCCGGCATTCTGCTCATCATCGTGCTGTGCTTCATGAATTGGCTAAAAATGCGCCATCATGAAGATCCCGCTGCAGAACAGCTGACCTTTCAAACCCGTATGAAGGGTATCAGTACGGCCGGCTGGAAAGCTCTGCCTGCTCTGGTACTGCCGGTGATTATCCTGGGCGGGATTTACGGTGGTGTCTTTACCCCGACTGAGGCAGCGGCCATTGCGGCGGTGTATTCCATCTTTGCCGGACTGTTTATCTACAAGGAACTGAATCTGAGAAAGATCGGTGCCTGTCTGATCGAAGCGGCCACCACCACTGGTGTCATCATGGTCATCCTGGTGTTCTCGTTTGTTGCCAGCCGTATCTTTATCTTTGACCGCGTTCCGCAGCAGCTGACGGATCTGCTGATGGATGTATTCAAGGACAAGCTGGTGATCCTGCTGGTGGTTAACATCTTCCTGATCCTGCTCGGCATGATCATGGATGACGTCAGTGTTGTGGCTATCGTCAGCCCCTTGCTGCTGCCGGTGATGGTGAGTATTGGTGTCGACCCCGTGCAGTTCGCTGCCATCGTCGGGACCAGCGTGGTGATCGGCTGTAACAGCCCGCCCATGGCACCAATCCTGTTCATGACCTGCCGCGTCGGTAATGTGGGGATCTCCAAGGTCATGCGTCCGGCCATGGGCTTTATGCTGTTCGCCGCGCTGCCAGTGATGCTGATTACTACTTACTGGCCACCGCTTTCACTCTATCTGCCCAAGTTGTTTGGCTATATCAACTGATCGCCAATAACCAGCCACGAAGGTGTATGGGCACGCTCATACACCTTTATTTGCAATCCACTCGCTGCAAGGTGAGTTCAACACGCACTTTATCAACGTTTTGGTATAAGTCAGGTGATGAAGATGGGTGAGAAGCTAGGAAAATTCAGGGCAGGCTTTACCAGCCCGTTAATGCACACCAACCGCATTGTGACCAAGGACATTGCCATCAATGGCGTGGCGCCAAGAGGTATTGAGGAGCAGGTTGAAGCGAAGAAAACGCTGTTTGTGCTGCTGGAGAACTTTTCTCTGGCGTCATTTACCGGGGCGCTGGATGTACTGGTAACCGCTAATCTGCTGACCCCGTCACCGGTCTTTGCAATACAGACCGCCAGTATGGACGGGCACAATATCGTCAGCGATCTGGGTATCGAGATTACCGTCAACACGGCGGTAGAGAGTGTTCTGTCCAGGGATGTGGACATGTTGATTATCTGTGGTGGCTTCAGGACCCCCCTGATCAGTTTGCCCAGCCTCAATCGCCTCATTTCTGCCTGTAATAAAAAGGATGCCTGGATTGGCGGGCTATGGAATGGGGCCTATTTTATGGCCGCAGCCGGATTGCTGGGGCTACATCAGGGGGCTATTCATCCCGAATGCCGGGAGATCCTCAAAGAGCATTTTCCGCTGACCAGACTCAGTAAGGCGTCTCATGTGGTGGATGAAAGCTATTTCTCCTGTGCGGGATCCCATGGCGCAATCAGCGTCATGCTGGAGGTGCTGAAAAAGTTGCTCGGTAGCAACATGAAGAAAGGGGTCAGCAGTATTCTGCTGACAGAGTCGCATCGCCCCATCAATTCTGTCATTACCAACAGTGTGGCGATGTTTTCCGACAAGCTGATGTCGATTATCGATCTGATGGAGAACAATCTGGAGGAGCCGCTGGAGATTGCCGAAATCAGTCAGTACACGGCCTTGTCCAAGCGGCAGGTCGAGCGTCTGTTCCTGCGCTATTTCTTTACCACGCCGTCGAGATTCTATCTGGAATTGCGACTGAACCGGGCCCGTCAGCTGCTGATGCAGACCAACTATAAAGTCTGTGAAGTGGCCATGGCCTGTGGCTTCAAATGCAGTGCACATGTCAGTCGCAGCTTCAAGCTGGTCTACGGTTCTTCGCCAGCGGTATTCCGGGTCAGATCCTGATCCAGTGCGAATAGTAGTTGCGGCTGGCGGATGGACTTTGCCCAGAGGGCGGGGCTACTCTTGTTTGGCCTTCTTATGAGTCAAGTATGTTAAGAAATATGGTTAAGCATGCTGAGCCTGACAAGGTTCTGGTCAAGATGCCCTCTCTGCGGGCGGTGAAGTCCTTTGTGGCGGCAGCCAAATATCAGAGCTTTACCCGTGCGGCGGAAGCGCTGTGTGTCAGTCAGGCAGCTATCAGCCGGCAGATACGTGAGCTTGAGTCCTATCTGGGCGTAGCATTGTTTGATCGTGTTGATCGTGTTGATCGTGTTGGTCGTGCCGTGGAGCTGACGGAGGCGGGCACCATTTTCAATGACGCTGCCTATCTGTCGTTTGTGAATATCGCTCAGGCTGCAGAACGTATTCAGGACGTCGGTAGCAACAAGAAAACCATGACGTTGTGCTGTACGCCTGCCTTTTCGGCACTGTGGCTGTCACGACGCCTGCCGGAGTTCCTGTTTCAGAATCAGGATATTCATATCAGTGTCGTCACGACGGAAAACTTTTTACAGATGGAGCCAGGGGTTGCCCCGGATATCTTTATCAACAAGATCTCCTACCCGCGCGATGGCTATCTGTCGATTCCGCTATTCTACGACCTCATCTATCCGGTCTGCTCACCAGCCTTTTTGCAGCAACACCCCGAGGTGGCCACGTTACAGGGGCTGAAGAGCGCTCCGTTGCTGAACCTGAGCCCCTATGGCCGGGCGCAGATTGCTGAGCACATCGACTGGTACGTCTGGTTCTCCTTTTTGACATGGCGCCAGTCAAGAAAGTGACGGAGGGTGCCAATACCTTCAATGCCAACGACTACAACATGCTGATACAGATGGCACTGGCCGGGCACGGTGTGTCGCTTGGCTGGAGCCATCTGATTGCTCCGCTTATCAGTGAGGGGCGGCTGGTCAGGCCGGTATCGCAAAGCGTCGAGCTGAAGGAAAAGCAGCATTATCTGAACTTTATGAAAGACAAGCTGAACAGCGAACCTTTTATTCGTTTCCGGGACTGGTTCCTTGCCGAGGTGGGCTCTGAGGTAACCTGTATTGATGCCGATGCAGGTATCGCCGTTCGCTGAGAACCTTTTCTCACGCTGAGTGGCGAGCGCTCCTTAGGGCATGTATCCCCGTTCACTGGCGGGTTATTCAGATATCACTTCAATCGGTTAATAGCTTTTCCTGCAGGGAAAGCTGCGACCAATACAAAAGCAGAATTGAGGCGTACCTATGCAACGTACGGCGGCAAAGGCGGCATTTTTTGATGGGGTAAGGACGTTGTTGCCATTGACGCCGGGGGTCTTGCCCTTTGGTCTGGTGACCGGACTGGCTGCGGTGGATATGGGCTATTCACCCGGCACCACACTGGGAATGACGCTGCTGTTTTTTGCCGGGTCCGCACAGATGGCTGCATTTCAGCTGCTGAAAAATGATGCCTATGCACTGGTGATTCTGTTGACCACCATTGTGATTAACCTGCGCTTTGTCATGTACAGCGCCTCGCTGGCCCCTCATCTGCATCACCTTCCGAGAAGCTTGCGCTGGTCGCTGAGTTATCTGCTGTCTGATCAGGCCTATGCCCTGAGTATTGTCAGGCTGTCTTCGGCAGAGCAGGATGGCAGCGGGCACTGGTTTCTGGCTGGAACGGCATTGAGTATGTGGTTGTGCTGGGTACTGTCGGTCATGGTGGGCGTGTTTGTGGGGGCAGGGATTCCCCAGACCTGGTCGCTGGAGTTTGCTATTCCTTTGTCATTCCTGGCGCTGCTGGTTCCTGCTATTCGTAACTCTGCCAGTCTGTCAGCAGCCACGGTCGCCGGGATCATTGCTATTCTGGCGGCAGGCATGCCCTATAACCTTGGACTGCTGCTGGCATCGTGTTGTGGAATCATCACCGGGCTGACCGTTGAGTCACTGCAACGGAGGGCCGCATAAATGTCTGACGGATCGTTGTGGCTGCTGTTTGTGGCGATCGGGTTGTGTACCTTTGCCCTGCGGCTGTCTTTTATCGAACTCTATGGCCGTTTGCGTGTGCCGCCACTGCTTAGCCGGGCGCTGGTCTATGTCCCTGCCAGTGTGCTGGCTGCACTGGTAACTCCGGCGGTGGTAATGCCCTCGACAGAGCTGGGCGGGCAGCTGGACTGGCCGAAGATCATCTCCGCCATCGTTGCTGCCGCGGTTGCCTGGAAATGCCGCAACACCCTGTACACCGTGATAGCGGGAATGAGTTGCTTATGGCTGTTGCAGGCGTGGTTCTAGAGTCTGTGCATGATCCGCTGCGCGATGGCCTGCGGAGCTGAAAGGCCATAGGAGCGCCATTTACATCTCCGCACTCCGGTTCCTTCTCTGTATCTCTCGCCCGGTCGCGATATGGTGAACGGGTTCTGAATTACACCACGCTACCGGCACTGAAGCCGGACGCCCAGGCCCACTGAAAGTTGTAGCCGCCCAGCTGGCCGGTGACATCCATCACCTCGCCAATGAAATAGAGGTTGGGGATGTCATTGACGGCCATGGTTTTGGACGACAGATGGCGAGTGTCTACGCCGCCTAATGTCACCTCGGCGGTGCGATAGCCTTCCGTGCCGCTGGGCTTGATCTGCCATTGCTGCAGCAGCTCAACCACTTCTCGTAGCCGGGTGTCGCTGTAGGTTTGCATAGGCCCCTGCCAGTCATGCAGGGTGCAGAGCGTAGTTGCCAGACGTTTGGGCAGCTGCTGCGCCAGCCAGGTTTCCAGGCTTTGCTTGGGATGTTGCTGACGATGCTGGCGCAGGTCGTCCAATAGCCCCTTCGTGGTGGGGAACAGGTTGAGCTGAATGACATCGCCCGGCTGCCAGTAAGTAGAAATCTGCAGGATGGAGGGGCCGCTCAGGCCTCGATGGGTAAACAGCATTGGCTCGCGGAAACGGTACTTGCCACAGCTGACCTCGACCTCGCAGCTCAAACCGGACAGCGGCGACAGATGCTCCAGCTGCTGGGGTTGCAGGGTGAAAGGGACCAGCGCGGCGCGGGTGGGCAATATATCCATACCGAACTGGCGGGCGATATCGTAGCCGAAGCCGGTCGCGCCCATGGTGGGGATCGACAGGCCACCGCAGGCAATCACCAGTGACTCACACTGTATTGCGCCCATGCTGGTCTGTAGCTGGAAGCCATCGCGGATAGGGGTGATCTTGTCTACCGACGTTTTCAGCCGGATATCCACACCAGCCCATTCGCATTCGGTCAGCAGAATGGACAATACGTCCTTGCTGCTGTGGTCACAGAACAGTTGTCCCGGTGCCTTCTCGTGATATTCCAGGCCGTGACGGTCCACCAGTTCAACAAAGTCTCGCGGGGTGTAGCGCTTGAGGGCCGAGATGCAGAAGTGGGGGTTATCAGACAGATAATTGGCAGGCGTTGCATTCATATTGGTGAAGTTGCAGCGTCCTCCGCCCGACATGAGGATTTTCTTGCCGGCTTTGTTGGCATGGTCGAGTACCAGTACCGAGCGGCCACGATAGCCCGCAGTCAGGGCACACATCAGACCGGCGGCACCGGCACCGATAATCACTACATCAGAGGTCAGCATAATCAGAGGTCAGACTGGTCATTCATCAAACGATGGGTCAGAGAGACAGAGGGTCAGTCTGACAGGTATCAAAAAAAGAAGTGCCCGAGGGCAGAGCCGTCGGGCACCTGGTCACTACCGCACTGGCGTTACAGTGACTTCATGCGTTCCAGCTGTTCTTCCAGCTTGGCGCGGCTGATGTCCAGTTCCGCAACGCGGGCACGGTCTTTCTCGACCACGGCCACGGGGGCTTTCTCGACATAGCTGGCGTTATCCAGCTTGGATTTCAGCTTGGTGTATTCCTGAGTCTGCTTGTCCAGTTCCTTGCTGATACGGGCGATTTCCGCTTCGGCATCGATCAGACCAGCCATCGGAACCAATACTTCCATCTCACCGACCAGTGCGGTGGCTGACAGCGGCGCTTCCTTGTCAGCCTCAAGCCAAGTCAGGCTTTCCAGCTTGGCCAGCTTCATCAGGAAGGTGCGGTTTTGCTCCAGACGACGCTGGTCTTCGCTGTCGCCATGACGGCAGAACACGTTGATGGCTTTGGCCGGGGAAATGTTCATCTCGCCACGGATGTTACGCACGCCGAGAATAACCCCTTTCACCCATTCCAGATCCACCAGTGCCTGCTGGTCGATACGCTCGTTTTTGGCTACTGGCCAGGGCTGCTGCATCAGGGTATCACCCTGTTTGCCGGCGAGGTCACGTACCTTCTGCCAGATTTCTTCAGTGATGAAGGGCATGAAGGGATGAGCCAGGCGCAGGATCACTTCCAGTACACGAACCAGGGTCTGACGGGTGCCGCGCAGTTGCTCAGCGCTGGCGGTCTTGTCCCACAGTACGGGTTTGGACAGCTCCAGATACCAGTCACAGTATTCGTTCCAGACAAACTCATATAACGCCTGAGAGGCGAGGTCGAAGCGATAGGTATCCAGCGCTTCGGTAACGCGCTGTTCAGCTTCCTGCAGACGGCTGATAATCCAGCGATCCGCCAGAGACAGCGCCACATCTCCGCCGTTCTGGCCACAATCCTGGCCTTCGGCGTTCATCAGCACGTACTTGCCTGCGTTCCAGATCTTGTTACAGAAGTTACGGAAGCCTTCCAGACGCTGTACGTCGAACTTGATATCGCGACCGGTGGAGGCCAGCGAGTAGTAGGTAAAGCGCAGGGCATCAGTACCGTAGGCAGCAATACCTTCGGGGAATTCCTTGCGCGTTGCCTTGTCGATCTTGGCGGCCAGCTGCGGCTGCATCATGTTGGCAGTACGCTTGGCCAGCAGATCGTCGAGGCTGATACCGTCGATGAGGTCAATCGGGTCCAGTACGTTGCCCTTGGTCTTGGACATCTTCTGACCCTGAGAGTCGCGAATCAGGCCGGTCACGTAGACCGTCTTGAAGGGGACCTGTGCCTTGCCGTTTTCATCCTTCATAAAGTGCATGGTCATCATGATCATGCGCGCCACCCAGAAGAAGATGATGTCAAAGCCAGTAACCAGTACGGAGGTGGGGTGGAAGGCTTTCAGCTCGGCCGTGTTCTCCGGCCAGCCCATGGTGCCGAAGGTCCACAGTGCAGAAGAGAACCAGGTATCCAGTACGTCGTTGTCCTGTGACAGTACGAGTTCGGCACTCAGGTTGTACTTACTGCGTGCTTCTTCCTCGGTACGTGCGACATAGACGTTACCTTCGGCGTCGTACCAGGCCGGAATACGATGCCCCCACCACAACTGACGGGAAATACACCAGTCCTGCAGGTTACGCATCCAGGAGAAGTACATGTTTTCGTATTGCTTGGGTACGAACTGAATATCGCCGTTCTCGACAGCCTCGATGGCAGGCTTGGCCAGCGCTTCTACAGCGACGAACCATTGATCGGTTAGCATCGGCTCGACCACCACCCCTGAGCGGTCACCGCGTGGGGCTTTGAGTACGTGATCAGCGATTTTATCGAGCAGTCCCAGTGCCTCGAAGTCTGCGACGATCTGCTTGCGGCCCTCGTAGCGGTCCAGCCCGGCATACTTGGCGGGCAGGGTGCTGGCATAGGCATCACCGGTCTTGCCTTCGCACGTCAGTACTTCGGCTTCCGCGCGGATGGCGGCATCCAGGGTCAGTACGTTGATCATAGGCAGCTGATGGCGCTTGCCGACTTCGTAGTCATTGAAGTCGTGGGCCGGGGTGATTTTCACGCAGCCGGTACCAAACTCACGATCTACGTAGTCATCAGCAATGATGGGGATCAGGCGGTCGACCAGTGGCAGTTGTACGAACTTGCCGATCAGGTGCTGATAACGCTCATCTTCAGGGTGTACGGCGACTGCGGTGTCACCGAGCATGGTCTCTGGGCGTGTGGTCGCTACGACGATGTAGTCCAGGCCATCGGCCGTTTTGGCGCCGTCGGCCAGCGGATAACGGAAATGCCAGAGGAAGCCTTTTTCTTCTTCGTCGGAAAGTACTTCCAGATCGGAAATGGCGGTGTGCAGCTTGGGATCCCAGTTGACCAGGCGCTTGCCACGGTAGATCAGTTTATCGTCATAGAGGCGGACAAAAACTTCCTGAACGGCTTTATAAAAACCTTCATCCATAGTGAAGCGCTCGGAACTCCAGTCAACGGAGTTGCCCAGTCGGCGCATCTGGCGGGTGATGTTACCGCCGGACTCTGCTTTCCATTCCCAGATCTTGTCGATGAAGGTTTCACGGCCCAGATCATGACGGGTCTTGCCTTCTTCATGCGCCAGCTTACGCTCGACCACCATCTGGGTCGCGATACCGGCATGGTCGGTGCCTACTTTCCACAGCGTGTTGCAGCCTTTCATGCGCTGATAGCGAATCAGAGCATCCATCAGGGTGTGCTGGAAGCCGTGGCCCATGTGCAGGCTACCGGTGACGTTGGGTGGTGGGATGACGATGGAGTAGGGCTGGCCTTCGCCGGACGGGGCGAAATAGCCTTTCTCTTCCCAGGTTTGATACCACTGACGCTCGATAGCTTGAGGATTAAAAGTCTTATCCATGGGGAAATCTGTAATCTGCCTAGCCGGATGGGGCTCCATAAACGTCTGCTGTGCAGGCACAGCGGCTGGAGCACTGGGGTCAATTCGACGATAACGGGCGATTATACCCCGGCATCCAGCTGGCGGTGAACCCTGTTTGCCGCAGGATGTGAATACTTTGCGGCGATCAGATTGCTGAAAAAAGGAATGTCTGTCACTAATGTCATGAGTATCTGCCGCATTTACAACAATCAGAAACATAGCTGGTGCTAGGCACTCTCAGGGTGATCGATTACTATTCAGCCGTTGGCAATTCTTGTTACACGGATGTACACAGATGCAGTCATGCTTCGCTGCAATTTTCTGGGTAGGTCTGCAGTCTGTGGTCTACTACTCCAGTTGATGTATGAGTGTGGGATTTCTGGCCCGCCTCTCTGTGTATCCATCATTGTTTTGTGATGTCTCACATGGGAAGTGTTTGCACCTGAACACTTTTGACTTTATTCGTAAATCTGGATTCACCCACTATTGCCCTGTCAGGATTTATATCCGTTGCTGTGGAATAGGTTTCAATATCTCTGTGACCGTTGTCATTCGGATGTCCTGAATTGGCTGCACCGAATGTGGAGTGCTTGAAAAAATGCGCGTATGGCGTAATTTTGCTTTTCTGCTTATGTTATTGAATGTTTTATTGGCGGGGTGTGCTGCACCTTTGCTACTGGGAGCCCAGGGGCAACTACTCGGTGCGCTTTTGCGCCCGCTGGTAGGCGCCAACCCTGCTGATACCAAGTTGTTTGAGCAGCCTGTTATTAAAACTCGCATGGTTGCCTTGCTGGGTGAGGAGCGCTACTCGACCACCGTCAGTTTGCTGAATACGGCCACTGCAATTCAGCAGGAGGGGCCGTTGATATATGTAGTGTCACGTTATTCTCCCTTGCCTGATCTGGCACAGAAAGCCGGATTTGTTTGGAACTCTGACAGCAACCGCATGGCTCTGATGCTGGTAGATAACCAGGGAGCGGCTTCGGTGTTTGCTGAGCCTCAGGCTGAGTCAGTGGATCCAGCGTTACCTCTGGCGTGGCCGCAGGAGCTGGCTGTGATTTTGAATAAGGATAATTCGTCCAGTCCAGCATTACCCATATCTAATGTGCCGGTAATGCAATAAGCACGCATTGATGGTCTGATATTGGAAAAAAGCAAAAAGGACACTATTGGCTAGCAATGAGGGAATTGTTAATAAACTGGCCAAACGGAATAGATTTAAAACATATCTTTCACATCCATCTTTTTCCTTATTTAGGTTAGCTGAATGACAGAAGAAAAAATAACCAGCTTATTACAAGGCTACAGCCTGGATGATTTATATCAGCTCAAGGCGATATTGGAGCGCAAGGTTGAAGAGCAGCGTGCAAAGCAAACTCAGGTACGTAAGTTTGGCTTTCGTGCATCATTGAAAGAGTTGGCTGACAGCAGCGGTCTGGATATCGCTTCTCTGATGAAAGATGCCGCTCAGTGGCAGAAGCGCTGAATTACCTTTGGGTGTCATCGCTCTCGCTTCACCAGGCTGACTCGCGACGTGACTTCTATAGGGCATAGCTTCTAAAGCATAGTGGCTGTCAGAGCCTGTGTGTAAGAGCTGTCTTTGCGCGTATCGCTTTGGGCAATAGTGCTTCTTCTATTTGTTTCTCACGGCAGACTGGCTAACCCAGACCTTCAGGATCATGAGTATGAAGCTGTTAGCAGTGTATGGTCTCTGCCATTTCAGCCCAGCTTGTGAATCTGTGGCGTAAGTCCCATTTTCTTGAACTGGCGATAGTGATCGCGCTGTGCATCCAGCCATACTGGATCCTGAACGACTATTTCCAGGACTCTCTCAAAACTATGCATCGCTTCAGGCAGGTGCAGATCGAAGTTCACCAGAATGTCCCTTTTTTCTGGCCATGATTGTGGGTGGCCAAGCGTGATAGGGCTATCTCCTGCAAATTCTTTGTCCAGTCGATGGTGAGGCAGAAAGTCGGTAATGTCACTCTGCCAGAGAAAACTGTCGAGCTCCTCGCACTCATTCTGATCACGGCAGTGGATATGGAATCGATGGCCCTTGAGCCACTGACGTCCGAGCAGGGTGCCGAGGATACGCCAGCGGTCCTGATCCTGATGAGAGTTAAGAATGTAGAAGTCTACCCGTTGCAGCATAGTGAGGTTTCTGACCAATAACGGCGAGGCGAGGGATTATGGCAGTAAAGTCAGGGAGAGGGCAAAGGCTGTAAGATGCAGGCCACACCACACGAGGTGATGTGGCCTGCAAGCATATGTTTATGCAGAGGCCGGATTACAAGCGATCCAGCAGATACTGGGTCAGCAGGGGAACGCAGCGACCGGTTGAGCCCTTGGCTTTGCCGCTGGTCCAGGCAGTACCTGCGATGTCCAGATGCGCCCAGCGGTAGCTTTTGGTGAAGCGTGACAGGAAGCAGGCCGCAGTAATGCTGCCGCCGGGGCGTCCGCCAATGTTGGGGATATCTGCAAAGTTGGAGTCCAGCTGTTCCTGATACTCTTCGTACAGCGGCAGACGCCAGCAACGGTCATAAGACGTTTGGCCTGCGCTGTACAGGGCATCTGCCAGCGCATCATCATTGGCCATCAGCCCTGATGTATGGTGGCCCAGGGCAATCACGCAGGCGCCGGTCAGGGTAGCAATGTCGATAACGGTTTCAGGGTTGAAGCGCTCAACATAGGTAAGAGCATCACACAGAACCAAGCGGCCTTCCGCATCGGTATTGAGGATCTCTACGGTCTGGCCAGACATGGTGGTAACCACATCACCCGGCTTGGTCGCACGTCCACTGGGCATGTTTTCTGCCGCGGCCACTACGCTAACCACGTTCAAGGGCAGCTTCAGTTCGCACAGTGCTTTCATCAGACCAAACACGCTGGCCGCACCGCCCATGTCGAATTTCATCTCATCCATACCTTCGCCGGGCTTCAGGCTGATGCCACCGGTATCGAAGGTAATACCTTTGCCAACGAATACGTAAGGCTTGCTGCCATCAGCCAGCCCCTTGTAGTTCATGACGATCAGCTTTGACGGCTGATCACTGCCAGCGCCCACTGAGAGCAGGCAGTTCATGCCCAGTGCACGCATCTGATCTTCATCCAGCACTTCGGTACTGAGTATGCTGCTGTTGTCGGCTGCCAGAGCGATAGCCTGCTCTGCCAGATAGGTAGGTGTGCAGATGTTACCGGGCAGGTTGGCCAGGCTCTTGGCCAGTTCAACGCCCGCGGCAATACCTTGACCATGGCGCAGGGCCTCGTTGCCAGACTGGGCTTCAGTAGCGTTGATGGCTACTGCCAGCTCATTCAGCTTAGGTGCCTCTGCTTTCTTGCTCTTGGTCGCATCATAGACGTACAGGCTGGACTCACCCTGTTCGACCAGCTGACGGGCTTTCCAGGCAGTAGAGCGGCCGGGTACCTCAATCTCACTCAGATAGGTCTCGGCAGTGGCGACGGAGCGGTCATTCAGCTCTTTGGTTGCAGCTTGTACCAGTTTGATATATTTGCCGGTACTCAATTCGTTCGGTTTACCCGCGCCCACCAGTAACACTGCACTGTTGCAGCCGTTCAGATAGGGCAGTAGCAGGGTTGCAGCGGGCTTGCCTTTGGCGCGGCCTGACTGCAGTAGTGCGCTGATCTGGCCTTGGCTGGCCTGATCCAAAGCGGTTGCGGAAGGCGTCATCGAGCCGTCTTCATAAACCCCTACTACAACACATTCACGGCTGGACGTGAGTACATTGTCGGTACTCAGATGGATGCTCAGTGACATGAGTTATTCCTTAGAAATGCAAGCTTTCATGTGAAACGGATACCCTCGGCATCCTACTCCGTCACCTGGGGGGACGCAATGTTGCCCCCGGAGCGAAGCTGACGCCGTGGTTACAGCTGGTTAGAATAGGCCGCCTCTGGTGAAGTGGCTTTACCGGACGCTATTCATTCTTGCGCTGATGATAATGCGGTTGATGATAAAAGTAGACTACTCAGATGGTTGTCAGCGCAACGCGGTCATAGATACCGCTGGTTGTTGTGATCAGTATGCAATGGGGTGGCGGATAATTGCCGAATGGCTGTCGGGCGGTAGCCATTATGATCCTGGTAAAAAATAACGGGTGATGCAGTGATAAAAAGCGGGTCTATCGTAACGCGGTATCTGGGCAGAGAGCTGGGTTTCAGTATGTTAGCTGTCAGCCTGGTGCTGCTGGTCATCATCATGGGGGGGCGGCTGATCAAGTACCTGGCCCAGGCAGCCGCAGGTAGTATCGATCCCGGTGTGCTTGCCAGCGTCATGGCATATCGCTTGCCTGCATTTCTGGAGCTGATTCTGCCGCTCGGGTTCTTCCTTGGTATTTTGCTTGGCTACGGTCGTCTCTATGTCGAGAGTGAAATGACGGTGTTAAATGCCTGCGGTATCAGCCAGTCTCAGGTGCTTCGTTCTACCTTTATATATGCATCCATACTGGCGGTTTGCATTGCCGCACTGAGTTTATGGGTCAGCCCCTGGGGGTTGACCAAGACCGCCATGCTGCTTCAGCAGCAGTCATCCGCATCTGCTGTAGAGCGCCTGGCGCCTGGTCGTTTTCAGAAGTCCAGCGATGGCCGTCGGGTAACCTATGTTGAGGCCAATGGCGATGCCAAGTGGCAGATGAAGGGCATCTTTATGGCGGTGGCAGATCAGAATGGCCAGCGTCAGCAGATTCTGGTGGCTGACGAGGGACGCCAGCAAGCGGACGACAATAATGAAGGGCGGTACTGGATTCTTAATGAAGGTAGCCGTTATACCCTGACGCCGGGACAGGCTGACGTGGTGCGCAGCCATTTTGCTGAGTATGGTGCCAAGATTGCGGAATCTGAGGCTGCACGAGAGATTGATCAGGCCGAAACGCTTAGCACGGCACGACTGCTCAGGTTGGAGCAGCCTGCTCGCGACCTGGCTCATTTGCAGTGGCGCCTTTCCCTGCCGGTCATGATCTTTGTGGTTACCCTGCTGGCATTGCCACTGGCTCAGGTAAATCCGCGGCAGGGGCGTTTTGCCAAATTAATTCCCGCTATTCTGGTCTATCTGGCTTATCTGTTTTTACTGTCCTGGGCGCGTACCCAGGTAGTAAAGGGGCACATTTCTCCCTACATCGGATTGTGGTGGGTGCATCTGCTGTTTCTGGCCGTCGGCGTTGCTCTGATGTGGGGGCCTGACTGGTGGCGACAGCAGCGTTATCGACAGGGTCTGGCAGCAGGTAAAGGAGTGGCCTCGTGATGTCTATGTTGGATCGTTACATTGCCCGCCACGTATTGATGGCAACGGGCCTGTCTTTATTTGTACTGGAAGGGCTGGATATGCTGTTTGCCTTTCTTGATGAGCTGGATGACCTTGGCGAGGGTTATACCCTGGGCAAGATTGTCCAGTATTTGCTTTATAGCCTGCCAGATCGCTTGTATGACATGTTGCCAATCAGTGCCCTGATGGGGGCATTGATTGGTCTGGGGATGCTGGCAGCCAGCAGTGAATTGACCGTTATGCGTGCTGCAGGTACCAGTATGTGGCAGCTGGCTCGCAGTCTGTTTTATCCCACCTTTCTGATCATGTTGCTGGTGACCTTTATCGGCGAAGTGCTGGTGCCACACTATGCCCCTGAAGCGGAAAGCGTGCGTGCAGTGGCGCTTGGCAAGCAGGACAAATATGCCAGCCGTTACAGCGTGTGGCATCGTGAAGGCGACACCTTTATGCACTTCAATGCAGTGGATAGTCGCGGGGTCATTTATGGTGTCACTGAATATCAGTTCAGCCCCAGCCGAGAGTTGGTCAGTACCCGCACGGCTGAGCAGGCGCAGTATCAGGATGGTCACTGGACGCTGGAGCATGTGCAGGATATGCAGCTTAGCCAGCATGAGGTGAAAACCACGCAGCAGAATCAGGTTGCCTGGAACACTCAACTGACTCCTGAGCTGCTGCGTCTGGTGGTGCTGGATCCGTTGTATCTGTCGATGGAAGGATTGTGGCATTACGGCAGTTATCTGCGGGATCAGGGCTTGGAGTCGGATGCGTACTGGCTGGCATTCTGGCAGAAGTTGTTGCAGCCCATTGCCACACTGGCGCTGGTACTGGTGGGGATGTCCTTTGTTTTTGGGCCGTTGCGCTCAGTAAGCATGGGGCAGCGTGTAGTGAGTGGGCTGATTGTCGGGGTCGCATTCCGTCTCAGTCAGCAGCTATTGGGGCCGGTGGTCACCTTGTCAGGGGTATCACCTCTGCTGGCGGTGATGGTGCCAATAGTGCTCTGCGTCATTGCGGGCATGTATTTGTTACGCAGAGTGCGCTGACGCTTTATCAGCCTCGATACTCTGGTGTCGACTTGCCACTACCTGCTTATTGCTTCCTGGTGGTTTTGGGCAGTACGACCAGACGGCTTTCCGAATAGCGGTCATGCCACGTCAGGCGTTCCTTGTCCCACAGTGACCAGAGAAAACCCAGTCCACAGCACGCTAGGGACACGCAGGCCATCAGAAAGCGAACCAGTGCTTGCATATAGGATATGGGCTGACCGTCTGTGCGCTGTACTCTGACACGCCAGCATTGCATGCCCAGGGTCTGGCCGGGCCAGGTCCAGAACTTGGCAAAAAAAGCAAAAACACTGATAAACAGAAGGCTGCGAAACAGTGGCCCCTTTGCCGCAACCACCGGGCCAGTGTTGCCAATGTTGCTCACGGCCATGGCGATGGCTGTCAGCACCATCAGCAGTGCTATACACAGTAATGAGTCATAAAACATGGCTGCCAGACGTCGTATCAGTGAGGCGGCAGGATAGCTCTGGGCAAGTGCGCTGCCTTCATCAAAAGGGCGTGGCATAACGGCTCCTGAGGTAAGAACGTGTTCGCGATCTGCTGGGTGTCGGCCACAAGGTGTTGAAAAGACCCTTTGCAGGCTCGCTGGCTTATTGATCCCTTTACACGGCGCTTTTCTCAGTGCTTTTCGCCTTGCCGGGCCTTGGAGCACGAGAATCTGAGCGGGTTTTGGGCCGTTGGTATAGGGGAGTGCTAACTTGCTTTGCTGTTAAGCTCGGCCTTTATCGACTCTGCCAAATTGCGCGCGCGTTGCAGTTGTTCTGATGTCAGCTTGAGCTCCAGGCGCGATATCATTTTCAGGGCTATAGCATGGCCCTTATCGGCGGCATTCTTCAGCCAGGCATAGCCGATGACATCGGCATCATCGCTTTTATCTTCGCCATGGTTATTGAAATACATAGCGCCCAGCCAAAACATCGCTTCATCCAGTCCGAGCTGGGCAGCGGCCCGGTAATCATTTTCGGCCTGATGGAAGTTCTGATTGATCCCTATCGCCAGGTTATAGCATCGGCCGCGGTTAAGAATGCCCTCGGGCAGATTTTGAGTGGCAGCCATGCTGTACCAGTGGAAAGCCTGCTCTGGGCTGCGCTCGGTACCCTGACCGAACTCGTACATCTTGCCTAATCGGTTCTGTGCTTCGGCATCTCCCGCCTTAGCCCTAGGCAAAAGGGCATCCAGCTCCTTGCGGTAATCTTCATTTTTCAGGCTGCGAAGCGCATTGAGTGCATCCATGTTGCCCTGGCTGGCGGCTCCCTGGTAGTAAACCTTGGCTTTCTCCTTGTCGAGCGGTACGCCCGTACCTTTCTCGTACATTTGTGCCAGCAGATAAAGCGCATCGGCATTGCCTTGCTCAGCGAGGGGTTGCAGGTGTTGCAAGGCCTTGCTGTAGTCCTGCTGCTGAAAGGCTTCGGAGCCCACTTCGAGGCTTGCGGCGTAACTGGCAGAGGTACCGAGGCTAAGCCATACTGCAGCGAGCGCGGGCAGCAAAAAATTTTTCATGATCGAACTCTCGTTGGGATTCGACGGCTGAGCGCATCGCTGTCTGGTGCCGGAAGTGGCGTTGTTCTCGATGCTTTAGTGTTGGCGTATAAGCCTCGGCATTGTAGACAAACTTCACCCCTGAGGAAAATTGAGGAGTATCAACAGAAAGGCGCTATGACGCTTCTTTGTCTGTGCTGCTCTGGGGTAAGGTAGCAGGTATCGCCCGGTCAGCGACAAGTCGGGTCTGTGCTGAAGAGTGTGAGCACAGGCGCACATCGGCTGGTGTGAATGTAATGTCAGGTGGTGACCGTCACAATTCACAGGTATATAGGGAATGGGCGTGCAGCCATTTTTTACAAGCAAAGTAATGCGAAAACAGAGCGTTAGCTCACATGATGAAAAGGAGTTAGACCATGATTGATTCCATGAATAAGCAGATGAAGGATGCGATGGGTCCTCTGCAGGAGATGATGCGGATCCAGACTAATATGCTGGAGTTGCTGGCAAAGCAGCAGATGGAGTGCACTCAAAGCTGTGTTGAGGCGACGATGGCACAAACCAAGGAATTGCCCAATTGCAGCAAGCCTGAAGATGTAGTGAAGCTGCAGCAGGCTTATGCCAAAGAAATCGAAGAAACGCTGCGTCAGGCCGGTCAGCGCAATATGGATATTCTGAATGAGGCGCGTGTGGCTCTTACTGAGCTGGCACAGAAAAGTATGAAGGCCTGAAAAGGCTGAGAGATGAGCGCGGCACGGCTCATGGTTGTCTTAGGACAAGTCGGTGTTAGTGCCGGGTAAAATAAAAGAGGCGCTTCAGTGTTTGCTGAGCGCCTCTTTAAATTTGGTGCCGAAGGTGGGACTCGAACCCACACGTTGTCGCCAACGCCGGATTTTGAATCCGGTGCGTCTACCGATTCCGCCACTTCGGCAATGGAGCTGCATTATAGGGATCGGCTTTCATGAGTCAAATGCTTTTTAACTCATGGCTGAAATAACCCTCTGATTTTACAACAGCTCTTCATCTGCCACTGACGTGCTCACGTCTTCTTAACTCCCTGCATAAACTGCTTGCTGAATGAAAAGGATACAGTGAGCTGCTTTTTGATGGTTCTGGTAAAGGCCTTCATGCAGTACAATGCTTCCCCTTTTTAGCTGGTGCCTATCCCTGTGAACTGGCTTGGTCAGTTGGTGGTTGCTAACGCCCAAGGCCCTTTGTGGATGAGTGGTACAGCCTATTTTTTGTCTGGACGAACCAAATCACTGATATGCAGGTCAAAGACTTTCACTTCGAGCTTCCTGATGAGCTGATCGCCCGCTACCCCATGGCCGAACGCTCTGCCAGCCGTCTGTTATGCCTTGATGGGCAAAGTGGCTATATCAATTTCAAGGTGTTTCGCGATATCGCCGGGATGATCAGCGATAAGGACTTGTTGGTATTCAATAATACGCGAGTCATTCCGGCACGGCTGTTCGGGCAAAAGGACTCTGGCGGCAAGGTTGAGGTGCTGGTGGAGCGTATTATTGATGACAAGCGCGTGCTGGCTCACATTCGCTCCAGTAAATCACCCAAACCAGGTACACGGCTGTTGCTCGAAGGACAGGTAGAAGCAGAGATGCTGGCCCGTCATGATGCGCTTTTTGAACTGGCTTTTTTGGGTGATGAATCCGTGCTGAGCGTGCTGGAGCGTGTCGGGCATATGCCTCTTCCGCCCTACATGAGCCGGGAGGATGAGCTGGAAGATCGCGAGCGTTATCAAACGGTTTATAACGAAAAACCGGGGGCAGTGGCGGCGCCTACTGCCGGTTTGCATTTTGATGAGCCGTTGTTGAAGGTGCTACAGGACAAGGGGGTCGAGTTCGCCTTTGTCACCTTGCATGTCGGGGCGGGGACATTTCAGCCGGTACGTGTGGACCGTATTGAAGATCACCACATGCACAGTGAGTATCTGGAGGTGTCTGCTGAAGTCTGCGAAGCCGTACGTCGTACCCGGGCGCGTGGTGGCAGAGTCATTGCGGTAGGGACGACCAGTGTTCGCTCGCTGGAGAGCGCATCACGCAGCGGGCATATCGAGCCCTATGTAGGGGAGACAGATATTTTTATTTACCCCGGCTATGTCTTTCGCAGTGTTGATGCCTTGATTACTAATTTCCACCTGCCGGAATCTACGCTGTTGATGTTGGTGTCAGCACTGGCAGGTTATGAACACATCATGAGTGCTTATCAGCGAGCGATTGCTGAACGGATGCGTTTTTTCAGTTATGGCGATGCCATGTTTATCAGCTGCCCCCAGTCAGGGGCCAAAGGTGAGTAACTCCATGACTCGTTCATGTTATATGCAGTTTGAGCTGCTGGCTGAAGAAGGTCAGGCACGTCGTGGACGATTGACCTTTCCCCGTGGTGTGGTGGAAACCCCTGCCTTCATGCCGGTCGGTACGTATGGCACGGTCAAGGGTATGCTGCCACGTGACATTGAGGAGATCGGTGCGCAAATCATTCTGGGCAATACCTTTCACCTGATGCTGCGTCCAGGCACTGAAGTGGTGAAAAAGCATGGTGGGCTGCATGAGTTCAATCAATGGCCAAAGCCCATACTGACAGACTCTGGCGGTTTTCAGGTATTCAGCCTCGGTAAAATGCGCAAAATTACCGAGCATGGCGTGACCTTCCGCTCACCGGTGGATGGTGCCAAGGTCGAACTGACTCCTGAGCGTTCAATGGAAGTTCAGCGCGATCTAGGCTCTGACGTTGTAATGATCTTTGATGAGTGCACTCCTTACCCTGCTACCGAGCGACAGGCAGCGGATTCGATGCGGTTATCTCTGCGCTGGGCCAAGCGCTCGAAGGCGGCTCATGGTGAGAGTCCGGCGGCCTTGTTTGGTATCGTGCAGGGCGGGATGTATGAATATCTGCGCGAGGAATCCCTGGCCGGGCTGACCGAGATTGGCTTTGATGGGTATGCCATCGGTGGATTGTCGGTCGGTGAGCCTAAAGATGACATGATGCGCATTCTGTCACATACCGCTCCCAAACTGCCCAAGGACCGTCCGCGCTATCTGATGGGAGTAGGCCGTCCAGAAGATCTGGTGGAAGGGGTGCGTCGTGGTGTCGATATGTTTGATTGCGTCATGCCTACCCGCAATGCCCGTAATGGTCATCTGTTCACTTCCGAAGGCGTGATCAAAATCCGCAACGCCAGGCATCGTGAGGATACCGGCACGCTTGGCCCTGAGTGTAACTGCTACACCTGTCAGAACTTCTCCCGTGCTTATCTCCATCACCTTGATAAATGTGGAGAAATGCTGGCAGCTCAACTCAATACCATTCATAACCTGCGCTATTACCAGACCCTGATGGCTGGATTGCGTGGGGCAATTGAAGCGGGTACATTGGGCGACTTCGTTGATGATTTCTATCAGCGACGTGGTATGACCACGCCGCCGTTATAACAAGTTTCAACTACCTTAGGAGACCTCTAATGAGCTGGTTTATTGCTCCTGCCTATGCAGCTGATGCACCTGCTGCGGCACCCGGTGGCGAATTCTTCAACCTGATCTTCCTGGTTGGCTTTGCTGTCATTTTCTATTTCTTCCTGTGGCGTCCTCAATCAAAACGCCAGAAGGAGCACAAGAATCTGATTACCGGACTGAACAAGGGAGACGAAGTGGTGACCAGCGGTGGCATCCTTGGTCGTGTCAGCAAAGTGACTGATGACTACATAGTGCTGGCGGTGTCCGATACCGTCGAGCTGAAAGTGCAGAAAGTGTACATTTCAGCGGCGCTGCCCAAAGGCACTATCAAGAATATCTGAGTCTATACCTGCAGTTAGGCGCCTTAGGGCGCCTTTCCTGCATTCTATAAATGTAGAAAAGGCAACTTCATGCTCAACCGTTATCCGTTGTGGAAGTATTTGCTGATTCTGGTAGTGCTGGCGGTCGCAAGCATTTATGCGGCGCCCAACCTCTATCCAGATGACTATGCTGTGCAGATCAGTGCCAGCCGTTCCGGAGAAGT
Source organism: Pokkaliibacter sp. MBI-7 (assembly GCF_029846635.1). Taxonomy (NCBI): domain Bacteria; kingdom Pseudomonadati; phylum Pseudomonadota; class Gammaproteobacteria; order Oceanospirillales; family Balneatrichaceae; genus Pokkaliibacter; species Pokkaliibacter sp. MBI-7. The sequence goes on along the minus strand of NZ_JARVTG010000001.1, from coordinate 1,191,614 downwards.
GGTCGACGAGGCAACACTCAAGCGTGCAGAGGCGGCTATTGCTGCGAAAAACATCGGCATCAAAGGTGCCGAGCGTGCTGAGAATGACCAAAGCGCCCTGATCCGCATGAACAGCGGTGAAGATCAGCTGATTGCACGGGATATCGTGGCCCAGGCTCTTGGCCAGGACTACGTGGTAGCACTCAACCTGGCGCCGACTACTCCGGCCTGGTTGACGTCTTTGGGCGCAGGACCGATGAAACTCGGCCTCGACTTGCGTGGCGGTGTGCACTTCCTGATGGAAGTGGATATGGCCGAGGCGGTCACCCAGCGTCTGGACGTCTATCAGTCAGAGATCAAGACCAAGTTGCGTGAAGCCAAGTTGCGCTACAGCAAGGTCGATCATGACCAGCAAAGTGGCAAGCTGCAAATTGACTTCCGTGATGCCGATGCTCGTGATCAGGCCGTGACGCTGTTGCGTAAGGACTATCCTGAGTTTGTGCTGGAGACGGCTGAGGCTGACGGTCAGCCTGCCATCATGATCAATCTCAGCGAGAAAACCACGCGCGAGATCGAAGATTATGCCATTACCCAGAACCTGACCACGCTGCGTAATCGTGTCAATGAGCTGGGGGTGGCCGAGCCGCTGGTGCAACGTCAGGGACGCAATCGTATTGTCGTGGAGTTGCCTGGGGTGCAGGATACCGCCGCGGCCAAACGTGTGCTGGGGGCAACTGCCAATCTGGAGTTCCGTCTGGAGTCACGTTCTGATGCGGCTGCCGGTACTACGGAGACGTTCAACTTCCGCTCAGCCCCTAATCGTCAGGCGACACTGGAGCGCGACATTATTATCACCGGTAATAACGTCTCCAGCGCTTCTTCTTCCTTCGATGAGACTGGCCGGCCACAGGTAAACGTCAATCTTGACTCGGCCGGTGGCAAGATGATGAACCGCATCACCCGCAATGCTGTGGGACGCAAGATGGCGGTACTGTTCATCGAGCACAAAACACGCAATGTGGTGTCCAGCGAGAATGGTCAGAACGTGGAAAAACGCGTTCCTTATGTTGAAAAGTCCATCATCTCTCTGGCGACGATCCAGTCTGCGCTGGGTAACTCCTTCCGTATCACCGGTCTGGATAGCAACGGCGAGGCTTCAGAGCTAGCGTTGCTGTTGCGCGCAGGCTCATTGGCTGCACCTGTCTACATCGTTGAAGAGCGTACGGTTGGTCCTAGCCTTGGTCAGCAGAACATCGAGCGCGGTGTGTTCTCTGCAGAGGTGGGCCTGGCACTGGTGGTGGTATTCATGCTGCTCTATTACCGCACCTTCGGTCTGATTGCCAACATTGCACTTGGTCTCAACATCGCTCTGCTGATCGCGGTGATGTCGATCATTTCGTCAACGCTGACGCTGCCAGGTATTGCCGGTATCGTGTTGACAATGGGGATGGCGGTCGATGCCAACGTATTGATTTTCTCCAGGATAAAGGAGGAGCTGGCGAATAAGGCGCCCGTGCAGATGGCCATTCATGCTGGCTATGAACGTGCCTTTACTACCATTCTCGACTCCAACCTGACGACCCTGCTGGTGGGGCTGATTCTGTTCTTTATGGGAACCGGGCCGGTCAAAGGCTTCGCTGTCACTCTGTCGATCGGCATTATCACCTCTATGTTTACCGCCATCATGGTTACCCGTGCGCTGGTTAACCTGTTGTACGGTGGTCGTAAGCTGAATCAATTGCCGATTTGGCCTCTGTTCTTCAAGGGAGGTGCCTGAGATGGCTGCTGTAAAGCGCGTCATTGATTTTATGAAGCTGCGGCATATGTTCGCCGCTATCTCCCTGGTAGCAACCCTGATCTCGTTGGGATCACTGGCTGTGCAGGGTTTGCAGTTTGGTCTGGATTTTACTGGCGGTACGCTGGTAGAGGTGCAGTTTGCACAGGACCAGAATCTGGACAAAGTGCGTGGTCAGCTGGAAAAGGCCGGCCTTGAGAGTGCTGTAGTGCAGAGCTACGGAACCCTGCGCGACATCGTGGTACGAGTGGCTTCTACAGAGCAGGCCAAGGTGGGTGATCAAGTCATGGCTGCACTGCAGTCTGACGGTGCCGATGTGACGCTGAAACGTACCGAGTTTGTCGGCTCCCAGGTGGGGGGCGAGCTGCGTGATCAGGGCGGTCTGGGCATGTTGCTGGCTCTGGCTGGGGTCATGCTGTACGTGGCGGCACGTTTCCAGTTCAAGTTCTCGTTTGCGGCGGTGTTATCACTGGTGCACGACGTGATCATTGTGCTGGGCGTATTCTCCCTGTTCCGGATTGAGTTTGATCTGACCGTGCTGGCCGCAGTGCTGGCTGTCATTGGTTACTCTCTCAATGACTCGATTGTGGTCGCTGACCGTATCCGTGAAAACTTCCGCAAAATGCGTAAAGCAGTGCCTGTCGAGGTGGTTAATACCGCTATGACTGACACTCTGGGGCGGACCACCATCACTTCATTGACCACCTGGTTGGTGGTGTGGGCGTTGTTCCTGTTCGGCGGCGACATGATTCATGGCTTCGCGTTGGCACTGTTGATTGGTATCGGCGTGGGAACCTACTCATCGGTATATGTCTGTGCCAGTCTCTTGATCTATCTGAAAGTATCGCGTGAAGATCTGTTGCCTCCTGCCAAGGAAGAGCTGGTTGACGATCGTCCCTGATCAGACTGGATGATGAATGGCAATGAAGGGCGCCTTAGTGCGCCCTTCATTGTTTTTGAGGTAGTGAAAATATGTCGGTGATGATCATCTGTTCATAAGGTGATGAGCTCATCGGACCATTGTCCGTACTCTCCGTTATCAGGAGAGTAACTCGCTAACGGAGTAGTGGAGTGGCTATCGCGCGCGGATGGTTGTCAGATGCTGGAGTGCTGGAGTGCTGGAGTGCTGGAGTGCTGGAGTGCTGGAGTCGGGTTGGACTGTTCGTGAACTGCTACCGGGGGGGGGGCTGTTCTGAGGTGCTAAAAGCAACAAGGGAGCCATTGGCTCCCTTCTTATGTACATGGACTGCGGTGCGATCTTACTCTTCGACGCTGTAGGCACGTACAGATTTTATGAGATTGTCCTTGATTTGCAGTGTCTCAAAACGGTAATCACCAATTTGCACACAGGTATTGGCCTGCGGAATGGCCTCCAGCGTTTCGACGATCAGGCCATTGATTGTTTTCGGCCCTTCGGTAGGCAGCTCCCAATGCAGTGCCTTGTTGATATCACGGATGTTGGATGTGCCGTCAATGATGATGCTGCCATCATCCTGATGAACGATATCCTGATCCTCTACATCCTCTTTGGTGGATAGCTCGCCTACGATCTCTTCCAGAATGTCTTCCAGTGTGATGGCGCCAATAATATCGCCGTATTCATCCACTACCAGACCCAGCCGCTTGTTCTCTTTCTGGAAGTTGAGCAGCTGGGTATGCAACGGGGTGTTTTCAGGTATGAAGTAGGGCTCAAAAGCCTGCTCGGCAATCAGTTCTTTGGTAACTGGTTCGTCCGATTTGATCAGCTTGGCTACGCTACGCATGTGTAACACACCGACGACATTGTTTATTTCACCCTGATAAAGCGGAAGGCGTGTGTAGCGACTTCTGGCGATTTGCTCAAGGATGGTCTCAAGATCATCATCCAGATCTATGCCTTCAATATCGTTCGCTGGAATCATTACGTCATTCACTGACACTCGCTCAAGGTCAAGAATGCTGAGCAGCATGTTCTGATTGCGACGAGGCATCAGCGCGCCTGCTTCGTGCACGATGGTGCGCAGTTCTTCTGTGCTCAGGTGATGGCCCGCACCAGTGTTCGCCTGCAGTCTGAACAGGCGCATAATCCCGCTGGTAATCTGATTGACTGTCCATACAAAGGGATACAGCAGAGTGAGTAAAGGGGTAAGGATGACCGCTGCCGGGAAGGCGATACGCTCTGGGTGCAGGGCCGCGTAGGTTTTGGGGGTCACTTCGCCAAAAATAATAATAACAACTGTGAGAATGGCGGTGGCTATGGCGATACCTGCATCGCCCCAGATTTGCGTCGCAATAACGGCCGACAGTGATGCCAGTAGGGTGTTTACAAAGTTATTACCGATCAGGATGACACCAATCAGGCGTTCTGGACGCTCAAGTAACTTGGATGCGCGTGTGGCGCCTCTGTGCTTGCTTTTTACGAGGTGACGTAGGCGATAACGGTTCAGAGACATCATCCCGGTCTCGGAACTAGAGAAAAATGCAGAGAGGAAAATAAGAATGACCAAGATAATGACTAAGGCCACTATGGGTATGTCGTTCAAGACAGGGTTAACCTCGTAACGCGAATCGGAAACAGAGTTGTATTCGCTCGGCCGGGGCAGTGTCAAGCATCAGTGCTACCGACCTATTGTGTTTGGTCGATGATAGCGTGTTTTGCTCATCAGGCACGGTGAAGAATGTATTCCAGTACCAGCTTGGTACCGAAAAAACTCAGCATAAGTACTACAAAACCTCCAATAGTCCAGCGTACTGCGGTACGACTGCGCCAGCCGAAACGGTAATGGCCAACCAGCAGGGTGGCGAAGATAAACCAGGCCAGTATCGACAGAATGGTTTTGTGGATCAGGTGCTGTACAAACAGATTCTCCACAAAGAAGAAGCCACTGCCCAAGCCTATGGTCAGGAAAATCAGCCCCACCCAGATTAACTCGAATAACAGTTTTTCCATGGTCATCAGTGGTGGGAGTGCTTTGGTCAATGCACTGGGCTTGTGATGTTTTAACTGCCAGTTCTGCCGCGACAATAGCAGTGCCTGCACCAAGGCCAGTGTGAAGAAAGCATAGGCAATCATGGAGGAGGCAATATGCAGGTCTAGGCCGGGGTCATATTCATGAGACAGCCCTTCCGCAGGCACCAGGGCGCTGAGAATGACAGTCAGCGCAGCCATCGGATAAATCACTACCAGCAGGTTTTCCAGTGGGCGGGTAAGGATACTGGCTAGGGCTAACAGAACAATGATGCAGGCGATTAGGGATGCTGTAATAAAGAAATCAAAACGCAGGCCATTGTCGGTGATCAGGGTGTGGGAAAGTGAAAATGCCTGTGCAATAGCGCCAGCCAGGCCGAGCATCAGGATCAGGTTGCGACTGCAGACGGGCTTGTTCATCAAGGCACGGCACTGTAGCGCACCTCCAGTCAGGTAGGCCAAAACGGCAAGAGCATAGGCACTGAAGAGAATCATTGATCAGCTATCCATTGTCCCGCTTGGCATTGGCTGGCCGCACGGTATTGGGTTAAATCCGTATGTTATTGAAAGTGGCATTCGTGCCTGGGCAAGGCGTCGGATATAATAGCCGAAATTTGATTTTTACAGGTACGTCTGGCAGTGATCATCGGCGGGCGTCAATTAAGGGCACATCATGTTTGACAATCTAACGGAACGTTTATCCCAGACCTTAAAGCATATTACCGGCCAGGCCAAGCTTACTGAGGACAATGTCAAAGACGCGTTGCGTGATGTGCGCATGGCCCTGCTTGAAGCGGACGTCGCCCTGCCTGTGGTCAAAGAGTTTATAGGTAAGGTCAAGGAGCGTGCCATTGGTCAGGAAGTGACGCGCAGCCTCAGCCCTGGGCAGGTGTTTATCAAGATTGTCCAGCAGGAGCTGGTCAGCATCATGGGTGATGCCAACGAGGCGCTCAATCTGTCTGCTCAGCCTCCCGCAGTGGTGATGATGGCGGGTCTGCAAGGCGCGGGTAAAACCACTTCTGTCGGTAAGCTGGCCCGCTTCTTAAAGGAGCGGCACAAGAAGTCAGTCATGGTGGTGTCAGTGGACGTTTATCGTCCTGCGGCTATCAAACAGCTGGAAACCCTGGCGAATGAAGTCGGGGTCAATTTCTTCCCCAGCCAAAGTAATCAAAAACCGCTCGATATCGCTCAGGCAGCTATTCAGCACGCCAAAATTCAGCACTACGATGTGGTGTTGCTGGATACTGCCGGCCGTCTGCATGTTGATGAAGCCATGATGGAGGAGGTGAAGCAGCTTCACGCTGCCGTCAAGCCCATCGAGACCCTGTTTGTGGTTGATGCCATGACGGGTCAGGACGCCGCCAATACTGCCAAGGCATTCAATGATGTGTTGCCATTGACGGGGGTCATTCTGACCAAGACCGACGGCGATGCTCGTGGCGGTGCGGCCTTGTCTGTTCGTTACATTACAGGTAAGCCCATCAAGTTTCTGGGGGTTGGTGAGAAAACCGAAGCCCTGTCGCCTTTCCATCCTGATCGTGTTGCCTCTCGTATTCTTGGTATGGGCGATGTGCTGTCGCTGATCGAAGAAGCTGAGCAGAAGATGGACCGCAGCAAGGCTGAGAAGCTGGCGTCCAAACTGAAGAAAGGCAAAGGTTTCGATCTGGAAGATTTCCGTGATCAGCTGCAACAGATGAGCAACATGGGAGGCATGGCTGGTCTGATGACCAAACTGCCGGGAATGGGGCAGCTGACCCAGAATGCTGATATGGGCGCAGCCGAAAAGAACATGAAGCAGATGGAGGCGATCATCAACTCCATGACTCCCAAAGAGCGACGTAATCCTGATCTGATTAACGGCCCACGCAAGCGTCGTATTGCCATGGGGTCCGGCACTCAGGTGCAGGACGTCAACAGACTGCTGAAACAGCACAAGCAGATGCAAAAAATGATGAAGCAGATCTCCGGCAAAGGTGGTCTGGCGAAGATGATGCGTGGCATGAAGAGTATGTTGCCACCAGGAATGGGCGGTGGCATGCCGCGTCTTTGATTTTTCTGTTAACTGTTTTTTTGCGCCATTGCAGGTGCTGGTAAGTGGTTGTGTCTCTGCTGAAAAAGTAAACAAAACCTTTGCCTGAGTTCGGTACTGCAAGTAGAATACTGCGCCTTATGACTCGGCAGACTTCCCTGAGAGGGCTGCCGGTTCCTAAAACGGTGGGCGATATCAAAACCCATCCAACACTCAATAGAGGATCGATCGCACATGGTAACTATCCGTTTGGCTCGTGGCGGCTCCAAAAAGCGTCCTTTCTACCACATCACTATTGCTGACCAGCGTAATGCACGCGACGGTCGCTTTATTGAGCGTGTAGGTTTCTTCAACCCCATCGCCCGTGGTGGTGAGCAGCGTCTGAACCTGGACATGGCTCGCGTTGCCTACTGGACCGAGAAAGGCGCACAACCTACTGATCGTGTTGCCCAACTGATCAAAGAAGCTGCCAAAGCCCAGGCTGCGGCGTAACTGATAGGGTAATGAGCTGAGATTTCCGGATCGCCTGATGCAAAGCAAAGAAAACCTGCTCGTCATGGGGCGCATTACCTCGGTGTACGGCATAAAAGGCTGGGTAAAGGTTTATTCCTTTACTGATCCGATGGAGAACATCTTTGCCTACACTCCCTGGAAGTTACAGCTTAACGGTCAGTGGCGAGAAATCGTTATTGATCAATGGCGTATTCATGGCCAGGGCTTGGTAGCCCATATTAAAGGTTGTGATGATCGTGAGGTGGCCCGGCAGTATTGCGAGGCTGACATCAACATTGATCAAGGCCAGTTACCTTCTCTTGAGGAAGGTGAGTATTACTGGCATCAGTTGGAAGGTTTGCAGGTGACGACCACTGAGGGCGTACTCCTTGGTGAGGTTGATCATCTGATGGCAACAGGCGCAAATGATGTGCTTGTGGTCCGACCCTGCGCAGGTAGTGTTGATGATCAGGAACGTCTGATCCCCTATCTGTTGGGTCATCATGTTAAGGAAGTGAGCCTGGAGCAGCAGCGTCTGGTTGTCGACTGGGATCCCAGTTTCTGAGGCCAATGACGTGTGGATAGGTGTTGTATCCCTGTTTCCAGAGATGTTCCGGGCTGTAGGCCTCTACGGCGTCACTGGTCGGGCAGTTAAAGAAGGCAAGCTTAGTCTGCAGTGCTGGAATCCACGGGATTTTACCCATGACCGGCATCGTACTGTAGACGACCGTCCCTACGGGGGAGGGCCTGGCATGCTGATGAAGGTGCAGCCGTTAACGGATGCAATTCATGCAGCTAAACAGGCTTCCAAGGTTAAGCCTCATGTGATCTATCTGTCGCCGCAAGGCCGCAAGCTGGATCAGCAGGGGGTAAGAGAGCTGGCTGGATACGACGCCCTGATTCTGGTGGCCGGGCGTTACGAAGGTATTGATGAACGGGTCATTCAAACCGAGATTGATACCGAGTGGTCGGTTGGTGACTTTGTGCTGAGTGGCGGTGAGCTGCCAGCCATGGTGATGATCGATGCTGTAGCGAGGATGCTTCCGGGGGTGCTGGGTCATGAAGGGTCTGCTGAGCAGGACTCCTTCAGTGCAGGATTGCTTGACTGTCCGCACTATACCCGCCCTGAAGACATGAGTGGGCTGGCGGTTCCGCCGGTGTTGTTGAGTGGCAATCATGCAGCGATTGAGCGCTGGAGAATGCAGCAGCAACTGGGCAGAACCTGGCAGCGCAGACCTGAATTACTGGAACGACTGGCTCTGACCAAACAACAGCAAAAGCTTTTGGCAGAATTTATCCGTATCGAGGCAGATAAGGCCGATGCGGACAAGAAATTAGGAGCGAGCGATGAGCAGCAAGAACCTGATCATTCAGCAGATCGAAGCTGAACAAATGAACAAAGAAGTCCCTGCTTTTGGCGCAGGTGACACTCTGGTTGTACAAGTACGTGTTGTGGAAGGTGATCGCACCCGTCTGCAGGCCTTTGAAGGCGTTGTAATCGGTAAGCGTAACCGTGGTCTGAACTCTGCTTTCACCCTGCGTAAGATTTCTCACGGTGTGGGCGTAGAGCGTACTTTCCAGACTTTCAGTGCTAGCATCGAATCCATCGCGGTTAAGCGCCGTGGTGACGTTCGTCAGGCTAAACTGTACTACCTGCGCGACCTGTCTGGTAAAGCAGCACGTATCAAAGAAAAAATCGTTGCCAAGAACAACGGCTAATAAGCTGTCTGTTTACGGAAACGTTCAAAAAGGTGGCCTAGGCCACCTTTTTGCATTTTGGGCAATGACTGCCTAGGGACTGTCGGGGAGGTGTTGTGGCGCGATGATCGATGCTCAGCGTATTGACCATTATCTGGATGCCTTGTGGCTGGAGAAGGGACTGAGTCAGCACAGTCTTGATGCCTATCGTCGTGATCTGACTGTCTATCTGCACTGGCTGGTAGAGGAGCGTGGGTTATCCCTGCTCGGTGTGTATGCCGATACCCTGCAGGACTATCTGTACTGGCAGTTCGAACGGCAGGCGAAAAGCTCGTCGGTGTCTCGCTACCTGTCTTGTTTGCGTGGTTTTTACCAGTATGCGGTACGGGAAAAGTGGCTGAGCGTTGATCCGTCAGCCTTGCTGACTCATCCCAAGCACGTTCGCCCTTTACCAAAAAGTCTGAGTGAGGATGATGTTGAAGCGTTGCTGCAGGCGCCGGATGTTGAAACGGCGCTGGGGTTACGTGATCGTGCCATGCTTGAAGTGCTTTACGCATCAGGCTTGCGTGTCAGTGAACTGGTGGGACTGGAGTTGAGTCAGCTTAGCTTGAGTCAGGGGCTGGCGCGAATCTGGGGTAAGGGCAGTAAGGAACGTCTGGTGCCACTGGGGGAAGAGGCGCTGTTCTGGCTGGAGCGCTATTGTCGTGATGGGCGTCCTGCGTTGTTGAAGGGGGAAAGTCCGGTGCTGTTTCCGTCTAACCGAGGTGTCGCCATGACGCGCCAGACCTTCTGGCACGCGATCAAGCGTCATGCGCTGACGGCCGGGATTAGTAGCGAGATTTCTCCTCATACCTTGCGCCATGCTTTTGCTACTCATCTGCTCAATCACGGCGCAGACTTGCGGGTGGTGCAGATGTTGTTGGGGCACAGTGATCTATCGACGACGCAAATCTATACCCATGTAGCTCGTGTGCGTTTGCAGCAGCTGCATGCAGAGCATCATCCGCGTGGATGATACTGACAACGGTAGTGCGTTGCCGTTAAAGATGAATTGGGGTAGCGTAGCCCACTTCGCAGACCTGAGTGACCGCCGTGAGGTGCGGTGCAGGGAGAGGGAACTTAGCCATGCCATTTCAGTCTCATCGGTATGTGCGAGCGAATTTTGAAATAGCCGAGGTGATGTCATGATATTCAAGCGCCTTGCCCTAGTGGCGGCTCTGCTCTGCAGTCATTCTGTGCTGGCCGCTACGCCGGAAGAGGTTATTCGTGCGGAACTGGATAAAGCCTATCCCGGTCTGCCCATTACCGAGATCGCACCGGCTGCCATCGATGGGATGTATGAAGTGGCGCTGGGCACGGGCGATATGCTCTATGCCAGCAAGGACGGTAAGCATTTTGTTGCTGGTAATCTGTTCGAAGTCAGTGACAAGGGCTTCATCAATTTGACCGAAGCCAAGCAGAATAAGGCGCGGGCACAGCTGATGGCGAGTGTGCCCAAAGATGCTGCGATTGTTTTCCCTGCAGAAGGGCAGCGTAAAGCCAGGCTCTTTGTATTTACCGATGTTGATTGTGGCTATTGCCGCATGCTGCATAAAGAAATTGGTGCACTGAATGCGAAGGGAATAGAAGTGAACTATCTGGCCTTCCCTCGTACCGGTATTAATAGCCCCACTTACGACAAGATGGTGTCGGTGTGGTGTTCAGATGATCCTCAGCAGGCACTGACCGAAGCGAAAACAGGCGCCGTTCCTGCAAGCAAGAGTTGTGATAATGCCGTTGCCAGCGACTATCGCTTAGGGCAGCGAATCGGTGTAACAGGAACACCTACGCTGGTCATGGAAGACGGTCGCGTCATTCCCGGCTATATGCCTGCAGACGAGCTGGCAAAAGCCATGGGGTTGTGATTATTCCCTTCTCTATCTGAGGCTTTCTTGTGCTTGCATGACACCGTATCGCATACCGATACGGTGTTTTGCTTATGCGCAGGTAAAAGCATCAAAGGCCCGCCGTTCCTGCGTTGACAGCAGCAATCCGGCCACTTAATGTGTACAGTCCTTTATCAGGCAGCCTGTGGTTGAGGTTGATATATGGCCAGAGGGTGTGGGGTGAAAGATGACCTCTGTTCTCAATATCTGGCCTGTCGTCCTGACTGATTGCCGCAGAATTTTCCGCCGTCTGAACTTCGTCGCATTCTTGCGCGACGATACTGAACCACCCACCGTCCAGATGGACACATGAAGGTGGTGCAGAGCAACCTGTGAAATGGGGTAAAAACTTGAAACCTGTCAAAGTTGGCCTGTGTGGCTTGGGTACCGTTGGTGCGGGTACTCTCAACGTCCTCAAACGCAACGCTGAAGAAATCTCCCGTCGTGCTGGTCGCCAGATTGTTATTGATCTGGTCAGTATTCGTCGCCCTCGTCCTGAACTGGATTTGGCTGGCATTCGCACGACCACGGATATTATGGACGTGGCCAACGACCCTGACATTGATATTCTTGTTGAGCTGATCGGCGGCTATGACAACGCCCATGAGCTGGTCATGACGGCCATCAGGAACGGAAAACATGTGGTCACTGCCAACAAGGCGCTGATTGCTGTGCATGGTAACGAGATTTTTGCAGCTGCCCGTGAAAACAAAGTCATGGTCGCTTTTGAGGCTTCTGTGGCAGGCGGTATCCCGATTATCAAGGCGATCCGCGAAGGTCTTTCCGCCAATACCATCCAATGGGTGGCAGGTATCATCAATGGCACTGGCAACTTCATCCTTACCGAAATGCGGGAGAAGGGGCGTGATTTTGCTGATGTGCTGAAAGAGGCGCAGGCGCTGGGTTACGCTGAGGCGGATCCTACCTTCGATGTAGAAGGTATCGACGCTGCGCACAAGCTGACGATCCTGGGTTCGCTGGCCTTTGGTATCCCATTGCAGTTTGAACGTACCTTTACTGAAGGGATCAGCCGGATTGCACCTGAAGATGTCACCTATGCGGAGGCGCTGGGGTACACCATCAAGCATCTGGGGATCGCCCGTCGTACCGTAAATGGTGTTGAACTTCGTGTACATCCGACGCTTATTCCGACCAAGTGTCTGCTGGCAGCGGTTAATGGTGTGAAAAATGCTGTCATGGTGCAGGGTGATGCTGTCGGTCCTACTCTTTATTACGGCGCCGGTGCGGGAGCTGAGCCAACTGCTTCTGCGGTAGTCGCTGACATCATTGATGTCACCCGTACCCTGACTGCTGATCCGAACAACCGTGTTCCGCACCTGGCATTCCAGCCAGATCATCTGTCTGACCTGCCGGTTGTGCAGGTTGATGAGATCGAAACCGCTTACTATCTGCGCATGCAGGTTAAAGAAAAGCCCGGTGTGCTGGCACAGATTACCCGTATCCTGAGTGATGCCGGGATCAGCATTGAAGCCCTGCTGCAGAAAGAGCATGGCACAGCCAATGCTCCGGTGATCATCCTCACCAAGCAGGTGCGTGAAGGTAATATGAATCAGGCCATTACGGCCATTGAACAACTGGACGACGTACAGGGGCAGGTAACCCGGATGCGTGTGGAACATCTGGATCTGGCCTGAGGAAGCAGCAATGAAATATATCAGTACTCGTGGCCAAGCGCCGGTGCTGGGCTTTGAGGAAGTGTTGCTGGCCGGTCTGGCCAGCGATGGTGGGCTCTATGTACCCGAGCAACTGCCTGGCTTCAGCAAGGAAGAAATCACCAGCTGGCGTGGGCTTTCTTACGCTGATCTGGCCTTCAAGGTGATTCAACCTTTCGTCGCTGGCGCTATTGCTGACGCTGACCTGAAAACCATGATTGACGATACCTACAAGGTGTTCCGTCATCGTGCCGTCGCACCGTTACAGCAGCTCGACAGCAATGAGTGGGTGCTGGAGCTATTCCATGGCCCGACACTGGCGTTCAAGGATTTTGCCCTGCAGCTGTTGGGTCGTCTGATGGATCATGTGCTGGCCAAGCGTGGTGAGCGTCTGGTGATCATGGGAGCGACATCGGGGGACACCGGTTCCGCCGCGATCGAAGGCTGCCGTCACTGTGAGCATGTGGATATTTTTATTCTGCATCCTTATCAGCGCGTATCCGAAGTTCAGCGCCGACAGATGACGACGGTGTTGGCCGATAATGTCCATAACATCGCTCTGGAAGGCAATTTCGATGACTGCCAGCAGATGGTCAAGGACAGCTTCGCCAATCAGGCCTTCCTTAAAGGTGCTCGACTCGGAGCGGTCAACTCGATCAACTGGGCACGCATCATGTCCCAGATCGTTTATTACTTTGCCGCAGGTCTGGCGCTGGGGGCACCGGATCGTGAAGTGTCGTTCTCGGTACCGACCGGTAACTTCGGCGATATCTTCGCCGGTTATCTGGCCAAACAGATGGGCCTGCCGATTCAGCAGCTGGTGGTAGCTACTAACCGCAATGATATTCTTCATCGTGCGATCAGCAGTAACGACATGAGCCGTCAGGGTCTGGTGCATACCCTGTCACCGTCCATGGACATCATGGTATCCAGCAACTTTGAACGCATGCTGTTTGAGATCTATGGCCGTGATGGCGCGGCTATCAATGACCTGATGCAGCGCTTCCGCAACGAATCGGTCAGTCTTGATCCTGCCCGCTGGGAGTCCGTACGTGAGCTGTTTGACAGCTTCTGCGTCAATGATGATGACACTGTAGCGACAATTGCCGAGGTGCATGCTGAGACGGGCTACCTGCTTGATCCGCATACGGCCATTGGTGTTCGTGCTGCACGTGCCTGTCGCCGGGATAACAATGTACCTATGGTGACACTGGCCACGGCACATCCCGTCAAATTCCCTGATGCCATTATCAAGGCGGAACTACAGACTCCGGCCCTGCCTGAGGCCATGGCCGATCTGTTCGAGCGTGATGAGCGCTACCAGGTGCTGGCTAATGATTTGCAGCAGGTGCAGGGTTACATGGCTGCTACCCTGAAAATCTGAGAGCCCAATCACATACTGCTGCAAGTCGGTTCACAGGCCTCCGCCAGGACGGCTCTGTACTGACTTGCTCAGTCGTGAGTAGGCCTTTGGTGGAGTTGCCTGTGACTGCTGTTGGAATGTGAATGGAATCACTGCTGTATTATGCTGCCAAGCTGTTCTGGTTTCTGATGAGGCCGGAGCAGCTGTGTCTGGTGCTGCTTATTCTTGCCTGGTGGCTGATTCGTGCTGGCCGTCGGCTGGGTCAGCATCTGCTGGCGGGCGTCATCCTGTTTTTTGCCCTGTTGAGCGTGTGGCCCGTAGGCGACTATCTTCTGCAACCTCTGGAGGATCGTTTTCAGCGGGCGTCACTGACGACAGACATCGCCGGGATTATCGTCCTGGGGGGCGGGGAAGAGGCGGAGTTATCCAAAGCCCGCGGTACCGAAGAGTTCAACTGGGCCGCAGAGCGGTACATGGCATTGCTTCCGTTGTTGCAGAGTTATCCGCAAGCCAAAGTTCTGGTGAGTGGTGCCAGCGGTAATCCACTGGCACAGCATATCAGTGGGGCCATTGTGGCTGAGCGCTGGTTGCGCGATGCGGGGGTCAAAGCTGATATCGTGTTTGAGCACAAGGCACGCAATACCTGGGAAAATGCCAGTAATCTGCAGCCCTGGCACTATCAGGATTCGCGGCCCTGGCTGCTGGTGACATCTGCTTTCCATATGCCCCGGGCTGTAGGTGTCTTTCGTAAGCAAGGCTGGAATGTAGTCGCCTATCCGGTGGACTATCGCAGTTTTCCGCCCGGGCAGTCGCATATCAATACCAATCTTTCCGAAAACCTGTTCACCTTGTCAGTTGGCTTGCGTGAGTGGGTTGGCTTGCTCGCGTATCATCTGACCGGGCGAACCTCATCCTGGCTGCCGGCTCCCTGAGCTGGTAGTGCTATTTCTCCAGCCAGTGGCATTGCAAAACATGGCAACCCAAAAACTGATCCGTACACGCCCACTTCCGACAGAGCTGCCAGCTGCGCTGCAATCCCTTCCACCTCTTCTGGCCCGTATCTATGCGGCTCGTGGTATACAGCACGATAGTCAGCTGGCTCGTAATGTGGAGTATTTGCTAGCTGCAGAACAGTTAAAAGGAATGGCTGAGGCAACCCAGCTGATTGCCGATCATATCCAGCGTGGTTCAACCATTTGTGTTGTCGGCGACTTCGACTGTGACGGGGCGACCAGTACGGCTTTGGGTGTACTGGGTTTGAGAGATCTGGGGGCTGCACAGGTCGGTTTTCAGGTGCCCAATCGTTTCGAGTATGGCTATGGCTTGTCACCTGAGCTGGTGGCAGACCTGCCTGCCGATATTGACTTGCTGATTACGGTGGACAATGGCATTGCCAGTATCGCCGGTGTTGAAGCTGCCAAAGCGCGCGGTTGGCAAGTGGTGGTAACTGATCATCACCTGGCCGGTGATGAGTTGCCACAAGCCCACGCTATCGTTAACCCCAATCAGCCTGGCTGTAGCTTCCCCAGCAAGGCGTTATGTGGCGTGGGGGTCATGTTCTACGTCCTGGTGGCGTTACGCCGAGAGCTGGAGCAGCGTGGCTGGTTTGCTGAGCGTGCCAAGCCTAATCTGGCGTGCTATCTGGATATTGTTGCTCTGGGGACCGTCGCTGACGTGGTGTCGCTGGATACCAATAATCGCATTCTGGTGCATCAGGGGCTGCAGCGCATTCGGGCTGGCAAGGCACGCCCCGGTATTCTGGCGCTGCTGAGGGTGGCCGGGCGTGATCATAGTCGTATCACGGCTGCGGACCTGGGTTTTGCCGTGGCGCCAAGACTGAATGCGGCCGGGCGTCTGGATGACATGTCGGTCGGTATCGAGTGTCTGCTGACAGATACTGCTCCTCTGGCTGATTTTTATGCCAGCCAGCTCAATGAAATGAATCTGGCGCGGCGTGAAATCGAGCAGGACATGCAGCATCAGGCGCTGCATCATCTGGATCGGCTGGAGCTGGATAAGGATGGACTGCCCTGGGGGCTCTGTCTTTACCATCCTGACTGGCATCAGGGTGTAATCGGTATTCTTGCGTCACGCATCAAGGAGCGGGTGCACCGTCCGGTCATTGCCTTCGCACAGGGAGAGCAGGGAGAGATCAAGGGATCGGCCCGGTCTGTTGCAGGCCTGCATATTCGTGATGCGCTGGCGGCGGTGGATGTACGCTATCCCGAGCTGATCGCCAAGTTTGGTGGTCACGCCATGGCGGCTGGCCTGACACTGCGTGACGGCGCCTTTGATGACTTCAAGCTGGCCTTTGACCAGCAGGTTCGCACGATGATGAGCGAGGATGATCTGCAGGCGGTGATTGAAGTGGATGGTGAGTTGCACGAACAGGAGCTGAGCCTCGACAATGCCTGGCTTTTGCGCAAGTCCGGGCCCTGGGGGCAGCACTTCCCTGAGCCATTGTTTGCCGGTGAGTTTGAGCTGCTGCAACAACGGGTGGTCGGTGAGCGCCATCTTAAACTACAATTGCGCACCCTGTCGGGGCGGATGCAACTGGACGCGATTCATTTTAATGCTGATCTGTCCGTCTGGCCGAGTGCCTGCAAGCGCGCGTATGTAGTTTACAAACTGGATGTGAATGAGTTTCGGGGTGAGGTCAGTCTGCAGTTGATGGTGGATTACCTGGAGCCTCGTTAGGTTGTATGTGATGTCGGCAAGCAGCGAATCCATCGGATTGACTGCTTGAGGTTGTGCAATTTTTATAATCGCGACCTGAACTGTTGAAAATGGGCTCCACCGGGGTCCATTTCCCTCGTCTTATGGTAGTAATGAGACCCGCTAATAATAAAAACAATGGGATGCAAAATGACTACCCCACACATGCCCTCAATAGATGCAACGGAGATTGCACGACGACTGGTCGCCACAACTGGCACTGCCCTTGCAGACTGGTTGCCGGCTGTCAGTTAACTCCGGGTTGCAGCCCTGTACAGACGATCTAGTCTTAACGGATCACGATCTCACTACAGCTCGATATTTATAAAGCGATTTATATAAAAGGTAGTTTCGATGTCACAAGCGACCCTAGAAGTCACCGACCTGAGCAAATCCTTCGGTAATCACCGGGTACTGGACAAGGTATCCCTGACTGCTAACAAAGGAGATGTGATTTCCATTCTGGGCTCCTCCGGCTCAGGGAAAAGCACCTTCCTGCGTTGTCTGAACCTGCTGGAAATGCCCAATGATGGCGATGTACGGGTTAAGGGTGAGCTGATTGAAATGACCAGGCCCGATGTCCGTGGAGAACGGACCCCGAAAAACATGCGGCAGGTAGAGCGTATTCGCTCCAAGCTGTCGATGGTGTTCCAGGGGTTCAACCTGTGGGGACATATGACCGTGCTGCAGAATATCATCGAAGCACCCGTGCACGTCCTTGGCCAATCACGCGCCGAGGCGACCGAGCGTGCTCATGCCCTACTGCAGCGTGTCGGGCTGTACGAGCGTCGTGATTATTACCCGGCACACCTGTCGGGTGGACAGCAGCAGCGTGCGGCCATTGCGCGAGCTCTGGCGATGGACCCTGAGGTCATTCTGTTTGATGAACCGACCTCTGCACTGGATCCTGAGCTGGTGGGCGAAGTGCTCAAGGTGATGCGTGAGCTGGCAGAGGAAGGGCGAACCATGATTGTGGTGACCCACGAAATGTCCTTTGCCCGCGATGTGTCGTCACAGGTGATGTTCCTGCATCAGGGACAGATCGAAGAGCTGGCACCTCCCAGCGAATTCTTTACCCAACCGCGTTCAGAGCGGGTGCGGCAGTTCCTGTCTACCCAGTATTAATGGCATGCCTGTCTTCGGCTGATCAAGCCACAGTCTGATGCTGTGAGCGAGATGCAGTGGAAGTCGGCAGGCTTTTGAACAGGCGTGTTCTGCAAGCGCTTTCTATACTCAAACTCCGTTTGTCCGTTGTGGGTGCCGGGCGGTAGGCGTCAGGTATTCCATAGCCGGATGATGATCAGAAAAACTATCTAGGAGCAGTACAGATGAAGAAACTCCTGACCGTCACAGCCCTGGTTGCAGGTCTGAGCATGGCTCAAGTGCAGGCGAAGGATTGGAACAACATCCGTATCGGTGTTGAGGGTGCCTACCCTCCGTTCAGTTCAGTCACTCCTGAAGGTGAGCTGGTCGGTTTCGACATCGATATCGCCAAGACCCTGTGCGAACAGATGCAAGCCAAATGCGAATTCGTCAAGCAGGACTGGGACGGTATCATCCCTGCGCTGCTGGCACGTAAATACGATGCCATCATCGCCTCCATGTCCATCACCGAAGAGCGCAAGAAGAAGGTCGCCTTCTCTGATAAGTACTACAACAGCCCGGCTGAGTTCATCGCGCCCAAGGGCAGCAGCCTGGTGATCAATGCCGACGGCCTGAAAGGCAAGAAAATCGGCGTGCAGCGTGAAACCATTCACGACAAGTATGCAACCGAGCATTATCCCGATGCAGAAATCGTGCGTTACGGCACCCAGGACGAGGCTTACCTTGACCTGCAGGCCGGTCGTGTCGACGCCCTGCTGCTGGATGCGGTGGCAGGCGAAGACGGCTTCCTGAAAAAGCCTGAAGGTGCCAACTATGCCTTCATCGGTGAACCTATCCAGTTGAGCGAGGAAGGTGCTGGTATTGCTATTCGCAAACAGGACACCGACCTGGTTGAGAAGTTCAATAAGGCTATCGCTGATATCCGCGCCAACGGTAAATATGACGAAGTGGCGAAGAAATACTTTTCCTTCGACATCTACGGCAAGTAATCGCTGTTAGTGGAGTGCCGGCAGGCTCTGTGGAGTCTGCCGGTGATGCTGCCGGGCCCTACCGGACCGGCAGACTGATGACAAACGAACGGGCGAGCTCCGTTTGACGAAGGTATCTCCATGTTAGATTTGCGTGGCTACGGGCCGATGCTCCTTGAGGGCGCCTCGCTCACTATTGAAGTGGGTCTGTGTTCATTAGTGGTGGCGTTGGTGCTGGGCACTCTCACTGCGCTAGCCAAGCTTTCCACCTCGCGGTTTTTACGCAGTGTTGCTGCGGTATACACCACGGTTATTCGTGGCATTCCTGATCTGGTATTGATGCTGCTGATCTTCTTCGGTGGTCAAGTGGCGGTTAACAATGCTGCGCTGGCACTGGGTTATGAAGATTACATCGACATCGACCCCTTTATCGCAGGGGTATTGTCCATCGGATTTATTTTTGGTGCCTACATGGCTGAAACCCTGCGCGGTGCCTATCTGGCCGTGGATAAAGGTCAGCGTGAAGCGGCGATGGCCTACGGCATGCGAGCCGGGCAGATTTTCTGGCGGGTTATGGTGCCGCAGTTGATGCGTCATGCATTACCCGGACTGGGCAACAACTGGCTGGTACTGCTCAAGACGACGGCACTGGTATCGGTCATCGGTCTTGATGATATGGTGCGCAAGGCAGGCCTTGCGGCGGGAGCGACCAAGCTACCATTCACTTTTTATATGGTCGTGGCTGCCATTTTCCTGCTGTTTACTACCGTCTCAGTGTTGTTGTTGCACTGGGCTGAGCGTCATTACGGCAAAGCCTACCGGAGAGCCTGAGTATGGATTTTTCAATTATTGCGGATAACTGGCCGCTGTATATGCAGGGGCTGGGGCTGACCCTGCAGCTGGTCGCACTGTCTCTGGTGATCGGTTTCTGTATTGCACTGCCTTTGGCCCTGATGCGTCAGTCGAGCATCAAGGCGGTCAGCTGGTTCGCCTGGGGGTATATCTATTTCTTCCGTGGCACGCCTCTGCTGGTACAGCTGTTCATCATCTATTTCGGTCTGGGGCAGTGGGAGTGGCTGAAAACCACCTGGGCCTGGGATCTGTTCAAGGAAGCCTACTTCTGCGCGTTGTTGTCTTTCACTCTCAATACCGCAGCCTACAGTGCCGAAATTATTCGCGGCGCTATTGCGGCTACACCGCATGGTGAAGTAGAGGCAGCCGTCGCCTACGGCATGAGTCCGTTCAAGCGCATGTTCCGCATTATTCTGCCCAGTGCTGCACGGCGAGCGCTGCACGCCTACAGCAATGAAATTATTTTCATGCTGCATGGCAGTTCAGTGGCTGGCATCATTACCCTCAACGATTTGACCGGTGTTGCACGTTTGGTGAACTCCCGTTATTACAGCCCGTTTGAGGCCTTTCTGACGTCGGGGCTGATCTACCTGTGTGTTACGTTTGCTATTGTTGCGGCGGTCAAGGCGCTGGAAAATCGCTGGCACGCACACCTGCGTCCACGTACGGCCTGACAGGAGAATCCCCATGCTGACGCTGATCCGTAACGCTGATATCTATGCTCCGGCGCCGTTGGGTGTCCGCGATGTACTGATCTGTGATGGGCGAATTGCCGCGGTAGAGGACAGGATCAGTCTGCAGGTATCGACGCCTCTGCTGGAGGTGGATGCCGGCGGGCGGCGTCTGGTGCCTGGCTTGGTGGACTCTCTGGTGCATATCACCGGCGGTGGTGGCGAGGGTGGCCCTCATACCCGAACGCCTGAGCTGCAGTTGTCCCAGGCCATCAGGGCAGGGGTGACCACTGTCATTGGTGCATTAGGGACCGATGCCGTGAGCCGTTCACTGGAAGATCTGGTCGCCAAGGCTCGGGCACTCAATCATGAGGGCATCAGTGCTTACTGTCACACGGGTTCTTATCAGATACCGGTGACCACCCTGACGGGCAGCGTTGAGCGTGACCTGATGCTGGTGGACGTGATGCTGGGGGTGGGTGAGGTGGCGCTGGCGGATCACCGCTCATCGCAGCCGACCCTGAATGAGTTCAAGAAAGTCGTCGCGGCGGCACGTGTCGGTGGCATGCTGGCGGGTAAAGCAGGAACGGTGCTGGTACATATGGGGGATGCCCCTGAGCAACTGGCGCTGATCGAGCAGCTGTTTGCCAGCACTGATATTCCCAGGCGGCAGCTGCAAGTGACTCATATCAACCGCAACCGCTCGCTATTTGAGCAAGGCATCGCCTTTGCCAGTGAGGGGGGCTTCATTGACCTGACAACCAGCACCTCCGAGCAGTTCCTCAAATGGGGGGAAGTACCTTGTGGACAGGGGCTGGCGCGCCTGCTGGAAGCGGGGGTGCCCTTGTCGCAGATCAGCTTCAGCTCGGATGGTCAGGCCAGCCTGCCGGTCTTTGATGAGCAAGCCAATCTGATCGGGCTGGATGTGGGGCAGCTGGGTAGTCTGTGGGTGGCTGTCCTGGACGCGATCAGGGCTGGTGTGCCCTTCGCTGATGCCATTCAGGTGGCTTCTTTCAATCCGGCACGCCTGCTGGGCTTACAGCGCAAAGGACGTATTGCGGTCGGCGCTGATGCTGACTTGTTGCTATTGGATGACAACCTGCACATCCATACCGTGATGGCCAGGGGCCATTTACTGATGGCAGATCAGCAGCTATACAGCTGTGGAACCTTTGAAAAAGTGTAGGTATTTGTCGCTGCACACTTTGCTTGTTTGATAAGTAGGTCAACAAGAAGCAGCGATTGGCTGCTTCTTTCTCCCCCTGTATCCCGCCATCCTGATGACAAGCAGTTTCTGCTCAGTCATTTATCCATGGGCCATCTTCGGCTAAAATGCCCGGTTTGTTCGATCACTCATCTGATCATACCGTCACAGCTGAACAGACAAGGCCACGCTGATGGAAATCAACCCGATTGTTTTACGCATTAAAGACCTTCAGGAGCGCTCTGATGCGCTGAGGGGGTATCTTTGACTTCGATACCAAGAAAGAACGCTTGGTCGAAGTAACCCGCGAACTTGAAGACCCCACTATCTGGAACAATCCGGAAGTGGCGCAGAATCTGGGTAAGGAGCGTGTGGCTCTGGACCAGATCGTGACGACGCTGGAGAGTATGGAGCAGGGTCTGCAGGACGCCCGCGAACTGCTGGAAATGGCAGCCGCCGAGGAAGATGAAGACGCTGTGGCCGATGTCGAAACCGAACTAGACAGCCTGGCGACCGAGCTTGAGAAGCTTGAGTTCCGCCGTATGTTCTCCGGTGAGGCCGATCCCAACCACGCTTTCCTGGATATTCAGGCAGGCTCCGGCGGTACCGAAGCTCAGGACTGGGCCAGCATGCTGCTGCGTATGTACCTGCGCTGGGGTGAGGCCAAGGGCTTCAAGACCGAAATTATCGAAGTGTCTGATGGCGAAGTGGCGGGTATCAAAAGCGCCACCATCCGCTTCGAAGGCGAGTATGCCTATGGCTGGCTGCGTACCGAAACCGGTGTTCACCGTCTGGTGCGTAAATCACCGTTCGACTCCGGCAATCGTCGCCATACCTCGTTCTCTTCCGTTTTCGTGTCGCCTGAGATCGATGACAACGTCAGCATCGAGATCAATCCGGCCGACCTGCGTGTCGACGTCTACCGTGCCTCCGGTGCCGGTGGTCAGCACGTTAACCGAACTGAGTCTGCGGTGCGTATCACCCACGTTCCTACCAACACGGTCGTCGCGTGTCAGAGCCAGCGCTCACAGCACCAGAACCGTGATTTCGCCATGAAGCAGCTGAAGGCGAAACTGTACGAGCTGGAGATGCAGAAGCGTCGCGAAGCCGCTCAGGAACTGGAAGACTCCAAGGCCGACATCGGTTGGGGCAGCCAGATTCGCTCCTACGTACTGGATGATGCGCGGATCAAGGATCTGCGTACCAGCGTCGAGACCCGCAATACCCAGTCGGTGCTGGATGGCGACCTGGACAAGTTTATTGTCGCCAGTCTCAAGGCCGGTCTGTAAGCGATAGCGAAACGAAACAGGGCTATGGCCAACACAGCCCCTTTCCACGTAACAGGATCTATACCTGCAACAGGATTTACCCCTGATGAGCAATGAAAGCAAAACTGTCTCTGTTGAGCAGGACGAAAACAAACTGGTCGCCTTGCGCCGCGAGCGCCTGCAGCAGCTGCGTTCCAAGGGCGTAGCCTTCCCCAATGATTTCCGCCGTGATCACTTCCTTGGCGATCTGCTCTCGCAGTATGGCGACAAGAGTAAGGAAGAGCTGGAAGCGCTGGGCCTGAAGGTGAAGGTGAGCGGTCGTCTGATGCTGAACCGTGGTGCTTTCATGGTGATTCAGGACGTCAGCGGCCGTTTGCAGCTGTACGTCAATCGCAAAGGTCTGGAAGCCGATGTGCTGGAAGACATCAAGACCTGGGATCTGGGTGATATCGTTGCCGCCGAGGGTGTGCTGCACAAGTCAGGCAAGGGCGACCTGTACGTCGACATGACTTCGCCACGCCTGCTGACCAAGGCGCTGCGTCCGTTGCCGGACAAACACAAAGGTCTGCAGGATACCGAAATGCGTTATCGCCAGCGCTATGTGGACCTGATCAGCAATGAAGAGTCGCGCAATGTATTCCGTGTGCGCTCGCAGATCGTTGCCGGTATCCGCCGCTTTATGGGTGACCGTCAGTTCCTTGAGGTGGAAACACCCATGCTGCAGGTGATTCCCGGTGGTGCTTCGGCACGTCCGTTCATTACTCACCACAATGCGCTGGATCGTGACATGTACCTGCGTATTGCCCCTGAGCTGTATCTGAAGCGTCTGGTGGTGGGTGGTTTTGAGCGCGTATTCGAAATTAACCGCAACTTCCGTAACGAAGGCCTGTCTACGCGTCACAATCCTGAGTTCACCATGATGGAGTTCTATCAGGCCTATGCAGATTACAAGGATCTGATGGACCTGACCGAGGAGCTGCTGCGCACCCTGGCGCAGGACATTCTGGGGACCACGACACTGAAATATCAGGGTGCCGAGTACGATCTGGGTAAACCTTTCGTACGCATGAGCATGCTGGAGTCTATCGTGCACTTCAATCCGGAGATTCGTCTGGAGCAGCTGACTGACTTTGATCAGGCCAAGGCGCTGGCCAAGTCACTGCGGGTGGACGTCAAGCCGACCTGGGGCCTGGGTAAACTGCAGACGGAAATCTTTGAAGCCACTGCCGAGCACCGTCTGGATCAGCCCACCTTCATTACCGAGTATCCTGCTGAGGTGTCTCCGCTGGCGCGCCGTAATGATGACAATCCCCACGTTACGGATCGCTTCGAGTTCTTCATCGGTGGCCGTGAAATTGCCAACGGCTTCTCTGAGCTGAACGACCCTGAAGATCAGGCTGAACGTTTCATGCAGCAGGTAGCAGAGAAGGATGCGGGCGACGATGAGGCCATGTTCTATGATGCCGATTATGTCAATGCGCTGGAGTACGGCTTGCCCCCGACCGCTGGTGAAGGCATTGGTATCGACCGTCTGGTTATGTACTTCACTGATTCCGCATCCATCCGTGATGTGATTCTGTTCCCGGCCATGCGCCCGGAAGTGTGATGTACACCTGAGGCATCTTTTCGCCTGACGCAAAAAACCGCAGCCATTGAGCTGCGGTTTTTTTATGTCTGTTCATATGCTCCGGGTGTTGCTGAATCTTTAGGTTGCTGAATCTTCAGGGCATGGCTGGCGTGCCGGGCGCGGTCGTCGTAGCAGGAGGTGCAGGCGACGGCATGGTGCTGCCGGGATGGGGGGCAGTGGGACTGGATTTGATTTGCTTCAACAGGTTCTGCAAGCGCTCAAGGCGGGCCTTGCTGGCTTCGTTGGCGACATTCATGCGGCGGTTGTATTCATCAAACCAGGTGCGGGAGCCTCGCACCATATCACTCATTTCCTGCATGCCGGTCTTCAGATTGGTCAGAAACTCCTGATAGTTGCCTTCTTGTTCAATCATCAGCGCCAGCATCTGTGCAGAGCTGGAGGCAGCTACTCCCTGCTCGAGGGTGTCCAGCATGCTGGCCATTTGTTCTGCTTGCTGTTGTTGCTGACTCAGCAGTGTTTTCCAGTCCCGGTAGTCGGTCTCGATACGCTGGGTGTCCTGTTGCCACTGGGTGGTCATGGCATCGACCCTAGCTGACAGAGAGCGGACCGACGGTGTGGGTACCCAGAGCCACAGATTGACCGAGATAAGCAGGGATGCAGCAGCGAGCATCAGGGCCACCATGGGGATGCTCAGGGTTATCTTGAGATTGAGTCTGGTTTTTTTCTGGTCTTGCTCTGTGGGAGCCTGGGGTTCCTGCTTCATATGTGCTTCCTGTTGCTGTCGACCGCCGTTCATCATTGTACAAAGGGGAGGGCAACGAAATAAGGTGTTTTCTTAGAACGTATTCATGATCTGCTGCTGTGTCGGCTAAACGGCCTTGCTGCAGCTGACTGCACATTGGTTGTCAGTCCAGGCTGTGCTGTTACTATAGCCTGCTCCCGAGGGGAGTGTTTTACCGGTGGCAAGGAGATATGAATGACACTTCGTGTTGATCCCAGTTGGCAACCCTGGTTGGAAGCCGAACTGGCTCAGCCCTACATGTTGCAGCTCAAGCAGTTTCTGCGGGAGCAGAAGGATGCCCGCAAGGTGATCTATCCGCGCTCTCAGGACTGGTTTAATGCCTTCCTCTATGTCCCCTTTGAGCAGATCAGGGTGGTCATTCTGGGGCAGGACCCCTATCACGGCCCAGGGCAGGCTCATGGGCTGTGCTTCTCGGTATTGCCGGGCGTGCGGATTCCCCCTTCACTGCAGAACATCTATAAAGAGTTGCAGCGGGATCTGTCAGTGCAGCCTGTCGGGCATGGCTGTCTGATTCCCTGGGCTGAACAGGGGGTGATGCTGCTCAATGCGGTGCTGACCGTGGAGCAGGCACAGGCAGGGGCGCATCAGGGCCGCGGCTGGGAGACATTCACTGATCATGTGGTGGAGCGTTTGAACCGCGAGCGGGACGGGCTGGTCTTTATGCTGTGGGGCAGTTATGCACAGAAGAAAGGGCGTGTGATTGATCGCAGTCGCCACTGTGTGCTGGAGTCCGTGCACCCTTCACCCTTGTCAGCGCACCGAGGATTTATCGGTAACGGACACTTCTCGGCTGCCAACCAGTGGCTGCAGCAGCATGGCCAGTCGCCTGTGGACTGGCAGTTGCCAGCGCAGTATCAGCTACCAGAATAGTCTCAGTGTCCAGCAAAATAGTTTCAGTGTCAGATACAGCAAGCCCATCTTATCGATGGGCTTGCTGTATTGTGCCGTCAGTTTTTGTGGGTATTCAGAGTTTTGGCCGATTACGTTCAAACACTTCGGGGTCGATGATATAGGGCAGAGGCTGGATGTCCAGCACCGCGCTTTCATCCCCGTCCAGCCAGCAGGGTTCGCTTTCTGCTTCCTGCTTGTACAGTACTGCCAGTAGCGCATAGCGCCCGTCGCTGAGCTGGGCGACTCGTACCACCTGTCCCAGGTCTTCCTTGCTCTGGCAATGAATGGTTTGGCCAGTGTAAGGGCGTGAGGATGTGCTTACTCCGGCGCGGAACAAATGGCGTTTCAGCTTGCCCAGATACTGCATACGCGCCACGATTTCCTGTCCGGTATAGCAGCCTTTCTTGAAGCTGACACCGCCGATGGCTTGCAGATTCATCATCTGTGGAATGTGCTGCTCACGTGTGGCCAGCGTCAGATCAGGCAGCGCCGCTGCAATTTCCAGCGCCTCCCAGTGTTCGCTGCTGGCCAGATTGGCGTGCTCCGTCAGCGGTACCCAGAGCTTCTTCGCGGTTTCAGGCTGCAGCCAGAGTTCAAAGCGTGGCTGTTCTCCGGCAACACGAATGATCCAGCCGCCGTCAATGGTCAGTACGTCATCGACATTTTCAGGAGCCGCGTCGAACAGGGCGTACAGAATATTGTCAGACCCTTTGCCAGCCAGGCCCATGCGGATGATGTCATCACTGCGATCCTGAAGCTGCGCTTTGAAGAAGACAATGTATTTACTCAATACCGCTCTGGTAGGTTCTACCAGCTCCCGGCGCATACCGAACAGATAGCCGCTATCGGACTTCACCAGACGAAACAGGCTGAGCAGTGAGCCTTTGGGGCTACAAAGCCCGCCAGGGCTGGACTTGCTGGCGTTCAGCGCTGCGACGTTGCAGGTCAGCTGGCCTTGCAGAAATTTTTCTGCGGCTTCACCGTCGCAGCCAAGAATGCCCAGATAGGACAGATCCATCAGCCATGGGCGATCAGCCGGTGGTGTAGCGAAGTTGGTTTGGAAACCGTCGTGGTTCCAGGCGGCACCTTGTTGTTCGAGAAAGGCTTGCCAGAAGCTGTTCATAGTTAGCCGTCGCTTGGGTACTGGGGGCGATAAATACAGGATTCTTTAGGTTTGTTCACTGCCGCTATGCCGTTGAGCATGGCACCTGCACTACATCAGGCTGCCTTCGATCGCTTTAGCGAGGCAGGGCGTGAACACACCTCATGAATGTCAGAATGGCCGCTACTATAGCAGATTTGTATACCGGGCCTGGAGCGTGTTCAGCATCTACTGCGTGTTGATCTCTTGGTACCGAGAAGCGCTTCGGCGTGCTTGTTTATAACAAATAAACGCCATGCTGAAGCCGGGATACGGGCTGCTATTGGATTAGTTACCTTCGACATTCTGCTCGTTGCTGAAAATGGGGATGGAACGATCAGGATCAAGAGGGCGGCTAAAGTACCGGTCGCCAGCACGGCGGCACTTGCCTATAATCGGCGACTCTTTCGGGGGCAGTCGTCAGTGGCTGCGGCCCCTGCTGCAGAGGTGCTGTAAGTTATGTCTCAAGCCTATTCTGATCTGGATATCCGCCGTCTGCGCTGGCAGAGCCGTCGTGGCATGCTGGAGCTGGATGTTCTGCTGACCCCCTTTGTCGAAGAAGCTTTTGCTGATCTGGCCAAAGAAGATCAGGACCGTTATGTACGGCTTCTGGAGCAGGAGGACACTGATCTATTCGCCTGGTTCATGCAGCATGACACGCCGGCTGATCCTGATCTGCAACGTATTGTACGGATCATCCTTGAGCGGGTTCAGCCAGCATAGTTTGCCTCTGGTGGCCTCCCGTCAGCGTGTGGTCTTCCTGATCATCACGCTGGTCATGGCCGTCTATGGCATCTGGCAGTCGGGCCTTGAAGTCTGGCAGCAGGCTCTGCTCAGTCTGGCCGTGTTTGCCATGGCTGGCTGGGAATGGCGCTTTGCCGCCCGGCTGCCAGTGGCGATGCGCTGGCGCGAACAATTCTGGTGGCTGGGACAGGGGCAGGGGCGCTGGCAGGTGATTACACCTGTGCGGGTATGGATGATGCCCTGGGTGATCGTGCTGGATTATCGTGATGAGCTTTTGCGCCAACGATCACTGCTGCTGTTCCGTGACAGCCTGCAGGGCGACGACTGGCGCCGCCTGCAGGTGAGATTACGCTATCAGAAGCTATGAAGGGCGTTTGCCTGCCTGAGCCTGATGTCGCAGACCTGACACTGGCCAGGGATAGTTTATGGGAGCCAGAATGGTGTCCTTGGCTTCAGCCGCCTGCTGAGGATAGTCGAGAGTGTAATGCAGCCCGCGACTTTCCTTGCGCTGCATCGCTGAGCGGATGATCAGGTCGGCTACCAGCGCCAGATTGCGCAATTCAATCAGATCGCGAGATACCTTGTAGTTGCTGTAGAACTCGGCGATTTCCTGCTTCAGCAAGTCAATACGGTGCTTGGCGCGCTGCAATCGTTTGTTGGTACGCACGATGCCAACGTAGTCCCACATAAATCGTCTTAACTCGTCCCAATTGTGGGAAATGATCACGTCCTCATCCGAGTCTGTTACCTGGCTTTCATCCCACGCCGGGGCATACGGCGCCTCGGCGGTGTGTGGATGCCTGGCGAGAATATCCGTAGCACAGGCCCGTGCATAAACAATGCATTCCAGCAGTGAGTTGCTGGCCAGGCGGTTGGCGCCGTGCAGTCCGGTAAAGGCGGTTTCACCAATAGCATAGAGGCGACCAATGTCGGTCTGGCCACTAGTGTCTGTCATCACCCCGCCACAGGTGTAATGGGCAGCAGGAACTACCGGAATCGGCTCTCGCGTAATGTCGATGCCGTACTCCAGACAGCGTTCATAGACCGTAGGGAAGTGCTCGCGCACGAACTCAGCCGGTTTGTGTGAAATGTCCAGATAAACGTGGTCGAGACCCAGACGCTTCATTTCATGGTCAATGGCACGGGCAACGATATCCCGCGGTGCCAGCTCACCACGCTCGTCGAAGCGGAACATGAAACGCTCACCGTTGGGCAGGGTAAGGTGGCCCCCTTCGCCACGTACCGCTTCGGTAATCAGGAAGGACTTGGCCTGCGGATGATAGAGACAGGTCGGGTGGAACTGGTTGAACTCCAGATTGGCCACGCGGCAACCGGCACGCCAGGCCATGGCGATGCCGTCGCCAGACGCACCATCGGGATTGCTGGTATACAGATAGACCTTGCTGGCGCCGCCGGTAGCGAGAATGACAAAGCGGGCGCGAAAGACTTCTACATGGCCGGTATCGAGATTGAGTACGTAGGCACCGGCACAGCCATTCCCTGCTTTTCCCAGCTTCTGATGAGTAATGACATCAACCGCCAGTCGATGATGCAGCAGTTCAATACCGGGGTGAGCCAGAGCCTGATTGATCAGTGTCTGTTCTATGGCTCTGCCGGTGGCGTCGGCCGCATGAATGATGCGGCGATGACTGTGTCCCCCTTCCTTGGTCAGGTGAAAGGGCAGGTTATCGGCTTCCGCCTGATGGTCGGGAGTAAAAGGCACCCCCAGCTGGATCAGCCATTCGATGGCTGAACGGCCGTTCTCGACGGTAAAGCGAACGGCTTCCGGGCGAGGCAGCCAGGCACCGGCGTCCATGGTGTCGCTGATATGGCTGTCGACGGAGTCGCCTTTGTCGAGTACCGCGGCGACACCGCCCTGGGCCCAGAACGTTGAGCCACTGTGAAGTTCTGCTTTGCTCAGCACGGCTACCTTGAGGGTGTCAGCCAGATGCAGTGCCGCAGTTAATCCGGCAGCTCCGCTACCGATTACCAGCACGTCAAAGTCGTAATGTGCAGCCATGGCGTTAACGATTTCCTGTTGTTATTGCTCTTTGCCCTGCGTCAGTACCCGTTCATTGCAAGTCGGGTGACGTCAGTCTGGTGGCCTGGGGAATACCGCAAAGAGTGATCAAGGCATTGAACTCAATATGATTCTCAGCGTCTCAAGCTGCCTGACCGGAGCAGGCTACAGCTACCGTGCGCGGAACCCTGCAGCAGTAATGGTCATCAATAGTGGGCTTGCCGTGCCTGGGGAGCGGATGATGACAATGCCATGACGATTCTGGGGCAGGCCGGTGAATATAAGATATGCACCTGTCTTTGACTATTGTCCGTTGTGGTTAGCTGTGCTGGCGCACTGTACCCAAGCAGGCTGCGTTTCAGCTGGCCTTCACCCTGTCGGCGCAGCGGGAGTCGTAACAGATCGTGTTGAGAGCGGCCTGGCTGTTGGGTATCGGCTCAGGTTCAGGTAATAATTGGCGCCTCCAGAAGAAAGGGGATTACGGTGACGCTGGAAAACGAAGATTCAGATCTGGTGTTGGTCACACAGGCACAGAAAGGCAACAAGCGCGCCTACGATCTGTTGGTGGTCAAGTATCAGCATCGCATCCTGTTGCTGGTGCAGCGTTTTCTGAAAGATCCGGTGGAATCCATGGATGTGGCTCAGGAGGCTTTCATCAAGGCTTATCGCTCGCTGCATAATTTTCGTGGAGAGAGTGCTTTCTACACCTGGCTCTATCGGATTGCAGTCAATACTGCGAAAAACTACCTTGCCGCGCGTGGCCGCCGTCCACCAGATGTTGATGTCATGGCAGAAGATGCGGTGTACGTGGAAGGGGGGGAGGCACTGCGTGACCGGGGGTCGCCGGAGCACGAGCTCAATCGCGACCGACTGCGGGAAACGATCAACGCCGCTCTCAATCGCTTGCCGGAGGATCTGCGCGTGGCGCTGATGCTGCGGGAATACGATGGTCTGAGCTATGAAGACATCGCGACCATCATGCAGTGTCCGGTAGGCACGGTGCGCTCCCGTATCTTCAGAGCGCGAGAGGCTATTGAGCAGGAAATTGCTCCCTTGCTGTGAGAGTTCCCCGAGGGCGGCCCTGGTTGAAGTTTACGTAACAATTGGCCGGATAAGCGGGCGCCTGGATACAAAGTGCAAATCAAGCGGGGAAAGGCGGACAAAAGCGCCATGGCCTTAACAGAATGTATCTGGCCGGAACTTAATCAACGCATGACCCTCTAAACGCTCAGAGATACCCGCAGTGGTATCAGGACTTCCCTTCGGAACGTCGCCTTGTGCGGCAGATCTGGAAGAGAGGCCCGAGAGCATAAAACGGGTTGAGGTAAAACTATGAACGAGCAGAGCCGGGAACACTTGTCTGCTCTCCTTGATGGAGAGGCGGATGAGCTGAATCTGAGGCGACTGCTGCTGCAGGCAGATGATGCGTCCAAGCTTCGGCAAAGCTGGCAACGCTATCATTTGATCAGTGATATGTTGCATGAACGGCCGTCAGGCAGTGGCATGCAGCTGGCTGATCGGGTGAGAGCGCAGCTGGACGATGAAGATGCAGTGCAGCAGCCTGAGCGGGTCAGTCAGTGGTGGAAGCCATTCAGTCATCTGGCGGTGGCCGCTTCCGTGGCAGCCGTAGTGTTTGTCGGTGTTGGGCAGTTTATGCCCCGCTCGGCCAGCCTGCCGGTCGCTACGGAGTCAGTGTCGTCACAGGTGGCCAGCGTAGCCAGCACCCCCGCACTGGATCCGTCAGCAGGTAGTGAACCTGTATTGCCGGTGAGTTACAGCAGCCAGTCGCTGGCGCAGCCCCAGCCGGGATTGCAGCCCAGCCACTACATCCGTCTGGATACCGGGCTGGATGACTACCTGCAGCGTCATAACCAGCGTATCAGCGACACCATGACTCCCTGGCAACTGGGGTGGGCGCCAGACGGCTACCAGCTCAAGTCACAGGATCTTAGTGGTGATCAGCAGGTCATGACCTATGCCAATGACACTCATTCGTTCAGCGTGTTTATCGAGCCTCTCGGCTTGAAACCGCGTATCGAAGGGGCCATTGAGCGTCAGGGAAAAGTGGTTCTGGCGCGACAACTGCTGAGTAACAGTGGTGACTGTTATGTCACCGTGGCCGGTGATATTCCGCAGCAGGTCGCTCTCGCCATCATTCAGAATCTGAAACATGCCAGCAAGCAATAATCAATCAATGCAGCCACTGCTTGAAGAGCAGGGCTGGGTAGTGCAACTGCTGCCTGAACAGGTCGTAGTGGAAACCACCCGCCGCTCAACCTGCAGTAGCTGCCAGCTCAAATCAGGCTGTGGCCAGGGGCTTATGAACAGTGTGGGAGAGGGTAAGCAGCAGCGCATGACCCTGACGCTTCCCGAAGGCATGCTACTTCAGGTAGGCGACGCCGTGACGCTGGGCATTTTGCCTCAGGCCTTGCTGCAAGTGTCTTTGCTGATGTACATCCTGCCCCTGATGGGACTGTTTGCCGGTGTACTGCTGGGGGCTGAGCTGGGCTGGGGAGAAGGCTGGATATTGCTTGCCGGTATGTTGGGTTTGTTGGTCGGTTTTCTGCTGACACGCAGGGTAAGCAGACAATGTCAGCAAGGACAGTGGCAACCCGTTATTTTGGATAAGGTTCGATCTGAAAATGGGTTTACCGAGGTTGTTGAGCAAGTGCCAATTCGCATTATGGAAGGAAAAGGCAGGTAATTTATGTTGAAAAAACTCTATCAGACCCTGGCGGGGGCGGCCTGTATTGCAATGGTCGCCGTCAGTAGCGTCAGGGCAGCAGAACTTCCCGATTTCACCGACCTGGTAGCGAAATCTGCGCCGGCGGTGGTAAACATCAGTACCCTGAAAAACGTTCAGTACTCTTCCGATGGCAGCATGCCGTTTGATCCCAACGATCCCGATCTGCAGCAGATGCCGGAAATTTTCCGTCACTTCTTCGGCATGCAG
Organism: Pokkaliibacter sp. MBI-7; assembly: GCF_029846635.1. Taxonomy (NCBI): domain Bacteria; kingdom Pseudomonadati; phylum Pseudomonadota; class Gammaproteobacteria; order Oceanospirillales; family Balneatrichaceae; genus Pokkaliibacter; species Pokkaliibacter sp. MBI-7. The sequence goes on along the minus strand of NZ_JARVTG010000001.1, from coordinate 1,158,792 downwards.
CGCGGTGCACCTGCACCCAGTAATCCAGGCAAGACGCTCAAGCGTGTCGAGCCACGCTCTCTCGGTTCAGGCTTCATTATTTCCGATGATGGATACATTCTGACCAATAACCATGTAGTCAACGGTGCTGACGAGATTGTTGTGCGTCTGAATGACCGCCGTGAGCTGAATGCCAAGCTGGTGGGGGCGGATCCCCGTTCCGATCTGGCGCTGCTGAAGATCAATGCTGATCATCTGCCTACCGTCAAGATCGGCCACTCCAGCGATCTGAAAGCCGGGCAGTGGGTGGTGGCCATCGGTTCACCCTTCGGTTTCGACTATTCAGTGACCAAGGGTATTGTCTCAGCCGTAGGCCGCAGTCTGTCGGGTGATAACTATGTGCCCTTTATCCAGACTGATGTACCTATCAACCCCGGTAACTCCGGTGGTCCGCTGTTCAACATGGATGGTGAGGTTGTCGGTATCAACTCGCAGATCTATACCCGCTCGGGTGGTTTCATGGGGCTGTCGTTTGCCATCCCTATTGATGTGGCAATGGATGTGGCCGACCAGCTGAAAAACGGTGGTCATGTGAAACGCGGCTGGCTGGGTGTGGTCATCCAGGAGGTTAACCGTGATCTGGCTGAGTCCTTCGGGCTGAAAAAGGCTGCAGGTGCGCTGGTAGCCAAGGTGTTGCCTGATAGCCCTGCCGAGAAAGCGGGCTTGAAAGAAGGGGATGTGATCCTCGGTTTCAATGGACAGGACATCATCATGTCTTCCGATCTGCCTCACTTCGTCGGGCGAGTGAAGCCCAACAGCAAGGCAACCCTGCATGTTATCCGTGATGGTAAGGAGCAGGATCTGGACGTGACCATTGGCCTGCTGCCTGATGACGAGACTAATATTCTGGTTGATAACCGTGGTAACAGCACTGACGGTAGTGCTATCGCCAATGTCCTGCATATTGGTGCGGCCAATCTGACTGAAGATGATAAATCACGTCTGGAACTGGACAACGGTGTTGTCGTCAAACAGATCGAGCAGGGCCCAGCCTTCTCGGCCGGTGTGCAGCCGGGTGATGTCATCACTCTGCTGAATGGCAAGGCGGTCAGTTCTGTGAAGGATCTGGAAGCTATCGTCAAGGCGCTGCCGAAAGGCCGCTCTGTGCCGATGCAGATTGTCCGTGATGGCTCGCCAATTTTCCTGGCACTGCGAATTGAGTAACATAAACACCTTTGGTACGAGTGACACTCGATGAGTGGCAGGGGAGCAGCTTCGGCTGCTCCCTTTTTGCTGCCTGATAGCAGCGCTGCGTCGTCATCACTCCACCCGTATGAAGGGGTGGAATTGGCTGGCGGAAGCCGTTGTGTACATGGTGCGATGTGTCACTAAATCGGCTAGAATGCCGCCTTTGCCTCAGGCCCTCCGGCCTGCATTAGCTACTGGTGTTTGGTTCCGTGAGCAGTCTTAAGCATATTCGTAACTTTTCTATCATTGCCCATATCGACCACGGTAAATCTACCCTGGCCGACCGTTTTATTCAGATCTGTGGTGGTCTGTCCGAGCGCGAAATGGAAGCTCAGGTACTGGACTCCATGGATATCGAGCGCGAACGCGGCATCACCATCAAAGCGCAGAGTGTGACTCTGGACTATACCGCCCGTGATGGGCAGGTGTATCAGCTGAACTTTATCGATACTCCTGGTCACGTTGACTTCTCCTACGAAGTATCTCGCTCCCTGTCTGCCTGTGAGGGCGCGCTGCTGGTAGTGGATGCTGCTCAGGGTGTGGAAGCCCAGTCGGTTGCCAACTGCTACACCGCCATCGAACAGGGACTGGAAGTTGTACCTGTACTGAACAAGATGGATTTGCCTCAGGCTGAGCCTGAGCGGGTCAAGACCGAGATTGAAGACATCATCGGTATCGATGCGACGGATGCAGTAGCCTGTAGTGCCAAGAGTGGAATGGGGATCGATGATCTGCTGGAACAGCTGGTTGAACGTATTCCTGCTCCGGAAGGCGACCCTGCTGCGCCGCTGCAGGCGCTGATCATTGACTCCTGGTTTGACAACTATCTGGGCGTAGTGTCGCTGGTCCGTATCAAGAACGGCACACTGCGCAAGAAAGACAAGATTCTGGTCAAGTCAACCGGTCAGGTGCATCTGATTGATGATGTGGGCGTGTTCACACCCAAGCGTAAATCCGAAGAGTACCTCAGTGCCGGTGAAGTAGGCTATGTAGTGGCGGGTATCAAGGACATTCATGGTGCTCCCGTAGGTGACACCCTGACCCTGTCCAGCAGCCCGGATACGCCCAGCCTTCCCGGATTCCAGAAGGTCAAGCCGCAGGTTTACGCGGGCCTGTTCCCTGTCAGTTCCGATGACTACGAAGATTTCCGTGAAGCGCTGGACAAGCTCTCGCTCAACGATGCCTCACTGTTCTTCGAGCCTGAAAGCTCCGATGCACTGGGCTTCGGTTTCCGCTGTGGCTTCCTTGGCATGCTGCACATGGAGATCATTCAGGAGCGTCTGGAGCGTGAGTACGATCTGGATCTGATCACTACAGCACCGACGGTAGTCTATGAGATTGAGCTCAGCACCGGTGAAGTCGTCTATGTTGACAACCCCTCGCGTCTGCCTGAACCCGGCAAGGTCAGGGATATGCGTGAGCCGATTTGCGAGGCCCACATTCTGGTGCCACAAGAGTTTCTGGGCAACGTCATCAGCCTGTGTGTAGAGAAGCGCGGAGTGCAGAAAAACATGCACTTCATGGCAACTCAGGTGCAGGTGGTCTATGAATTGCCTATGAGTGAAGTGGTAATGGACTTCTTTGATCGCCTGAAGTCCTGCAGCCGTGGCTTTGCTTCGCTGGATTACAGCTTCCAGCGTTATCAGTCCGCCAACATGGTACGTCTGGACATTATGATCAACGGCGACCGGGTTGATGCACTGGCGGTCATCATGCACCGTGACAATGCCCAGTATCGTGGCCGTATGCTTTGCGAAAAAATGAAGGAGCTGATTCCCCGACAGATGTTCGATGTCGCCATTCAGGCTGCCATCGGCGGGCATATCATCGCTCGTACTACCGTGAAGGCACTGCGCAAGAACGTTTTGGCCAAGTGCTATGGCGGTGACGTCAGCCGTAAGAAGAAGCTGTTGCAGAAACAGAAAGAGGGTAAGAAGCGCATGAAACAGCTGGGTAGCGTCGAGGTGCCCCAGGAAGCCTTCTTGGCCGTACTCAAGGTGGATAGTTAATGGATCTGGATTTTCCCCTCTATCTGACCATCGCCGTGGCCCTGTGTGGGGCCATCTGGCTGGCGGATATCGTGCTTTTCAGCAGACGTCGCCAGGCTGCCCGCAGCCTGGCTGAACAGCAGGGCGTAACCGATGAAGAAGTGCTCGGCGGGCTGACCCGTGAGTCATGGCCTATCGAGTACGCCAAGTCATTCTTCCCCGTGCTGTTCATCGTGTTCTTCCTGCGCTCTTTTATCGTCGAGCCCTTCCAGATTCCTTCTGGCTCCATGCTCCCTACACTGGAGATTGGCGATTTCATCCTGGTAAATAAATTCTCCTACGGTATTCGTCTGCCGGTGCTGAATACCAAGGTGATTGAAGTGGGTGAGCCCAAGCGCGGTGACGTCATGGTGTTCCGTTATCCTGGCGACCCCAAAATCAATTACATCAAGCGTGTAATTGGCGTGCCGGGTGACAAGATCGCCTACTATCACAAGCGTCTGTACGTTAACGGTCAGGAAGTGCCTGAGCAGTTCCTGTCCAATATTCCGCCGACTGAGCCCAGCCTGCAGCTGTTCCAGGAACAGCTGGGGAATGTCAGCCACAAGATTTACAAGGTACCCGGCCAGCCATCAGTTGAAGCCGAGTGGGAAGTCCCCCCCGGCCATTACTTCATGATGGGTGATAACCGTGACAACAGTAACGACAGCCGTTACTGGGGGTTTGTGCCTGAAGAGAATATTGTCGGCAAAGCGTTCTTCGTCTGGTTCCATTGGGAAGGGTTGTTCTCCATTCTCAACAGTTTCAGTAACAACGGACGGATCAACTAACAGGAGCAGTGGCGATGTATTCCAGACAACGCGGTGCCACCATGATGACCATGGTCAATGTACTGTTTCTGGTCGTGCTGGTGATTCTGGCCGTCAAGATTGGTCCTGCGTATCTGGATGACCGTACCGTCAATGCCATCATCACTGAGGCAGTAGCTACCCCGGACATTGTGGCTGAGGGTAGCCGCGGTTTGCAGACCAGCATCGGCAAGCGTCTTGATATCAATGATATTGACCTGCCAAAGGATGCGCTGGCCTACAGTCGCGATGGCAATATCTGGTATGTGGACGTCAATTACGAACGACGTATTCCCCTCGTCAGTAATCTCTCCGTCGTTTTAACTTTTAGTCATCATTACGAAGCAGTGAAGCCTTGAGTATTCAATTAGACCGCCTGTTTTCCAAGCTGGGTTACCAGTTCAAGGATCCCTCCCTGGCGGAGTTGGCCTTAACCCATCGCAGTTGCGGTAACCGTAATAACGAACGTCTTGAGTTCCTCGGTGACTCCATCCTTAACTGTGTGATTGCCGAAGCGCTTTACCAGAACTTTCAGGAAGCCAAGGAAGGGCAGCTCAGCCGTCTGCGCGCTCGTCTGGTCAAAGGGGTCACTCTGGCGGAAATCGCCCGCGAGTTTGAACTGGGTGATTACCTGCATCTGGGGATCGGTGAGCTGAAAAGTGGCGGATTCCGCCGCGAGTCCATTCTGGCCGATGCCATGGAGGCGCTTATCGGTGCGATCTTCATCGACAGCAACATGGATACCGTCAAGGAGCGTGTGCTGGCCTGGTATCACAGCCGCTTGCAGAAGCTGGACCTGAAAGATACTCAGAAGGATCCGAAGACCCGTCTGCAGGAGCTGCTGCAGGCTAAAGGGGCGGCCTTGCCCTGTTATGAAACCACCCATATAGAAGGTGAAGCTCACGCTCAGGTATTTACTGTGAGCTGCACCATTGATCTGCTTGACGACCCCACTCTGGGGACCGGCAGCAGTCGTCGTCTGGCTGAACAGGCCGCGGCGTCAGAGGCATTGGAGTTATTAGGTAATCTGTCATGAGTGAAGTGGAAAATCGTCCGGAACGCTGTGGTTTCGTTGCCATAGTAGGGCGCCCCAATGTCGGTAAGTCTACCCTGCTGAACCACATTCTCGGGCAGAAGATCAGTATCACCTCGCGTAAGCCGCAAACTACCCGTCATCAGATTCTCGGTATCAAGACCGAAGAAGAAGTACAGATCATCTATGTCGATACGCCCGGAATACACAAAGCGGGTGAGCGTGCGCTGAACCGTTTCATGAACAAGACAGCCAGCGCTGCCCTCAAAGATGTGGATGTGGTGATCTTCGTCATTGATCGTACCCGCTGGACTGAAGAAGACCAGATGGTGCTGGAGCAGTTGCAGAATCTGGACTGCCCGGTGATTCTGGCGGTCAACAAGGTCGATCGTCTGGATAATAAGGAAGCACTGCTGCCGATGCTGCAGGAGATGTCCAGCAAGATGAGTTTTGCCGACATCGTGCCGATTTCTGCTCAGAATGGGCATAACGTTGCCCGCCTCGAGCAGCTGGTCGGTGAGCGTATGCCAGAGGGGATGCATCATTTTCCCGAAGATCAGGTGACTGATCGCAGTTCACGCTTTGTAGCCGCCGAGCTGGTACGTGAGAAACTTATGCGTCAGCTGGGGGACGAAGTGCCCTACGGCGTGACCGTGGAAATTGAGCAGTTCCGTCAGGATGAAGTCAGTGGCACCATCCACATTCACGCGCTGATTCTGGTTGAGCGTGATGGCCAGAAAAAGATCGTCATCGGTGATGGCGGCAGCCGTATCAAGACCATTGGTCGCGATGCGCGTCTGGACATGGAGAAAATGTTCGAGGCCAAGGTCATGCTGAATCTGTGGGTCAAGGTCAAGCAGGGCTGGGCAGATGATGAGCGTGCACTGCAGAGTCTGGGTTACACCGACTTCAATGGCTAAGCGTGTCAGCGCTGATTTCTGAGCCGGCTTATCTGCTGCATGGTCGCCCCTATCGGGAGACCAGCATTCTCGCCGAGTTTTTCACCTCCACTCAGGGCCGGGTCGCGATCCTGGCTCGTGGCGCCCGTCGGCCGAAGTCACGCCAGAAGGCAGCATTACAACCTTTTTACCCGGTGGTGCTGTCGGCTACGGGCCGTTCCAGTTTGAAAACCCTTCAGCAGATTGATCTGTGTGGTATGGCGCCACCGCTGGCCGGTGCTTGTCTGATCAGTGGACTCTACCTGAATGAGTTGTTGCAGCGGTTGCTGCCTGAAGGTGAGCCTCATCCGAGGATGTACACGGTATATGAGTGGGCATTGACCCATCTGTCTGAGCCAGGTGAGCTTGAGCCGGTATTACGTCGCTTTGAGAAAGAGCTGCTCAGCGAGCTGGGTTTTGCTGTCGTGCTTGATTACTGTGTCGCTTCTAGCGAACCGGTGCTGGCTGAGGCGTGGTACGCTTACCATCCCGAGCACGGCTTGCGCCCTGTTGTTGCCGATGGCCGCGGAAGTCAGCGCAGTTATCCTGGTGCCGCCTTGCTGGCGATGGCTCAGGATGATTACAGCGCCTCTCTGACTCGCAAGGTTGCCAAGGTTTTGTTGCGTGAGGCGTTTGCGCCTCTGCTGGGGGATCGCCCGTTGCACAGTCGTTCCCTGTTTCTTCCGCCTCCGGTTTTTTCGAGCTAAGGAGCCAAGTAGATGCACCCCAAGCGTATTCTTCTGGGAGTGAATATTGACCACGTTGCCACCCTGCGTCAGGCCCGAGGTACCCGTTACCCTGATCCGGTCTACGCAGCCCAGCTGGCAGAAGAGGCGGGTGCTGATGGCATCACCGTGCATATGCGTGAAGATCGTCGCCATATTCAGGAGCGTGACGTCAGGTTGCTCAGGCAAACCTTGCAGACCCGTATGAATCTTGAGCTGGCTGTGACCGATGACATGCTGGACTTCGCCTGCGAAATCCATCCCGAGCATGCCTGTCTGGTACCTGAGCGTCGTGAAGAGCTGACCACCGAAGGTGGTCTCGACGTAGTCGGTCAGGAGGCGCGCGTCAAAGCCGCCTGTGAGCGCCTCGCCGCGCTGGGTATTGAGGTGTCTCTGTTTATCGATGCTGACAAAGCCCAGATAGATGCCACTGTGCGCTGTGGTGCGCCAGTGATAGAACTGCACACCGGGGCTTACGCTGATGCTGAGGATGGTGCCAGTCAACAGGCTGAGTTTGAGCGGATTGCTGAGGCGGCCCGCTATGCTCATTCTCTGGGGCTGGTAGTGAATGCAGGCCACGGACTGAATTATCAGAACGTTGAGCCGATTGCTGCTATTGCCGAGATCAATGAACTCAATATTGGTCATGGCATTGTGGCTCGCGCGGTATTTACCGGCCTGCGTGAAGCTGTGGCGGAAATGAAAAAACTGATGCTGCTGGCCCGGGGTTAAGGTGATCTGCGGTATTGGTACAGATATGGTGGCCATTGGCCGGATAGCCGAAGTCATGGAGCGGACGCGTGAGCGCTTCGCCCGCAAGATTCTCGGCGAACAGGAGTGGCACATCTATCAGCAGGTCAGTCAGCCTCATGCCTGGCTAGCCAAACGCTGGGCAGCGAAAGAGGCCTGTGCCAAAGCACTGGGAACCGGTGTGGCGCAGGGTTTGTCACTGACCCATATACAGGTGTTGAATAACGCACTGGGGGCACCGCAGCTGCAGTTGAGCGGGCGTGCTCTTGAGCTGGCTGAGGCGTGCGGGGCCAGTCGCTGGCATGTCAGCCTCAGTGATGAAAAAGACTATGCGCTGGCATTTGTGGTATTGAGCCGGGACTGATCCCGCTGCTCTGGCAAGTATGCCTGCATTGCGCTGTTGAGTTGGGTATTAGGACTGGATATGCACTTTCCAACAATTGAAGACTATGTTGGCCACACTCCGCTGGTCAGACTGCAACGCCTGCCTGGCAATACCACCAATACCATTCTGTGCAAGCTGGAGGGGAACAATCCGGCGGGCTCAGTAAAGGACCGTCCCGCGCTGTCGATGATTCAGGAAGCCGAGCGGCGCGGTATGATCAAGCCGGGTGATACCCTGATCGAAGCCACGTCGGGAAATACCGGCATTGCTCTGGCCATGGCTGCGGCGATCAAGGGCTACCGCATGGTATTGATCATGCCTGACAACATGAGTCAGGAGCGTCGTGACGCCATGACTGCCTACGGTGCAGAAATTATTTCTGTCAGCAGAGAACAGGGCATGGAGTATGCCCGCGACCTGGCCTCGCAGATGCAGCAGCAGGGGCAGGGGATCGTGCTGGATCAGTTCGCCAATTTTGATAATCCACTGGCTCACTACAAGGGCACCGGCCCTGAGATCTGGCAGCAGACAGAAGGGCGTATTACGCACTTTGTCAGCTCAATGGGGACCACCGGAACGATCATGGGCACGTCCCGTTTTCTCAAGGAGCAGAATGCGGCCATCCAGATTGTTGGCCTGCAACCTCAGGAAGGCTCCAGCATCCCCGGTATTCGTCGCTGGCCGGAGGCCTATCTGCCGAAAATATTTGAGCCTCAGCGTGTGGATCAGATTGTCGATGTGACCCAGGCCGAGGCAGAACAGACCATGCGGCGTCTGGCTCGCGAGGAAGGGATTTTCTGCGGCGTATCGTCGGGTGGCGCCGTGGCCGGAGCATTGCGACTCAGCCAGCAGCTGGAGCATGCAGTGATTGTCTGCATCATCTGTGACCGGGGTGATCGCTATCTTTCCACCGGTGTGTTCAACTCTCAGTCTTAATATCAGTACGCATTGCACGAACGGGGAGAGGAAGGCCCAGGCAGTTCTCTCCCCGTTTTGTTTTTGGCCGGTATTGACCCCGCTCTGATGAGCGGGTCAATAGTGCCCGCTCAGACAATAGAATCAACGACCGTGAATATGGCCAAACTACATAAGAAAAGAACTCCATTTACCAAACCTGCGCCGCTCAGTACCCGGGCTGCCATTGTGCTGGATATTGAGCGGATGACCCCGGAAGGCCGCGGCCTTAGCCACTATCAGGACAAGCCTGTCTTTGTTGAGGGGGCTCTGGCAGGGGAACAGGTGCAGGTGCGTCTGTCGGCTGAGCACAGCCGCTTTGCCGAGGCGGTGACCGAGAAGGTGTTGCAGCCGGTTGAGCTGCGCCGCCAGCCCCCCTGTGAATACTATGGCCGCTGTGGTGGCTGCTCGATACAGCACATGCAGTACGGCTTGCAGCTGGAAATAAAGCAGCAGGCGGTTGTTGAGCAGTTGAGCAAGCTGGCGGGGCTCAAGCCGCAGGAGTGGTTACCTACCCTGACCGCAGGTGAATGGCGGTATCGCACCCGTACGCATCTGGCGATGCTGTGGGACAAACAGAGTAAGGTTCTGCGCCTGGGTTTTCGTGCACGCAAGGATCATGAGGTGGTGGAAGTCGGTCACTGCCAGGTACTTGATCCCCGGCTGAGTGAGCTGTTGCCGGCACTCAAGGCGCTGATGCTGCAATATCCGCACAAGGAGCGACTGGGGCACATTGAGCTGGTGGCGGGTGACGAACACCGGGCACTGATGCTACGGCTGACGGCAAAGGCAGATGCTGCCTGGTTGAGCGAACTGACGGCCTGGTGTGAAGCGCAGCAGCTACAACTTTGGTTGCAAGAAGGGGAACAAACCCAGCCATCGTGCCATTGGCCCGCACCAGAACAGGGCGGCTTGTATTATACTCTGCCAGCCTTTGCCAGCCGCTTTGACTTTACACCGGCAGATTTCATTCAGGTCAATCCTGCCCTGAACCGTCTGATGGTGGAGCAGGCGATGGCGTTGCTGGCGGTGAAGCCGGGTGAGCGGGTACTGGATCTGTTTGCCGGTCTGGGCAACTTCAGTCTGGCCGCCGCACGTGCCGGTGCAGAGGTGATCGCGGTGGAAGGGACCAAGGCGATGGTTGAGCGTGGCAATGCCAATGCTCAGCGCAATGGTCTGTCTGCAGTGCAGTTTCACTGTGCGGACCTTATGGCAGATTTTTCGCATCAGTCATGGGCAGGCCGTTCAGTGGACAAGGTCATACTTGATCCGCCGCGGGCAGGCGCTTTGCATGCGGTACGCCATGTGGCTGGTCTGAAGCCCAGCAAGATCGTCTATATCTCCTGTAATCCGGCGACGCTGGCGCGTGATGCGGCGGAACTGGATCAGCTGGGATACCGTTTGATCAAGGCGGGCGCTATGGACATGTTCCCGCAAACCTCCCATGTGGAGGCGATTGCTCTGTTTGAACCCTATAAACGGGGAGGGCAGGGCAAGAAAGCCGCAGCAGGCTCAGCATTGGCAAGACGCTATAGTGGCCGCGGATGAGAGACTGCCCAGCCCTGTCAGAGGGCTGATGACTCACATCGGGAGGATGGCGGGTGGCAGTGGCTCAACATACTGAGTCAGAAATGCACATTTAAAATAAATACAGTGTTGGTGGGTGCGTTGTCAGAGTCATTGCTTTGTGGAAGCGCACCCCTGGATGTGAGGTATGCCAGGGGATAGTTATTGCCCCTTTTGTCTCGGCATAGCCTGCTTGTCGGGTTTTCCGAAGTTATAACGAGTCTCCTAATGAGGCTGGACAGGGAGTATCAGTAAGATGGTCAAAGTACGCGAGGACCACTATTTACTGGAAGATGGCAGTGTCGATCTGGGCAATTGGTTGGCCAAGATTGGCGAGCACGTCCCGGTAACCGAGTCAGAGCGTCTGCTACAAGCCTGTCGTTTGGTAGAAAGTGTTGCCCCCCGCCCCGAGTCGGTGGAGGACGATGAATGGATCAACAGCCCGATGAACTGTTTTCATACCGGTCTGGAAATGGCGTTGATCCTGGCAGAACTGAAGCTCGACAGTGATTCGCTGGTGGCGGCTGTGTTGTATCGCTCCGTGCGTCAGCGCAAGTTACCGCTGGAACGGGTGCAGAGTGATTTTGGTAAGGATGTTGCCCGTCTGATTGACGGCGTCATGCAGATGGCGGCCATCACCGCCCTGATGCGTCCGATCAAGGAGCAGGTGCTCGGGCAGCAGGAAAGCCAGCTCGACAACGTGCGCAAGATGCTGGTGTCGATCATTGATGATGTGCGGGTTGCACTGATCAAACTGGCGGAGCGCACCTGTGCTATCCGGGTGGTCAAGAATGCCAATCGCAAGAAACGGTATCTGGTGGCACGCGAGGTGTTCGACATCTATGCGCCGCTGGCTCATCGCCTGGGTATCGGCCATATCAAGTGGGAGCTGGAAGATCTTTCCTTCCGCTACCTGCAACCCAATGCCTACAAACACATTGCGCAGTTGCTGGATGAGAAGCGACTCGACCGTCAGCAATATATCCACAGTGTCCTGAGCATGCTGAAAGAGCGGCTGTCTGATGCGGGCATCGATGCGGAGCTGATGGGGCGGGCCAAGCATATCTACTCCATCTGGCGCAAAATGCAGCGCAAGAATATTCCCTTCAGTCAGGTCTATGACATTCGTGCGGTGCGTATTCTGGTACCGGAAGTGCGTGACTGTTATGCCGCACTGGGTATCGTTCATGCGCTCTGGCGCCATGTTCCCAACGAGTTCGATGACTATATCGCCGCTCCGAAAGAAAACGGCTATCGCTCCCTGCACACTGCGGTTATTGGCCCGGATGGCAAAGGGCTGGAAGTGCAGATTCGCACCCATACCATGCATGAGGAAGCCGAGCTTGGGGTCTGTGCCCATTGGCGCTATAAGGGCACCGATGTACACAACAAGTCCAACAGTTACGAGGACAAGATCTCCTGGCTACGACAGGTACTAGAGTGGCAGGAGGAAATGGGCGATGCCACCGGACTGGTGGAGCAGTTCCGCAACTCTATTACGCAGGACCGTATCTACGTTTTTACCCCCGAAGGGCATGTTGTCGATCTGCCTTCAGGTTCCACGCCGCTGGACTTTGCTTATCGGGTGCATACCGAGATCGGTCACAATTGCCGTGGTGCCAAGATCAGTGGGCGTATTGTACCGCTGACCTACAAGCTGAAAACCGGTGATCAGGTCGAGATTCTGCGGCAGAAGGGGGGGACCCCCAGTCGTGACTGGCTCAACCCGAACTTCGGCTATCTGCAGACTTCCCGTGGCCGTGCCAAGGTGCAGGCCTGGTTCAAGTTGCAGGCGAAAGAAGAGAATGCCGACGAAGGACGCCACATCGTTGAGCGCGAGCTGAAGCGTCTGGCGCTGGACAGCCACCTCGACTATCAGCCGATTGCTCTGCAGCTCAGCTACAAAACTGCCGAGGATATGTTTGCGGCACTCGGTGCCGGGGACCTGCGCCTGTCGCAGATCATCCACGAAGTGCAGCGTACGCTGGAGCCAGAGCGCAATCAGGCACCTGACCAGCTGGTGGTGCGCGAACGTAAGCACAAGCACCAGAGTGATGACAGTGGTGTCTACATTCTTGGCGTGGGTAACCTGCTGACTAACATGGCGTCATGCTGCACGCCGTTGCCGGGTGATCCGATTATCGGTTTCATTACCCTGAACCGTGGCGTGTCGATTCACCGTCAGGACTGCCAGAATATTCTGTCGCTGCAGGATAAAGAGCCACAGCGTATCGTGCAGGTCAGCTGGGGCGAGGAGCCTGAACAGACCTATCCGGTTGATATCGTGGTGGAAGCCTTTGATCGTTCGGGGCTGCTGCGTGATCTGACCACGATTCTGTCTAACGAAAAGGTTAATATCCTCGCCTTCCACACTCAGACCGATAAGGTTTACTGCACCGCACGTATTGCCATGACGCTGGAAATTGCCCGTCTGGAGCATTTGGGAAGATTGATGGACAAGATCAATCAGCTGCCTAATGTGATCGATGTGCATCGTCAACGTGGAGTCATGCAGACGGCCAAGAAATAGTCTGTAGCGCATATCTCTTCCGCTGCCTGATTGACGCTGCTTCCGCTGGAGGTGGCGTTCCTCCCTGTTCTAAGTGATGGACCTGTATTAAGTGAGTGACGTCATGACCACTTCTGCCCAATCTGCACGCCATAACCTTGATGACCTGCGCCAGCTTATGCAGCGCCTGCGTGCTCCCGAAGGCGGCTGTCCGTGGGATCGTCAGCAAACCTATGCCAGCATTTTGCCGCATACACTGGAAGAGGCTTATGAAGTGGCTGATGCCATTGAGCGGCAGGACTTTATGCAACTAAAGGATGAGCTGGGCGATCTGCTGTTTCAGGTAATCTTCTATGCACAGCTGGCATCAGAAGAGCAACGGTTCGATCTGGACGATATCATCGATAATCTGGTCGCCAAGTTGTTGCGCCGTCATCCTCATGTTTTTCCTGATGGCACACTGGCCAGTGATGCGGTAACTGATCCGCTGCCAGAGGCTGAGATCAAACAGCGCTGGGAAGAGATAAAAGCCGAAGAGCGAGCAGAAAAAGGCGATACTTCTTCCGTGCTGGATGACGTTCCCCACGCATTACCAGCGCTGAACAGGGCACATAAACTGCAGAAGCGTGCCGCCTCAGTCGGCTTTGACTGGTTTGAGTGGATGCCGGTCAGGCAGAAGCTGCTGGAAGAGCTGGATGAGATTGATGAAGCGCGGGCACTCGGCGATCAGGACGCCATGGAGGATGAACTGGGTGATGTCCTGTTCAGTTGCGTCAATCTGGCACGTCATTTAAAAATTGATCCCGACAAAGCATTACGCCGCGCTAACAATAAATTTGAGCGACGCTTTCGCCGGGTGGAGCAGCTGGCAGAAGCCGGACAGATAAATATGCAGGGCAGTTCACTGGAGGTGTTGGATCAACTCTGGGATCAGGCCAAGCAGGAAGGGCTGTAGCAGCCCTTCGGAATAGAACATAACAACAATGATCAGGGCGTGCTGACGATCAGTGAACACGCCCGAACAACCAGCGCACATACGCCACATCAACGCAGGGACAGACCGTGAGTCCATTTCAGTGGACTTGACGCAATGCAGCGCCACTTTTTAGTGAAGTGGAGAAAGATGAAAACATCAGGCCGAACACCGGTTTTCATTTTCACCAATGCATGAACGCATGGAGATAGTCTATGGTCGATGTGCACCAACCATTACGGGATAACGTCCGTCTGCTCGGCGACAGCCTGGGTAAGACCATTGAGGACCACCTCGGTACCTCCATTCTTGATACCATCGAAACCATTCGTCGTCTGGCCAAACAGGGACGGGCGGGAGATAGCGAAAGTCGTGCCCGTCTGGAAGAGCTGCTGACCACCCTCAGTGACGAGCAAATTCTGCCCGTTACCCGCTCGTTCAATCAGTTTTTGAACCTGGCCAATATCGCTGAAGAAGTTCATCGGGTCCGGCGGCGTAAGCATGATAGCAACCAGCTGATGGACGATGACACATTGCCCCAACAGCTGGTCAGGTTGCATAACCATGGCATCAGCAAAGACGATATCGTCAAACAGATTCTGGGTCTGGATATTGAGCTGGTACTGACTGCACATCCCACTGAGGCGGTACGCCGTACCCTGATTCAGAAATACGACGGCATCGCAGAATGCCTGCGGGCGCTGGATAACGTGGGTGATGATACCGCGGATGGTCAGCGGCTGGTCGACCGGCTTAAGGAACTGATCAGTCAGGCCTGGCACACCAATGAAATTCGTACCCGCCGTCCAACCCCCGTGGATGAAGCCAAGTGGGGTTTTGCCATCATTGAGAACTCACTGTGGAAGGCCATGCCGCGCTTTCTGCGTCAGCTGGATGAATCGGTGGAAATTGCGACCGGTCATCGTCTGCCATTGTCAGCAGCGCCTATCCGTTTTGCTTCCTGGATGGGCGGCGACAGAGACGGTAATCCCTTTGTCACCTCGGCGGTAACTCGTGAAGTGCTGCTACTGGCACGCTGGCAGGCAGCAGACCTGTTCAGTAAGGATATCTCTGACCTGCGGGCAGAGTTGTCCATGGGGGATTGTAATGCAACGCTGCGACAAGCCGTCGGGGACGATGAGCAGGAGCCGTATCGTGCCTATCTGCGGCAACTCAGCCGTCGCATAGAAGCGACGCAGCGCTGGGCACGGGATGAACTTGCCGGTCGTCCGGCAGATGACAGTGACATCCTCAAACACAACGATGAGCTGCTGCAGCCGTTGCTGGAGTGTGACCGCAGCCTGCGCGAATGCGGTATGGAGATCATTGCCGAGGGCATGCTGCGCGACATCATTCATCGGGCCTATGTCTTCGGTATTCATCTTCTGCGTCTGGATATCCGCCAGAACTCGGAGCGCCATGCACAGGTGTTCGAGGAGCTGGTGGCTTACTACGGCTGGGGTAACTATGCGGAATGGTCAGAGCCGCAGAAGCAGGCCTTTCTGCTGCGCGAGCTGAAAGATCGACGTCCGCTCTTCCCCCGTGACTGGACCCCCTCCGAGGAGGTGCAGGAGGTTCTGGCAACCTGTCGTACAGCTGCGCAGACTCCCGCATCGGCGCTGTCCGCTTATGTTATCTCCATGGCCAGTGTGCCGTCTGATGTACTGGCGGTCATTCTGTTGCTGAAAGAGGCGGGCATGGGCTGGAACATTCCAGTGGCGCCGCTGTTTGAAACGCTGGATGACCTTGATAACGCCCAGTCATGCATGCAGCAGCTGCTCGATATGCCCTGGTATAAGGCTTATACCCAGGGGCAGCAGATGGTGATGATCGGCTACTCGGACTCCGCCAAGGATGCTGGCCATCTGGCGGCGACCTGGGGGCAGTTCAAGGCGCAGGAAGCGCTGACCGCACTGTGCAGTGAGCGTGGTGTTCATCTGACACTGTTCCATGGTCGTGGCGGTACCGTAGGCCGGGGCGGTGGCCCCAGCCATACAGCCATCCTGTCACAGCCGCCCGGGTCGGTTAACGGCAGTATTCGGGTGACCGAGCAGGGGGAGATGATTCGCTTCAAGTTCGGCATTCCTGAAATCGCTGTGCGCAACCTTGAGCTGTACACCGGTGCAGTACTGGAGGCCACCCTGACGCCAGCCCCAGCGCCCAAAATGGCATGGCGCAAGCTCATGGATGATATGACGGCGGTGTCCTGCCGTGAGTACCGCACCATGGTGCGGGATAACCCACAGTTTGTGCCTTATTTCCGTGCAGCCACGCCCGAGCAGGAGCTGGCCAAGCTGCCATTGGGCAGCCGTCCGGCGAAGCGTAAAGTCGATGGTGGTGTGGAAAGTTTACGAGCGATTCCGTGGATCTTTGCCTGGACGCAGATGCGCCTGATGTTGCCGACCTGGTTGGGAAGTGATCAGGCCCTGGCACGGATTGAAGCGCAGCAGCGTCTGGATGAGCTGCGTGATATGGCAACGGAATGGCGTTTCTTCTCTGCCTATCTGGACATGCTGGAGATGGTCATGGCCAAAACCGATACCAATACGGCGGCCTGGTACGATCAGCGCTTGGTCGGTGCAGACCTGCAGCCTCTGGGAGCGGAGCTGCGCACCCGACTGCGCGACATGATTGCTCTGTACAAACGCATCCGTGGCCGTGATGAGTTATTGGTTCAGAACCCGGTGATCAAGCATTCTATCGGTGTGCGCAACCCCTATATCGACCCATTGCATTTATTGCAGGCGGAGCTGATGCGTCGGGTACGTCTGTATGGTGAAAAAGGGGTGCCCAATCAGATCGACCAGGCGCTGATGGTTACCATGACGGGGATCGCTGCAGGCATGCGCAATACGGGTTGATTGGCGTTGCCTGTGAATGCCTGCCCGGTGTTGCTTCCGGCTGCTAGCTAGTTGAAAAGACAGGCCTTTTCGACGAAAAACGACCACAATTTAGCCATTTTTACAGTGCTTGTTGTGGTTTCAGTGCTAAAGCCCTTTGTCGTATTGCACAAATGGGTCTGACCCGTTAAGGTCTGGCCCATTCACGTCCGCGAACGATGTGTTGTACACACATTGACCGGGACTCGCCTGGTTGCATGGTGACGTGCAGTGGGTTGTACGGATTACAAAACAACTTGGAGAGATGCTACATGCGTATCATTCTTTTGGGAGCACCCGGTGCTGGCAAGGGCACTCAGGCTCGTTACATTACTGAGCGTTATGATATCCCCCAGATCTCCACTGGTGACATGCTGCGCGCTGCAGTCAAAGCCGGTACTCCCCTGGGGCTGCAGGCCAAGGAAGTGATGGCCAGCGGCGGCTTGGTTTCTGATGATCTGATCATCGCACTGGTCAAAGAGCGTATTGCTCAGGCTGATTGTGCCAAGGGGTTCCTGTTTGATGGTTTCCCCCGCACAATCCCTCAGGCGGAAGCACTGAAAGAAGCCGGTGTGAAACTGGATCATATTGTCCAGATCGACGTGGATGACGAAGAGATCGTTAAACGCATGAGCGGTCGCCGCATTCACGAAGCCTCTGGCCGTGTTTATCACACCCTCTACAATCCTCCCAAGGCTGAGGGTAAAGATGATCTGACGGGTGATGAACTGATCCAGCGTGAAGATGACAAGGAAGAAACCGTACGCAAGCGTTTGCAGGTGTACCACACCCAGACCGCTCCACTGGTGGACTTCTACAAGGCGCTGGCGGAGAGTGATCCTGCTACTGCTCCCAAGTACAACTATATTGCCGGTGTTGGCAGTGTTGATGATATCCGTGACAAGGTATTTGCAGCACTGGGCTGATACCCGCACTTTTACCGCTATGACGGTAACAGCAAGACTATGACAAAAGGAGCTTCGGCTCCTTTTGTGCTTTATAAGGCTATCTTACGTTACGAGACAGACAGGAGGTGTTACACATCAGCGGGTGAGCTTGGGTGTGTACAAGTTTTGTTCATTTTGTGTGTATGCATTCTGTAAAAATTTCGTCTGAATTGTGAAAAAGTTTGGCCATTCTGTGCCGATAGGTCTCTGGTGATCTCTCCTAAATGTTGATCCCGGAGGTAGCCATGCAAATACAGCAGTCACTTGTTGGTATGGGCGCCATTCACGATGCCAACGAACAGCAGACACTGTTGCGCGCCAGCAGCGCGCTCTCTGCTTCGGTGGTGTCAGAAGAGGCAAATCAGACCAATGGTTCGAATACGGCGGCCATGTCCACCGCCACTCAGGTACAGCTTTCCCCTAACGCCCTGGAGAATGATGCGGAAGACCCCAGTGCTGATGAGCAGGAGGCGTTTGCCACCGAGCTGATCAGTGGTGTGTTTGGCCAGTCAATGCAGACCAAGGTTGTCAAGGCATCGACCTGGAACAGCAGTGAAGCCAGTAAGGTCACCGCGACGCCGTCTGCTGACACGGCGCAATCAGGTGCGGTTGCAGCAGTCAAGGAATACACCTACCTGCATCAGGAAGAGTCTATGTCCTTTGCGGCCGCAGGTTCTGTTACCACGGCAGCCGGTGCTTCCATTTCCTTTAATCTGCAGCTGGAGATGAGCCGCAGTTTCACCTATGAAGGTGCCAGAGTGCAGCAGGGAACGTTTCAGCTGACAGACCCGCTGATGATCAGCCTCAATGGCGTCCCCCCATCACTCAGTGAAATGCGTTTCAAGTTCGATCTGGATGCCGATGGTCAGCGTGATCAGCTGGCCTTACCCAACGCTGGCGTTGGCTTTCTGGCGCTGGATCGTAATGGTGATGGTCGGATAAATGATGGCACAGAGCTGTTTGGTAGCCGTTCCGGGAATGGTTTTGCCGATCTTGCCAGGTACGATGCCGATCATAATGGCTGGATTGATGAGTCTGATCCGATCTTCGACCAGTTACTCGTCTGGCAGAAGGACAGCTCCGGCAAGGATCAGCTGCTCAGTCTCAAGAAGGCGGGCATTGGTGCCATGTATCTGGGGAGTGTCGATACGCCTTTTGCTCTTCGTGACAAAGACAACAATCCACTGGGGCAGCTCAGTCGCAGTGGTCTCTACCTCAAGGAGAATGGTGAAGTAGGTGGATTGTTTCAGGTCGATCTGGCCATTCAGCAGGCGCAGCAGCAGGATGAAGAGCTGGCTTCTGTTGACCAGACGACGCCAGCCAATCAGGGGAATTTCAGCCCTGAGGTTCATTCCTGGCTCAAGTCCATGGCTGAGCTGTACAACCAGGCAATGGCTTCGCTGAACAAGTTGCATCAACCGAAAAAGACGGATGAGGATAGCAATGATCCGGTCAGTCGCTTTACCAAACTGATCAAGGAAATGCTGGATGCGATGCGTGAACGACGCGAAAAAGCCCGCGAAGAGAAGGACTATCAGCAAGGTGACCCTTCTGCAGCCGAGCAGTTGCAGCATCGGCGCTCGATGGCAGAGAGCCAGTACAGCAGTATGAGTTTTCAGCTGAAGATTGAAGGAAGCTACCAGCAGGTGAATATTTTGACCTGAGCTCGTGGTTGGTTTCGGGAGTCGATGCGTTAAAATGCGGCTTCCGGAATTGAGAGTGAAGTCATGTCATATATTCTTGCCCTGGATGCAACCACTGAGGCCTGCTCTGTCGCACTGTTGACTGGGGAGCAGGTCATCGAGGACTTCCAGGTCATCCCACGTCTTCATGCGCAGCGCCTGTTACCGATGATTGAGGCTCTGCTGGCGCAGGCGGGGGTATCGCTGGTGCAGCTGGATGCGCTGGCATACGGTCGCGGCCCGGGGGCGTTTACGGGGATCCGCATTGCTGCCGGAGTCGCGCAGGGTCTTGCTTATGCGGTGGATCGTCCGCTGTACCCTGTTTCCACTCTGGCTGCGATGGCGCAGGGTGCGTGGCGGGAAACGGGCCAGCAGGCCATTCTGGCCAGTCTGGATGCCCGCATGGATGAAGTCTACTGGTCGGCGTATCGCATAGAGCAAGGGCTGGCCGTTTTACAGGGCGACGAGCAGGTCTTGCCACCTGAGAAAGTCGTGTCTCCGTCCGGTGAATGGTTGGGATGGGGAAGTGGCTGGCGCTATGCATTACGCTTCTCGGGAGCTGCTCAAACACATTCCCATCATGTTGAGGTATTTCCTCATGCGCAGGACATAGCCCGGCTGGCAATGCCGTTGCTGGCGGCGGGTGTTGTTATCAGGGCGGAAGAGGCGTTGCCGGTCTATATCCGGGATCAGGTTACTCATAAGGCCGCAGGATAAGCCATGTCCGTGAGTTCTGTGCCCCCTTCTGCAAAGGTGATTGTGCTGTCATGTTGATGAGTCTCTGGCAGCAATTGCTGGTGGCCCTGGTGCAGGGGGCCACAGCCATCCTGCCTGTCGCCTCCAGCTCTCATGGCATGTTGCCACTGCAGTTGCTGGGATGGCCTTTGCCATCGCTGGTGACTGATATAGCTATCCAGAGTGGCATAGTACTGGCCATACTATGCTATGGCTGGCGAGACTTCCTGCATCTGACCAGCGGTTGGTGGCAGTCCGTGAAAGGGCAGCATAGCCCGCAAGGCTGGCTGAGCTGGGGATTATTGCTGTCGGCTATACCTGCTCTGCTGGGTTACTGGCAGCTGCGTGAATGGTTGATGTCGATTGGTCATCCGTTGCTGATTGTGACTGCGACCCTGATCTTTGCCATGCTACTGCAGTGGGCTGACTCTTCGCGTCACTATTGTCGTCTGGCTATTTCGCTAAGCTGGGCAGAGTTGCTGCTCCTGATGGCTGCACAGGTTCTGGGACTCCTGCCGGGAGCCTCTTTTACCGGTGTCGTTATAACCGCGCTGCTGGTAATAGGTTATGAGCGCGTAGCTGCTGCCAGACTGGCAATTCTGCTGTCGCTGCCGATACATCTCGCGATGGTTGCTGCTGCCTCTCAGGCGATGCTGGGAGAGGCTGTACCCATCTACTGGACAGAAACACTGTTACTGTTTGGTAGTAGCTTCATCGCTGCATTGCTGGCCTTCCATCTGTTGCTGACGTTGTTAAAGCAGTTCAGCTTCTGGCCTCTTACCTGTTATCGCCTGTTACTTGGAACGGTGTTGTTGCTGGTATTGGTTACTGCCTGATGTAATCTGGGGAAAGCCGCTTTTTTCGTTAAAAAATGCGGCAAAACATCCTAATACCTACTTGAGTGCGGCGACTGAACAGTTAAACTTGTAGCACTTTGAAATAGGAAGTGCTGATGCGGGTTCAGGGATATTCAGGCTACGACTGGCGCGTAGGGAGTAAGCGCAGAGCTGACCGTCAGGAAGGTTCTGTAACGGGCTCAGGTTCAACTTCCTCGGGTAATATCACACATCGGGTTGCCAGCGACAGTAGCCAGCGGCAGGCTTTGGGCAAGTTATGGGCGATGGCCTCCGAGATAGGTCTGCGCCAGTTCAAAGCCCTGTCTTCCTATTTGACCACTTCAAGTTACAAGCAGCTCGACGAAGCTAATAGCGTTGAGTTGGTAGGTATTGATACCTATGCCTGATGTTTGCCTGCCAGTCCCTAATACTATGTTCGCTATTCTTCCCTTTTCAGACGCTGAAATCAGCATTGCTCTACAGTTAGCCGATCAATTGTGTTGTGTCTGCCTGCATGTCATGTCACCACGAGACGTCTCTGAATATGAGCAGGTCCTGTGGGTACATCCGGAAGGGTTAGCTATTCAACAAACCGGGCAAAAAGCACCAGGCCCTGTGCGTGTGGATTTCCTTCAGGGGGCGCAGGCACACCGGCGGCTTTTTGGTGGCGGGACGGGGCAGAGTGTAGCCAAGGCCATTGGTATCAAAGGGAAGCGCCGACCTACCGTTCTGGATGCCACGGCAGGGTTGGGTCGAGACAGTTTTGTCCTGGCTTCTCTGGGCTGTAAGGTTCAGATGTGTGAACGTAACCCATGGGTAGCCGCTTTGCTTGCAGATGGAATGAAACGTGCAGTGGAAGACCCCGAGGTGGGGCCGATCATCGAGCGTATGGAGCTGTTTCAGCAGGATGGGAAGGATTATCTGACCAGCCTGGCGGCTCAACCTCAGGCGTTGAATGCTGATGTTATTTATCTTGACCCGATGTTTCCCCATAGCGACAAGTCGGCAGAGGTCAAGAAGGATATGAAGGCATTTCGCACCTTGGTAGGCGCGGATGAAGACAGCGCAGATTTGCTGGCAGCTGCAGTGGCAGCCAACCCTTGTCGGATAGTGGTGAAAAGGGCGCGGAAAGCGCCTGCGATTGAGGGGCCAGTGCCGTCAATGGTGCTGGAAGGAAAGTCTGGCCGTTTTGATATCTATACTTTCCGCGCACTTCCTGATTGAAGAAATGTCGATTGTGTGGCGGATGGGATATCACTCCCATCCGCTTTTGTCTGGTAATACATTTTTAAATTTCATCATCCCCGGTGGATGATGATTAACCTTCCTGTGAGTTAGTAGTGGGGAGGTGGTGGCTCGTCCTGATTAGATTGTTCGGGATTGGTCATCTGCTTCATCTGCTGATGCATGAGGTGGAGCATACGATGTAAGGTTTCCAGCTCTTTCTGCTGGTGAATCAGTTCATCGTTCAGCTGGTTGATGGTGTCGTCCATAAATGCGACCCGTGTTTCCAGCTCGGTCAAGCGGTCTTCCATAGGGCCTCCCGTGGCGTATGTGTGAAGAGAGCTAACAATGATCTCGGTAAGTAACCTTGTGGGAAGTGTCAGAGCTCATTCCCAATCTTTTCGCCTGTACTTCTGACGCTTTCTGTATTTGTCAGCTATTGATGTAAATAAGAGAGATACAATGACACCAAAAAATATCGTAGTGAGCATCGTCATCAGCGCGCTGGTAACATTACCTTTGCCGCTGCTGCTCCAGCAAATCCTGCCTGAACTGGCTATTTCTAATGCCTTCATCCCTGTCTGGGCGGCGGCAGCTGTATTGGCTGCCATCGCCAGTGTTCTGGGGCTGTTTGTGAACACGCGGGTGGTCGGCGAAGAAGACGACGAAAATGATACTCGCGAACTGGGCCAGGTAAAGTGGTTCAACGTCAACAAAGGTTTCGGTTTCGTTACCCGGGAAAATGGCGAGGATGTGTTTGTGCATTTTCGCGCCATTCGTGGAAAGGGCCATCGTACCTTGGTACAGGGGCAAAAAGTGCGCTTTCACGTGATTCAGAGTGACAAAGGTTTGCAGGCAGAGGATGTCTCTATCCTGCGTTCCTGATGGGTTGAATGTGTTTGTCAGAACAGCCCCTGTTGGGGCTGTTCTGCTTTTTGCGGCAGGCTCCAGGTGCCTGCCACAGACGAGATCTCATTGATCAGCTCATGCCAGA
Source organism: Pokkaliibacter sp. MBI-7 (assembly GCF_029846635.1). Classification (NCBI taxonomy): domain Bacteria; kingdom Pseudomonadati; phylum Pseudomonadota; class Gammaproteobacteria; order Oceanospirillales; family Balneatrichaceae; genus Pokkaliibacter; species Pokkaliibacter sp. MBI-7. Next base: position 1,135,599 of record NZ_JARVTG010000001.1, on the reverse strand, counting down.
GTTGAGCCAGCTGTAATGTATCGCCGATATCAGGCATGTGCACAAAAAAGTAGGGGTGCTTTCCCTGTGCCAGCCACTGGCTCATCTTGGTGGCCCAGGGGCGAAGAAACTCGGTGTTTTTCTCTAGCTGTGGGTGGCCGATAAAACGCACCATTGGGCATTCCACCTGATCCAGAATGTGTACTGGCAGACGAGGCTTTTTCCTCTGGGCTTCACGTGTTGCCTCATCATCCGGTAGCGCGCTGAACAGGGCTCTGCTGTCAAAACATACCCTGCTCATCCTTCTTTCCAGTAGTCCGCGATTCAGCTGGCGTTCGCTTTCTCCCTTGGCAAAAAAGTCCGGATGGCGTACTTCCACGGCGATATCCAAGTGTTCAGGAAGCGCGTCCAGAAAGCGCCACAGGCTATCCAGCTGTGAGGCGGAGAATTGAGCCGATAGTTGCAGCATGAAGGGGCCACAAACGTCCAGCAGGGGCTGCATGGTGTGAATGAAGCGGGCGGTCTCCTGTGCACAGTTAACCAATTGTGCGTCATGACTGATCTGGCGCGGAAACTTGAAGGCAAAGCGAAAGTGATCTGGAACCTGCTGTCGCCAGCGCTCTGACTGACGGGGGGCTGGTAGCGAATAGAAAGCGGTATTCCCTTCTACTGTATTGAACGTCTGAGCATAAAGTGCTAGTGGTTGCCCCTCTGGTGCTCCCAAAATACTTTTCCACCGAGGATGTTGCCATTGTGGACAACCCAGATAGTAGTTAAGGGACATTGAGTAAAAAATAACCTCATCTATTAAGATATTGATTTATAAGTAAAATTTTATCTATTCCCAAGGATGTCCACATTGATGGGCAGAGAAAACTTGGAAAAGCTGGATGGTGTGAGCCTATGTCTGATCGAATAGGCCAGTTTTCAAGTGGCTATCCCAAGCTTATCAAGGTTTTCTGCACAGACCTATGCAAGCTGTGAGTAAGTGATGTGTGGCTATTGCAGAGCTGCTAGCAGAGTTATCTAACTTCATGAGTGCTTGACAGAAAGTGGGCATGTCACTAATATGCACGCCGTCGACGCGGGGTGGAGCAGCCTGGTAGCTCGTCGGGCTCATAACCCGAAGGTCGTCAGTTCAAATCTGGCCCCCGCAACCACATTCAGGAAAGGGCGATTACCGGAAGGTAATCGCCTTTTTCGTATTCCGGGTTTAGGGAAAGACGGCGTCGGGCTGAGCTCTTTATAACCCCGGGGCGAAGGTCGTCAGTTCAAATCTGGCCCCCGTAACCACATTCAGGAAAGAGCGATTACCGGAAGGTAATCGCCTTTTTCGTATTCCGGGTTTAGGGAAAGACGGCGTCGGGCTGAGCTCTTTATAACCCCGGGGCGAAGGTCGTCAGTTCAAATCTGGCCCCCGCAACCACATTCAGGAAAGGGCGATTGCCGGAAGGTAATCGCCCTTTTCGCATTCCGGGTTTAGACGGCGTCGGGCTAAGCTCTTCATAACCCCGGGGCGAAGGTCGTCAGTTCAAATCTGGCCCCGCAACCACATTCAGGAAAAGGCGATTACCGGAAGGTAATCGCCTTTTTCGTATTCCGGGTTTAGGGAAAGACGGCGTCGGGCTGAGCTCTTTATAACCCCGGGGCGAAGATCGTCAGTTCAAATCTGGCCCCCGTAACTACATTCAGGAAAGGGCGATTACCGAAAGGTAATCGCCCTTTTCGCATTCCGGGTTTAGGGAAAGATGGCGGCGGGCTGAGCTTTTTATAACCCCGGGACGAAGGTCGTCAGTTTACATCTGGCCTCGCAACCACAAACAGGAAAGAGCGGTTACCGCAAGAAGATCGCTCTTTTCGCATTCCGGGTTTAGGGAAAGACAGCGTCGGGCTAAGCTCTTTATAACCCCGGGGCGAAGGTCGTCAGATCACATCAGGCCCCCGCAACCACATTCAGGAAAGGGCGATTATCGGAAGGTAATCGCCCTTTTCGCATTCCGGGTTTAGACGGCGTCGGGCTAAGCTCTTTATAACCCCGGGGCGAAGGTCATCAGTTCAAATCTGGCCCCCGTAACCACATTCAGGAAAGGTAATCGCCCTTTTCGCATTCCGGGTTTAGGGAAAGATGGCGTCGGGCTGAGCTTTTTATAACCCCGGGACGAAGGTCGTCAGTTTACATCTGGCCTCGCAGCCACAAACAGGAAAGAGCGGTTACCGCAAGAAGATCGCTCTTTTCGCATTCCGGGATTCAGGTAGGAAAGTTCCGGATCCGACTGTTCAGAGTTCCGTGGTGAAGTGTCTGCATCAAACCGCTCAACTTTAAATGCAGTACGCCCACTATGAAGTGGGCGTACTGGGTTCCAAATACCATGCCTTACATTAGGCCGGGAGTTGGCCCTGGAGCTTGCTTTGCTCGGCAGACGGCCCGAGTGCTCTGGTCGGGATGGCTGCCAGCTTCAGAAACAGGCTGGGGGTCGACAGGACAATCGACTGCTCTTTCTTGTCGAGGAATTTTACAGCTTCTTCAATGGTTTCTGCTTCCTCTATTTTCATCGCTGCCATGGCTTCCACAGCATCAATATGCCCACGTGGTCGAGGTGGTATGCGGTCAACCAAGGCCAGATGCTGCTCAACCAGATCTGCGTGGCTGGCAAGTTGTACCAGGTTGGGGCTGCTGCGTACCGTCGCGTGGTATTCGTCATAAATGGCTTCGGTATGCTCGCGAATGGCGGGTTTCTCCGCCTCTTCTGGCGTACGCATGATGCCAGCGGCTTTGAACCAGCGCCCGATACGCATGGAGCCGGTTACCATAGACAGCGGCACTGACAGCAGCATGCCTGCCAGTGCTGGGGACAGCCATGCCAGCAGGTCCAGTGAGTTTAGGTAGGCAGCCAGGGTGAGGAACACGCCCATAATCATGTGCCAGCGATGGCGGAACAGTACATCAAGGAAGGGCAGGCTGCCATCATCCCGGCGCTGGGGATTCCAGCCACTGTCACGGCCGAGCAGAATGGAGAACACTGCACCGCTGTGTATCAGCATCATTACTGGTGCGACCAGCGCTGACAAAATCACTTCTACGACGAAGCTAATCAGTATGCGGAAGAATCCTCCTGCTGCTTTTCGCTGCTTATTGCTGGCCATAAAGGCGATAAGGCCAAGGATTTTGGGGCCAAACAGAATAGCCATGGTGAAGTAAAACAATTGGAGTGCGCGTGCCGCGTCCATACGTGGCCATGAGGGGAACAGCGAGAACTCGTCAGTGAAATATTCGGGGCGAATAAATTGTGCCTGCAACGCCAGAGCCAGACCTGCAAGGATCAGGGCTAACCACAATGGTGATGAGAGATAGGACATGATGCCTGTCAGGTGGTGGCTACGGCTTACCCAGTGCAGGCCTCGAGCTGTCAGCACGCGAGAGTGCTGAAGGTTGCCCTGACACCAGCGTCGGTCACGCACGGCCAGATCAATGATGGAGGGAGGGCTTTCTTCATAGGAACCTGGCAGGTCATCGGCAATAATAATGCTCCAGCCCGCGCGACGGATCAGTGACGCCTCGACAAAGTCATGGCTGAGAATATGCCCGCCGAAGGGCGGCTTACCGGGCAGATCAGGCAAGCCTGCGGCATCCATAAAGGCTTCTCTGCGGATGATGGCGTTATGTCCCCAGAAGTTGCCTTCTTTGTGTACCCACCATGACAAGCCTGATCCTACTACAGGTCCATAGATGCGCGATGCAAACTGCTGCAGCCGGGCAATCAGCGTCGTACCGTTGATGAGGTTGGGGATAGTCTGGATAAGGCCAGAGTCAGGGTCGGCCTCCATTCGGCGTGCCAGTTCGATGATTGTGCCTGCTTCCATCAGACTGTCAGCATCCAGCACCAGCAGGTGGCTGTATCCTTTGCCCCAGCGACGGCAAAAGTCAGCAACGTTACCTGCTTTACGTGCAATGTTCTTGCGGCGCCGGCGGTAGTAGATGCGGCTTTTGTCGCCTAAGCGCTCGCGGATGGTTATCAGGCAGGCTTCTTCCTGCAGTGCGACTTCCGGGTCGGTAGTGTCACTGATAACAAACCAATCAAAATGATCGCCTTCGCCGGTCTCGTGCAGCGAAAGTGCCATGGACTCAATCGCCGCAAAGATGCGTTCTGGCTGTTCATTGTAGGTAGGCATCAGTATGGCTGTCTGATGCTGAAGTGGCGTTTCCAGCCTGGCATGGCTGCGGTTCGCTCTGCGTAGCACGCAGAAAAAGCCGACGATAGCGCTGGTGAAGGCAACCGTAATCCAGCTGAAGGTCAGGGTAAACAGCGCCAGAATGATGTATTCGATGAACGTTATCTCGCCCAGCGAGATAACCCCATACATTTCATTGATGCCATAAGCGGACAGTGCCATAGCACTACCCAGCACCAGCCAGCGACGCCAGCTGGAGGAGCGCACGCCGCCTTTGTTAACAGGCTTCCGGCGTTGCTCCGCGGCATTAAAGCGCTTCAGGTTCTGTGGTGGCATATCACCGGGAGTTTCCGGTGGCGTGCCTGGTGCGGGAGTATTATCCAGGTTATCCATACAACGGCTTAGTTGGTCCATCTGTACATCCAGGTTTCAGCTTTGCGGCCGTCATCGAACTTCAGTTCCATGCGCAGTTCCACCAGATCCGCATCGGTCGGGTCCAGCTCAAAGCTCACACGATAACCTCCTGTCTGAGGGTTATCACGAACAACGACATTGCTCACGCTGCCTTTTGATGCTTTGACCATCGCCTGAGGGCGATTGGCTGGCATACTGACTCCGGTAGTATTGGGGATGGTGTAATCAACCACGAACAAGCGCTTGTTGCCGGTGCCGTCAGCCTTACCGCTGCGGGTTGATTCCACTCTGGCTTCGCCAGGAGCAATCTGTGGTCCCTGCCCCCAGGTAAGGCGGTATGCAAAGCTGTACTCTGAGCCTGCGGTAATCGGGGAAGTGGGTGCCCAGTAAGCAATAATGTTGTCATGAATTTCGGCGCTGGATGGTATTTCGGTCAGTACCACAGCACCTTTTCCCCAGTTGCCAACAGGCTCAACCCAAAGGCTGGGACGCTGCTGGTATTCAGCTTCAAGATCCTGATAGTTGTTGAAGTCGCGGTCGCGTTGCATCAGACCAAAGCCAAGGGGGGCGGTATCCTGGAAAGCGCTGATCTGCAGTTCCTTGGGATTGGCCAGCGGACGCCAGAGGCGCTCACCGCGGCCATTGACCATCAGCAACCCATCCGAGTCATGGACTTCGGGGCGGAAGTCATCGACATCCTGACGGCCATTGGCTGAGAACAGATACATGCTGGACTCTGGAGCCAGGCCGATCTTGCTCAGATCGACCCGAGGGAACAGGGTTGCTTCGACATCCATGGTGGTATTGGTGCCAGGGCGGATAGTAAAGCGATAGGCGCCTGTCACACTCTGGCTATCCAGCAAGGCATAGATGACGATGGAGTTGCTTTCTTTGCTGGGCTTTTCAATCCAGAAGGCGCGGTAAATAGGGAATTCCTCGCCTTCAGGATCAGCAGTCTTCAAGGCCAGTCCGCGGGCTGACAGACCATAGACTTCGTTTTTACCTAAGGCACGGAAGTAGCTGGCACCCTGAAATACCACGGTTTCGTCATAGAAGTCTGGCCGGTTGATCGGGCTATGCAGATTGAAGCCAGCAAAACCTATGTCATCGGCAGGCAGCGGCTTGGTCATGACGTCACCCGTTTTGAACAGCGTGGGTGAGTAGGCAAGATGGCGCGCGGTGCCGTCCTCCACAATGGCAACCTCAACGGGATCCTTGTAATAGGCTCCTCGATGGAACATCTGCATCTCGAAAGGTAAGCCCTCATTGGCCCAAACGGCTTGGGTAGGGTCGAACTGGATGTCACGATATTCGTCGTAGGAGAGTGACTTTAAACTGTCTGGCAGGGCTGATTTCGGCGGAGAGTAAGGGCTGGCAGCCAGCTTTCTGGCAATATCGACGACGGTATCACGGTTGAACTTGCTGTTCACCGCGTAGTTCTCCGCCTTGTCGGCAGCGAAGGAGGGGGCGGAAATCAGAAGCAGGATTGCCAGGCTGGGCATCATCCAATTGACTATCCCGACGCTCAATGGGCTACCACTACTTTCCTTCTTTCGAAACATCAGCCATACCTTAATGTGAAAAAACAAACAAATCGTTGCCACTTAGCCGCTTTTTATTAAAGCAGTATTTCAGTGCTTCGATAACATGGTTTTTTTGCTTTATATTTCAGTGTACTGCCATCACCGCCGAGCTTGCCGTCCGCACCTGCAGCAAAGTCTCTGTCCAACTCGATTCTGATCTTATTCCTGACACGTTAGTGCCCACTGTTAATAAACAGTGCTTTAAATATGGCAGGAAAAAGTAAGAAAGCAGGAAGGCACGTTACGTGTGACCGGAGTAACTGTCAGGCGCCGGTTTCTTTTCCCTAAGACGTTGTAACGGTTCAGGGCAAAGCCCCAAACACCGTGGATTATAGCAATCGCCCAGATGCTTACTCAATTCCCAGATGACAAAGCCTTTACTGATCTGTCGCCTTTCAAAGTGTATCTGAACGTTTTCTATGCAACGCGACAAATGGTTATATTGCGCAGGAAATAAAGGCTGCTAGGGTAAAGTGATTAAACCGTGAATAGGGTTCACTTAAATGGATCTGGATAAATACTTTGCTGATCTGCATGGCCATGAAGAGCGGCCAATTGTATGGATGCCTGAGGGATGGGGGCAGGGGCGCGCGGTGTTTGGCGGTTTGGTTGCGGCCGTCATGATGCACGCGGTGGAGCGGAGGAGGCGCGATGGCGAGAGAGTTCGTAGCATCTTGCTTAACTTCATTGCTCCGGTGCAGCCCGGAGAGCTTGATATCTCCATTACATGTTTGCGCCAGGGTAAAACTGTATCGTTCTATAAGGTTGAGGCGGGTCAGGACGGTAACATAGCCGTTATCATGCAAGTCACTCTGGGGCTGGCGCGTGATGAGCAACTACAGATGCAGGCGTTACGACCTCATAACCTCACCTCGCCTGAATCGGCTATAGTGCTGCCTTACCTCCCGGGAGTAACCCCAGAATTTACCCGACACTTTGATTATCGATGGGCTGAAGGCCCTATGCCCTATACCTCTTCCAGGGAAGCGCATATTGGTGGCTGGATCAGGTTCCGCCAGTCGCCTGTGGCAGTAATGCCCGCTTATTTACTGATGCTGTCCGATGCCTGGCCACCGGCTTGCCTGAGCCTTTTGTCGGTACCTACTGCAGCCAGTAGTATGAGTTGGTCGATGGATTTTCCTCAGCAGACCACTGCCCTTCCGGGAGCAGAGTGGTTGCGGTATCAGTCCAGACTTGATTATGCAGAGGAGGGCTTTGCCAGTGTGGATGACGCACTCTATGCCCCTGATGGACAACTGCTGATGCGTTCGAGGCAGGTAGTCGCTGTTTTTGTAAAGTAAGAGCCGCCAGAGGTCACCGAGACTCAAGGGGGCGTTCAGATATTCTGGCTATCAACGTCCAGCCTGAGTGTTTTCAATATGTATAAACAGACAAGCCCTCCGAAGAGGGCTTGTCTGTTTCCGCGGAGGATTAATGTCCGCCGAGGTAGGCTTCACGCACTTCTGGATTGACCAGCAGCTCCTGACCTGTACCGGTCATTCTGATCTGACCGTTAACCATGACGTAGCCACGATCAGACAGTTTAAGAGCATGGTTGGCATTCTGCTCGACCAGGAAGATGGTCATGCCAGTGCCTGACACATCTTTCAGGATAGAGAAGATCTGCTTAACGATAATGGGCGCCAACCCCAGGCTGGGCTCATCAAGCAACAGCAGGCGAGGGCGGCTCATCAAGGCACGCGCAATCGCCAGCATCTGCTGCTCGCCACCCGACATAGTGGAAGAGCGCTGATTACGGCGTTCCTTCAAGCGAGGGAACAAGTTGAACATATGCTGAATGTCTTCATCAGCATGAGCCATCCCAATGGGTATGGTGCCCATCAACAGGTTTTCCTCAACCGTCATGTCGGGGAAAACACGGCGTCCTTCGGGAGACTGGGCGATACCATTAGAGGCGACGAAGTGGGCAGACTTCTTGGTGATTTCCTGACCACAATAGATGATCTGTCCGGCACTTGCGCGAGGCTGACCGAAGATGGACATCAGCAGGGTGGATTTACCCGCACCGTTGGAGCCAATCAGACTGACAATCTCGCCTTTGTTGATGTGCATGGACACCTGGCGTAATGCCTGAATCGGACCGTAGAACACGTCTACGTCTTTGAACTCCAGCATTCTTTCGGAGGCTACGTTACTCACAGGGTGACCTCCTCATCGTCTTCTGCACCAAGGTAGGCGGCGATAACTTTCGGGTTGGACTTGATGTCATCGGGGCCGCCGCGAGCGATAACCTCACCGTGATCGAGCACCACAATGTGCTCGGAAATATCCATTACCATTCCCATATCGTGTTCGATCAACAATACCGTAGCGTTATGTTCTTTCTGCAGAACGCGAATCATGCTGCTAAGAGCGTGAGTCTCTGCGGGGTTCAAACCGGCAGCCGGTTCGTCAAGGCAGATCAGTTCAGGGTTAGTGCACATGGAGCGAGCAATTTCCAGTCGGCGCTGCTGGCCATAGGACATGCTGCCTGCCAGTTTGTTGGCGTGATCAACCAGGTCCATGACTTCCAGCCAGTAGAAGGCGCGCTCCAGAGCACGGCTTTCTGCCTTGCGATAGCCTGGGGTATTGAAAATACCCGCGAGCAGGTTGCGATTGACCTGCATGTGCTGGGCTACCAGCAGGTTTTCCACCACTGACATTTCCTTGAACAAGCGGATGTTCTGGAATGTACGAGCCAGACCGGAACGGTTCACCAGATGCGAGCCGCCGAACATCTTGTAGCGCAGTCGGCTGGCAAAGGCGGCTGGATTGACATAGTCGGATGACTGGAAAGGTTCACCCAGTACCTTGCCCACACGGGTCTGTTTGCCATTGGCAAACAGTGTGATGGCACCACCGGTGGCCTTATAGAAACCGGTCAGGCAGTTGAATACCGTAGTCTTCCCTGCCCCGTTGGGGCCAATCAGAGCGGAAATAGAGCCGCGTTTAATTTCAAAGTTAACGTCGTTCAGGGCTTTGATACCGCCGAACTGCATCTCCAGATGCTCAACGGTGAGGATATTGTCCTGCTTCATTTATGCGACCCCTTTCCGAACAGCAAAGCCAGTACGAGTGATGCGTACCAAACCACGAGGACGCCAGATCATCATGACTACCATCAGCAGACCAAAAATCAGTACACGGAAGTCTGCTACTTCACGCAGCATTTCGGGGGTTACAGTCAGAACAAAGGCGGCAATAACCACACCCACGGTGGAGCCCAGACCACCCAGTACCACGATGGCCAGAATCAGTGCAGATTCGAAGAAGGTGAAGGAGGTCGGGTTGACGAAGCCTTGATAGGTCGCGAAGAACACCCCGGCCAGACCGCCCGTCGAGGCGCCCATCATGAACGCTGACAGCTTGATCAGGACGTGGTTGAGGCCCAGTGAGCGACAGGCAATCTCGTCTTCACGCAGAGCTTCCCAGGCGCGACCGATAGGCATCTTGACCAGACGGTGCTTGATGTACAGCACGGCGCAAACCACCATGAACAGAGACAGGTAGATGAAGACATACTTCAAGCCTGAATCGTACGGCAGATTGAAGAACTCATGGAAAGGGGTGCCGCCTTGTTTGGCGCGGCGTTCAAACTCCAGACCGAACAGTGTGGGCAACGGAGCGTACACGCCGTTGGGGCCGCCAGTGAAGCTGGTCCAGTTGGTCAGGATCAGGCGGATAATTTCCCCGAAGCCCAGTGTCACGATAGCCAGATAGTCACCGTGCATACGCAGTACCGGGAAGCCCAGTATGGCACCGGCAACGGCAGCCATGATGGCAGCCAGAGGCAGCATCGACCAGAAGCCAAAGCCCAGATACTGGTAGCCCAGCGACAGGCCATAGGCACCAATGGCGTAGAAACCGACGAAACCCAGGTCCAGCAGACCTGCCAGGCCAACCACGATGTTGAGGCCAAGGCCCAGCAGAACGTAGATCAAGCCGAGAATCAGTACGGTCAGGATGTATTTGGTGGCAACGAAGGGAGCAACCAGGCCAATGATGATGGCGATGGGGACAATGTAGATCATTTTGGACTTATGGCCGGGAGGCAGAACGATAACGCCGTCATCGTTGTTCTGATGCTTGTACAGCATCATCTGGCCTTTCTTGCTCTGCACAAACAAAGAGATGGCAAAGCGCCCAACCATAACGATACCCACCATGGTCAGCAGCAGCGAAGGGCGGGTGGTGAAGTCGTAACCGTCGAGCAGAATGCCGATAACGGGACCGAACACAATCAGTGACAGCAGACCTGCCAGCAGGGTGTCTATGACACTCTTCTTGATGTTGATAGATGAAGACATGGAGTTACACCTTTTCTACTGCAGGTTTGCCAAGCAGACCACTGGGGCGGAAGATCAGGATGGTGACCAGCAGGCCGAAGGCAAACACGTCCTTGTAGTCGGTATTGACCAGACCGGAGAACAGCGACTCGGCCAGACCCAGAATGACACCGCCCAGCATGGCGCCCGGCAGTGAACCAATGCCCCCGAGAACAGCTGCGGTGAAGGCCTTGACGCCAATGACGAAGCCAACAAAGAAGTCAAAGCTGCCGTAGTCCAGAGTGATCAATACGCCAGCCAGTGCAGCCATGGCTGCGCCGATAACAAATACGTAGGAAATGATGCGGTCGGTGTTGATGCCCAGGATGGAAGCCATCTTACGATCCTGTTGGGTTGCACGGCACATCCGGCCCAGAGTGGTTTTCTGGATGATGTAGGTCAGGATGCCCATACCGGAGAAAGCGGCAACCAGAATGAAGACTTTCATGTAGGTGAGCTGTACGTAGCCATCACCAATATGCATGCGCAGGGTGCCGTCCAGCAGGGTAGGAACACCTTGTGAGCGCGCTCCTTGAGCAATCTGTACGTAGTTCTGCAAGATCAGTGACATACCGATGGCAGAGATGAGCGGAGCCAGACGAGTGGAGTTGCGCAGCGGGCGATAGGCAACGCGTTCAATGGTCCATCCATAAACGCCGGTAATGATGATGGTTAAAACCAGTGTGAAAAGAATAACCACCGGGAAGGAGTGGATGCCAAAGAAGCTTAGCAGTGCAAGAACAATGGCTGTGATATAAGCGGACACCATGTAGACGTCGCCATGGGCAAAGTTAATCATGCCGATGATGCCGTATACCATGGTGTAGCCAACGGCGATCAGTCCGTAAACGGACCCAAGCGTCAAGCCGTTAACCAGTTGTTGCAGAACAATGTCCATTGTCTGACCTCATGTACCTTATAGTAATTCTGTAACTAAAAACCCTGCCCGCCTGAGGCGTGGCAGGGTCTTGTGCTGCGGCGTATTAGTTAGTGGTTTCGGTGTACTTGCCGTCAGCGTGCCACTCGTACATTACATAGTCAGAAACAGTCAGGTCGCCTTTAGCGTCGTACTGCTTGTCGCCCATTACGGTAGGAACGGTGTTGCCGTGGATCCACTCACCTACCTTGGTCTTGTCGCCGTTAGCGCCTTTCAGGCCAGCAGCCAGTACCTGCAGAGCAGCGTAGGAGTACAGTGTGTAACCTTCAGGCTCATAACCGGCAGCGCGGAACTTGGCGATAACTTCAGCACTTGATGCGTTGTTGCGTGGGTCAGCACCGAAAGTCATGTATACGCCGTCGACGTACTTGGGACCGCCTGCGGCAGTTACGAACTCTTCTGAAGTGATACCGTCACCTGACATGAAACCACCGGTGAAGCCCTGATCGCGCAACTGGTGAACCAGTGCGCCAGCTTCGGCATGCAGACCACCGAAGTAAACTACTTCAGCACCTGATGCACGGATTTTGGTTACCAGAGCGTTGAAGTCTTTTTCACCACGGGTCAGACCTTCATACATGACTTCGGTCACACCGCGCTTGTTCAGCTGGGCTTTGGTAGCATCAGCCAGGCCTTGGCCATAGGTGTCTTTGTCGTGAATAACGGCCACTTTGGTGGCTTTCAGTTTGTCGATGATGTAGTCAGCCGCTACTGTACCTTGCTGGTCGTCACGACCACAGGTACGGAACACGCCAGGCAGGCCACGCTCGGTGTACTGAGGGTTGGTAGAAGCTGGGGTGATTTCGCTGATGCCGCCTTCGTCGTAGATTTCGGAAGCAGGAATAGAAGAAGAAGAGCAGAAGTGGCCGATTACACCGGCAACCTGGTCTGAGTCGACCAGACGGTTGGCTACAGATACGGCTTGTTTAGGTTCGCAAGCATCGTCACCTTTAACCAGCACCAGTTTCTCGCCGTTGATACCACCCGCTGCGTTGATGTCTTCCGCTGCCTGAGACGCACCTTTCCACAGCTGCTCACCGAACGCAGCATAGGCTCCAGTCATGGGGCCAGCGATACCGACTTTGATGTCGGCGTGTGCAGCGAAAGCTGCAAAAGATGAAGCTACAGCAAGAGAAACTAAGGTTTTCTTCAGAACGGATTTAGACATGAGAATAACTCCAACAGGTTGTTCCGTTTCTTTAATTAAGCACCTTCTACTACCGTCAGTAGTGCGTAGCAGCAGTAGTACGCTTTAGGTTTAGCAAGAACTATTCCAGTTTTTTTCAAACTGTTTTGTTCGAATGCGCATTTAGTTGTAGCAGAAAAGTTTTGTGGCTGCCGACGCGAGGGCAAGATTATTCCACGGAGTATTTCGTTAGGTTTGTGTCGCGAAAAAGTGTGTGCGGGATGCGGTGAAGTGACGTGTCGACTTTCTTTGTTAAATAAAATCAACAAATTGTGCGCGGATATGGTGCGAGCATTTGAAATATGCACCATCAAGGTTTGTGATTGATTAATTGTATGTATTGAATTTTTTATGGTGATTTCATGGTGTTAAAAGTAAAAAAAATAGCGATTACCTCTTTTTGGTAATGTTTAAAAAAATGCAATTTTTAGCCAAAGGTGGACTTGATCCTGGAGTTCTTTCCGGTGTACTCGCGGTGTTGGTCAGGCGATGAGGGAGTTTTGGTAACAGGTTGTCGAAGTCTGGTGTGTAGTTTCAACTCTTTGGGGAGTTGCTCCTTTTGGTAACACGTAAAAAGTAACACCTTGGTGTTTATTGGGTTTTCCTTTTGCTTATTTGAGTTGTATCTATTTCTGTATTGTTCAACGATGCATGGGTTAAAAGGTGCAACTTTTATAGTGAGTGGTGCAACTCAGTGAGTGGTGCGATTTGCTCTGATCGATGTGCATTTCTTATAAAGCACGGGTAGGACTCTATATTGGAATTGGTGTGGGATTAATCTGTCGCCAATATGGTGCAAAGTGGGTGTTGTGCGTGCTTCTTTATGAGGCGTAATTGTGTCGGGGAAACGCTGGCCTTTACTCTTGCTGACGGCTCAAAGGTAAAGGCCATTGTGGTCGTGGGAATACCTGACCTGGTATTTGCCCACGGTCTCAGATGAGGCACTGCCTGGCGTGATATACCCGTGCCCCGGTTTCATAGAATGCGTGACGTAAATCTCGCCAGCTGATGCTGTCAACGCTGGTTGGGGAGACCGGCATCGCCTCCTTGTCGCCAAGCAGGTAGCCTGCCATCGCTTTGCCCAGCGTTGTGCCCGGACCTATGCCGCGGCCACTGTAGCCCAGACAGGTATAGATGCCATCCGCGAGCTGATGGAAGTGCGGCAGGTGATCATTGCTATAGGCAATCTGACCGACCCAGCGATAGTCCCACTCTACCGGTCCCAGCCAGGGGAACAGTTTGCTCGTCATGCGATCACTCCAGTGTCGCAGTTTGTCACCTTGCAGCAGGTTACCCATGCTGCCTAATACCAGCCGACCGGCCTGATCCATGCGGAACGAACACATGACGGTTCGGGTATCCCAGCAGCCCTGGCGCTCGGGCAGGATACGGCTGAGCTGCTGTTCTGTCAGCGGTTTACTGGCGTACTGGAAGTAATAGATGGGGACAAAACTCTGCTTCAATTCCGGGAACAGCTGCTCTGTATAAGCATTGGTGGCGATGACCACCTTGCTCGCTTTGATCTGCCCTTGTGGGGATTTAAGTAACCAATGTTCACCCTGGCGCTGAATATCGGTAACAGGGCTCTGGGTATACAGCTGTGCGCCAGCACCGATAGCGGCTGTTGCCAGGCCACGGGCATAAGCCAGAGGCTGGATAGTGCCCGCTCGAGGGTCGAACAGGGCTCCCTGATACAGGGGCGATCCGGTCAGGCGCTGGGTTTCAGCTCGGTCCTTCAGTTCAACTGGTGCACCGCGAGCTACCAGCTGACGGTAGCGTCGCTCCAGTTCCTGCACGCCCTTGGCGGAATGCCCCAGATGCAAGGTGCCATTGCGTACCGCTTCACATTGAATCTGATGACGCTCAATCAGCCCGTATACCACATTGGGTGCATCGGCGAGAAAACGATACAGCCGATCTGCAGCAGCCTTGCCCATTAGGGCATCCATCTGATCAGGCTCGAGCCACAGGCCTGCATTGGCGAGGCCGACATTACGACCGGAGCCACCATGTCCAAGGCCCTGGGCTTCCAGCACTGCAACCTTGCTACCCTGCTCGGCCAGATGCAATGCAGTGGAAAGGCCGGTGAAGCCCCCCCCGACAATGGCGACGTCTACATCGATAGACATAACTAGAGGGCTGGTTGCTGGCGCAGCGGGAGCGCTGGCAGACCAGAGTGAAAGCGGGCTTTCTGTGACACCTTTGAACATCGGTTACTTCCGTATTTCGAGATGCTGGCAAGGAGGTCTGGCCAACCTGGGTCGCAGAGGATCGCGACAAATGAGGTGAGGTGGTCAAAGACCTAATGGGATGCGTCCACTCTAGCGTTATCAGGGTATAAGCGCTTATACAGATTTTCTGCGCTGGCTCTAGTTTAAGGCTATAGCATCCATTCGCTGTCAGACGGCTTTTCGTGAACGATGATCAGCTAATAAAGTCGACGGGCTGTCGTGTTTTGTCGTGTTTGTGGCATGGTTTCTGCTCATGTCAGATTGTTGAGCAAATAATGCATGCAATTTGTGGCCTGACGTTACAAAACGTCGCTGCCAGTAATGCAGGCGGCGTTGTCAGCTAAATCTGTCCAACTGGTGGCGCGTTTAGTTAAAGGCCAAGAGTCAGAAGCTGCACCAAGAGGTGTCGCCGATGCTCCCGATGATTATCAACGTAGTGACAGAGAGGAAAAATTTGTGAAGAGCAGCACAGCAAAAAAAGCCGGAAAGGCGTTGTTGGGTGCCGTTGGCGTTCTGGCGATCAGCGTGAGCCAATATGTCTGGTCGGCAGATACCTGGGATATGCCGTTAGCGTATCCGGCTACGAACTATCACTCTGAAACTGCCGCCGCTTTCGCCAAAGAGGTAAATGAAAAAGCGGGCAGCGAAATCAACATCGTTACCCATCCCAATGGTTCGCTGTTCAAGGGTGGGGAAATTTTTGGTGCTGTTCGTCGTGGGTTGGCGCCAATCGGTGAGCGTCTGATGTCCACTCTGGGTAACGAAGATCCCATCTTTGAAATTGATGCGGTGCCCTTCATTGCCACCAGTTTTGATGCCAGCTGGAAGCTGTACCAGGCTTCCAAACCCGCACTGGAAAAAGTGATGGCCGAAAAAGGTGTCAAACTGCTTTACACCGTACCCTGGCCGCCACAGGGTCTATACACCAAAAAGGCACTGACCTCGCTGGATGATATGAAAGGCGTCAAGTTCCGTGCTTACAGCCCGATGACTGATCAGGTGGCCCAGCTGATGGGAGCGGTACCGACCAAAATCGAAGCGGCTGAAGTCTCACAGGCATTTGCCACTGGCGTTGCTGAAAGCATGATTTCTTCCGCCTCTACCGGTTATGACACCAAACTGTGGGAATACGTTAACTACTGGTATGACGTGCAGGCCTGGCTGCCGAAGAACATGGTCTTCGTCAACCTGAAAGCCTGGAACAAACTCAGCCCCGAAACGCAGAAAGTGATGCTGGAAGCGGCGGATCACGCGGAAAAGGCAGGCTGGGACAAAGCCAAAGAGCTGACCGGCTGGTACAAGGACCAACTGAAAGCCAATGGCATGCAGACGCTGGCAGCACCTGAGGCTGTCACTACCGGCTTTGAAAACATTGGCAAGGAAGTGCTGAGCGACTGGCTGAAAAAGGCTGGCAGCAATGGCCAGGAAGCTATCGACGCTTACAACAAGATGTAATCCGGTAGCCCCATCAGCGACATCAGTGGTCGGTGTTGGGGCGTGGTACTACATTCAGGCCATGTTTGGGGGAGCTGTGCTTTCCTGACATCAAAACGGTGCCTGTCAGCCCCCGTAATCTCTGGACATGTATCAGCTCAACGGCAATACAGGCCCCAGATGGGTTGGCAGGTACCCGCAGTTCGCTCCAGTCTGCTGGAGCAAGAAGACGGGAGAGCGCCCATGGGGTGGTTGTGCCGGGTCCAGTCAGTATTGGACGGGTTCTATCGTTTTTGCGGCGCATTGGCAGCCCTGTGCCTGATGGGCATGGCGGTGTGCGTCATCATCAGCATCATTGCACGTATCTTGGGTAGCTACATTGGTGGTATCACCGAATATTCGGCCTATCTTATGGGCGCAGCCAACTGTCTGGGTCTGGCCTATACCTTCCGCGCCGGAGGGCACATTCGCGTCAGTCTGGTGATTGAGCGTTTTGGCAGCCAGACGCAGCGCTGGATCGAACTAGGCTGTCTGGCCTTCGGCAGTGCCGCTGCACTTTATCTCGCCTGGTATCTGGCCAATCTCTCCTATATGTCCTGGGACTTCGGTGAAGTCAGTGAGGGAGGGGATCAGATGCAGCTCTACATTCCTCAGGCCGTTACCGCTTTTGGTGCGGCGGTGCTGGCTCTCAGCGTCGTGCATTCCTTTTTCGAGCATCTTTGCCGGATGATTACCGGACGCTTTGTTGGCTCGCAGCTGACCGCCGCTGAAGCGGAGTTGCGCGCCCATGAAAAAGCCATCGGAGGTTAATACATGAACGAAGTCATGTTGACGGTGGTGTTCCTTGCAGCACTGTTCTTTTTGTTGGGTTCCAGCGTGTGGGTGGGCTTCAGCCTGCTGGGATGCGCAGTCGTAGGTATGGAGCTGTTTACCAATCGTCCGGTGGGTGACTCCATGGCCATGACCATCTGGGGGGTCAACTCCTCATGGACGCTGACCTCCCTGCCGCTCTTTGTGTGGATGGGGGAAATCCTGTTCCGCTCCAAGCTGTCAGATACGTTGTTCAAAGGGCTGACACCGTTGATGAGCAGGCTGCCAGGTGGTCTGCTACATGTGAATGTCGCGGGTTCGGCAATTTTCGCCGCCATTTCGGGTTCGTCTGCAGCAACGGCGGTGACCGTCGGCAAGATGTCCATCCCCGAGCTGCGTCGTCGTCATTATCCTGAGGGCATGATCGTCGGTACGCTGGCCGGTGCCGGTACTCTGGGGCTGCTGATTCCGCCTTCCATTACCATGATTATCTATGGCGTTACGGTCAACGAGTCCATTGCCAAGCTGTTCATGGCAGGTATTCTGCCGGGCATTATGCTGGCGGCCCTGTTCATGAGCTATGTGGCAATCAGTGCCTGGATCCGTGGAGATCAGTCCAACCGTGAAGAGCTGGTCTTTACCCTGAAAGACAAACTGCTTGGCCTGTATCATCTGTTCCCGGTGTTTGCCCTGATCCTGATGGTCATTGGTTCTATCTATACCGGTGTGGCTACGGCAACCGAGTCCGCTGTGCTGGGGGTCGTTGGCGCTCTGATCATGGCTACGTTACAGGGTGGTTTCGGCTGGGAAGGGTTCCGTCAGTCCCTGATGGGGGCGGTACGCACCAGCTGTATGATCGCCTTTATCCTGATGGGCTCCAGCTTCCTGTCGCTGGCCATGGGCTTTACCGGGCTGCCTCGCAATCTGGCAGAACTGATCGCAGGCATGCATCTGTCACCACTGATGCTGATCGTGATCCTGACCGTGTTCTACATCATTCTGGGCTGCTTCCTTGATGGCATTTCCTCTATTGTGCTGACCATGGCTGTTATCGAGCCGCTGGTGCGACAGGCTGGTTTTGACATGATCTGGTTCGGTATCTACCTGATGCTGGTGGTGGAAATGGCGCAGATTACTCCGCCTGTGGGCTTTAACCTGTTTGTGCTGCAGGGCATGACGGGGCATGACATGGGCTTTATTGCGCGCGCTGCCTTCCCGATGTTCCTGTTGATGGTGCTGGCGGTGGTGTTACTGGTGTGGTTCCCGGGTATTGCTACCTTCCTGCCCAAGGCCATGTAGGTAAAGGGTTGGATGGCTTGTGATGTATAAATAAAACAGGGCAGCGCAAACGCTGCCCTGTTGCTATGAACCTCAGCCTTTAGCCGCCAGAAGCCAGTGGATGGCCTGAATCAGATCGAACACAGGCAGGCCGCTGTGCTGACGGATGGCCTCGATATAGGGTGATAAATTGGTGCACTCCAGTAGCAGGGCTGCTGGCTTATGGTGCAGCAGGCGGTCCACCGCAGCGAGGACGTCAGCTTCTGCCCGTTGAGGGTCAAGCGCTGGCAAGTCCTGGCTAATGACCCGGTGCAATTCCTGCCCGCCTTCAATTCCCTCAATATCGATCCATTGATCATGGTGGCCGTTGAAGTGCAGTGGCTTGAGTTTTCGGCTGTCGAAGGTCAAAACCCCCAGCCTGGCCTGACGGCCGAATACATTGCGTAGTAATGGCACGAGCATCAGTGAGCTGCTGAGCAGTGGCGTATGGGTGTGTGATTCGATGGTGCCCTGCAGCTCACCCAGAAAGCCGCAGGAGGTGACGATCAGTTCAACGCCCTGCTGCTCAAGCTGTATGGCTGCCTGCAGGATTGCCTCGGCGACATCCGGTTGCACCCCCTGAGCACTGATGACCCGGTCCACGGTGGCTGTCTGGACGCGGACATATTGGCTGGGGAAGGCAAAGGTCTGCGGATTGCCGACATCACCAGGTAATCGCGGGAAGTGGGTGTTCAGCATAATGACCCCCAGACGGGGTTGGGTTGCACCTTCTGGAGTGGCGGTACTGCTTCCGAAGGATTGGCTGGGTTCGATAGTTATCATGGCGGAGTCGTCGTCATTAAGGAAAATAGTGGGTGACTGAGACAAGAAGACAGGGAAACAGCATGCCTGGAACGTGAAGACGTTCTTTGTGGTCAGGATGACTCAAAACAACGCGTCACAGCCAGCAGGCCGATCCCATGCAGGGTGCATTCCAGGGTAAGACAGGGTGCAGGGCAATAACCGACAGTAGCGGTTCAGGATTCCAGGTGCAAATGAAAGGAAAAGTGGTAGTCATCGGTGGCGGCATGGTGGGTGTGTGCTGTGCCTGGTTCTTATTGAAGCGTGGCTGGCAAGTGACGCTGGTGGAGCGGCGTGAAATTGGCGTAGAAACCTCCTATGGCAATGCCGGAGTGATAACACGAGGCTCTATTCTGCCATTGAATAATCCAAGACTGTGGAAGAGCTTGCCCGGCTATCTGGGGAACCATTCTGCGGCGGTACGTTACGACCCCCTGTATCTGGCTCGCCACAGCTGGTGGCTGGCACGCTTTCTGGCCAATGCCCGTGATGAACAGACATTGCGCGCTGCGGCGGCGCTGAATGAGCTGATGACGCGTGCCTTACCAGTTCATAAAGCGCTGATGCAGGAGGCGGATGTGTTACCACGCCTGCGGGAAAATGGCTGGCTCAAGCTCTATCGCCATGCCGAACGTTTCGACTCCAGTGCCTACGAGCGCCGGATCTACGATCATTTCGGCGTCGGCTATCAGATCGTGGAACGCGAACAGATCCAGGCGCTGGAGCCTGCGTTACAACCGATTTTCAACAAGGGTATTCTGGTGACAGATACGGCTTCCGTGGATAACCCGGGCGCGGTGGTTCAGGCCTATGCTGCCGCGTTTGTAGCGCAGGGCGGCGTGATACGACAGGGGACAGTGACCGATGCACGACAGGTCGGCGGGGAGTTCGTCGTATCCATCCAGCAGGGGGTGAACAGCTTTGCTGAGCACACTGACCAGCTGGTGCTGGCTGCCGGTCCCTGGAGTAATCAGTTGCTCAAGCCTTATGGCTGGCAGTTGCCGATCTGCTACGAGCGCGGTAGTCATTATCACTATCAGCCCCAGGCCGGCGTGTTACCCAATCGACCGTTTTATGACGTCGAGTCTGCTTATGTGATGACGCCGACCGACAACGGTGTGCGGGTGACTTCCGGAAGCCATCTGCTGGACATCGCCAGGCAGGCAGAGCCTGTGCAGTTGCAGCAGGTGTTGCCACGCGCGCAGGAGGCATTACCTCTGGCCTCTCAGCCGGTGTCACCGCTCTGGCAGGGAAACAGGCCATCAACGCCGGATGCTTTGCCAATTCTTGGCGCCTTGCCGGGTGTGCCGGGCGTCTGGCTGGCGACGGGGCATCAGCATGTCGGTTTCAGTACCGGCCCTGTCAGTGCCAGGGCGTTGGCTGCATTGATTGATGGTGAGCAGCCGGAGTTTGATATGCGGCCGTTCTCACCATCGCGGTTTCGGTTTTGAGACCGGCCAGGTCTGAAGAGTAGTTGCGTGTCTGTAGTACAGATGTCTGCCAGGAAGTAGGGAGTTGTCGTCCGTGAAGCAGGGAGTGACAGGTATGCGCAGGCAGGTTGCCGCCTACGCCATTTTTGCCGGGATCGTCTTGAGTTGTCTCAGCGCATGGCCAGGATCGCCAGTGCCGATCTGGACTGCCGGGCTGTGCCTGTGGGGAGGCGCGCTGTTGCTGGCTGCCAATGTTGCCTCCCGCAACTTGCGTCAGTCGCTGGTGCTGATGGCCGTCGGCCTTGCGGGGATAGGATATGGCGCGCTGCATGATCAGCCTCTGACGCTTGAGACCTTTCTGTCGGCCAATGTCAGTCTGGTAGGTATGGTTGCGGCAGTCAGCTTTCTTGCCCTGATCGCGCCGACCAGTGCGCCAGCACGCCAACCCGGTCAGGGAAGGAGCATATTCACAACGTTACTCGGGGTGCATCTGTTCGGTTCGGTCATCAACATGTCTGCTGCCTTTATTTTTGGTGATCGCATGGCCGCAGGTGGCAAGCTCAATCTCGGGCAGTCACTGATTCTCAGCCGGGCATCCTCACTGGGAGCGTTCTGGTCGCCGTTTTACGCTGCCATGGCAGTGGGGCTCAGCGTGGCGCCACATGCCAATGTCTTTCAGGTAATGCTGACCGGTATTCCGCTGGCGATACTGGGGATGGGGCTCTCCTTCTGGCAGTTGCAGCATAATGCCGAGAGCATGGATATTCAGGGCGTCCCCGTTTCCTTTGCGGCTCTGGCCCTGCCCATGAGTATGGCCGCTGCGGTACTGCTGCTACATCATTTCTACCCACCGCTGCCTATTCTTACTCTGATTACCTTGCTTGCTCCGCTCATGGCCGTGATGGTCGGGCTGCACAGAAGTGCTGGGCAGGTGCGGGTGGTAGTGCAGCGTGTCAGCGGCCATATCGAAGACAGGCTGCCACGGATGGTGAATGAAATACTGCTGTTCCTGTCTGCCGGATTGCTGACTCAGGGCGGGAAGGCGGTCATTGCTGGCTTGGGCGACTGGCGGCTGTTTGACAGTTTTGCTGGTGTGCAGGCGGTCATCATGTATCTGGCTATTGTTGCCAGCTCGTTACTCGGGCTGCATCCGATTATCGGTATATCCATGTTTGCCGCGATGCTGAATGGTCTGGATGTCGATCCCAGCCTGCTGGCGCTGGTATCCATCTGCTCGTGGGCGGTGGGGACTGCAGTCGGGCCTCTGTCGGGGATCAATCTGGCACTGTACGGCCGCTATGGTATCGATACCTACCAGATTACCCGTCATACCCTGCTGTACGCGCTGGCCATGAGTGTGCTGGTTTCGGTCATGCTGTTGTTGGTCAGCTAGAGCGTTGCAGCGAAGGGGAGCGATACAGCAAGCCTGCAGACAGGCTTGCTTTACAAGGCAATTGATCAGCTCAACGCTTCCTGCAGTGATGCGGCCAGCTCTTCGGGGGTAACGACCACACCATCTTCATCATCACCCGGGAATACTGCCAGCAGGGTGCCATCTTCCTTCATGCCAGGGATCCAGCGCGTCATCCATTCGTCCAGTTCGATGGCTTTGGGCTGACAGTCGGCCCAGTCGCCAGTTGCCCAGGCTGAGGCATAGTCAGGATGCGGCCAGATGGGCAGACAGGATTCGTCATCCTCGGTCATCAGTACGACCCAGCCATCCTCGCTGTACAGGCTCCATACCTCACCAAAGTCGGCCACTTTGTCGATCAGGTGCTGGTAACGCTGATCGGCTTTCATGCCGAGCACCTTGGTGTAGTCTTTTTTGTTCAGGGGATATGCCATGGGATGATCCTGCTGGAGTTGAAGTGTGGTCTGGCAGCCGGTCTGATGCAGTCACGGGCTAGCAAATGCTGCTGAGTGTGCGGGAGGCGCTGGGGTATGGCAAGGAGTTCGTCGGGGCGATCCGCTGCATGGCGGATCGATATACGGAAGTGAGCTATGGTAGAGTGCCAAAATCAGTGCTGTAGCCGATCCTGACCATCTGTTATTTCACGTTATAAAAAGAGTGTCTTATGACTATTTTCAGCAAAATTATTGCCCGTGAGATTCCTGCCGACATCGTTTATGAGGATGATCACGTACTGGCCTTCCGTGATATCAACCCACAGGCTCCCCTGCACCTGCTGATTATTCCAAAACAGGAAATCCCCACGATCAACGATATTGAAGAGCAGCATGAAGTGCTGATTGGCAAACTGTTTACGGCCGCTGCCCGCATTGCCAAAGCGGAAGGCATCGCCGAGGACGGTTATCGTGTGGTGATGAACTGCAACCAGCATGGTGGCCAGACGGTTTACCACGTGCACCTTCACATGCTGGGCGGCAAACCGATGGGGTGGCCACCTTATACCGAGCACATGAAGCAGGGCTGAGGAGTGATGGCTCAGCGGCGCTGCATCAAACGCTGAGCAAATTATATTCAGTAATGACACCGTCGGGACTTGATGCCCGACAGGTGCACTTGTACTCTAGGTTGTGCGCTGCACAATGGCAGCAATTTGTAACGTTTTGGATCCAGAAGTACCGGGCGTTATGCCTATCTCCCCCGCCACCTCGTGTCTATGGGAGTACGTATGTCCTTCAGTATTCTTAATGCTCCGGCTCATGGCCAGCTGGAGTATTTCATTGATCTGGCCAGGCAGACGGCACCCATGCCTACTGCCATTATTCATCCGGTGGATGACAACAGTTTGCAGGCCGCTCTGGAAGCGCATCAGCAACGTCTGATTGAGGCTGTGCTGGTCGGTCCACGGCAGAAAATAGAGGCTTGTGCCGAGCGCTGTGATCTGGACATCTCGGCGCTGCGGCTGGTCGATGTGCCACACAGCCATGCTGCCGCTGCAGAAGCCTGTACGCTGGTGCACCGGCAGGAGGTCAGAGCGCTGATGAAAGGCGGGCTGTCTACTGACGAGGTACTCAGTGCCGTACTCGATAAAAGTAACGGCATTCGTACCGATCGGCGTCTCAGTCATCTGTTTGTGTTCGATGTCCCGCTTTACCCCAAACCCTTGTTCCTCACCGATGCCGCCATCAATATCAGCCCCTCCCTGGCAGACAAGAAAGACATGGTGCAGAACGCTATCGATTTCTGTCTGGCCCTCGGTATTGCTCAGCCTAAGGTTGCGATTCTGGCTGCCGTAGAGAAGGTCAATCCTAAGATGCAAAGCACGCTGGATGCTGCGGCGCTGTGCAAGATGGCTGACCGTGGTCAGATCAGCGGTGGGCTGCTGGATGGCCCGCTGGCACTGGACAACGCCATTTCTGCCGAGGCCGCCGCAGACAAGCATATTCGGTCGGCGGTGGCGGGAGATGTCGATATCCTGCTGGCACCTGATCTGGAGGCGGCCAACATGCTGGGTAAACAGCTGATCTATCTGGCAGGTGCCAAGTCAGCGGGACTGGTGCTCGGAGCGCAGGTGCCACTCATTCTTACCAGCCGAGCAGAGAAAACCCAGGGGCGTCTGGCCTCCTGTGCTCTGGCCGCGTTGTTTATGCAGCCAAAGGAGGCAGCATAATGCGAATTCTGACTCTCAATGCCGGCTCTTCCAGCGTCAAGGCGAGCCTGTTCGTATACCGCGACCAGCAGTGGTTGTGTGAGCTGACATACCAGCTCAGCCAGCTCAACGACAGTCCGCGGGTACGCTGGCATTGGCATGACCAGGTGGAGAATAACCAGCTGCTGTCATGGAAGAGTCTGCCGCTGGAAATGCGCCACAGTGCTGCGCTGTCGCAGGTGATCGGACTGGTCAAGGATGCCGGGCTGCTGGAGGAAGTGGCCGCCGTGGCTCATCGGGTTGTGCATGGGGGGAGCCAGTTCGCCAGGCCTGTCATTGTGGATAAAGAGATTATGCAGCAACTGGGGGCGCTCGAACCTCTGGCCCCCTTGCACCAGCCCTACAATCTGAATCTTATTCGACTGGCACAGGAGGCGTTGCCGAATGTGCCGCAGGTTGCCTGTTTTGACACCATGTTCCATGCCGGACAGCCCCGCATGGCACGACTGATGGCCATTCCGCGCAAGTATCTCGATCAGGGTGTACTGCGCTATGGTTTTCACGGCCTGTCCTATGAATACGTCTATTCCCGATTACAGGAGCTGGCGCCCCGTCAGGCGGACGGGCGGGTGATTATTTGTCATCTGGGTGCTGGATCCAGTATGTGTGCTATCCAGCACGGGCAAAGTGTCTCAACTTCCATGGGTTTTACAGCGCTGGAAGGGCTGCCAATGGGCACCCGTTGTGGCCAGATTGATCCGGGGGTGCTGGTGCATCTGCTGCGTGAGGAGCAGTGGGATGCTGACCAGCTTGAGCGTTTTCTCTACAAGGAGTGCGGCTGGCTGGGATTGTCTGGAGGGATAAGCAGCGACATGGTCAAACTGCATCAGGCGGGCGTGCCTGAGGCAGAAGAGGCCATCGACTATTTCGTGCATGCCTGTGTGAAGGAAATAGGCAGTCTTACTGCGGTGTTGCGTGGGCTGGACGCCATCGTGTTCACTGCCGGAGTGGGTGAGCATGACGCCGTGATCCGGGAGAAAATTCTGGCGCAGTTGGGCTGGCTCGGTGTCGATTGGGATACGGACGCCAATCAGCAGCATCGCCACTGTGCCCACAAGCCGACCAGTCGGGTCGGTGTGTGGATCATACCGACCAATGAAGAAATGATGCTGGCGGAGCACGGCAGTCGGGCGATCAAGGCGTTACGCCTGTTCAAGTGATCTCTTGATGACTCTCCATTTAGCGCTAGCCCGGTCATGTGCGGGTTGTTGTTGAACATCTGGCCTCTTTCAATCCCTCGCTCGCCGGCTACAATCAGCTGACCTGTTGTTGGCCGTCATTCGTGAACATACACGATGACAGCCAACAAAATCTGACGATGCATATTGGCTGATGCTTCTGCCCTGCGCCCGCTGTGATTCAGGAGGGGAAGGGGGCGGATAAGCCAGCGCTTAAGGTATGCATCACCTTGCCAGGATGCCCAGACCAAAATGAATTATCCACCAAGTAAACTGCCCCAGGTTGGTACGACCATCTTTACCCGCATGTCACAGCTGGCGGCAGAGCAGGGCGCAATCAACTTATCGCAGGGCTTTCCCGATTTCGATGGCCCGGCACTGCTGAAGGAGCGGGTCTGTCACTATCTGCTCAATGGTCATAATCAGTATGCGCCGATGACGGGGGTTCCTGCCCTGCGTCAGGCCATCGCCAGCAAGATCAAGTCGTTATACGGCTACAGTGCCAATGCCGACACCGAAATCACGGTGACCTCGGGGGCGACGGAGGCAATCTTTGCCGCTATTGCTGCCCTCGTTGGCCCGGGTGATGAAGTCATCGTGTTTGACCCAGCCTATGATTGCTATGAGCCAGCGATCAGCCTCAATGGCGGCATTACCCATCATCTGCCCTTGCTGCCCCCCCATTTCGGCATTGACTGGGATCGCCTGAAAGACGCGCTGCACAGCAAGACGCGTATGGTGATTGTCAATAACCCGCACAATCCGACCGGCGCCGTGTTCAGCCGTGCGGATCTGGATACGCTGGCCGAACTGCTGCGTGGCAGTGATACGCTGCTGCTGGGCGATGAAGTCTATGAGCACATTGTTTTTGACGGCCAGCCTCATCTGAGTTTGCTCTGCCATCCAGAGCTGGCGCAGCGCTCGGTGGTCGTGTCGTCATTTGGCAAAACCTATCACACCACGGGCTGGAAGGTAGGCTACGTCGTCGCCCCTGCGTTATTGTCGGCCGAGGTGCGCAAGGTGCATCAGTATCTGACGTTCAGCACCAGCACGCCTTTCCAGCTGGGGCTGGCTGATTTTCTGGAGGCGGAGCCGGATCACTATCTGCAGCTGCCGAGCTTTTATCAGGCCAAGCGTGATGAGTTCTGCCAGTTGCTGGCGGGGAGCCGATTCAGGCTGACACCCACGCGAGGAACCTACTTCCAGTTGCTCGATTACAGTGCTATCAGTGACAGGAACGATGTCGAGATGGCTGAGTGGCTGACTCGTGAAGTGGGGGTGGCGGCTATTCCGATCTCTGTCTTCTATTCGCAGCCACCAGCCGATTTGCGCTGGTTGCGTTTCTGTTTCGCCAAGGGTTCTGAAACCCTGCAGAAAGCCGCGGAGCGTCTATGCAAGATTTAACGACTCAGACTGACGGGCGTCAGGATCTGCGGATTGCCGTAGTGCAGTCTGCTCTGGTGTGGCAGGACTGGGCTGCCAACAAGGCGCAGTTCACTGCCAGAATTGAGTCACTGGCGGGACAGGCCGACGTTATTGTTCTACCTGAAATGTTTACCACCGGGTTCAGCATGGATACGGCCGCCAGTGCACAAAGCATGGATGGCGATGCGGTGAACTGGATGCGGGCTATGGCAGAAAGCAGTGGTGCAGCGATCTGCGGCAGCATGGTCATGGAGGAGCCGGGAGTAGGCTTTACCAACCGGTTCCTGTGGATGCCTCCTGCCGGAGCCTACAGTTACTACGATAAACGGCACCTGTTCCGCATGGGTGCGGAACACCAGCATTATCAGAGTGGTGACCGGCGTGTGGTGATCGATTATCGCGGATGGCGTATCTTGCCGCTGGTCTGCTACGACCTGCGTTTCCCGGTGTGGAGCCGCAATCGTCAGGATTACGATCTGATGGTGCTGGTTGCCAACTGGCCAGCCAAGCGCAGTATGCACTGGAAAGTATTGAGTCAGGCACGTGCCATCGAGAACCAGGCCTATGTCGCGGTGTGCAATCGTGTTGGCGAGGATGGTAATGGCTGGTCGTTCAGTGGTGACTCTCGCATCATTTCGGCTGAAGGAGAAATCTTGGCAGAGCTGGAGCCAAATGCAGACGGGGTATTACTGCACACACTGAGCAACGACAAACTCAAACAGTATCGGGAAGGCTTTCCCGCCTGGCAGGACGCCGATAGCTTCACGCTGTCCTGACTGGAGCTACCTTGAACCATTGCTGGCGGTGACACTGCCAGCAACCTTCTTAATATCCGCCTGTCGCAGAGCGTGTTCACGTTTTGCTGTGCGTTGTGACACGTCGCAGAGATCGATCTCCGCTGTGCTCATCCGGGCTTGCTGGTCATTATTTACCACCCGTAAACGTCGCATCGTCTTGTGCTGCTCAGTGAAAGACATCCAGATGCAAACTACTGGGCTGGCCTAGCCATGAAGCGTGTGCCGTGTGATCCAGCAGATTGTCGCCAGTAACACCGTGCACCAGTACATCCAAACCCTGACGATGTTGTTCCAGCCACCGGATTACTTCATCAAAACTGTGCTTGTCGAAGGCCAGCTGGCAGCTCCAGTGAGGGTGAGGGCCTACTAACTTCTGATGAATGCGCCCCACCTGTACTGCCAGCTCGGTACTCGCTTGCTGAACCAGTGCTGTTGCTTGCACCAGTGAGCTGGAATCAAAGTAGACATGGGCATGATAGTGGTCGAAGTCATTTCGCGGGCGAGGGATGACCTGCGCAGAGGTGGTTGAGGCGCTCATGGCTTGGAGGTTTCTTCATTTATGGAGTTGGGTAAGTATGGCTGTGAGAGGGGAACAGACCAAGGTCAATGCAGGAAAGGCACTATTGCACAGTAATGAACTAATGGCAGAAATAGTAACGGCCGGGAAGTCCGGCCGTTACTTAGGTTTGCAAACAGCGATAGCGTTTCTGAAAACGTCGGTTACTGCTGTTCTTCGCGGGCAATGGCACGCCAGGCAATATCATTACGGAAGAACATGCCTTCCCAGCTGGTCTGGTGTACCAGCTCATAAGCCCGTTGCTGAGCTTCCTTGACGCTGTTCCCCATGGCTGTCACACACAATACCCGGCCACCGTTGGTGACAGGCTGACCATTTTCCAGTCGGGTGCCCGCATGGAATATCTTGGTACCCTCAGGCAGGGTTGCGGGCAGACTGATGACATCCCCCTTGGGATAAGAGTCGGGGTAACCTGCTGCTGCCAGGACCACACCAATGCTGGCCCGCTCGTCCCACTCGGCATGGGTCTGATCCAGACGCTTATCCAGCGCGGCCTGACACAGCTCCAGCAGTGAGGACTTGAGGCGCAGCATGATGGGCTGAGTTTCCGGATCACCGAAACGGCAATTGAATTCGATCACCTTGGGTGTGCCGTCGGCGGTAATCATCAGGCCCGCGTACAGGAAGCCGGTGTATTCATTGCCTTCGGCGGCCATGCCACGCACGGTGGGAAGAATCACTTCGTTCATGGCGCGCTGGAAAACGATGTCGGTTACTACCGGTGCAGGGGAGTAAGCACCCATGCCGCCTGTGTTGGGACCGGTATCGCCATCACCGACGCGTTTATGATCCTGGCTGGTGGCCATGGGCAGAACATGTTCGCCATCGACCATGACGATAAAGCTGGCTTCTTCACCTTCAAGGAACTCTTCAATCACTACCCGGCAGCCTGCTTCACCAAAGGCGTTGCCTGACAGCATATCGCGCACGGCTTCTTCGGCTTCAGCCAGTGTCATGGCAACAATGACGCCTTTGCCGGCGGCCAGACCGTCGGCCTTGATCACAATGGGGGCACCTTTTTCACGCAGATAAGCCAGCGCAGGCTCGACTTCGGTGAAGTTCTGGTATTCCGCAGTAGGAATCTGATGGCGGGCAAGGAAGTCTTTGGTGAAGGCTTTGGAGCCTTCCAGCTGCGCAGCCCCTTTGGTAGGACCAAAGATGGGCAGATCACGTGAGCGGAACAGATCCACCACGCCTGCTACCAGAGGTGCTTCGGGGCCAACAATCGTCAGATCGATATTATTCTGTGCAGCAAAATCTGCCAGCGCATCCAGTGCCAGCACGTCGATGGCGACGTTTTCCAGCTTGGCTTCGAGTGCTGTGCCCGCGTTACCGGGGGCTACGAAGACTTTCTCTACCTGCGGGTGCTGAGCTACCTGCCAGGCGAGGGCGTGTTCACGGCCACCATTGCCAATTACGAGTACTTTCATCTGTTTGCTCTCTTCAGCAAGACAGCGGGAGGTAGAGACTGCCTCCCGCAGGGTGGATTAGTGACGGAAATGACGCATACCAGTAAAGACCATGGCAATGCCATGCTCATTGGCAGCATCGATCACTTCCTGATCACGCATTGAGCCACCGGGCTGGATGACGGCAACGATACCTGCTTTGGCTGCTGCATCAATACCATCGCGGAAGGGGAAGAAGGCATCGGAGGCCATCACTGAACCGGGAACGGTCAAGCCTTCGTCTTCGGCCTTAATCCCTGCGATACGGGCACTGTATACCCGGCTCATCTGTCCGGCGCCAATACCCACGGTCATACCGTCTTTGGCGTAAACAATGGCATTGGACTTGACGTATTTGGCGACTTCCCAGGCGAACAGCAGGTCACGCATTTCCTGCTCGCTAGGCTGGCGCTTGCTGACGATTTTCATATCCGCCAGTTCAACCATGCCCAGATCGCGATCCTGAAGCAGCAGACCGCCGTTGACTCGTTTGTAATCCAGCTCTGGCGCACGGTCACTGTCCCAGTCGCCACAGGCCAGCAGGCGCACATTCTGTTTGGCTGCGACGATAGCGCGGGCTTCGCTGCTGACACTGGGAGCAATAATCACTTCAACGAACTGACGGTCGATGATGGCCTGAGCGGTCTGGGCGTCCAGCTCACGGTTGAAGGCAATGATACCGCCAAAGGCAGAGGTCGGGTCGGTTTTGAAGGCGCGGTTGTAGGCATCCAGAAGGGTATCGCCAATGGCAACACCACAGGGGTTGGCGTGCTTGACGATGACGCAGGCCGGATCCTTGAAGGGTTTGACGCATTCCAGAGCCGCATCGGTATCCGCCACGTTATTGTAGGAAAGTTCCTTGCCTTGCAACTGATTGGCGGTGGAGACACTGGCTTCCTGAATCACTGGCTCAACGTAGAAAGCCGCACGCTGATGAGGGTTTTCCCCGTAGCGCATATCCTGCTTTTTCACCAGCTGGGTGGAGTAGGTGCGGGGGAAGTCGCTGACCTGGGTACCAATTTCGTTACGCGCACCGAGGTAGTTAGCGATCATGCCATCGTAGCGAGCGGTATGTTCAAATGCCTTGACGGCCAGATCATAACGCAGGGCCAGGGTCAGCTGATTGTCGTTGCTGTCCATGTCGCTGAGGATGCGGTCATAGTCGGCAACATCGGTGACGATAGCGACGTGGGCATGGTTCTTGGCAGCTGCACGAACCATGGTGGGGCCACCGATATCGATGTTCTCGATAGCGTCTTCCCAGCTGCAGTCAGGACGAGCCACGGTCTGGGCGAAGGGGTAGAGGTTGACGACAACCATATCGATGGGGGCAATGTTGTGCTCTGCCATCACTTCGTCATCCTGGCCACGGCGACCGAGAATGCCACCATGCACTTTAGGGTGCAGGGTCTTGACGCGACCATCCATCATTTCCGGGAAACCGGTATGGTCAGAGACTTCGGTCACTTCGACACCGGCCTGTTTCAGCAGCTTGTAGGTGCCGCCTGTCGACAGCAGGGCGACGCCACGTGCCTGCAGGGCTTGGGCAAACGCCAACAGTCCGGTCTTGTCGGAGACGCTGAGAAGAGCGCGGCGAACAGGAGAAAGATGTTGGTCAGACATGGTATGCAATCCAGATTCTAATGGGGCAGCAAGTAAAAGCATGGGGTGACTGGCTGGGCTGGCACTTCCCGGCAGTGGAGCAATCCACTATACACAGTCAAATTTGACCAAAAGGTCAAAAAGAAAAAAGGCGGACAATGCCGCCTTTTTACTTACAGTAATCCGTACTGTTTGAGTTTCTTCCGCAGAGTGCCGCGGTTCAGGCCCAGAACCTGTGAGGCTTTGGTCTGATTGTCCTTGGTGTAGTGCATGACGGTCTCAAACAGAGGCTGTTCGATTTCCGCCAGCACCATCTCGTACACATCGCTTACGGGTTGGCCATCTAACTGCTTGAAGTAGTTATCCAGAGACCGTGCCACGGTATCACGCAGGGTCTGGGCAGTTTCCTGAGGAACCACTGCTGTGTGTACCTTGGTGGGCGATTCATTGAGCGTGTCTTGGGTATTCAGTTTAGTCAGTGCCATATTCATTTAAGCCGCTACCTCGTTATCGGCATCTCGCTCACTAAAAAAGTGCTCGAGCGCCTCTATTTGCGCTTCGGAGGTTTCTATCTGATTAAAAAAACGTCGAAATTCGTTACCGCCTGGCTGAGCTGCCAGATACCAGCCAACATGTTTTCGCGCTACACGCGTTCCAAGCACGTCACCGTAAAAGGTGTGTAGTCCTCGCAGGTGCTCAAGTAAGATCGAGCGCAACTCTGCGAGTCGGGGTGCTGGTAGTGCCTTCCCAGCACGAAGAAAGTGATCAATCTCGCGAAAGATCCAGGGCCGTCCTTGCGCTGCCCGGCCAATCATCACCGCATCGGCTCCGGTATGCTGGAGCACCTCGCAGGCTTTGGTCGGGCTGTCGATATCGCCATTGGCAAATACCGGAATACGGACACTCTGCTTGATCGCCGCGATGGTGTCGTACTCGGCATGCCCGGTAAATTTGTCCTCACGTGTCCGGCCGTGCACCGCCAGAGCCTGGATACCCAGGTCTTCAGCCAGTCTGGCAATGGTCATGCCATTACGCAGCTCCTGACTCCAGCCAGTACGGATCTTCAACGTCACAGGAACGTCAACGGCAGCGACTACTGTCTGCAGGATTTCTGCAACCAGCCTTTCATCTTTCAGTAGTGCCGAACCTGCCGCCTTGTTACACACCTTCTTGGCCGGGCAACCCATATTCAGATCAATGATCTGGGCACCCTGTTCCACGCTCAGGCGGGCGGCATTGGCCATACTTTCCGGGTCACCACCTGCAATCTGCACTGAGCGAGGCGCTGGTTCATCAAGATGAATCATACGCAGCTGCGACTTGCGCGAATGCCAGAGGTGATGGTTGGCCGTCAACATTTCAGAAACCACTAAACCCGCGCCCATACGCTTGCACAAAGTCCGGAACGGTAGATCGGTAACCCCTGCCATGGGGGCCAGGATGACCCGGCTATCAATGGTATAGGGACCAATTCTGAACACGTATTTTTCCCGGATAGATAAGGCTGGCTAAGCGCCTGAAAACCCCAAAAAATGAGGGTCAGGTGGGCAGTTTCTGAACAAGGGGGGCTATTCTACTCTTTCAGGCTTGGGTGGGAAAGAGGGAATTCGGGCGTCTGCCGCATAGAGGTGCAGGGCATATCCTACCGAGGGTGCACCCGGATCCTGCAGGGTAAAGCTGATGTTAACCGGCGTGTTGATGGGCATTTCCTTGGCGTCTTCCAGATCACCACCCAGATAGTCAGTGGAGGTGATATAGCGCTGTGCGCGTGGATGTCCCTGCAGGTCATAAAATACCAGTCCGAGTACGGGATAAGGTTGGTTGTAACTCGCCTGATTTAGCAGCGTCAGATTGACCTGCAGCAGATTACTGTATTCCTGATGATCGCGAATGGATAAGGCTGTGCTGCTGATTTTGTCGACATCACTGCGCGGGTGCAGCTGGCAGGGCAGTGAGCTGCAACTCCACTGGATAAAGGTCCCAAGGGGGGGCTGCCAGGCTAGCTGCTGACGCTGCCACCATATCCATTGCAGAGGGAGTGCCAGCAGCAATAGCAGTGTCCAGGCCAGCAGGCCGTTACTCAGTTTGGGTGCGGGCTCGTGCCAGTGCAGATGTTCCTCATCATGCAGATTTTCCAGCGCCTGTAGTGGGCTTAGTGTCAGTACATCGCCGTCTGGTCTCGAGCTTTGGGCATTGTTTGATGCAGGCGTGTCTGAACTGGCCTTCGCCGCTGCGTGCGAAGAGGCCTTGGCCGCCTCCTGATGGCGCTGAGTCGGCACTGGTTTGCTGTTAGCTATCGCCGTTGGGCGCGCGGGGGCTGCAGGCTGAGCCTGTGCTGATGCGGCGTGTTTGTCATTGTGCACAGGTGTTGGTTGTGCTGAGACTTGCGGCGAGGGTGTGGCTGCAGCATCAGGTTCCCTGGTTTTGGGGGTCACCACGACGTGATGCAGACTGGGCCGATCTGCCGAAGGCTTGATGGGAGGGCGGCTATTGGGTTGGGGAGAGGTGCTGGTCGGTTCTGGCTGGCTGCTTAGCATATGCTGAGCAGCCATGAATACATGATGGCAGACGCCGCAACGGACTCTCCCCCCGGCCTGCTGCAGTTGCCGTTGTTCCAGTTTAAAGGCGGTCTGGCACGCCGGGCAGCGGGTAATCAGGTGGGAGAGTGGCATCTCAGAAGCGTATTCCTTCCAGACGACCCCAGTCTTCCACAATCACTGGGGGCGACATTGTGTAATAGGGCTGGTAGGCGGCACTGACCTCTTCTGCCTGATGAGAAAGAATGCCTGACAGCACGATCTTTCCTTCAACATGACACAAAGCGGCCAGGGTGGGTGCAAGGCTGACCAGCGGGCCTGCGAGAATATTAGCTACCACAACATCAGCCTGCAATTCCGGCATCTGCTCGGGGTACAGTGTCATCAGTCTGGAGGAGTGAATACCATTGCGCTGGGCGTTGTCGCGGGTAGCTTCCAGTGCCTGTGGATCAATGTCCACGGCATAGACCATACGTGCTCCCAGTAGTAGCGCAGCAATGCCGAGTATGCCCGAACCACAGCCATAATCGATCACTACCTTGTCTTTCAGGTCCTGCGCTGCGAGCCAGCGCAGGCACAAGGCTGTGGTGGGGTGGCTGCCGGTGCCAAAAGCCAAGCCAGGGTCGAGAATCAGGTTGGCTGCTTCGGGATCCGGCGTAGGTTTCCAGCTTGGGCAGACCCAGAAATGCTCACCAAACTGAATGGGCTCAAAGTGCTCCATCCATGCGCGTTCCCAGTCTTTGTCTTCCAGAATTTCTACTTTGTGTGCAGGGAACTCCTGGCCAGGGTGGCCTGCCAGGTAGTGTAACTGCAGGGTAGTGAGCGCTTCTTCGATATCCGTATCGGCAGTGAACAGGCCAATCAGTGTGGTATTGCTCCACAGTGGTGTGGATCCCAGTTCGGGCTCATAGATAGGTTGGTCCTCATTGTCCTGAAAGGTGACTGACACGGCGCCAACGGCCAGTAGCAAATCTTCCAGTTCTTCCGCTTGCTCAGGTTTGATTTCCAAACGAATCTGAAGCCAGGACATGATTAGTCTCCTGTAAAAAGAAAAAGCCTCTTTGCCACCGCAGTAGCAAAGAGGCGGGAGGCTGGACAGCGCGCATCAGCATGATGCCAGCAGCCCAGGGGCTCCAGGGAATACCGGAATCAGTGTTCTGAGCCCAGCTTCTTCTCAAGGTAGTGAATGTTGACACCGCCTTTGGCGAACTGGCTGTCACGGACCAGATCCTTGTGTAGCGGGATGTTGGTCTTGATGCCGTCAACAACCATCTCATCCAGTGCAACTCGCATACGTGCCAGAGCGGTTTCACGGTTATCACCGTGAGTGATCAGCTTGGCAATCAGCGAATCGTAATAGGGTGGGACGGAGTAGCCACTGTACAGGTGAGAGTCGACACGCACGCCGAAGCCGCCAGCAGCATGGTAGGTTTTTACCAGGCCGGGGCAGGGCATGAAAGTGCGTGGATCTTCTGCGTTGACGCGGCATTCAAAGGCATGGCCCTTGATCTTCACGTCTTCCTGACGGAACGACAAGGGCATGCCGGAGGCAATGCGCAATTGTTCCTTGACGATGTCGATGCCAGTGATCATCTCGGTAACGGGATGCTCCACCTGAACACGTGTGTTCATCTCGATGAAGTAGTAGTTGCCATCTTCGTAGAGAAACTCGAAGGTGCCCGCGCCGCGATAACCGATGGTGATGCAGGCATCCACACAGGACTGCAGAACAGCCTGGCGTGCGGTTTCATCTACCAGTGGTGCCGGAGCTTCCTCCAGCACTTTCTGGTGACGACGCTGTAAGGAGCAGTCACGGTCATACAGATGAATGGCGTTGCCCTGGCCGTCAGCCAGTACCTGCACTTCAATGTGACGTGGGTTCTCGAGGAACTTCTCCATGTACACCGTGCTATCACCGAACGCAGCCTTGGCTTCAGTCTGGGTTACGCTGACTGAACTAAGCAGATCGGCTTCGGCGTGCACAACGCGCATACCACGACCACCACCGCCAGCTGCCGCCTTGATGATGACAGGGTAGCCAATTTCGAGAGCAATCTTTTTCACTTGCTCAGCGTCGTCTGGCAGCGGGCCATTGGAGCCGGGAACGGTGGGGACACCAGCTTCCTTCATGGCCCTGATGGCAGAAACCTTGTCACCCATCAGGCGAATGACACTGGCGGTCGGGCCAATAAAGACAAAGCCGCTTTTCTCTACCATTTCGGCGAAGTTAGCGTTTTCAGCCAGAAAGCCGTAACCGGGGTGAATACCGGAGGCATCGGTAATTTCCGCCGCCGCAATCAGGCGAGGAATATTCAGATAGCTTTCCGTTGATGAGTTCGGGCCAATACAAACGGCTTCGTCTGCCAGACGAACGTGTTTCAGATCACGGTCGGCTTTGGAATGGACAGCTACTGTCTTGATGCCCAGCTCTTTACAGGCTCGCAAAATGCGCAACGCGATTTCGCCGCGGTTCGCAATCAGGACTTTTTCCAGCATGAGCGTTTCCTTTAGCGGTAGCGTGTATTAAGCAATAACGAACAGGGGCTGATCGAACTCAAGTGGCTGGCCATCTTCCACCAGGATTTCCACAATGGTACCGGCCTTGTCTGCTTCGATATGGTTCATCATCTTCATGGCTTCGATAATGCAGATCTTGTCGCCAACATTGACGCTGGAACCCACTTCCACGAATGCCTTGGTGCCTGGTGCTGGTGAGCGATAGAAGGTGCCTACCATGGGAGAGGTCACAATGTGGCCTGCAGCAATTGCCTTGCCGGTTTCAGCAGGCGCTGCAACAGGTGCAGGTGCTGCGGCCTGGACTGGCGCGGCCTGCATAGGCATTGGCGCGGGCGCGTAGGCAGGAGCATAGGCTGCGGCAGGTACTACGTTGGAGACACGGCTGATGCGTACCGACTCCTCGCCTTCTTTAATCTCGATCTCGTTGATATCGGATTCTTCCAGCAGTTCGATAAGTTTTTTTACTTTACGGATATCCATGAGCATCTTTCTCATTCAGGGAACGTTAGTCCCGCTCCAGCATTGACAGTGCAGCTTGCAGGGCGAGGGAGTAACCTTGAGCACCCAGTCCGCAGATCACCCCGACCGCCACATCGGAAAAATAGGAATGATGACGGAAGGGTTCACGTTTATGCACGTTGGACAGGTGAACCTCGATAAAGGGAATCGCAACGCCACTCAGGGCATCTCGGATGGCAACACTGGTGTGGGTGAAAGCCGCCGGATTGATCAGAACAAAGTCGACCTTTTCCGTGCGTGCCTGGTGAATACGCTCTACCAGCAGGTGTTCGGCATTGCTCTGAAAAAAGTCCAGACTGTGGCCGCTGGCTGTGGCCTGGGCTTCGAGCATGGCTTGGATATCGGCCAGCGTGGTGTAACCATAGACCTCCGGCTCACGTGTGCCGAGAAGATTAAGGTTGGGACCGTTGAGGACCAGAATCTTTGCCATAAATTCGCCGTTCCTGACATGCCTGAGAACATCACCTGTACCTGACGGGAGACTGTTAGTCTTCGGTCAGCAGAGACGTCTGCCAGCATTGCTGATATTGGTTAATGAACTGCACCAGATATTGCTACTGCATCCTCCAGGAACCGGGGCTCCAGAGGTTGCGTCACACCGTTGGCCGAGGCCGATGCGAATTGGCGGACTAGTTTGCCGAAAATTATCTTTATAGTCTAGTTACGCCTAATTTCACTTCAATGTTTGGCTGTTTCCTTGCAAGTTTCTTATTCTTTTCCTCACGGAGCGAGGTTGGAATTGAGCAGAAGGACTGTATTCTCAGAAACTCCGAAACAGTATTTATGCGTAAATGGCTAAGTCAGTCCGGGTGACGGCAGATGTGTAAGTCTGTCGCGCAGGGGTGTGCAGTCAGCTGCAGTGTTCTATAGTTGCTGTGCCTGTATTTAGCTTTATTTCATTTCAGAGCGGTTGTGCGCCTGTACATGGGGTAAGGTTGCTGATCAATGTCGAGTCAGCCAGTTAGTCTAATCTAAGAGCAGCGTGTAATGACGGATAGCGAGATCAAGATGGTCGAGGATGGAAAGTGGGGAGCAACAGGAGGAACCCATGAGTTTGCGTAATGTGCTGTTCTCGTTCCTGGCCGGGGTGATGCTCGCGTTGTTGGCTTTGACCCTGTTTTCAGCGGTGCAGAATTATCGCAGTTATCTGCAGGCCCAGTTGCAGGCCCATGCTCAGGATGCTGCTACATCTCTGGGGATTGTGCTGACCAACTCAGCGGCATCCCAGGACGAAGTCACCATGCAGCAGATGATTGATGCTGTTTTTGATCGCGGTTATTACCAGCGCATCGAGTATCTGGATGTCAACGGTGAGTCAAAGATTGTCAAGCAGACAGGCGGTGGTGTAGATGATCTGCCGGACTGGTTCGTGCGTTTTGCTGACCTGCCAGCGCCCATCGCGGAGGCGCACGTGACCAACGGCTGGATGCAGCTGGGGATGGTGCGAGTGCAGAGCCATCCGGCCGAGGCTTATCACGATCTCTGGGACTATCTGCAGAAGGTGTTTTTCCAGTTTCTGGCAGCATTGATGGTGGTGTTTCTCATCATGCGCTGGGTGCTCAATCGCGTTGTTATTTCTCCTCTGCAAGTGCTGGAACAGCACAGTAGTGCCTGGGCCGAACGGCGCTTCAGCACGATCGATATCAAACCCTCTACACGTGAGCTGTCCAGTCTGGTCGGCGCCATGAATCGCATGGTCAAACGGTTGGAGAGCATATTTTCCGAACAGTTGGGGTTGATTGAGCATTTGCGTAGGCAGGTCAGTGAAGATGGCCTGACGGGGTTGCTCAATCGCTCTGCCTTTGATCAGCGTATCAGACTGATGCTGAGCCTTTCCGAAGAAGGGGCGCGCAGTGGCGGTCTGATGCTGCTACAGGTGCGGGGCCTTGAAGACCATAACGTCCGCTATGGTCGGGAAGCAGGCGATGACATGCTGAAAAGGATTGCGCTACGCCTGCAGGAAGGCGTGCAAGCCTATGACGGTGCCCTGCTGGCGCGGCGTTCCGGGACAGATTACGCGGTATTCATACCCGGTTTGGCAGAAAACGATTTTGCCAGCCATGTGGAGAAACTGTTCAATCACGTTTCACGTATGGAGTCGGTTACTGCACCTGAGTGGCGTGATCGGCTGCATCTGGGGGCGGTTTATCTCTATCCGCAAACTACATTCGATTTGGGCGCAGCCTTCTCCGAAGCTGATGTGGCGTTGAGGGAAGCGCAGCAGAAGGGGCTGAATGCATGTCATATCAGTCGTTCACAGAGTAATAGTCGCTCCGCCAATGAGTGGCGCCACTTCCTTGAAGGGGCTATTGCCCGGGACGAACTGCTGCTTTATTACCAGCCTGTGTACTTGGCGAAAAAGGTTGTACTGCATCATGAGGTCTATGTGCGGTTGCAGGATGAGCACGGTGTGCTGGCCGCTGGTGAGTTTCTGCCCATGGCTGAGCAGTTTGACCTTTTGCCGGCACTGGACCGTCAGGTATTGCACAATTTGTTACGACGCATGAGCTCCAGGGATGATGATGGTGCTGCGGCCTACTGCGTCAACATTTCTATTGCCTCATTGCAGGATGAAGGCTTCTGCTCCTGGTTGAAGGAAACCTTTCAGAGCCGCGCCAAAGAAGCTGCGCGTATTGTGTTGGAGGTGCCAGAGTATGCCTTGCGGCAGCATATGGATCTGCTGTTGTCGCGCATGCATGGGCTACGCTCGCAAGGTGTGCGCTTTTCCATCGATCACTTCGGTGTTGGCGGGGTGCCTTTCGCCTATCTGAAGACAATGTCGCTGGAGTACGTCAAGGTGCACCGCAGTTTCGTGCAGAATGTTCAGGACCGACGTGAAAGTCAGTTCTTCGTTATTTCCATGGCTCAGATTGCTCATGGGCAGGATATTATGTTGCTCGCTGATGGTGTTGAAACTGAGGCGGAATGGCAGCAATTGCAAAGTCTTGGAGTCGATGGCGGTATGGGGTATTTCCTCGGCAGACCGCAAGCTCAGCCCAGTTGAGGGGCAGTAATGTCAACTCATCGGGTGATGTGTACTGGATACTGTTTGGATAAAAGGAAGTCTTGATGTTGGATCGTTTGTTGGTGTGGTTGTTTCCTGAGGAGGGACGCCTGTGGCTGCGCTGGGGTATCGCAGCAGTTGCTATTTATCTGCTAGGAGCTGTGCTGGTCGGTTTGTACTGGTCTGCTAATCCTGACAGCTTTGACCCGGTGGCAGAGGCCAAAGTCATGGCTGAACAGCGTGGGCAAGAGAAGGTGGTCAACGGCTATACGACCACGGCGACTCTGATTAACGTGGCGGATATCCTGCTGCATAAACCTGGTGGTTATTTGCACAATGATATCTTTCCGCCGGGAGTATGGCTGGACAACACCCGTGCCTGGGAGTTCGGTGTGGTCGTGCAGGTGCGTGATATGGCTCGTGCATTGCGCAAGGATTTTAGCCGTTCGCAGTCACAGTCACGCGAGCAGACCGATCTGACCGTGGCCGAACCTCAGTTCTCCTTCAGCACCGATAGCTGGATGCTTCCCTCTACTGAAAGTCAGTATCAGGAAGGTATTAACGCGCTGTACCGCTATCTCGACAAGCTGAGTAACCCGACCAACGGTAACGCCGAATTTTTTGCCCGTGCAGATAACCTCAATAACTGGCTGGGTGATGTCTCTACACGGCTGGGCAGCCTGTCACAGCGTTTGTCTGCCAGCGTTGGTCAGCGTGTGGTCAATACGGATCAATTGGAGCCCGGCAGTGATGAGGCAGCGACCGAAGATCAGACAGTGAAAACCCCCTGGCTGGAAATTGACAACGTGTTTTATGAAGCGCGAGGAACGACCTGGGCATTGCTCGAATTCCTGCGGGCGGTTGAGCACGATTTTGGCCCGGCGCTGGCCAAAAAGAATGCGCTGGTTAGTCTGCGACAGGTAATTCGTGAGCTGGAGGGTACACAGGAAACAGTGTGGAGCCCGATGATATTGAATGGTTCAGGCTTTGGCTTATTTGCTAACCACTCTTTGGTTATGGCGAATTACATCTCTCGAGCGAATGCCGCGATCATCGATTTGCGCGAGCTGCTGTCCAAAGGTTGATCGTTGATCCACACGGGGCCTCATTCGAGGCCCTTGTTGTATCTGCTGTTGGCGGCTGCCAGTCGGTCCAATCATTGCAAGTAACGCTGCGCCAATACTATTTCTGGCAATACAGGTGAGGGATGGAGGGGTCATGAAAAGGGTTGTCTTCAACCAGAAGGGCGGAGTGGGTAAATCAAGTATTGCTGTCAATCTGGCGGCGGTTGCTGCACAGCAAGGGCGTCGCACGCTGGTGATTGATCTTGATACGCAGGGAAATGCCAGCCACTACCTGCTGGGTCATGACTACTTGCAGCAGGAGGAAGAGGGACGGCATTCGTTATTTGATTTCTTCGAGTCCACGCTCAGTTTTCGCCTGCATGCTCCCACGCTGGATAGCTGTGTGTGGCCAACAGGCTACGACAATCTGTTTGTGGTGCCTGCGCATCCTGAGTTGCCGTCCTTGCAGTCCAAACTCGAGGCCAAGCACAAGATCTATAAACTCAGGGATGCCCTGAATGACTTGTCGGGCTTTGACGAAATTTTTATTGATACACCGCCAGCCCTGAATTTTTTCAGCTTGTCCGCGTTGGTCGCGGCAGAAGGCTGCCTGGTGCCCTTTGACTGTGACCAGTTTGCCCGGCAGGCACTCTATACCCTGCTCGACAATCTGCAGGAGACCCGAGCAGATCATAATCCACAGTTGGCGCTGGAAGGGATTGTTGTTAATCAGTTCGCGCCACGGGCCAGCTTGCCGAAAAAACTGGTGGCCGAGCTGAAAGGGGAGGGTCTGCCCGTCCTGGAGACAACCTTGCCCAGTTCAGTAATGATGCGTGAGTCGCATCAGTCGGCCGTGCCGCTGGTGCATTTGGCTCCCAAGCATAAGCTGACTCAGGCGTTTGTGGGCTTGTGGCAGGATTTGCAGCAGGGCTGAGCGGAGCTTGGTGTAGCACTGGCGGAAGGTGTGGGGATATACGAATACTTGATCCAAATAAACAGCCCGGCTGTAGGCCGGGCTGATCGCTTGTCTCTGTTGGCTTGCAGGAAGTATCAGCAGCCGTCAGGAAACACAGGCGGTTATTACTGCTTGGCTTCGTAGTTCTTGACGGAAGTCAGAATAGCCTGGCGTGCAGCTTCGGCATCTGCCCAGCCATCAACCTTGACCCACTTGCCTTTGTCCAGGCCTTTGTAGTTTTCAAAGAAATGCTTGATCTGCTGCAGCTGCAGTTCGGGCAGGTCAGCGATCTCTTTCACTTCTTTGTACAGTGGGCTCAGTTTGTCGTGGGGCACGGCTACCAGCTTGGCATCTTCACCGGCTTCGTCGCTCATGTTGAGGATGCCAATGGGGCGGCAGCGAATCACTGAGCCGGGAACGACAGGGTAAGGAGTGATGACCAGCACATCCAGGGGGTCACCGTCATCAGCCAGGGTGTTGTTGATATAGCCGTAGTTGGCTGGATAGAACATAGGGGCAGACATGAAACGGTCAACAAAGAGTGCGTCGGCATCTTTGTCGATCTCGTATTTGACCGGGCTGCTGTTGGCGGGG
Organism: Pokkaliibacter sp. MBI-7; assembly: GCF_029846635.1. NCBI lineage: Bacteria > Pseudomonadati > Pseudomonadota > Gammaproteobacteria > Oceanospirillales > Balneatrichaceae > Pokkaliibacter > Pokkaliibacter sp. MBI-7. Next base: position 1,093,148 of record NZ_JARVTG010000001.1, on the reverse strand, counting down.
ATCTCGATGATTACGTAGATATCATTGGGCAGGTCTTTGCCAGCCGGTACGTTTACAAAGCTCATGGATGTAGCCTTCTGTGGTTAGCGGGTTTTTAACCCTGTACAAAAACATTTACAGAAACTGGGTGGGCAGTGATTATAAAAGGCCGTGGCGGGAAGACCAATACGACCTCTGGCTTTGTTATTGCTGTATGCCCCTGTTTTCCTGCCTTTTCTCGTCCAGGCCTGAAGTTGTTGAGCATTTTGCCATGCCGGTTTGGTTAAAAACGATCGTTCTTATCACCCTGGTGGTATGTGCTGTTGCCTTTATTTTGTCGTGCTGGTTACGCCATCGGCGACAGATGCTGGCACGTGAGGCGACGTTGCGTTTTTATCTGAAATATCACCCCTTGTTAGTGGATGCTCTGGATGCCTTGCATGACTGTACGGCTGATCGGCGAGTTATTGAGCCCTATCGTCAGGCTTTGCAGCGTCTAACCCAGGCATTGCGCCAGTACGGCCAGTTGACTGATGCCATGGAGCGTGAAGCCGTAGATGTTATCAACATGGAGGTGCTGGAAAAGGACGAGTGGTTGCTGCTGGCTAAACACTCGTTGCGGGAAGTGGAGTTTTATTCGCAGCGTTTTCAGCTTGGTCTGAAAGCCCTGATTGCTGTCAGTGGCCAGGTTGGGGCCAGCCGGGAGGAGTTGATCCCGCTCAAGCGCAGTCTGATTCAGCTCACGTCAAAAATGCGGGTATGTACCCTGATGCAGGTTGCGACTCATCTTGAGCATGACAGCAAGCTGGATCAGGCATTGAACTGTTTTCATCAGGCGCAGCGTGAACTGAGCCGCTGGCGAAATCCGGATGCCATGCTGCGTGAGCAGTCAAGACGAGTGATGGAGGCATTGCAGCGATTACGCGATGTGGTAGATCAGAGCAATCCGCTGCTGCAGGCACTGCAGAAAGAAGAGCAGGGGGACGGTCTGCCGCAGGCCGCTCCCTATGATCTTTGAGGCTTTACCAGCTTCAGTGGAAAGGCGTTGTCCGTCTCAGTGGGACGGATTGTTAACACGTCATAAAGAGTAAATAAGGGAGCCTTGGCTTAATGCCAGTCAGTTAAGCCCAACAGCTTGACCTTTTGCGCCCTGAAACGAAAATCCGATGCTTGTTTTGAGCATCGGATTTTTTATGCGACTGTCCCGCGCCTTGGCACTGACTCACGAAGCCGCTTCTACTACTCACGCCCTTGATGAACTGGGGGCGCTGCTTGATCCAGACCTGGTCAGCACCGCACTGGAAACGGCGGGAGTGGCGACCATACGTAAGCGACGCCTCCCTCTTGAGTCCATGATCTGGTGCGTGATCGCCATGGCGTTGTTTCGCCGGATGTCGGCCTGGGATGCTGCGAGTCGTATGGACATCATGCTGCCTGGGCAGAGGCCACTGGTGGCACCCAGTGCCATCGTGCAAGGTCGGCAGCGCCTGGGCAGTGCGGCGGTGCGAGAAGTCTTTTCCCTGACGCAACAACGCTGGCATGCCAGCGCCAATCACCCCACCTGGGCGGGTTTGCGCCTGCTCAGTGTCGATGGCGTGGTCTGGCGCACAGCGGATACGGACGACAACCGCAAGCACTATGGCAGCGCCAGTAATCAGCATGGCGATACCGGCTATCCCCAAGTGCGCATGGTCTGCCAGATGGAACTGACCAGTCACATGCTGGTGAGCAGTGCTTTTGCCGGTTATCACAGCAACGAGATGAAGCTGGCCGAACAACTGATCGACAGCACACCCGATCACTCGCTGACCTTGTTCGACCGTGGCTTCTATTCGCTGGGGCTTCTTCATCGCTGGCAACAAACAGGCACTCAGCGCCATTGGCTACTGCCGCTGCGCAAGGATGCTCAATATGAGGTGCTATACAAGCTGGGGCGCCAGGATGCCATCGTCTCGCTGAAGACCTCGCCGCAGGCGCGTAAGCAATGGCCCGAGCTGCCCGACACGCTACAGGCCAGGTTATTAAGCAAGACCATCAAGGGCAAAGTCCGGCAAGTACTGACTTCGATGATCGATCCTCTGCGCTTTCCGCCAGATGACATCGTGGATCTGTACAGCCAGCGTTGGGAAATCGAATTGGGCTATCGAGAAATGAAGCAAGGCATGCTCGCGGGTCACTACACACTGCGCAGTAAAACGCCGGAGATGATTGAACAAGAGCTGTGGGGCGTACTGCTGGGGTACAATCTGCTGCGTTATCAAATGCTGGAAATGAGTCGCCACTGCCCTGGCATCTCCCCCTGCGAAATGAGTTTCACCGCCTGCACCTGGGCGATCCTGGGCTTCTTGAACGGGGTCTCTTTGAATCATCCAGGCAACATCCCTCGCTACCTGGCTGAACTACAGGCTTCGGCCATGCACTACGTCCTGCCTCATCGACGTGAGGAGCGCAGTTACCCGCGGGTGGTCAAGCCCAAGCCGTCCAAGTATCCGACCAGAAATAAAAATGCCAGTCAGCTTAACTGACTGGCATTAAGCCTTGGCTCCCTTATTTACTACTGCACTTCCGCTTAGTCGCCCTGCTGGCTGCCAGCCAGACGGCGGTGATAGTCCAGAGCGATGTTTACTTCATCTTTTGAGCCGAGCACAACAGCAACGCGCTCGTGAATCCCTTTAGGCTGGATGCCCATGATATGGGTATAGGCGTTGGTGCTCAGCCCACCTGCCTGTTCAATCAGGAAACTCATGGGGTTGCCTTCATACATCAGTCGCAGCTTGCCGGGTTTCTTCGGTTCACGGTAATCGTAGGGGTACATGAAGATACCGCCGCGTGTCAGGATGCGGTGCACTTCTGCAACCATGGAGGCAACCCAGCGCATGTTGTAGCGTTTGGCCAGAGGGCCTTCTTCGCCTTTGAGCATGTCATCTACATAGCTCTGCATCGCATGTTCCCAGAAGCGCTGGTTGGACATGTTGATGGCAAATTCCTTGGTCGTAACCGGTACCTGAACCAGTTCGCGGGTCAGGAAAAAATCGCCGGTATTGGCCAGGGTAAACATATGGGTGCCCTTGCCAGTGGTCATGACCAGGATGTTGGAGGGGCCATAGAGTACGTAGCCAGCGGCAACTTGTTTGCTGCCTTGCTGCAGGAAGGCGCTCTCGTCATCGCCAGCCAGGTCAGTGGGTGCCTGCAGAATGGAAAAAATGGTACCAACAGATACGTTGACGTCGATGTTGGAAGAGCCATCCAGCGGGTCAAAGGTTACCAGATATTTACCGTTGGGATTGCCTGCAACGGGAAAGTCCTCTTCTTCCGAGGCGATACCCTTGACCAGATTGCATGATAGTAAGGTCTTTTTCAGCAGATCGTTGGATAGTACATCCAGCTTCTTCTGCGTCTCTCCCTGAATGTTTTCTGCCCCGGCAGAGCCCAGAATGCCGGCCAGTGCACCCTGTTTCAGCAGGTAGGCGACTTCTTTACAGGCCACCAGGAGCGTATCGATCAGCTCTATCAACTCCGGGGAGGTATGTTGTTCGCGCAGAAACTGATGCAGCCTTTTCATGCAATTTATTCCCTGTGTGTCCTGAGTGAGGCAGTATGTGTTCGAGTGCGGTCTTGATGGGCGCACTATCATACGTTATTAACATGCAATTTTCATGTAATCCCAAGGACGCTTTCTATGTCGGAGCAGCTTTCCGCTCATCCCGAAGTTGATCAACCAGTTATGAGCACTTCTGCTGCGCCTGGCGTCGGGCAAGCCAGTACACCCTTGCATATCCATATTCTCGGTATCTGTGGCACCTTTATGGGGAGCCTCGCGGTGCTTGCCAAAGAACTTGGCTACCGGGTCTCTGGCAGTGATGCCAATGTTTACCCGCCCATGAGCACCCAGCTTGAAGCCGCAGGCATTGCTCTCAGTCAGGGCTATAGAGTAGAGCATCTGCAGCCAAGGCCGGATCTGGTGATCATTGGCAATGCGTTATCCCGGGGTAATCCTGCGGTAGAAGCAGTGCTGGACTTGGGTATTCCCTACATTTCCGGCCCTCAGTGGCTGGCTGAGCACGTGTTACCGGAGCGCTGGGTGCTGGCCGTTTCAGGTACCCACGGTAAAACTACCACGGCGTCTATGCTGGCCTGGATTCTTGAGCATGCAGGCATGGCGCCGGGCTTTCTTATCGGCGGTGTGCCGCGTAATTTCAGTCAGTCAGCGCGTCTGGGTGATACTCCTTTCTTTGTTATTGAGGCTGATGAGTACGACAGTGCTTTCTTCGACAAGCGTTCCAAGTTTGTCCACTACCGTCCCCGTACCTTGATCATGAATAACCTCGAATATGATCATGCTGATATCTTTCCTGATCTTGAGGCGATCCAGCGCCAGTTTCATCATCTGCTACGTACGGTGCCAGCATCTGGGCGACTGATTTTTCCTGCTGAAGATGAGGCCCTGCAACGGGTGCTGACCATGGGGTGCTGGAGTGAGCAGGCTGCCACGACGATGGCTACCGACCCGCAGAGTAGCGCCGTCTGGCGAGCGGATAAACTGAGTGCTGATGGCAGCCATTTTCGGGTCTGGCATCACAGGCAGGATGTGGGAGAAGTGCAGTGGTCGCTCACAGGTGATCATAGTGTCAGTAACGCGCTCAACGCCGTGGCTGCGGCGCACCATGTAGGGGTGTTGCCGCAACAGGCTTTGCTGGCGCTGGCAGAGTTTCAAACGCCCAAGCGGCGAATGGAAGTGCTGGGGACACCCGGTGGTGTAACGGTTTATGACGATTTTGCCCATCATCCTACGGCCATTGCGACAACCTTGCAGGGGTTGCGCCAGCGTATCGGTGAGGCGCCATTGCTGGTGCTGATTGAGCCTCGCTCCAATACCATGCGTATGGGGGTGCACAAGGCAAGCTTGCCTGCGTCAGTCAGCACAGCCGATGCAGTTTATTGGTACCAGCCTGAAGGATTGGACTGGCAACTGGATGACGTGGTGGCCGCATGCCCGAATGCGGCTTACCTTCTGCAGGATATTTCTGCCTTGGTTGAGCGGGTTGCCGCTGAGGCAACTCCCGGTAGTCATGTTGTTATCATGAGCAACGGCGGATTTGGCGGGGTTCACGGCAAGCTCCTGCTGGCATTGCAGCAGCGCTTCGCCGGACAGGAGTGTTAATGATGTGGCAGCCAAACCCCTCCATTGTCACCCTGGCCATGACAGGGGCTTCGGGATTGCAGTATGGGCTGCGCTTGCTGGAGTGCCTTGTAGCAGCGGATAAGCAAGTGTTTGTCATGGTTTCCAAGGCTGCTCAGGTGGTTGCCGCGACGGAAACCGACTGGTCGTTGTCGGGGCAGAGTGCAGCGCTGGAAAACTATCTGACCTCGCGTCTCAGTGCCAAGCCAGGGCAGATTCGTGTCTTCTCCCGTGAGCAATGGATGGCGCCGGTGGCTTCCGGCTCTGGGGCGCCCAGTGCCATGGTGGTATGCCCTTGCAGCACGGGTACGCTGTCTGCGATCGCCTGCGGCGCCAGCAATAACCTGATTGAGCGGGCGGCTGATGTGGCACTGAAAGAGCGTCGCCAACTTATTCTGGTGCCGCGAGAAAGCCCATACTCTGAAATCCATCTTGAACATATGCTCAAGCTGACGCGCATGGGGGCGGTTATATTGCCTGCCAGCCCTGGTTTCTATCACCGCCCACAGTCTATCAATGACCTTATCGACTTTATCGTGGCTCGCATTCTCAACCAGTTAGGTATTCCGCAGCAGCTGATGCCGAGCTGGGGAGCAGCTTTACATCCTGATGAACTGGAAGAATCCCAACATGAGCCCCATGAATGATGGCATAGCGATCAGGAAGTGAAGTGCTGAGCTATGGATATTTTTCCAATATTTCCATTGAGAATGACGGCTTTCCCTTACGCCAACCTGAGTCTGCGCGTTTTTGAGCAGCGTTATCTGCGGATGACCTGCGAAGTGATGAAACAGCAGCAGTGTTTTGTCATTACCCCGTTGCTGGATGGTGCAGAAGGGAGTCCTGATGAGCAGCAGTTCGCTCAGGTAGGTTGTCTGGTCAGGGTCGATGACTTCCATAAGCAGGCCGACGGTTTGCTGGAGCTGGAGGTGCATGGTCTGGAGCGTGTCAATATCGGCAGACGCTGGCAGGAGGCTGACGGCCTCTGGAGAGGGGAAGTGGAACGGTGGCCTGAGGCAGAGGAACCCCTGGGGGTTGATCACGGCTGTCTTATCGAGTTGTTTGAAGCCATGTGTACTCACCCACTCATTGCCCGCGACAGTCCGGTGCGATGTCAGCAGTTACCTAATGCCAATGTCCTGAGCTGGAAGCTGGGAAGCTGCCTGCCGTTGCCGCCAGTCTGCCAGCTGCAGTTGCTGCAGGCTGAATCGGCAACCCAGCGACTGGCACTGATACATGGCTGGCTGGATCATGACATGGAGTGTTGAGCACTGAGGGAGCTGTTCGGAGCAGTCCAGAGTGCTTTAGTAACATCATGACGGATGGAGAGTGAGTTGTCCTCAGGCTATAATGGCCGATTCTTGAGGACAGGGCGGGTATCCCTGTCTGAATGCCGGACGAGTTGAGTGTCATCATCAGTAAGGTGATTGGCTCAATACGTCACTTTGTCAGCCGAGGAATGCCGTTCCATGAACGCGAATGAAGACCGCTCATCCCTGAGCGTGGAAAGTTACATGCAGTCTGTGGGCCAGCAGGCCCGCACCGCATCCCGTGCGATGGCACGAGCGGAAACAGAGCAAAAGAACAAGGCTCTTCTGGCCATGGCAGAAGCGGTTGCCAGCAAGCGCGATGAGCTGATGCAGGCCAATGAAGAGGACCTGCAACGTGGTCGCAGCAATGGCCTGGATGCCGCAATGCTTGACCGTCTGGCACTGACACCGGCCCGGATCGATAACATGATCGAAGGCCTGCGTCAGGTTGCGTCCTTGCCTGATCCCGTAGGCGAGATTTCTGACATGGCTTACCGACCTTCCGGCATTCAGATCGGTAAGATGCGTGTCCCTCTGGGTGTCATCGGCATCATTTATGAGTCCCGTCCCAATGTCACCATGGAAGCAGCCAGTCTGTGTCTGAAGTCTGGTAATGCGGCTATTCTGCGTGGTGGTTCAGAAGCTATTGCCTCTAACCAGGCACTGGCTGCGTGTATTCGTCATGGTCTGCAGGTTGCAGGGCTGCCAGCGGATGCTGTGCAGGTCATCGAGACTACGGATCGTGCGGCGGTTGGCTATCTGATCACCATGCCTGAGTTTGTAGATGTCATCGTCCCACGAGGCGGCAAGGGCTTGATTGAACGTATCAGTCGCGAAGCGCGTGTCCCTGTGATCAAACATCTGGACGGTATCTGTCACGTTTACATTGATAGTGAAGCGGATCTGACCAAGGCGATCAATATTGCTATCAATGCCAAGACCCATCGTTATGGGACCTGCAATACCATGGAGACCCTGCTGGTAGATGGCATGGTTGCTGACGTTGTATTGCCTCAGCTGGCTGAGCGCTATCACGAGCTGGGGGTGGAATTGCGGGGATGCTCCCGTACCTGTGCCATTCTTGGTGATATACAGGCGGCCACGGAGGAAGACTGGAGCACTGAGTATCTTGCCCCTGTGCTGGCCATTCGTATCGTCGATGGCCTTGATCAGGCGATGGATCACATCAATACCTACAGCTCTCAGCACACCGACGCGATTGTTACTGAGAACTACAGCAAAGCACGTCGTTTCCTGCGTGAAGTGGATTCCAGCTCAGTCATGGTCAACGCTTCTACCCGTTTTGCTGATGGCTTCGAATATGGGCTGGGAGCTGAAATCGGTATCTCCACCGATAAAATCCACGCCCGTGGCCCGGTTGGCCTGGAAGGTCTGACATCCCAGAAATATATCGTGCTCGGCGATGGGCAAATCCGTCGCTGAGTCTGCCATTGTGCTGCTGGGAGGGACGTTTGACCCAGTGCACAATGGTCACCTGCGCGTTGCCATGGAGTTGGCCGACGCGCTGCCCGAAGCCCAAATTCGTTTGTTACCCTGTCAGCAGCCTGTGCATAAGGCGGCCACTGGTGCTGATCAGCATCAGCGGGTGGCCATGTTGCAACTGGCCATTGCAGGTGAGCCGCAGCTGTTAATCGATCAGCAGGAATTGCAGCGTCAGACGCCGTCTTACACGGTACTGACGCTGGAAGCGATGCGGCAGCAGGTCGGCAATGAACGTTCGCTGTGCTGGGTGATAGGAATGGATTCGCTGCTGTCGCTGCCTTGCTGGCATCGGTGGCAGGAGCTGCTTGAACTGGCCAATTTGATTGTCGTGGCCCGTCCTGGATGGGAATGGCCGAGTCAGGGTGAAGTAGCAGAATGGCTGCACGGTTGTGCAGTGCATGATATGGGAGCCGTGCCACTGGCTGCTCATGGGCAGGTTCTGCGTTTGACCGTGCCGACACTGGACATCAGTGCTACCTATATCAGAAACCTAATTCGTCTGCGGCGCTCGGCACGCTTTCTGCTGCCGGATGCGGTGTGGTCGTACTTACAACAACAGCGCCTGTATGGCGCTGAGCCCATGTAATCAGAGGCAAGATGGAAACAACAGTTTTACTCAGCGAGATTGATAACCTGCTGGCCGATATGAAGGCCAAAGAAATCAAGGTATTGGATGTCCGTGGCCTGTCCAGTGTGACTGACTATATGGTGATTGCGTCCGGTACATCAAACCGTCACGTCAAGGCCATTTCCGAATACCTGACCGAGGAGGTTAAGAAGCGTGGTCTGCAGCCTATGGGTGTAGAGGGGCGCGAGGCATCAGAATGGGTACTGGTTGACCTGGGTGATGTGGTGGTGCACGTCATGCAGCCACAGGCTCGTGCCTTCTATGATCTTGAGCGTCTGTGGGCACGTCCTGAGGGCGCTGCACACTAATGAAAATTCGCCTGTTGGCCGTAGGGTCGAAGATGCCTGGCTGGGTTGAGCAGGGCTATCAGGAATATGCCAAACGGCTGCCGGCGGAGATGTCACTGGAGCTGATTGAGCTGCCTATGGGACACCGTGGCAAGAACGCTGACCTAGTGCGGGCGATCCGCCAGGAAGGCGATGCCATGCTTGCCGCCATCGGTGCTCAGGACCGGGTCATTGCGCTGGATGTCAAAGGTAAGCCCTGGAGCACCGAAGATCTGGCGCAGCAACTCAGTGACTGGCGCATGGAGGGGGTTAACATCAGTTTGCTGGTCGGTGGCCCTGACGGACTGGACAGCCGCTGCTTGCAGCGAGCTGATGCCAAATGGTCGCTGTCGGCGCTGACTCTCCCCCATCCTCTGGTCAGGGTGGTACTGGCGGAACAACTGTATCGCGCCTGGACCATTCTGCAGGGTCATCCCTACCATAAGTAAAGGTTTATGCCCGGCTCCTTTCAACGCGATCAGCTGACAATACGCAATCACGGACAGGAGAAGCGCCTGTTCAACAGCCGGGTAGTGACTGCCTGGCTGCTGATCATGGTACTTATCCTGGTGTTGATCGGGCGGCTGCTCTATCTGCAGGTCTACCAGTACGACCGCTTCGTCACGCTGTCTGATCAGAACCGGGTACAGCTGGTGCCCATTGCCCCCACCCGCGGACTGATTTATGACTCCAAGGGCGATTTGCTGGCGGACAACCGGCCGAACTTTACACTCACCGTCACCAAGGAAAAGGCGGATGACATTGATCAGCTGATTGATGACATTGGTCATATCATTACGCTCGATCAGACTGATGTGGACCGCTTCAAGCGTCGCATGAAACTGCGTCGCAGGCCCTATGAGTCAGTACCTCTGAAGCTGTCACTCAGCGAAGAGGAAATCGCGGCCATCTCTGTGAATCAGTACCGTTTGCCGGGCGTTCAGGTTGAGGCTGATCTGGTGCGGCATTACCCCTATTCGTCAGATATCGTTCATGCGATGGGATATGTCGGGCGAATCAACGAGCGTGAGCTGCAGCAGGTTAATGCTGAGAATTACAGTGCCACCCACTACATCGGTAAGCTGGGTGTTGAGCGTTACTATGAAGATGCTCTGCATGGCCAGGTCGGGATGCAGAAGGTTGAAACCAATGCCCGTGGACGCATCCTGCGGGTACTGGAAAAGGAAATGCCCAAGCCGGGTCTGGATCTGACGCTGTATCTGGATCTGGATCTGCAGCATATGGCAGAAAAGGCGCTGGCAGGGCGTCGTGGAGCGGTAGTTGCTCTGGATCCTAAGACAGGCGGCATTCTGGCGCTGGTTAGCGTGCCGGGATATGACCCCAACGAGTTTGTCACAGGGATCAGTTTCAACCGCTACAAGGCCCTGCAGGATGACCCGGACCTGCCGTTGTTCAACCGTTCTCTGACCGGTCGCTACCCACCTGCTTCCACCGTCAAGCCCATGATGGGTATTGCTGCCAACGAGTCAGGTACCATCAATCTGGGCTACAAGGTGTTTGACCCGGGCTGGTACCAGATTAACGGCAAGGGGCGTAAGTACCGTGACTGGAAGCGCTGGGGGCACGGCCTGCTGGATCTTGATCAGGCGATCGCGCAGTCCTGCGACGTTTTCTTCTACGATGTCGGCCACAAGATGGGCATTGACGTCATGTCCGACTGGTTCCATCGCTTTGGTTATGGCCAGGTGGGCAGCCTTGACCTGCCTGAAGCCAGCAAGGCCATCTTGCCTTCCCGTGACTGGAAACAGCGTATGTATAAGCAAGCCTGGTTCCCCGGCGACTCGGTCAACATGAGCATCGGTCAGGGGTATTTTCTCGCGACGCCGATGCAGCTTGCCACTTCCACCGCGATTATTGCCAACCGTGGCAAGTGGGTCATGCCGCGCATGCTCAAGCATTTTGGCGACCCGGAGCATGTGATCACCGCGGACATGGACCCTATGGTGGCAGAGTATGAACGCCGCGCTGCGGAGCAACGGGCGCAGCTGCCACCGGATATCGATCTGAAAAATCCGCAGCTGTGGGATTACATCACTAATGCCATGGTCAACGTGGTCAATGGCCGCACCGGTACTGCCCGTAAAATTGGTAAAGATGCGGCTTACAAGATCGCAGGTAAGACCGGTACTGCGCAGGTAGTGGGGATCAAACAGGATGAGCGCTACGACGCCAGCAAGCTGGATGAGCGCCACCGTGACCACAGTCTGTTCATTGGTTTTGCTCCGGCGGATGATCCCAAACTGGTCGTTTCCGTCATTGTGGAGAACAGTGCCGGGGCGGCAGCAGGTGTTGCCAGGCAAGTGATGGATGCCTATCTGCTGGGTAAGGACCCGGACGACAATCCCATCGGCGATATTCCTCATGATGCTGACTGAGCCAGCATCATGAGTCGTTACAGTAAGCCTCTGGCGGCAAAGGTAGTGCTATGAAACAGGTGGACTTTCAGCGGTCATTGCAAGGCGGTGCAGATGGTTTTGCACCGCCACCGACAATCTGGCAGAAGCTGCACCTGGATCCCTGGCTGATGCTGCCTTTCCTGCTGCTGATGGGATATGGCCTGATCATTCTCTACAGTGCCTCGGAAGGCGACATGGGATATGTCGAGCGTCAGGCGCTGCGTTTTCTCATGGCCTTTATGGTGATGTGGGGGTTTGCCTGGATACCGCCGCGTTACCTTCGCAATATTGCGCCCTGGCTCTATGTCTTTGTCGTGGGATTGTTGCTGGCAGTGCTGCTGGTCGGTGTGGGGGCCAAAGGCGCGCAGCGCTGGCTGGAGATCCCTGGCCTGCCGCGCTTTCAGCCTGCCGAGTTGATGAAGCTGGTACTGCCGATGACCATTGCTCTGTGGCTGTCGAACAAAAAGATCCCACCGCGCTTCAGTCATATCATTATCGGCTTGCTGATTATTGCTATTCCGGTACTAATGATCGCCAAGCAGCCTGACCTTGGAACATCGATCCTGATTGCTGCATCCGGGGTCTTTGCTATCTTGCTGGCAGGTGTCCCCTGGCGCTGGGTGTTACTGGCGCTTGGTGCTGCTATCTCTGCTTTGCCTGGGTTATGGATGGTGATGCGAGAGTATCAGCGTCAGCGTGTACTGACTTTTCTTGATCCTGAAAGCGATCCGCTGGGTTCTGGCTGGAATATTATCCAGTCGAAAACGGCTATTGGTTCCGGCGGCCTGTTCGGCAAGGGCTGGATGGCTGGCACTCAGTCACAGCTGCATTTCCTGCCAGAAAGTCATACTGACTTTATCGTGGCGGTATTAGGTGAGGAGTTTGGCTTCGTTGGTATTGCCGTACTGCTATGCCTGTACATGATGATTCTGGCACGTGGGCTATATCTGTCGACGCAGGCAGAAGACCTGTTCGGCCGGCTGCTGTCGGGTAGTCTGGTGCTGACTTTCTTCGTCTATATCTTCGTTAACATCGGCATGGTCAGTGGCCTGCTGCCGGTAGTAGGTGTTCCCTTACCGCTGGTAAGTTATGGCGGGACCTCGGTGGTTACTTTGATGACAAGCTTTGGTATGGTGATGTCCGTGTATTCACACCGCTCGCGGCAGGGATTAATGCATAAGTAGCGACCACAGGCGGTGCTGTTTACTCTGCCAGTCTGGCGGTTGTCCAAAAGGTACGGAACGGCAGGTTCGCAGGTAGCAAGCGCAGGATCAGTAGTCGTTGTAGTAACGGCTCAGAACAAGCAAAAGGTTTTTATGGGAAAGGCACGGTTATACGCAGGTATGGTTCTGGCCCTGTCACTGCTGGGCAACGCCTGGGCAGATGGATATGCAGACTATCCCGAAGCGCAACAGATGGCGCAGCAGCTGGATAAAGAAGGGATCCGCAAGGACTGGGTACTTCAGGTGTTGTCTCAGGCGGAACGTAAGGACAGCATTCTAGAAGCTATCAGCAAACCGGCCGAGCGTCGTCTGAACTGGTCGGAATACCGCAAGATCTTTCTAACTCAGGCCCGCATCAACAAGGGTGTTGCCTTCTGGAATGCCAATGAATCGGCATTAAGTCGTGCCGAAGCCCAGTATGGTGTGCCTGCCGAGGTTATCGTTGCCATCATCGGTGTAGAAACCAGTTATGGCGGCAATATGGGTAATTACCGTGTGGTTGATGCGCTCTCAACACTGGGCTTTGACTATCCAAAACGGGGCGAGTTCTTCCGTAAGGAGCTGGCCAATTACCTGCGTATTACCTACAAAGAAAAACTCGACCCGCTGACCTTTAAAGGGTCTTATGCCGGCGCGATGGGGTATGGACAATTCATGCCCAGCAGCTACCTGCAGTATGCCGTCGACTTCAATGGCGATGGCGTTCCTGATATCTGGGAAGATCCTGTTGATGCCATTGGCAGTGTGGCCAACTACTTCGCTGGTCACGGTTGGGTAGCGGGTGGGGTGACCGTATTGCCGGTTATGCCACCTGCAGGTGAGGGCTGGAAGTCGCTTGTGCAGACGGGGCTCAAACCGAATACGCCACTCAACCAGATACGTCAGGCCGGTATCCGTGTACCTGATTTTCTGGGCAATCAGAATGGTTTGCTGATGGCACTGGAAACAGACAAAGGGCAGGAGTACTGGCTGGGTCTGGATAACTTCTATGTTATTACCCGTTATAACCATAGCCGTCACTACGCTATGGCGGTCTATCAGTTGGCTCATGAAGTAAAGATGGCGCGTGACGCCGCTGGAGAAAAAAGTAAATGAGGTGGTTGCTCGTTCTTTTGAGCATAGTGTCGGTATTGCTGGCGGGTTGTTCATCAACCGGTACGCGCACTGAAAATGCTGGCCGCTATTCCATCAGTAAAGATCGTGGGCCGAGCGAATATCGCGATGTGGCGCAAATCCCCGATGCCGTGCCGCAAGTAATGCCTTATTCCAAGTGGGGCAACAAGACTCCCTATGAAGTCTGGGGAAAAACCTATAGCGTCATGCCCAGTCATATCGGTTATCGGGCTGACGGGTTGGCTTCCTGGTACGGCGAAAAGTTCCATGGTCATCGTACCTCCAGCGGAGATGACTACGATCTGTATGGCATGAGTGCTGCGCACAAGTCTCTGCCTATTCCCAGCTTTGCCAAGGTCACCAACCTTGATAATGGCCGCAGTGTCATTGTCAAAGTCAATGATCGTGGCCCCTTTCACGAAGACCGGCTGATTGATTTGTCCTATGCGGCAGCGGCCAAACTGGGTTATGCCGACAAGGGCACGGCCCGTGTGCGGGTTGAATCCATTGATGCGGCCAAATGGCAGCGTGATCACTACCACACCAGTGTTGCTACTTCGGAGCCTTTGGAGACTTCTACGGGTCTTACCGCTGTGACACTGGAGTCCAAGCCGGTCGCGCCTATCAAAACTTCTGCGACACCGCGTATGGGGAGCAGTAGTACGAGCAGCCTGCCAGCAGTGTCCTCGACCCGTGTAGTCGGGACGCCTGCACCTGTTGTGGCGAGTAGCAAGCCCACATTATCTGCGACCTCTGCGCCACTGGCAGCGGGAAATTATCTGCAGGTAGCCGCTTTTAGCTCGGCGCAGGCTGCAGATCAGCTCAGTCAAAGATTGAAACTGGAGTTGGGGGAGCAACGTGCTAAAGTCGACCCCGCCGAAGTGAATGGCCAGACGCTTTACCGTGTGAAGATTGGTCCACTGCGTGAGGGTGAGGATGTTTCCTCGCTTTCGGCAGGCCTTGAGGGAATCGGTTTAAGTCAGCCCTACCTTGTGAAGTTGCCTTGAGGCCCACAAGGGCGGTCAGAGTGAAGGTGCTGAAAGCGCTATCACTCTGAGCGTTGCTGGAGGGCTTTCCGGTTAAATTGTTGTTCGTCAGTGAAATCCAAAGACCGAACCTGTCATGTTGAATACAGTACGTACCCTTAGTGCAAGTTTCCTCACCGTTCCTTTGCTGTTTTCCGCCGTGGGAGTGCATGCCGAAACGGTGCCTCTCCCCACTCCTGCGCCTGTCAATCAGGTAATGGTGCCTGCTGCGCCGGACATCGCTGCCAAATCCTATATTCTGATGGAGGCCACAACCGGCCAGATTCTGGTGGCCAGCAACGAGCACGAGCGGCTTCCCCCGGCCAGTCTGACCAAGTTGATGACGGCTTACATTGCTGAGTCAGAGATGGATCGTGGCCGTCTGAAGCCCAATGATCTGGTCAATATCAGCGTTAACGCCTGGAAGACCGGCGGCTCCCGCATGTTCGTTCGTGAGGGGACTCAGGTACCGGTCATGGACCTGATGCGCGGTATCGTCATTCAGTCAGGGAACGATGCCACGGTGGCCATGGCGGAACACATTGCCGGCAGTGAAGATGCGTTTGCTGATCTGATGAACCAGATGGCTCAGCGCCTGGGTATGAAAGATACCCACTTCATGAACCCTACGGGCTTGCCCCATCCCAATCACTACTCCAGCGCTTATGACATGGCAATTCTGGCGCGCGATATCATCCAGAACTACCCCGATCACTACGCCCTGTATGCTGAGAAAGAGTTCACCTACAACAACATCCACCAGCCTAACCGCAACCTGCTGCTGGATCGTGATCCCAGCGTTGACGGCCTGAAAACCGGCCATACCGATGAGGCCGGTTATTGCCTGGTAGCGTCTGCCAAGCGGGATAATACTCGTCTCATCGGCGTGGAGTTTGGAACCGACAGCATTCAGGCTCGCGCCCAGGAAATGCAAAAGCTGCTGGCTTATGGTTACCGCTACTATGAAACTCAGCACCTGTACGATGCTAAACAGTCTCTGCAGAGCCTGCGTATCTGGGGTGGTGATGTTGACCAGCTGTCAGTGGGTCTGGCGACGCCGCTGAATGTGGTTATTCCACGTGGTCAGGGGGCAAATCTGCAGGCCTCTCTGGAAGTGAACCATGCGCTGGAAGCACCGATTGCCGAAGGTGAGCAGATGGGTACTGTCAGCATCAAGCTGGGTGATCAGGTGGTGCGTCAGGTGCCGCTGGTTGCGCTGAATAAAGTTGAAGAGGGTGGCTTCTTCAAGCGTATGAGCGATAGCGTGATCCGTAAGGTTCAGGGCTGGCTGTAACGTATAGAACTGCTCCCCTGACGTAAGGCGTTGCGCCTTTCATGGGGGATGGATTCTGTGTTAACCGTCACAAGTAACTCCCTTCATGCCCTGGCATGAAGGGAGTTATTTTTTTGCCTGATCGAAGGTATCAGCACTGTGTGCTGGCCTTCAGCAGCTGAAGCTGGAATGACGATGAGAGGAGAGTGTCCATGTCGACGGTATACCTCAATGGAGTCTTTATGGCGGCGGAGGAAGCAAAAGTCTCGGTATTTGATCGGGGCTTTCTGTTTGCTGATAGCGTCTATGAGCTAATTCCTGTCGTTGATGGCCAGGGTCTGGAGATGCAGGCCCATCTGCAGCGTTTCGCCACTAGTCTCAAGGCTATCGGCATTACTGTTGAAATGGACTGGCAGAAGCTCTGTCTGCAGCTGGTTGAGCGTAACGGCGGTGGTCATCAGGCAGTCTATCTCCAGGTCTCCCGTGGCAGTGAAGGTCGTCGAAGCATGACCTACAGCGCTGCCATTCAGCCGACGGTGTTTGCCTGTTGTCAGCCCATTCCGGCTCCTCTGGCTAGGCCAGTGGAACAGGTCAATGGCGTCAAAGTGGTGTTGACTGAGGATGTGCGCTGGGGTCGTTGCGACATCAAATCGACCATGCTGTTGCCGAACATACTGGCCCGACAACTGGCGCAGCGCACCGGTGCGGAAGATGCGTTGCTGGTCAAGGAGGGGCTGGTGCTCGAAGGATCGAGCTGCAATCTCTTTATTGTGCGTCATGGAGAGATTGTGACACCGCCGCTCAGTCCCCATATCCTAGGGGGAACGACCCGAAGTCTGTTGCTGCAACTGGCCAGGCAGGCAGCGATGCCTGTCTTTGAAGCGGATATAAGCGTGGCTGAGCTCTGCAGTGCAGATGAGGTGTGGCTTAGCTCCTCGTCGCGCGGTGTGCTGCCAGTGGTTAAAGTGGATGAGCAGTCTGTTGCAAATGGACAACCGGGTCCCGTTTGGGCAAAAATGGCTGCCCTCTATCAGCAGCATACGGGTACCTATACCCAGCCTTGAGTTTCCGGACGCACAGGCTCCGTTATGACGCATCGTATAAGATTCATTAGCAGGACAGACGGCATATGAAAGAAACCGATCCGCAAGCACCAAAGATCGAGTTCCCTTGCCCCAATTACCCCATCAAGGTGATGGGAGATAACGTACCGCACTATAGCCGGGTCGTTATCGAAATTATTGAGCGTCACGCCCCCGGCTTTGATCAGGCCATCATTCGTGAGAGCATCAGCCGTAATGGTCGTTTCGTATCTCTGACCATGGAAATTACCGCTACAGGCACAGCTCAGTTGCAGGCCATGTTTGATGATCTGAAAGGTACTGGGCTGGTGAAAATGGTGCTCTGATGCAGGACAGCGAGAAGACTGAGTCTGCTGTGGAGTTTGTCAGGTCACTGATTGTCCGGGATCTCGGGGTGCAGCCCTATGAGCCGATCTGGAAAGCCATGCAGTGCTTTACCGATCAGCGTGGACCTGAGCAACAGGATGAGATCTGGATCGTTCAGCACGCCCCGGTGTTCACTCAGGGGCAGGCGGGTAAAGCCGAGCACGTCCTGGCTCCAGGCGATATCCCGGTAGTCAATGTGGATCGTGGCGGCCAGGTCACCTATCACGGCCCCGGTCAGCTGGTGTGTTATTTACTGCTCGATTTGCGCCGTAATCATATTGGTGTCAGGGAACTGGTGACACTGATGGAAAACGCGGTAGTGACCGTATTGGGGCAGTATGGTATCAGCTCTTATCCCAAGGCCGATGCGCCTGGCGTCTACGTCGATGGCGACAAGATTTGCTCATTGGGGTTGCGTGTTCGCCGCGGCTGCAGTTTTCATGGCCTGGCACTCAATGTAGACATGGATCTCAGCCCTTTCCAGCGTATCAACCCTTGTGGCTATCAGGGGCTACAGATGACTCAAGTCGTGGCGCATCACCCTGGCATCACAGTGTCCGATGTCTCTGCTGCGCTGCAGAAATACCTGACTGCAAAGTTAGGCTATACTCACACCTCTTTTTACCAGCATCTGGACCACGTTTATGTCTGAGCATGTACAGCCCCTCGTTGCGGAACCCCACACTGCGGCCAGTGACGCTGCCGTAGTTGTTGAACCCAATACTCCCAAGCGGGTTGAACAAGGCGTCAAACTTCGAGGTGCCGATAAGATGGCGCGTATCCCGGTCAAAATCATGCCGACCGAAGAGATGCCGCGTAAGCCTTCCTGGCTGAAGGTTCGTATTCCCGCTTCTCCTGAAGTACAGCGTATCAAGGCCAAACTGCGTCAGCACAAGCTGGCCTCGGTCTGTGAGGAAGCCAGCTGCCCTAACCTGGGTGAGTGCTTTAGCAAGGGCACTGCTACCTTCATGATCATGGGTGAGATCTGTACCCGTCGCTGTCCTTTCTGTGACGTGGCGCACGGGCGTCCCAATGCTCTGAGCAAGGATGAGCCACGCGAACTGGCTGAAGCGATTGCCGATATGGGTCTTCGCTATGTCGTTATCACCTCGGTAGATCGTGATGATCTGCGCGACGGTGGTGCGCAGCATTTTGCTGAATGTATCCGTGAAACCCGTGAGCGCTCACCGAAGATCGAAATCGAAGTGCTGGTGCCTGACTTCCGTGGCCGTATGGATATCGCTCTGGATATTCTTGCTGGCACACCACCCGATGTCTTCAATCACAATATGGAATCGATCCCACGGCTGTATCGGAAGATTCGTCCTGGTTCTGACTACCAGTGGTCATTGACCCTGTTGCAGCGTTACAAGGCGATGCGTCCTGAGGTCAAAACCAAGTCGGGCCTGATGCTGGGGTTGGGTGAGACCAATGAAGAGATCGTCCAGGTACTGAAAGATTTGCGTGCGCACGATGTGGACATGGTTACCATGGGACAATATCTGCAGCCTTCGCGCCATCACTTGCCGGTAGACCGGTTTGTTACGCCGGAAGAGTTTGCTGAGCTTGGGCGCATTGCCGAGGATCTGGGCTTCCTGCATGTTGCCAGCGGCCCTCTGGTTCGCTCCAGTTATCATGCCGATAAGCAGGCACATGGTGAGAAAGTAAGCTGATTCTTACTACCTCCTTCTGTAAAAAAACAAAAGCAGCCCACGGCTTAATGCCAGTCAGTTAAGCCCAACAGCTTGACCTTTTGCGCCCTGAAACGAAAATCCGATGCTTGTTTTGAGCATCGGATTTTTTATGCGACTGTCCCGCGCCTTGGCACTGACTCACGAAGCCGCTTCTACTACTCACGCCCTTGATGAACTGGGGGCGCTGCTTGATCCAGACCTGGTCAGCACCGCACTGGAAACGGCGGGAGTGGCGACCTTACGTAAGCGACGTCTCCCCCTTGAAGCCATGATCTGGTGCGTGATCGCCATGGCGTTGTTTCGCCGGATGTCAGCCTGGGATGCCGCTAGCCGTATGGGCATCATGCTGCCTGGACAGAGGCCATTGGTAGCACCCAGTGCCATCGTGCAAGGTCGGCAACGCTTGGGCAGTGCGGCGGTGCGAGAAGTCTTTTCCCTGACGCAACAACGCTGGCATGCCAGCGCCAATCACCCCACCTGGGCGGGTTTGCGCCTGCTCAGTGTCGATGGCGTGGTCTGGCGCACACCGGATACGGACGACAACCGCAAGCACTATGGCAGTGCCAGTAACCAGCATGGCGATACCGGCTTTCCTCAAGTGCGCATGGTCTGCCAGATGGAACTGACCAGTCACATGCTGGTGAGCAGTGCTTTTGCCGGCTACCACAGCAACGAGATGAAGCTGGCCGAACAACTGATCGACAGCACACCCGATCACTCGCTGACCTTGTTCGACCGTGGCTTCTATTCGCTGGGGCTTCTTCATCGCTGGCAACAAACAGGCACTCAGCGCCATTGGCTACTGCCGCTGCGCAAGGATGCTCAATATGAGGTGCTATACAAGCTGGGACGCCAGGATGCCATCGTCTCGCTAAAGACCTCGCCGCAGGCGCGTAAGCAATGGCCCGAGCTGCCCGACACGCTACAGGCCAGGTTATTAAGCAAGACCATCAAGGGCAAAGTCCGGCAAGTACTGACTTCGATGATCGATCCTCTGCGCTTTCCGCCAGATGACATCGTGGATCTGTACAGCCAGCGTTGGGAAATCGAATTGGGCTATCGAGAAATGAAGCAAGGCATGCTCGCGGGTCACTACACACTGCGCAGTAAAACGCCGGAGATGATTGAACAAGAGCTGTGGGGCGTACTGCTGGGGTACAATCTGCTGCGTTATCAAATGCTGGAAATGAGTCGCCACTGCCCTGGCATCTCCCCCTGCGAAATGAGTTTCACCGCCTGCACCTGGGCGATCCTGGGCTTCTTGAACGGGGTCTCTTTGAATCATCCAGGCAACATCCCTCGCTACCTGGCTGAACTACAGGCTTCGGCCATGCACTACGTCCTGCCTCATCGACGTGAGGAGCGCAGTTACCCGCGGGTGGTCAAGCCCAAGCCGTCCAAGTATCCGACCAGAAATAAAAATGCCAGTCAGCTTAACTGACTGGCATTAGCCCACGGCTGCTTTTGTTTTTTGGCGATGTCCTTTTTAACAAGGTACCGCTGCAGTTTACTGCGGTGGTGGCATGTCACTCTGCGGCGGATGATCGGGGCGGCAGGCCATGACCTTTTCACCCTGAGGCGGTGGTGGCATGTCGTTGCCTGACTGTTGTGGCTGAGGTGGCTGCTGATTTCCCTGACCTTCCTGTGGAGGGCGCATGGGGGGAGCGCTGCTACACACGCCGCTGACAGTTTCACCCTGTCGACCCAGGAATGAACAGGCCTGGCCTTCCTGCTTGCTGGCGCACGCCTCTATTGCCACTTTGGGTATATGAGGGCCTTTGTGATCGTCATTGGCCAGCGCAGCACCCGTGGTGCAACTGCCGAGTACCAACAACAGGGCAGTCAATCTCTGTTGCATTGTCGTGTCCTTGAGTGAGGGGAGTGACTTCCTGTACAAGTGTAGCGGCATTCGGCAAAGGGGAAGGTCAAAGATCTGTCTGGTGAATGTAAAGAGCAGGCCGGGTGCGCAGGCCCTGTCGCAATCATCACGGCAATCTCAGAGCGCGTGCATGGTTGCGGACTCGTGGCAGACAAGGCGAAAGCAGTGAGGCGACGCATTTTACCTGTGGTAGTAGTGTGCCTGAATGGGCATTAGCGGGCTTATCAACGTCATGTGGTCGATGTCTGCGAATCGTGAGTACGTGCTGAACTGACGGCAGGTGCACGGGTAAGCTCTGTCATTGACGGTAGAAAGGTAAGGGCAGGGGATGGCCTGTCAGATGAGATAGCCACAATTCCAGTTCAGTCCAGAACAGGGCGGTCTGCCCTGTCTTACTAAAGACATCCAGTTGCTGAGCCTGTCGCAGCAGAGCCATCAGTAATACCGGGCGGCAACGCTGCGCTGCTTTGCGAAGAGGAATCTGGCGCTGTTGAGGAAATATCCTGGCCTGTCGGCAGGCATTGTCAAAGTTCATACCGTCACGTTGCAGGCGTAGCAGTTGCAGCAGATCACGTAACTCACGAGTTAATGCCCATAACATCAATGTGGGCTCGGCGCCGTCCTGACGTAGGTGTGACAGGATGCGCAGCGTCGCTGGCCAGTCGCCACTGAAAGCAACTCGACACAGATCGTAGACGTCATGACGCGCGTGGTTACCTACCAGATCGAGGATCTGTTCATCATCGATTTCGGCGCCATCACTGACCAGAGCCAGCATATCCAGCTCCTGCATAGCGGCGAGCAGGTTTCCCTCTACTCGTTGTGCCAGGACTTCCACTGCTGCGGTTGTCAGGCGCAGGCCCTTTTGCTTGGCACGTTGAGCCAGCCAGCGAGGGAGCCCCTGAGCATCCATTGGCCAGATTTGTATCAGCACACCGGCCTGCTCGATAGCATTGACCCACTTGGCCTTCATCGCACTGCTGTCGAGTTTGGGTAAGGTAAGCAGTAACACCGTGTCCTGTGGCGGACGTGAGGCGTACTCAAGCAGTGCCTTGCTGCCTTGATCGTTCGGCTTGCCTGACAGCCTGACATCCAGCAGCTTTTGCTCTGCAAACAGAGAGAGGCTATTGGCAGAGGCCAGCACCTGTTCCCAGTTGAAGCCGGACTCCACATGAAAAACCTCCCGGTCACCGAAGCCACGCTTGCGCGCCTGGCTACGGATCTGGTCGGCACATTCCTGCATCAGTAAAGGCTCGTCACCGGTCAGCATATAGACCGGTGACAGACCTTTATCGAGGTGAGAGTCGAGTTGCTCAGCTTTGAGCTTCATGCGGGGCTACTTGTTACTCGCGGGGTTCAACACGGTGTTCCGCTGCACGATAGCGCATCAGCAGCTGATTGAGCAGTTCGCCCAGCATCTCATCGCGTATCTGAGCTTCCTGAGTATCAGAAGCCAGCAGTGTGTCCTGGTTGTAACGATAAGTGCGTTCCAGTCGCAGCTTCTTCGGCACATTAGGCGTGTCAGCCGAGGGGTTGACCAGCTTGTAGGTCAGCGTGGTGGTCAGCAGATATTCAGTTGCAGAGCCATCACTGCCCAACAGACTGCGGTCACGACGCTCGTCCACATACATGATCTGCATGTAGTCGCCGCCATGGTAGCTGCCATCAATACCCAATTGTGTCAGCTTGGCCTGAACCCGTTCTTCCAGAGGGGATTTGGCTTTCACTGGCATCACCAGACCGGTTTCGCCATTCTGGGCGCCACGCAGCTGGAAACCACAACCAGCCAGCCACAGGGCACTCAACAGCACTATCCAAAAACGCATGCTTATCTCCTTGCTTGAAGTGAGCAACGCGCGACATCTGGTCGCGCGTCAAGCCTTGTCTCTGAGGGGCTATCAACCACCCACAACGATGTTGACCAGCTTACCTGGAACAACAATCACCTTGCGGACGGTCTGATCTGCTACGTGGCGCTGTACGTTGTCTTCAGCCAGTGCCAGCTGCTGAATCACGCTGCGCTCGGTATCAGCCGCAATGGTGATCTTGCCACGGGTCTTGCCGTTGACCTGCACTACCATGTCAACAGTAGTACGTACCAGAGCAGCGCTGTCTACCTTGGGCCAAGCGCTGTCGCAGACCGCTTCACTGTGACCCAGATCCAGCCACAGTTGATGGCTGATATGGGGAGTGATGGGAGAAAGCAACTGCACGGCCATAGACAGGGCTTCGTGCTCCACCGCCAGCCCCTGCGCCGAGCTGTCGCTGAATTTGGAGATGGCGTTGCACAGCTCCATCACTGCGGCAATGGCCGTGTTGAAGGTGTGACGGCGATCGATGTCGTCGGTCACTTTCTGAACTGTTTCATGAGCCTTGCGGCGTAGATCACGCTGTTCTTCTGTCAGATTGGCCACATCCAGTGCGCCAGCCTGACCTTTGACGGCATGGTCGTTGACCAGTTTCCACATCCGCTTGAGGAAGCGGTTGGCACCTTCGACGCCGGAATCAGACCACTCCAGTGACAGTTCGGGCGGTGCTGCGAACATCATGAACAGGCGCACGGTGTCGGCACCGAAGCGGTCGATCATGGTTTGTGGATCGATGCCGTTGTTCTTTGACTTGGACATCTTGCTCATGCCGGCAGACAGCACCGGCTCGCCATCACTGTTCAGGGTGGCGCTGACAATATTGCCCTTGTCGTCACGCTTGACGGTGACATCCAGTGGTGAATACCAGTGCTGACCACCTTTCTCATCTTCACGGTAGTAGGTGTCAGCCAGCACCATGCCCTGCGTCAGCAGGTTCTCGAAGGGTTCATCCGAGCTGACCAGGCCCATGTCGCGCATCAGCTTGTGGAAGAAGCGTGAATAGAGCAAGTGCAGGATGGCGTGTTCGATACCGCCGATATACTGGTTGACCGGCGTCCAGTAGTTGGCCTCACCGTCCAGCATGGCGTTATTGCAGTTGCGGCTGGCAAAACGTGCGTAGTACCAGGACGACTCCATAAAGGTGTCGAAGGTATCGGTTTCACGTTCAGCTGCACCACCGCATTTCGGGCAGGTGGTTTCATAGAACGATGGCATTTTCTTGATGGGGGAGCCGACGCCATCAAATTCGATGTCTTCGGGCAACACCACTGGTAACTGTTCTTCCGGAACGGGCACGGCACCACAGCAGGCGCAGTTGATCACCGGAATGGGGGCACCCCAGTAACGCTGACGCGATACGCCCCAGTCACGCAGACGGTAATTGATGGTGACCTTGCCTGCACCCTGTTCTTCGAGGGTGGCGGCGATGGCTTTAAAGGCGATCTCGGAAGTCAGGTCATCGAAATCGGCAGAGTTGATCAGCACGCCTTTTTCAGTCAGCGCTTCCTTGTCGAGATTGACTTCGATCTTGTCATTCTCAGGTTTGATGACCTGAATGATCGGCAGGTTGTATTTTCTGGCAAACTCCCAGTCGCGCTGGTCGTGTGCAGGCACAGACATGACAGCGCCTGAACCGTAGTCCATCAGTACGAAGTTGGCGGTCCAGACCGGAATTTTCTTGCCGGTCAGCGGATGAATAGCCACGAAACCGGTATCGAAGCCTTCTTTCTCCAGCTTCGCCATATCCGCTTCGGCCACCTTCAGATGGCGGCAACGCTCGATATAGGCGGCCAGTTCAGGATTGTGCTCGGCGGCTTTCAGTGCCAGTGGGTGTTGTGAAGCAACCGCCACATAGGTCACGCCGTACAGGGTGTCAGGACGGGTAGTAAATACCGACAGCGGCTCTTCGCCTTCAACCGCGAACTGCAGATCCACCCCTTCGGAGCGACCGATCCAGTTGCGCTGCATGGTTTTGACCTGCTCCGGCCAGCCTTCCATCTTGTCCAGATCAGCCAGCAGCTCATCAGCATAATCAGTAATTTTCAGGAACCACTGGGGGATTTCCTTGCGCTCAACCGGAGCACCAGAGCGCCAGCCTTTGCCATCAATCACCTGTTCGTTGGCCAGTACAGTCTGGTCTACCGGGTCCCAGTTGACTACTGCGTTTTTCTTGTAGACCAGCCCTTTGTCCATCAGCTTGGTGAAGAACCATTGCTCCCAGCGATAGTACTCGGGGTGGCAGGTGGCGATTTCACGCTGCCAGTCGTAGCCAAAGCCAAGACGCTTCAGCTGGTTACGCATGTAATCGATGTTTTCGTAGGTCCACTTGGCGGGAGGAACATTGTTCTTGATAGCTGCGTTTTCAGCAGGCAGACCAAACGCGTCCCAGCCCATAGGTTGCAGCACATTCTTGCCGAGCATGCGTTGATAGCGGGTGATTACGTCACCAATAGTGTAGTTACGCACGTGCCCCATATGCAGTCGGCCGCTGGGGTAGGGGAACATGGACAGGCAGTAGAACTTCTCTTTGCTGTCGTCCTGTGACACTTCAAAGGTTTTGTTGTCTTCCCAGAATCGCTGGGCGGCGGCTTCGATGTCGTGCGGTTGATAGTGTTCGTTCATTCTGCTTGGTATCTGCTGTTCCGGATGGCCGCCAGGTCTGGCCTGGAGCTCGCCGTAGGGTTGACGCCAGTCAGACAGTCGTCAGATTCCGATGCTGTGTCGTGGCTGGGGGTCGCGGATTGGTAAGGCAAGCATTATAACCTAGAGAAACAACTGTGCCACTGCAAGGAGAAGGCGATGTCAGATCAGCAAAATCAAGGGAAACAGGTCTCGCTCTATCAGCGTCTGCTGGCGCGGATGGAGCAGTTGCTGGAAAGTGTGGAGGATCGGTCCTGGAAGGCGATTCAGGACCGGCTTGAAGAGGCCGCCAAACTCGAACTGGCCGCCGAGGATATGACCAAAGATGAGATCGAGCTGCTCAAGGCCTGGGTGCGGCGTGACATTCATTCGATGGCAACCAATGCTGGCTCCTCCCGGGAGGAACTCAAACGCTGGTTACAGTTTGATATAGAGCTGCTGGAGCATCGTACTGCTGACATGCTGCTCAGTCTGGCTGATCGCAGTCAGCTGGACATGCTGGAACTGCAGCATCGTCTTACACTCGAAGATGATGTGTACGTCAGTGGCGAGGTGGCAGCCCCCGGCACCTTTAAATGCAATGAGTGTGGCCATATGCATTGCATGACAGAGGCGGGCAGCATAAAACCCTGTCATGTCTGTAATAATCACTATTTTGTGCGGATCACCCGGCAAGGCTGATCAGTGTCGACAGTCAGAAATCAACGGTAGGTGACAGGCGCAGATCTGGCACTTACCGGGCCAGCCGAATGGATGGTTAGAAAAATTTACGCTTTATATAGAAAATAACGATATTGCATCAGGGTTTAATATTGCCTTTGGCTATATTAGCATCGGTCGCTGTTAAGAAGGTGTTCACGATCTCGCGCCAGACAAGGCGAGAAGAGCTGAGGAAGCGGAGTTTACTTGACGTAAATGAGCAGCCGAAGGTCTTTTCAACGCCGTATAACTGACGCGCAGCAGACCGTGAGCACGTTCCAAGTCTGTCACCGTGGTTGGGACGTCAGTACAGGTCTGCTAGTAGATGAAATCGTTACCCTTGTTTTTCGTCAGTCAGGGACGCCGGGCTCTGCTTATCGGTGGTGGTATGCAGGCAGAGGCCAAGTTGCGCCCCTTGCTGGAAGCGGGCTTCGAGGTTCATCTTGTTGCTGATGTGCTGGTACCCAATGTCGAACGCGCGTTGATGGACGCGGGAGCACATTACGAGATTCGCCACTGGCAGGAGGCGGACCTTGATCAGGCTGATCTGATCATTGCGGCCGATGTCAGCCAGCAGGAAGCTGAGCTGCTTGCTCAGCTGGCCTCGGTACGACATATCCCTATCAACGTTGTGGATCGTCCTTCTCTTTGCTCGGTGACCTTTCCTGCCCGGATTCAGCGTGGTGATGTGCAGCTTGCGGTGGGAACCGCTGGCAAGGCGACGCTGTTAGCTACCATTCTGCGTGAAGAGCTTGAACAGCTGTTACCCGCTGGCCTCGGCGAACTGGCTGAGGCGCTGGCGCAGAGTAAAGATCGATGGCAGGCAGCGTTGCCCAAGGGCGCACCACGACGTGACTGGCTGCGCAGCGTCTGGCAGGAAGCCAAACTGGGCTTGCCGCTGCAGCCGCAGGCGGTAGCGGACTGGTTGCAGCAGCGTCTTCCCGCCGAACGTACTCAGAACGGTATGGTCGTGCTGGTAGGCGCTGGGCCGGGTGACCCTGATCTGCTGACGCTGAAAGCATTGCGCGCACTGCAGCATGCCGATGTCATTATCTATGACCGGCTGGTATCGCCCGCGATTCTCACCATGGCGAGAGCGGATGCCGAACGCATCTATGTCGGCAAGAACAAAGGCCTGCATAGTCTGCCGCAGGATCAGATCAACGCCTTGCTGGTCGAGCAGGCGCAGGCTGGCAAGCTCGTCGTACGACTGAAGGGCGGAGATCCCTTTATCTTTGGTCGCGGAGGCGAGGAGGTTGAGGAGCTGATGGCGGCAGGCATTTCCTGTCAGGTGATACCCGGTATCACTTCAGCATCAGGCTGCTCAGCGTACTGTGGCATTCCCCTTACTCATCGTGATCATGCCCAGAGTGTGACCTTCATTACCGGCCATCTGCAGAACATCAACGGCAATCCTCAGGACAGCGAGTTGAATCTGCCCTGGACGTCATTAGCACGTCCACAGCAGACAGTGGTGTTCTATATGGGGTTGACTGCACTGGGCGCTATAGTCACAGGGCTGCTGAGTGGCGGTATGAGCCAGAGCACACCTGTTGCCCTTATTCAGCAGGGTACCTGCCCGGAACAACAGCTGCTGCTGTCGACACTGGCAGAGGTGGAGGCAGATCTGCAACGCCAGCCACTGGCATCACCGACCCTGATTATTGTTGGCAATGTGGTGACCTGTGCACCTCAGTGGGAGGCAAGAAAAGGCTGAGGGAATACTCAGCCTTCATATTTCGTGGTGCATGCTTTTAGTGAATTTCACCCAGCTTGCGGCGAATGATCAGCACCACGATCAGTGCCAGTACTCCAAGCAGCGCAAATCCACCGATCAGGGGAAGTACGGTACCGTTGAACGCCTGTCCAATCACGATGCCGATAGGGACAGAGACCAGCGTGGACAGGCAGCCTACTACCGCAGCACCCACGCCTGCGATATGGCCCAGTGGTCCCATTGCCAGCGCGTTGAGGTTGCCAAACAGCAGGCCAACACAGAACAGCAGTGGCAGTAAAAAAACCATCAGGACCGACAGAGGCGGCAGCCCTCCCATCATCGCCGATACGACGAAGCAGATCAGACTGATCACTGATACGGCCATCAGTGCATAAGTGGCGATTTTTTGCATGCCAAAACGCACCACCAGGCGTGCATTGGCTACCGAGGCAAGACCAATTGCCAGCGCCAGGGCAGCGAAGACAGCGGGGAAGTGTTCACCCAAGCCGTATTCCACCTGAAACAGCTGTTGTGCCGTATTGAGATAAGCAAGGAAGGCCCCTTGCACGATACCGGTCACCAGAGTGAAGCCGAGCGCCACCGGCGTATGACAGACCTCGCGAATGGCGCGCAGGATATTCCTGAGTGAGAAAGGTTTGCGTCGCTCAGGTGTCAGCGTTTCGGGCTGGCGCAGTTGCAGCCATACCAGCGCAGCAATGGCCATCAACAGCAGCAGTACGAAGATGCCCTGCCATTCGGTAAACAGCAGAATAGCTTGTCCTACCGCAGGTGCCATGGCGGGCACAATGATGAACACGCTCATCACGTAGGACAGCACCTGCGCCATCATGCGTCCTTCAAAGCGGTCACGGATCAGTGCTACGGCGACAATCCGCGGGCCTGAAACGCCCACGCCCTGCAGTAAGCGCCCCAGCAGCATCATGTTGAAGTCAGTCGCAAAGATGGACAGCAGGCTGCCAATGATGAAAAGCCCGTAACCCAGATGAATGGCGGGTTTGCGGCCGATACTGTCAGACAGGGGGCCGTAGATCATTTGGCCAACAGCCATACCAAGCATCAGGATGGAGACAATCAGCTGGTTGCGGTTGGGCTCGTTGACGCCCAGATCGCGACCAATATCGGGCAGGGCGGGCAACATGGCATCAATAGACAGCGCAACCAGAGAAATAATGAACGCCATCAGCACAATAAATTCTTTCGAAGCGCCGTGCTCGTGGCTATTGGAGGAAGTGGAAGAGGACATGCAGTCTCCATGGCACCAGAGCACTGTCTTTGCCCTGGTGAAATTAATGTTCAGATACAGAGGTTCACGATCTCACGATGATCACTGGCCTAAGGCGAGCTGTTCTTTGTCTGGGGGCCGATAGCAGCCAGATTATTTCGGGAAAATAGCGTGCCGCTGTTACCAGCGTGTGGCAGTGTGCCGTGGTCAGTGATTCAGGTCGATATGACGGGTGGGGAACACGCCGTTGCGCCGATCTTCGAAGTACAGCTTCAGCGCATTACTGATGGTCAGAAAGGCCAGCTCGTCCCATGGGATTTCTTCTTCACTGAACAGCCTGACCTCAGTACTTTCAGGGCCTGCAGCATATTCGGGGTGTGGCAACTCGGCCAGATAGAGCATCTGCACCTGATTGATGTGGGGGATACTGGTGATGGTGTAAAGTTCACCCACCTCCACTCTGGCCAGCGCTTCTTCCCAGGTTTCTCTTGCCGCAGCCTGACGTGTTGTTTCGCCGTTTTCCATAAAGCCTGCTGGCAGCGTCCAGTAGCCTTGCCGGGGGGCAATGGCGCGTCGACACAACAGAATCTGCTGCTGCCAGACTGGCAGGGTGCCAGCGATGATACGAGGATTCTGATAGTGAATGGCACCGCAGTGATTGCACATATAGCGCTGACGGTCGTCACCTGGTGGGATCTGGTGGGCGACGGGATGACCGCACTGACTGCAGAAATTCATGCATATTCCTCAAATTCGGGTGCCGGAGGCGTACTTTTGCTCTATAAAACTTAACAGGGAAACCGCTCAGCCATCAGGTAATAGCTTGTTATCCGGATTATCCTGCACTAGAGGCTTTCAGGGCGATGCTGTGATTGGATCCAGTATCGCACTTACCACCGGCCGGGTGATCCGCTAGATTCTAATCATCCGCCGGGTATGGGCAAGGTTTGATCGTCGTTTAACCGTTTTATCGCACCGCACATGTCATCACAACAAAATCAGGGGTTGTGTCAGTGCCTTGTCTTGAAAGTGCGGGCTCGCCGTCTCGCCGATACAGACTGAAGTGCCTGACTCAATAACAATGCCTTTATGATGTGTGGCTGACAGCAGATTGAGAACAGCTTCATGTGGAAAGAGGTGGCTTATCGTTTGAACCGGCATCAGCCGCGTACTCTTGGCCATGGTCGGGCTCAGGCAGGGGTGCTGATCGCCCTGACCAGAGATGAAAAAGTCCCGCACATCATACTGACCCGAAGGGCCTCTACCTTGTCTACTCATGGTGGAGAAGTCGCCTTTCCGGGTGGCAAACGTGACCCTGAAGACAGCAGCCTGGAACAGACCGCACTGCGTGAAGCCTATGAAGAAATTGGACTTGAACCTTCTCAGGTCGAAATTCTGGGACGCTCCGGTCAGGTTATTTCCCGCTGGGGGCTGCAGGTCACTCCGATTGTGGGGCTGGTGCCGAGCAAGTTGCAGTTGTCTCCCAATGAAGGTGAGATTGCCGCGGTGTTCCGTGTGCCTGTGCCGTTCTTTCTGGAAACCCCTCCCTCCCGCATTGACGCCATCGACCTGCGCGGTCTGCGCTCCCATATTCCTTGCTGGCACTATGAGCAGTATGAAATCTGGGGCCTGACAGCCTGTATGCTGGCAGAGTTTCTCAATATCGCCTTTGGTGCCGACTTCCGTCTCTATGAAGGTGCACGCTTTCCACTGCGCTAGCATTGGCAGGTTTTCTGTTGTTACAAGGTAACGTACACTGCGGCCCTCTTTAGCAATGGAGTGATCAAGGTGGGTGGAAAGTTAGCGGGCATATTCACACGATCGGGGACGAGGCTCCTGATCCTTCTGGGGCTGCTGGTACTCAGTCATTCGGCCTCGGCTCATCCCCATGTGTTTATCGACTACAGTCTGCAGGCGCGCGTGCAGGGCACACAGCTGGTTCAGCTGGAAGCCCGAATGGTGCTGGACCCCTTCTCAACCACCAATGTGATGAGTCAGTTCGATCTCAACAGCAATAATCAGCTGGATGAGGATGAAAAGCGGCAAGTGATCGCACTGCTGAACGAGTCCATGGAAAAGACGCATTATTTCTTCTGGATGCTCAAGGATGATGAGCTGGTACCTATGGCTAATATCGTCATTACGGACGCTGCCGTGGAAAACAAAGCTGTGGTTTATCACCTGCTGATCGAGCCAGAAGCGCCGGTACCTCTGACCAGTAAGGTTGAACTCAGCTTTCTGGACCCGGAAAACTATTTTGATCTGGCTCCGACTGAAAAGGGCGCACTTCAGTTTCTTGGCACCACTCCCTGCACGTATGAGGCTATTGACGCCATGGAGGCCGATAAGCGCGATTTGGTGCCGGTTGACTGGATAACCTTCACCTGTAAGGACTCCTGAGATGGCTGTGCACACATGGCAAGGTGGCCGACTTCTGCGTCAGTCAGCGTTTCCGTTTATATTTTCCGGTTGGGTATTTTCGGCTTCTCTGGTGCTGCTGATCGTTGCAGTACTGCCGTCCGAAGTGCTGGCAGCAGGGTTGCGTGAGCAGCTTGCTGCCGATCATTCCTGGTGGGCGGACTGGGTCAACTGGATTCAAAGCACGCAGATTTCCCTGCATCGCAAGATGGTGGCTGCCACTCAGGCACTGATCGAAACCGGTGATGGCTGGCTGCTCTGGGGGCTTTCTTTTGCATACGGCGTTTTTCATGCAGCCGGTCCGGGTCATGGCAAAGCGGTGATCAGTAGTTACCTGCTGGCAGATCGCAGTCGTTGGCGTCAGGGGATGTGGTTATCTGCTGGTGCCGCCATGGTACAGGCGCTGGTTGCGGTGTTGCTGGTAGGGGGACTGGCCGGCGTGCTGGCTCTCTCGGCAAAAGTGACTCAGTATGTTCAGCTGCTGGAGCAGGTCAGCTATCTGGCTATTGCCCTGTTTGGTGTGGTGTTCGCCTGGCGAGTCTGGCGTGGCACTCATCATTGCTGCGGCCATGATCACCATGGCAATCATGCCAGAGGCCATCATCCCAGAGCGCTGGCTCCGTCGCACATAGCAAGGCCTGTGCTTCAACCGCAAACGCTGCGCTTCACTAAGCTGCAACCATTGTCGTCGGCAGAGTCAGGCAACGTCTCTGTAGGCGGATTGTCAGGCACGAACAGTGCTGCCACCCCCACTTCCGCTCAGCCTGATCTGCGTGCACTCTGGCGTCAACGGCTGACCATCGTTACCGCCATTGGTTTGCGTCCCTGCAGCGGTGCGGTGCTGTTACTGGTGTTCTGCCTGTCGCAGCATATCTTCTGGTACGGAGTGTTAGGGGTAGTGCTGATGGCCGTGGGGACCGCACTGACTGTCTGTGTTCTGGCGACGCTGGCAGTATGGGCGCGGGAGGTCGGTTATCGCCTGCTGCGTGAGCGCCCCAGAGGATTAGCGCTGCTTGACCGGTGTTTTGGTTTTACGGCGGCGCTGGTGATGATGCTGATGGGCACAAGCCTGTTTATCGGTACGCTGGCGGCGCCCGGGCTGCTGCGTTGACTCACTGCCCGGTACCGGGTCCCAGCCATGTTGGTGGCTGAAAGGGTGGCAACGGCCAAGGCGCTTCAGTGTCAGCCATCCGCCCTTGAGCGGGCCATGCAGTTGCAGTGCCTCCATGGCATATTCCGAGCAGCTGGGAGTGTAACGGCAGTTATTGCCAAGCAGCGGGCTGATGGTATAGCGGTAGAGCAGCACCAGCCCCTGTAACAGCCACAGCATCAGTTGTCGTGGCCAGCGTAAAACCTGGGCCAGAAAAGAGTTGAGAACAGACACAGCAGCTTCCATCGGTACCGGCGGGGGAAGGCATTATAGCAAGCTTGCTGATCCTTGGATCGTGCTGCCTGTCGCCCTGACGGGTGTCGATGCGTGAGATAGCGAACAGACGCGAGCCGGGTCGGACGGGCGCAGAGAAATGAATATAACCGCAGTGAGAGATCTGAAGTGAACAAGATGGAAGACCAGACCGTTGGGCATTTCTGGTATTTCGGCTATGGCTCGTTAGTGAATGATGAGACGCGGCCACGGGATACGGTGGCGCGGCCTTATCAACTGCACGGCTGGCGCCGCCGCTGGGGGCATCGTCTGTACACACTGGGGCATGGGCATTGCTCGCTCACGGTACGCCCCTGTGACAGTACGTCGTTACTGGGAGTGCTGGTGCAGTCGCCACTGGTGCATCTGCCTGCGCTGGATCAGCGTGAGCATGGTTATGACCGGCTGGGTCTTCATTGTGCCAGTACCACGCTGGGGGAAGAGGCGTTTATCTATCGTTCCCAGCAGGACTTTTACGGCTGGGCCGATGAGGACTACCCGATACTGCAAAGCTATGTCGATGTAGTCGTTCTGGGCTATCTGAACAACTTTGGCGAACAGGCCGCCATCGACTTTATTCGTACCACCGAAGGCTGGGACCGGCCGATTCGTCAGGATCGAGAACAGCCGATCTATCCTCGTGCTGTGGCCTTTCGTCCGGGGCAGCGCGCCATTGTTGATCGCTTGCTGGAGGAGCACGCAGGCTATCGCCCTGTCTGATCAGCGCTTCTGCAGCTGATCTTTCAGTGCTGCAAAGCGGGCCAGCTTTTCTTCGGCAGTAGTCGGCGCAGGCGTGACCTCCTGCTGCTGATGAAAGTTGGCCGAAAACTGCGGCTGGGCTGCATCTGCAGCGGGGGCTGTCCTGACGGGCGCTGGGGCCGTGGCTGACAGCGCGGCAATCTGCTCCTGCTCCTGCTCGCTCCATTCCGTTTCATACAGGGAAGCGGTCAACACCTGTAAAGCGGCCTGCGCCTCTTCAAACTCGTTTTCCTGCCAGCTGACATCTGGACGCACCAGCTTTTTCTCTATCGCCAAGGCAGCTTTGGCAACCTGAACCGGGTCGGGGCGAGGGCCCAGACTGTCTACCCATTTCTGCGCATCGGCGGCGGTCAACGCCATACACCTTTTCTCCTGCAGTCGAACGGTACCGGCAGTGCCGGCGGGATCGGCGATTTTACTGATTCAAACCGCACAAGCCCAGCCAGGATAGAGATCGTTTTATCGCTGGTGCTGTTTCACAGGCGATTCCAGCTGCCTCCATCACGAAAGTGTTCGGCCAGAAACTCAACAAACTGCGTCACCTTACCCGGCACCAGTGCACGATGCAGATACAGGGCGTAGATCCCCATAGCTGGACGGCGTAGCTGGGGTAACAGTTCGACCAGTCGCCCGTCACGGAGGTAAGGCGCTGCCAGAAAGTTGGGTTTGCCAATAATACCCACACCGAGTGCGGCAGCTTCGCAAAGTGCACGACCGTTGTTGCAGGCCAGTTGCCAGGGGTGTAACGGCCTCACCCGCTCTTCACCGGGGCCACGAAGTATTGGCTTGTCGTCACTGCTCAGCAAATAGTGCATAACCTGATGACTGGCCATTTCCTCCAGTGTTGCCGGAGTACCGTACCGGCTCAGATAGGCTGGAGAGGCGTAATAACCAGGGCGCGTTTCCGCCAGACGTCTGGCAATCAGGCTGGAGTCTGCCAGCTCGCCGATGCGGATCGCGACATCCATTCCCCGGTCAATGAGACTGATACGCTCATCACTCAGATGCAGTTCAATTCGTACCTGAGGGTAAACGTGCTGAAAGCGGGCAATAGGTTCCATCAGATACATAACGGCGAAGTCCATTGGCGCGGTAACTTTCAGAACGCCTTGTACCTGACTGCTGTGCTGGCCAACCGAGGCTTCCAGTACCTCGATATCGTTGAGAATCTGCTGGCATTTCAGGTAGTAATCCTGGCCTGCTTCCGTTGCGGTAACTCGCCGTGTGGTGCGGTTTAGCAGCCTGACCTTGAGGTGATCCTCCAGTGCACTGATATGTTTGCTGACCTGTGCAGAAGAGAGGTTCAGATCGCGTGCAGCCTGAGCAAAGCTGGAGTACTCCATGACCTTGCAGAAGCTGTGCATTGCCAGCAGCGTATTCATGTATTAGTTCGTTTTTAGAAAGATTGACTCAATAGTATTGAACTTATTGTCGGTATTTCAATCCAATATACTCGCCATAACTCAGCAAGTGGTGCCGTGAAACAAACTGCTTGCCTGAACCAAGTCTGATGGATCACTCCAGGAGTCAATATGAAATCTGTTCTGAAAGCCTCTGTGTTTGCCCTGACCACCGCCTTTGCTGCCGGTGCCTTCGCTGCTGACTACAACGTCGACCCCGCGCACTCCAGCGTTTCCTTTGTGATTGGTCACCTGGGCGTCAGCCAGACACTGGGCCAGTTCCGCAAGTTCAGTGGTGACTTCAGCTACGACGCTGACAAGCCTGATACCTCCAAAGTCAGCCTGGTTATCGATACCACCAGCATCGACACCAACTACGAGCCCCGTGACAAGCATCTGTCCAGCCCGGACTTTCTGGATGTGAAACAGTTCCCCGAACTGACCTTCAAAAGCACTGCTTACAAAGGTGATGCCAACGGCGGCGAGCTGACCGGTGACATGACTCTGCACGGCGTTACCAAACCCATCACCTTCACTCTGCATAAAGTCGGCGAAGGCAAAGATCCCTGGGGCGGCTACCGTGCTGGTTTTGTGGCTACCACCCAGATCAAGCGCTCTGAATTTGGTATCACCAACTTCATTCCTGGTGTAACCGACGAAACTGACATCACTGTGCGTATCGAAGGCGTACGTAAGTAATCCCTTTCATCTCTCATTTCAGACGGGGATAGTCCATGTACGGTGAGTCACCTTCAATCATCACCATGCTACTGCCAGTGCTGGTCTGGCCGGTACTGGTGGCACTACCGATAGGTATTCTGCTGTGGTTCTGGCGTCCCCGCTGGCAACCTCTGGCGGTCAGTGCCGGTGTCATGATGGGCGTTGTCGGGCTGCATTCCAGCTTCAGTCTGATGCCGCGTCAGGCACTGGACTGGCTGTTCTGGATGAGCCTGCTGCCGGTGGTGGTACTGTTGCTGCGTCGTCTGCAACCCGTGGTGCAAACCCTGGCTGCCATCGTCATGATGGCTGTGGTGGCACTCAGCCTGTGGAAGCGTATGCCGCTGCAGGAAGTGCTGTCGTGGCTGGTGCTGGCAGGAGGTTTGACGCTGTTGCTGCAACTGGGCTGGCAGAAAGTCGCCGGTCTGCGCTGGGTGGAGCTGGGCCTGTTCCTGTCTGGCTCGTTGCTGGCGGTGTCCACCGCTCTGGGTGGATCGGTGCTGGTGGGACAGCTGATCGGTGCTTTGACGGCCGTGCTGACGTCGCTGTGCTGCATCCCGATTCTGCGTGGACAGCGTCCACAGCTGAGTGCTGAGATGACCGCCGTGGTAGTGACATTCCTGTGCGTGCTGGGGGCTTATGCCCACCTCTTTGTTGAGGTGCCTGCACTGGCCATCACCGCCAGCCTGATTATGCCTTTACTGGCTGCATCACAGCTGCGTCGGCCCGGCGTTGCCGTAGTGGTGCTGGCAGTGGGTGTTGCCATCGTTGCCTGGCAGGTCTGGCCACAGGAAATGGCTTACTGACCGGTGACGTCTGGCCTGTTATGGCGAGAGCACTGATTGTGAGAGAAGTAAAAAGGCGGGAGTGTGATCCCGCCTTTTTTATTACTGCGTTACCGCTCTGCCGGCAGGGTCGTGAAGACGATCCCGGCCTGGCAATCAACGACGGTACAGGGTCTGAACCAGATGGTAGCCAAACTGGGTTTTGACCGGGCCGTGTACTTCCAGTACGGCTTCCTTGAATACGACATCATCAAAGGGTTTGACCATCATACCGGGGCGGAACTCGCCCAGATCACCACCCTGCTTGCCTGACGGGCAGGTTGAGTGCTTTTTGGCCAGAGTGGCAAAGTCTTCACCTTTGGCGATACGCTCCTTCAGCTGTTCGGCTTCTTCCTTGCTTTTGACCAGAATATGACGGGCGCTTGCTACGGGCATGGTGTTCTCCTCTCAGTTACAACGGGGAATGTCAATTTGCCCAGCAGGATACCTGCAGCATTCTGGTGAGACAAATCACAGCTGGTGCTCATCACTTCCTTGAGGCAGCATTGGGCCAATATCAACTGTCAGTCCAGAGGTATGCCATGCAGGAGCAAGGTATCTTAATCGGTGGAAGTCTGAGCAGCGGTATGGCTCAGGAAACCCTGCCCGTCCTTCAGTTGAATCCTCGTTATGCCAACCGACATGGTCTGGTCGCCGGTGCGACGGGAACAGGCAAAACCGTCACTATCCAGGGGCTGGCCGAACGCTTTTCCCGCCTGGGAGTCCCGGTATTCGTCGCCGATGTGAAAGGGGATCTGTCCGGTATAGCGGCTCCCGGCAAGCCTCACCCCAAGGTGGCGGAGCGGGTAACCAAGCTGGGCCTGCAGGACTTTCAGTTTGCCGAGTGCCCGGCGGTATTCTGGGACGTCCTTGGGGAGAAGGGCTTTCCGGTACGGGTCAGCCTGTCTGAGCTGGGACCGCAGTTACTGGCCCGGTTGCTGGAACTGAATGACACCCAGGAAGGAGTGCTGACGCAGGCCTTTGAATATGCCGATGACGAAGGCATGTTGATGCTGGACCTCAATGACCTGAAAACCACCCTCAACTATCTGGCCGAGCATAATCCCACTGCAGATCAGGGCTATACTCGCATTGCCAAATCCACGGTCAGTGCCATTCTGCGTCGATTATTACTGCTGGAAAGAGAGGGGGCAGAGCAGTTTTTTGGTGAACCGGCGCTGCAGATTGAGGATTTGATCCGCTGTGATGACAACGGTCAGGGTATCGTCAATGTGCTGGCGGCGGAGAAGCTGATCCAGACACCGCGCATTTACTCCACCTTTCTGCTGTGGCTGCTGTCGGAGCTGTTCGAGAATCTGCCGGAGGTGGGAGATCAGCCCAAGCCCCGGTTTGTATTCTTTTTCGATGAGGCTCATCTGCTGTTCAACGGTGCTCCCAGGGCCTTTGTTGAAAAGGTGGAGCAGGTCGTCAGACTGATTCGCTCCAAGGGCGTCGGCATCTATTTCATCAGCCAGAGCCCCGCGGATATCCCCGATGTGATTCTGGGGCAGCTGGGCAATCGCATTCAGCATGCACTGCGTGCCTATACCCCCAAGGATCAGAAAGCCGTGCGTGTGGCGGCGCAGACCTTTCGCAGCAATCCTGCTCTGGACACGGAAACGGTCATTACCGAGCTGGGGGTGGGCGAGGCGCTGGTGTCGGTGCTGGAGCATGACGGTGTGCCGGGCATGGTGCAGCGTACCCTGATTGCCCCACCGGCGACACAGATTGGACCGCTGGACGATGGCACACGCAAGCAACTGAATGCGCTTGATGCGCTGGCCGGAAAATACGAAACACCTGTCGACCCGCATTCTGCCCATGAAATCCTGCAGCAGAGGATGCACCAGCAGGTGGCTCAGCACGCCACGACAGCCCCGACGAGCACCGCAGGGCGCAGTGCCGGACGGCAACGTGAGTCAGTCGCTGAGTCGTTCATGAAGAGCATTGCCCGGGCCGTGGGCAGCCAGCTGGGGCGACAGATTATTCGCGGTGTATTGGGGTCCATTCTCAAGCGATAGTCAGCACGGGGAGCCACGGCATTGGTCGTGGCTCCCGGCTGCTGCGATCTGCTACAGCAGTACTCAGTATTTGCGGTGGTTGCTGAAGAAGTCGAAGGTCTGAGGCAGGGCGCCGACCCAGGCATTGGTATTGTCGGCATTGGGTACCTTGATCAGCCGCGCATCGACTCCGGCACGGCGGGCCTGGTTGTACAGATCCTCAACCGCATTGGCGGGGGTATAACGGTCCTTTTCGCCCTGAATGTAAAGGGCTGCCACGTGGTTGGCTGCAAGAGCGCTGAAAGGATAGCTGGCGGCAGTGATCGCACCGCTGGCAGGGGCGATCGCGGCCCATTCATTGGGATATTTGGCTGCCAGATGCTGGGCGCCGATGCTGCCCATGCCATAGCCCATCAGATAGACCCGTGAGGCATCAATATTCATTTCCCGTTTGACCTTGGCGAGGGTGCTCATGACGGCCACTTCACTGAGGTAATTGCTTTGCGGGTTGGGGATGGTGATGCCACTCATGCCGTCTTTGGCGGCGAAGGTCTGCACGATAGGGTATGTGCTGCCGTAACCCGCGGTGCTGTCATAGCCCAGCGGGGCGACTACGATATAGCCTTTCTTCTCTGCCAGTTCTGCCAGCTGTCTGGCCATGAACGGACCATTCTCATCGGCACCGCTTGGGTGTAGCACCACGACCAGAGGGAAGGACACACTGCCGTTATAGGTACTGGGTACAAAAGCGCGGTAGCGAGGGCTTTCTGCAACCTGCTTGGCAGCCTGCTGCTCGGGTGTCAGGTTTTGCTGCCCTGCAGTCACCGTCGTGCGCGTCTCTGCTTTGGCTGGCAGCTCCGTCATCTGGCATTTCAGGTCACAGGTACTGCTGCTTTCCGCAGCATAAGCGGTGGTGATGCCGGTGGCCATGATTCCCAGTGTCAAAGCCAACAGCGTCGGACGTATAGACATAACATTGCTCCTTGCACAGCTTGCAGTGAGTAGGTCGGAGGGGGCTGCTCTCATGCAGCGCTCCTGAGCGGACGGCGCATCCTTGTACTACTCGGGCGACCGAATCCAGCGATACTACTACTCACCGGCGTTGTCGAAAAAGACGCTGCCATATACGGACAGCCTTTGCTGACGTGTGTCGGCTCCGTTAACAGGCTGACCGACACAACCGCAGGTGAGTGTTACATGGGGAGCAAGTATAGACGGCTCAAGCTGATGCAACAGCTCGGCACAAAACGTTGGGAGTGGAAAAGGTCCGCTGCGTAATGTGTCAGCGGTTTGCCCGTTGCTTACTTGGTGTGTTGTGCCAGATAACGATCCAGCGCATTGGCAAACTGCTGACGATCATTGGCATTCAGCGTCGCAGGCCCTCCCGTGTGGATGCCGCTGGAGCGCAGGGTTTCCATAAAGTCACGCATGTTGACCCGGGCCCGAACATTCTCCCTGGTATACAACTCACCACGGGGGTTGAGCGCCAGTGCCCCTTTATCGATGACTTCTGCCGCCAGGGGCAGGTCAGCGGTAATGACCAGATCACCTTTCTCCACTCGCTGGACAATTTCATGGTCGGCGACGTCAAACCCTGCCGCGACCTGAATGGCGCGAATAAAGCGCGAGCCGGGGACACGCAGGGGCTGGTTGGCAACCAGTGTCGTTTGTACCTGCTTGCGCTCCGCAGCACGAAACAGGATTTCCTTGATGACATTGGGGCAGGCGTCAGCGTCAACCCAGATAGCCATTGGCAGACCTCGATAGAAACAGGATCAGGGGTGTACTCACGATTTCAGCGGCCTGCTGGCTCGCGCGAGGGTGAATACATTCTGAACGGCGTTAAACAGGGCATTCAGGGTAGCGGATTTGCTGTCCGGCTGCATGGCCAAACTGCGATGGACGCTGAGCTGAATGCATTTGCTGACCGCATGGTCAAAAAGTGCTTGGTGCTGCGCTGCACCTTGGTTAATCTGGCTGACCCGCCAGCCTGTGCTGGCCGCTGTAAATGAAGCGTGACTGTCCGTCAGGATTGCCAATCAAGCTATAGGAGTGCCAATGAAGCCTTCCACCGATCCCCAGTTGCTGGCACAGATGAAGGCTGTAGCCAAGGCGGCTGCCAGCCGGGCCTATATTCCCTACAGTCACTTTCCTGTCGGGGCGGCGCTGTTACTGGCTGATGGCCAGATCGTGCCGGGCTGCAATGTGGAGAATATCTCCTATGGCCTTGGCAACTGTGCCGAGCGTACAGCGATTTTCAGTGCCATTGCTCAGGGCCATGCGCACGCTGAGTTTGTCTCCATGCTGATTTACATGCCGGGCGATACGCTCTATTCACCCTGCGGCGCCTGCCGGCAGGTCATGGTGGAGTTCTTCCCCGGAGAGCGTGAAGTCATCGCCACCTGTGACAGTAATGCCATTCAGGTATGGACCATGGCTGAATTGCTGCCTGCCAGCTTCAGTAGTTTCACAACACCCTGAGCCGTGCAGAAGAAGCCCGCCAGACGGGCTTCAGCTGGCCTGTTTGGGGCGCGGATCGACAGGTTGTTCCTGCTGACGGGTTTTCAGCCAGCCTCTGACCCGCTGTACCAGAAACGCCCAGTCTTCCGCCGGATTGCCGGGGCGCGGTTGCAGGCGAATCTGCTCAAAGGCCAGCTTGCCGTAGCGACGGGCATTGTCGCGGCGCATCTTGGCTTGCAGGTTGTTGCGATCCCCGTGATAAAGATCGAGCACAGGGGCGTCCAGCCCGGCGAGCGTCGCCATGATATCGATCTTGTCGGTATCGCCCGGATCACGCACATCGATCATCACCAGCGTAGACTGGTTATCTCCCTTCCCGGCCAGATAGCGGGCGGCCTGCGCAGCCCCGGTGCCGATGCCCACGACAACAATCTTTTCTGCCCCCTGAGCGCGCAGATAGTCCTCTGCTTTCTGGATACGCTGATTGATCACTTCAACATAGTTCGGCTTGGGCTTTTCTTCTGTTGCCGCTGGCGCTGCGGGGGCCGCAGGTGCCGCCTGCTCGGGCAGTGGCGTCGCGGCCGCCGGCGGTTCTGTTGGTTTGGATTCTGCCGGTGTAGCCTGACCTGCCTGTCCCTGTTCGGCCTGCTTTTTCAGCTCATCGACTGTGCTCAGGACAGGCATGGTGCGTTCCGGAATCACCATGTCAGGCACCGGCGGGATGGCAATACTGAGACTGTCCCAGCCGTAATCGGGTAAGCGCAGACGCAATGCGTGAATCGGGCCGGGCCAGTCAGGATGGGTGCCGTCATCGGGCACAACAATGATTCCGCCCGACAGCAGGGCCGTGTTGTGCGCAACAAACAGACCAAGATACTGATCCGGTGCTTCACCGAGGGTCAGTACCTGCGTAGGAGGATGCTCCTGCTTGGCCAGCGCGGCGATCTGTTCTGTCACTGGGTCCAGCATCACCCGCTGAGCAGGAGCCTGATCGGCAGCAGGAGCACTCCCGCCACTCTGACCATTGGCATCTGTTGCAGGCGGCGTGGTGCTGGCGGGATCGCTGGCCGGTGTGCCTGCCGATTCTGCTCTGACCAGTGCCGACCCTAACACCAGACAAAGCAGGATTGCGCCTGCACCCCCCAGGCTTTTGACGTACAATGACGCCCTGTTCAGCCAGGCTCCCGGCGGCATCGCCGGAGTTGTGTTGCGGGCATGGCGTTTGGCGCGTAAACCAGTCTCCACCTCTACCGTGGCGGTCGGTTGGGTGTTGAGCGCAGCGCAAGTGCGACCAGAGTCTGAGGTATTACCGGCCAGGCGCCGAACATCTGATTTTTGCCAACGAGTCCGAGAAAGAGTGGAACGCCTTACCATGACTGACTACCTGATTGCGCCATCGATTCTCTCTGCTGATTTTGCCCGTCTGGGGGAAGAAGTGGATGCTGTACTGGCTGCGGGCGCGGATATCGTCCACTTCGACGTGATGGACAACCACTACGTGCCTAACCTTACCATCGGACCCATGGTGTGCAAGGCTTTGCGCAACTATGGCATCACCGCGCCCATCGATGCGCATCTGATGGTGAAGCCGGTTGATCGCATCATCGGCGACTTTATCGAAGCGGGCGCTACCTATATCACCTTCCACCCTGAAGCCTCCGAGCATATCGACCGCTCCCTGCAGCTGATCCGCGATGGAGGCTGCAAATCAGGTCTGGTGTTCAACCCGGCCACGCCTCTGCATGTGCTTGAACACGTGCTGGATAAGGTCGACATGATCCTGCTGATGTCGGTTAACCCAGGCTTCGGCGGGCAGAAGTTTATCCCTGGTACGCTGGCCAAACTGCGTCAGGCTCGCCAGTTGATTGATGCATCCGGGCTGCCCATCCGTCTGGAAATCGATGGCGGAGTCGGTGTCGCCAACATCGGTGAAATTGCCGCGGCCGGCGCAGACACTTTCGTGGCGGGTTCTGCCATTTTCAACAGCCCTGATTACAAGGCCACGATTGATGCCATGCGTCTGGAGCTGGCCAAACAGCAAGCCGTGTAACCGAATCCCTGTCCATGGTCTGCCGGGCGTCGGCGCAGATAACGGTGAATTGACCCTGACGCTCGGTGGATAGTTCAATGCTGCTGTTGTGATTACGCTGCGCAGTGGTGATTGCGCTGTGCTGTAGACAGCATTGTCTGAGCTGGATGCTTACCTGTCAGCCACGTGCCGCCAGCACCTGCGGTCGTGGCGTCGTTGCTGAGGTGCGAGGATCAAGGATCATGATTGCCCAGTTGTTTCCGGTCACTGCCTGCCGTGCGGTTCTGTTTGATCTCGATGGCACGCTGGTAGACTCAGTACCTGATCTGGCGGCGGCTGTGGACGGCATGCTGCGCCAGCTGCAACTACCTGAAGCGGGTGAGAGCCAGGTACGCAACTGGGTGGGTAATGGCATGGTCAATCTGATCCAGCGCGCCCTCACCGGCGATATTCACTTTGCTCCTGATCACCCCGCATTACAGCGTTTTGACGAGGCGCTGCCGTTGTTCCAGAGCAGCTACGATGCCAGCAATGGCCAGTTCAGCCGCCTCTATGAGGGCGTTGCTGTTGGTCTGCGGGCACTGCAGCAACAGGGGCTGCGACTGGCCGTCGTTACCAACAAGCCTGAACGCTTCACCCTGCCGCTGCTGGAGCAACTGGGTATCGCTGACTGCTTTAGCGTGATTATCGGCGGCGATACCCTGCCACAACGTAAGCCTGATCCAGCCCCCTTGCTGGAAGCCGCCCGCCGACTGCAGGTGGAGCCTGCTGCCTGCCTGATGGTGGGGGATTCCCGTCATGATATTGAAGCTGCCCGCAATGCCGGTATGAAAGTGGTCGCGGTGCCTTACGGCTATAACCACGGTGATGACATCAGCCTGAGCCAGCCGGATCAGCTGGTCAGTCGGATTGATCAGCTGGTGGCCTGAGTGCCAGTGACCAGCAACTTGTTGAAAATCATGTGGCTAGAGATGTGTAGTGCTTTTGCAGGCAATAGGGAGCCGTTTTATGACACCAGAGACTAAAGCACGCCAACTGATTGACCAAAAGCTGGAGCTGGCGGGCTGGGTCATTCAAGACATGAAGCAGCTCAACCTCGGCGCTGGCGTCGGCGTAGCCGTGCGCGAGTACCCCACTGATACCG
This sequence comes from Pokkaliibacter sp. MBI-7, assembly GCF_029846635.1. Classification (NCBI taxonomy): domain Bacteria; kingdom Pseudomonadati; phylum Pseudomonadota; class Gammaproteobacteria; order Oceanospirillales; family Balneatrichaceae; genus Pokkaliibacter; species Pokkaliibacter sp. MBI-7. Next base: position 1,048,810 of record NZ_JARVTG010000001.1, on the reverse strand, counting down.
GTCCGGCGGATTACGTGCTGTTTGTTAATCGCACGGCGGTAGGCGTGATTGAAGCTAAAAAAGACGCTGCAGGCGAAAACCTCACCGTTACCGAAAGCCAAACAGAGCGCTATGCCACTGCGACGCTAAAATGGCGCAAAGACAGCACGCCACTGCGATTTTTGTTCGAAGCTACCGGCCAGATCATCCGATTTACCGACGGTGCTGACCCCATACCGCGCTCTCGCGAACTTTTTCATTTTTTCAAACCAGAAACACTCGCCACATGGTTAGCGCAGCCCCCCTTACCCAGCGGAGCGATAAATAGCCTGCGCCGTCGCTTGGCCGAACAAATGCCACCGCTACCGGAACGCAACCTGCGCGATTGCCAAATCAGCGCCGTCACCGGTCTGGAAAAATCGCTGGCGCTGAACAAGCCTCGCGCCCTTGTGCATATGGCCACCGGCGCCGGTAAAACCTTTACCGCTATCACTTCTGTGTATCGCCTGCTCAAATTCGGCGGTGCTAAGCGCATTCTCTTTCTCGTGGATACCCGCAATCTCGGCAAGCAGGCCCATCAGGAATTTATGGCCTACACCCCGCCGGATGATGGTCGCAAATTCACTGAACTCTACAACGTACAGCGGCTGGCCTCGCCCAATATTGACCCTCATTCGCAGGTGTGTATCAGCACCATCCAGCGCATGTATTCCATTTTGAGTGGCGAGCCCATTGATGAATCGGCCGAAGATGTGTCACTCAATGAAGTGCAGCAAACCGCCAAGCAGGAAAAGTGGGTGCGCTACAACGCGGCGGTACCGGTGGAAACTTTCGATTTCATCATCATCGACGAATGTCACCGCAGCATTTACAACCTGTGGAAACAGGTGCTCGATTACTTTGATGCCAGCCTGATTGGCCTTACCGCCACCCCCGACAAACGCACCTTCGGCTTTTTTAACGAAAATATCGTTGCCGAATACAGCTACGAAAATTCGGTCGCCGATGGCGTAAACGTCGGTTACGACGTCTACGAAATTGAAACCGAGTTCACCGCCGCAGGCAGCGTGGTCAAACAAGGTTGGTGGGTTGATCATCGGGATCGAGCCACTCGTAAGAAGCGCTGGGGGGAAACGGAGGAGGAAATTGCTTACACAGGTAAAGACCTCGACAAATCGGTGGTCAACCCAAGCCAAATTCGCAACGTCATCCAGGCCATGAAATCCGCAGTGGAAACGCAGATATTTCCGGCGCGTAAAGAAACACCCAAAACCCTGATTTTCGCCAAAACCGACAGCCATGCTGACGACATTATCAACATGGTGCGCGAGGTCTATGGTCAGGGGAATGCCTTCTGCAAAAAGGTCACCTACCGCGCTGAAGAAGATGCCGACAGCATCCTGTCCAGCTTTCGTAACGACTACAACCCGCGCATCGCCGTCACCGTGGATATGATCGCCACCGGCACCGACGTAAAACCGCTGGAAGTGCTGTTGTTTATGCGGGATGTGCGCAGTAAGGGCTATTACGAGCAAATGAAAGGCCGTGGCGTGCGTTCGCTCGATGGCGACAGCCTTAAGCGCGTCAGCAACTCGGCCTCCGGCGCCAAAACCCGCTTTGTGTTGATTGATGCTGTGGGCGTAGAAAAATCCCTGAAAACCGAAAGCCGTCCGCTGGAAAAGAAACCCGGCATCGCCATGAAGGACCTGATGCAAGGTGTGGCCATGGGCAGCCGTGATGATGACACCTTGCTATCGCTGGCCAACCGCTTGGTGCGTCTGGCCAAACAACTGGATGACAAAGCCAAGGCGCGCATTGAAAAAGCCAGCGGCGGTATTCCTGTGGGCGAACTCGGCAAGGGCTTGATTGCCGCGCTCGACCCCGATGCCATTGTGCAAACCGCCTTGGCCACCGCCAAAGCCAAGGGAATTACCCGCAGTGAAGACACCTTACTGCCCGAAGAACTTGCTGCCGCCCGCGCCGAGCGCGTGGCCGCTGCCTGTGCGCCCTTTGACAAACCCGAATTGCGCGATGAAATTGAAAGCGCCCGCCGCGAGCGCGAGCAAATCATCGACCACATCAACCTCGACCAAGTGACCTTTCGCGGCTTTTCCGAACAAGCCGAAGCGCAAGCCAAAGCGGTGATTCAAACCTTTGCTGACTACATCAAACAGCACAAAGACGAAATTGCCGCCCTGGGCTTTTTTTACCAACAACCCTACCAGCGCCGCGCACTCACCTTTGACATGCTCGAAGAACTCCACGAACACCTGAGCAAACCGCCACTCATGCTCACCACCGAGCGCCTGTGGAGCGCCTATGCACGGGTGCAAACCAGCGCCGTCAAAGGCGCCGATAAAAAACGCCAGCTCACCGATTTGGTCAGTTTGGTGCGCTTTGCCTTGGGCCTCGATGGAGAGCAGGGCGAACTCAAACCCTTTGCCGACGAAGTGGATAAACGCTTCCAAGCCTGGATCTTCCGCCACAACGCCCAACGCGGCACCGCCTTTACCCCCGAGCAAACCGAATGGCTGCGGTTGATGAAAGACCATATCGCGAGCAGTTGCTCTATTAGCCGCGACGATTTTGATTACGCCGAACTGGCCGACAAAGGCGGCTTACAAAAAGTCTGGGGCCTGTTTGGTAAGGAGTTGGATACTTTGATAAATGAAATGAATGGGGAGTTGGTGGCGTGAGTGAGTTTAACTTGCCACTAGGTTGGACTGAAACAACACTGGGCAACACTTTAATTTCAGTTATTGGAGGCGGTACGCCATCTCGCAAAGTGCCAGCCTACTTCGATGGGCATATACCTTGGTTTACCGTCAAAGATATGAAGGCATTGAGGCCTAATGATGCCGAGGAGCATATTTCTGAAGAAGCCATTGCAGACAGTGCCACGAACCTCATTCCGGCAAACACATTAATTGTTGCTACACGCATTGCCCTCGGTAGGGCGATACGTCCTACTGTGGCGTGCGCAATTAACCAAGATTTAAAAGCTCTTGTGCTTGGTAATGGGATCAGTTCAGATTTTCTACTTTATTGGGTTGGTGCTAACCAGCGAGTGATTCAAGACTTAGGTTCAGGCACAACTGTGAGCGGTATTCGACTAGAAGCATTGCATGGGCTTCCCTTGCATCTACCGCCAGCCGCCGAACAAACCCGCATCGTCGCCAAACTCGAAGAACTACTCTCCGACCTCGATGCCGGTGTAGCCGAACTCAAAGCTGCGCAACAGAAGCTGGGGCAATACCGGCAATCACTGCTGAAAGCCGCTGTGGAAGGCGCGCTTACTGCTGAGTGGCGAGCCAACAACTCGCCAAAGGAAACCGGCGCGCAACTGCTCGAGCGCATATTGACCGAGCGCCGCGCCCGCTGGGAAGCCAAACAGCTCGCCAAGTTTAAAGAACAAAGCAAAAAGCCCCCTAAAGACTGGCAAAAGAAATACCCTGAGCCGGTGCAGCCGGATACCAGCGACTTACCGGAATTGCCGGAGGGATGGGTTTGGGCGAGCCTGGATCAACTAGTGGCTGAGTCGTCTTACGGTACGTCTGTGAAGTGCAGCTACGAAAGCAATGGTATTCCCGTGCTGCGTATCCCAAACGTAAGTGGTGGAAGCCTTGATCTTCGAGACATGAAATTCTCGAATGTTGATTTAAGTCTGGATAAAGATGCCCCTCTAGCTATTGGCGATGTTCTTGTAATCAGAACCAACGGCAGTATTGGACTGGTGGGGCGCGCGGCAGCAGTGGTTACCGACCTACCAGCACCACATTACTTCGCATCCTATCTGCTGCGGTTGCGTTGTGTCGAAACAACTTGTGTTCACCGTTGGATCTTGGCTGTACTCACGGCCCATACTGGGCGCCGATGGTTAGAGGCTAGGGCTGCGTCGTCCGCTGGCCAGCACAACATTAGTCTTTCCACACTACTAACAATGCCGATACCACTTCCACCTACTACTGAGCAATCTATCGTTCTGGCTGAATTTGAAGCCGGCAACGAAGTAATCAAGCGCCAAGACGAAGCGACGAATTTGTCTCTCGAACAATCCAGCGCCCAACGCCAAAATATCCTCCGTGCCGCCTTTGCGAGTGAATTAGTGCCGCAAGACCCAAATGACGAGCCAGCAAGTGTGCTGCTTGAGCGTATCCGTGCCGAGCGGGCTGCCAAGGAGTCGGTGAAAAAAACGCGTGGGCGTAAAACTAAACGCAGTATTAGATCGGAGTAACTTATGAAAATTGAATCCATTAGGTTACAGAACTTTAAGGCGTTTAAAGATGTGCATCTGAGGGATATTCCATCTTTCATGGTGGTGGTGGGGGCTAATGGCTCCGGCAAATCTACCTTATTCGATGTGTTTGGTTTTTTGCATGACTGCCTCAAGGGTAATGTTCGGCAGGCCTTGGATAAACGTGGCCGGTTTGCAGAAGTATTAAGTCGCGGTTGCGACCCCAAGACAGATTCCATACTGATTGAGCTGCAATACCGCATGGAAATTACCGGAATTGAGCGTTTGGTAACCTACTCGTTAGAAATTGGTGAAAAAAATAATATGCCGGTTGTCCTCAGGGAATTGCTGAGGTACAAGCGGGGGCGTCATGGCAGCCCGTATCACTTTCTCGATTTTTCATGTGGAGAAGGTTACGCCATCATAAACGAGGAAGATTTCAATAAATCGGATGAAGCCCTCGAACGAGAAACACAACAGGTTGCCCCAGATACACTGGCTATTAAGGGGCTTGGACAATTTGAACGATTTAAAGCAGCCAATGCGTTTCGCCGGCTAATTGAAAACTGGCATGTTTCTGACTTCCATATCAGTGCGGCACGTGGGCGTAAAGACGCAGCAGGAGAAACCGAGCATTTATCAGAGTCTGGCGAAAACCTGCCGTTGGTGGCGCGCTACCTTCACGAGCAACACACATCGGTCTTTAAACGTATCTTAGCCACCATGGCGCGACGTGTACCGGGCGTGTCGTCTGTGGAACCCAAGTTAATGGACGATGGCTACCTGACGCTGCGGTTTCAGGATGGCTCTTTTAAAACACCGTTTTTAGATCGTTATGTGTCTGATGGCACAATCAAAATGTTTGCTTACTTGGTGCTGTTGTATGACCCAAAACCACACCCTTTACTGTGTGTAGAAGAGCCAGAAAACCAGCTCTATCCCCGACTCATGACAGAGCTGGCTGAAGAATTTCGAAGCTATGCCAATCGCGGCGGGCAGGTGTTTGTCTCCACCCACTCACCCGACTTTTTAAATGCGTTAGAAATAGAAGAAGTTTGCTGGCTGGTCAAACAACAGGGTTGTACCGAGATTCGCCGCGCCAAGGACAATAAACAAATCGCCGCTTATATCGCCGAGGGTGATCAACTGGGTTATTTGTGGAAACAAGGCTTTTTTGATGGGGTAGATCCGCAATGAAGGAGCTGGTTTTTTTGCTCGAAGAACCCTCCGCCAAGGCCATGCTGGAATCCTTGTTACCGAGAATGCTGAGCGCCGAAATCAGCGTGCGATGTATTCCCTTTGAGGGCAAGCAAGATCTGGAAAAACAGCTGACGCGCAAGATACGCGCTTATCAAAACCCGGAGGCGCGATTCATTGTGTTGCGTGATCTGGATAGTCACCCTGACTGCTTGGCGGTGAAAAACAAATTGCTCGAACTGTGTGTTGAATCCGGCAAGGCGGCTCAATGCATCGTTCGTATTGCCTGCAAGGAGTTGGAGACTTTCTATCTGGCGGATTTACAGGCTGTGGAGGAGGCTCTTCAAATAAAGGGGTTGGCGAAGCAGCAGCAAGTTAAAAAGTTTCGAGCCCCTGATAATTTAGGTAGCCCTAGCGTTGAATTAAAAAAATTAACTAGCCAACGCTATGAAAAAGTCGCCGGTTCACGAGAGATCGGCAAGCTCTTGAACCTAGAAAATGAACGATCACCCAGTTTCCGCAATTTGATTGGCGCAATCCGACGCCTGGAAAACGAACTCATTAACGAGCAAGCATGAATACATCGACCCTAGTCCAGAAAGTCTGGAACTTCTGCCATACACTACGCGACGACGGTGTGGGCTATGGTGATTATCTGGAACAACTCACCTACCTGCTGTTTCTAAAGTTGGCGCATGAATATGCGCAGGAGCCTTATAACCGCGATACCCATATTCCTGATGGGTATGACTGGCCTAACCTTACTTCCAAAGTTGGTGAGCCCTTAGAGCGCCAGTATTTTCGAACGCTCAATAAACTGGGTAGTGAAGACGGTATGCTAGGTGCCATTTTCTTCAAGGCACAAAATAAAATTCAAGACCCCGCCAAGCTTTCAAGGCTAGTGCAGCTCATTGATGCGGAAAGCTGGATAAGCCTCGGTGCTGACACTAAAGGGGATTTGTACGAGGGACTTTTGCAGAAAAACGCAGAAGACACCAAAAGTGGTGCCGGGCAGTACTTTACCCCACGCGCAATCATTGAAGCCATGGTTGCTTGTATAAGACCAGAGCCAATGAAAACCATAGCCGACCCCGCTTGCGGTACTGGCGGCTTCTTTCTAGGAGCATACAACTGGCTAACCCGCCCTGGCTCCAATCTCGATAAACGCCAAAAAGCATTCCTTCGCGATAAGACCTTCCACGGCAATGAAATTGTGCCTAATACACGCCGCATGTGCTTAATGAACTTGTTCTTGCACAATATTGGCGAGTTGGACGGGGAGCCCTCCGTCGAACGCTCAGATGCGCTTATCTCCGAGCCAAAGCTAAAAGTGGATTACGTGCTGGCTAACCCGCCTTTCGGTAAAAAAAGCAGCATGACCATCACCAATGAAGAAGGTGAGGAAGATAAAGAGACGCTCACCTACGAGCGACAAGATTTCTGGGAAACCACCTCGAACAAACAGCTTAATTTTCTACAGCACATCGTCAGCATGCTTAAAGTCGACGGCAAAGCAGCGGTAGTGCTGCCGGATAACGTGCTATTTGAAGGAGGGGCTGGTGAAAAAATCCGCCGCAAGCTGCTGGAGAACTGCGATGTGCACACCATTTTGCGTTTGCCAACAGGTATCTTTTACGCGCAAGGCGTGAAGGCCAACGTGGTGTTCTTCGATGCTAAGCCCAAAGACGGACAAATCCATACCAAGGGGATTTGGTTCTACGATTTGCGCACCAACAAGCACTTCACCCTGAAGACGCGCACGCTCAAGTTGGATGACTTGAAGGATTTCGTGGCGTGCTATAACTCGGAAAACCGTCACGAGCGCCAAGCTACGGAGCGCTTCAAATTCTTCAGCTACGAAGAGCTGATGGCACGGGATAAGGCCAGTCTGGACATCTTTTGGCTGAAAGACGAAAGCCTGGACAACCTTGATGAGTTGCCTCCACCGGATGTGCTGCAGCAGGAAATTATTGAGCATCTTGAGGCTGCATTGGCAGCATTTAGAGAGGTGGCCATCGGTCTTCCGAGACATGCCAGGGATCACTAAGAGGATGTTAACTGCCGTTTTGAAACGGATTTCTTAGCGTTATGTCGTGTTGCCCTGCGCGCAGTGCTGATATAGCCTTGAGGCCTTTGTTTTCAAGGCCTCGCGAACCTGAAGTTATATCGAAACAGGTTATATCGACATAACTGTTGTCGTGTTCCTGTCTGGGTAACAGGCGAGGTGAACGGTGGATAGTCAGAGCGTGAACACGTTCTTAGCAATAACGACTGTGGATACTCAACAGCAACGGCTGTAGATCGTAAGCAGTAACGAGTTGGCTGGTCGGATTTGCCATGATTTTGATGATTGATAACTACGACTCCTTCACCTACAACCTGGTGCAGTATTTGGGGGAGCTGGGAGCCGAAGTGAAGGTGGCGCGCAATGACGCCATCAGCATCGCCGAGATTGAAGCCATGGCACCAGACCAGCTGATGATTTCCCCCGGCCCTTGCACCCCTAATGAAGCGGGTATCTCCCTCGAAGCCATTCGCTACTTTGCTGGCCGTCTTCCTGTGCTGGGCGTGTGCCTGGGGCACCAGAGCATTGGCCAGGTGTTTGGTGGTCAGGTCATCCGCGCCGGTCAGGTTATGCATGGCAAGACCTCACCGGTGCATCATCACCATCTGGGCGTGTTTGCCGGGCTCAGTAATCCGCTGCGCTGCACTCGTTATCATTCTCTGGTGATCGACAAGCACAGCTTGCCCGATTGTCTGGAGGTGACCGCCTGGACTGAACTGCCGGACGGTCAGATGGAAGAAATTATGGGTGTTCGCCATAAACAGCTGGACGTCGAGGGGGTACAATTCCATCCCGAGTCCATCATGACTGAACAGGGCCATGCACTGTTGGCCAACTTTCTGAAGCGTTGAGAGGCCCCGCCATGAATATGCAGCAAGCCATCCGTCTGGTGATGGACAAACAGGACTTTACCACCGAGCAGATGCAGGAGCTGATGGCCCTGATCATGACCGGTGAGGCGACCCACGCACAGATTGGTGGCTTCCTGGTGGGGTTGAGCATGAAAGGGGAAACGGTGGGGGAGATTGCTGGTGCCGCCATGACCATGCGCAGTCTGGCCACCCAGGTCCATGTTGAAGGGCCGCACTTGATCGATACCTGCGGTACCGGTGGCGATGGCGCCCATATCTTCAACGTATCCACGGCCAGTTCTTTTGTCGTTGCCGCCGCTGGTGGCAAGGTCGCCAAGCATGGTAACCGTGCGGCTTCCTCTTCCAGTGGTAGTGCCGACGTACTGGAGGCCGCTGGCCTCAATCTGGCACTGCGCCCTGAGCAGGTGGTGGAGTGCATCGACAAACTGGGCGTAGGCTTTATGTTTGCCCCGGCTCACCACAGCGCCATGAAGCATGCCATTGGCCCGCGTCGGGAAATGGGTGTGCGTACCATCTTCAATTTGCTCGGCCCCTTGACCAATCCGGCACTGACCCCAAATCAGGTGTTGGGTGTGTTCAGCCATCGCTGGTTGCGCCCCATGGCTGAAGTGCTGAAGCAGCTGGGTTCCAGTCATGTGCTGGTGGTGCATGCTGCCGATGGTCTGGATGAAATCAGCGTGGCCTCCGATACCTTTGTCGCCGAACTGCGTGATGGCGAGGTGTTCGAGTACCAGATTCGCCCGGAGCAGTTTGGAATTGCCCGCAGTCCGCTGAATGAGCTGGCGGTAGATAATCCACAGGCCAGTCTGGCACTTGTGAAAGCTGCACTGGCAGGCGAGGGTGGCAGTGCCACCGATATCGTGCGTCTTAATGCTGGCGCCGCTATTTACGCCGCCGATCTGGTTGACAGCCTGCAGGCCGGTATCGACAAGGCCACCGATGTGATCGCCAGCGGTGCCGCTCTGGCCAAGCTGGAAGAGTTAGCAAAATTCAGTCAGTCCCTGGCAGGGAAATAATGACGTGCCCTTGTGCTGTTGAGGCCGATGCCCGGCACAAGGTTGATGTCAGTAGGAGAAAGATTAATGAGTAGTTGTGCCCCCACCGTCCTGCGCCGCATTCTCAACCGTAAAGCCGAAGAAGTGGCCGAGCGCAGCCGCTCGGTCTCCATCGCTGATCTGGAAGCCATGGCCCGTGAGCAGTCGGCTCCGCGTGGTTTTCACGCCAGCATGCAGGCGCGGATTGCCAAGGGCGATCCTGCGGTGATTGCCGAGGTGAAGAAGGCGTCTCCCAGCAAGGGTCTGCTGCGTGCTGATTTTGATCCTGTGGCCATTGCGCAGTCTTATGAACAAGGCGGTGCTGCCTGTCTGTCCGTGCTGACCGACCGTGATTTCTTTCAGGGCCATGAGGACTATCTGAAAGCTGCTCATGGTGCTTGCAGTCTGCCGGTGATTCGCAAGGATTTCCTGATGGACCCGTACCACATCACCGAAGCTCGTGCTATTAGCGCGGATTGCGTGCTGCTGATCGTCGCGGCACTGGAGTTCAGTCTGATGCGTGATCTGCATGATCAGGCCCGTGATCTGGGCATGGATGTGCTGGTCGAAGTGCACGACGAGGTTGAGCTTGAACAGGCATTGCAACTGAGCACGCCGCTACTGGGTATCAACAACCGCAACCTGCATACCTTTGAAGTCAGTCTGGATAATACCTATCGCCTGCTGGCACAGATTCCGGCGGACAAGCTGGTGGTCACCGAGAGTGGCATTCACAGCCGCGAAGATGTGGTCGCCATGCGCGAGCATGATGTACATGCCTTCCTGGTCGGCGAAGCTTTCATGCGCGCAGCGGAGCCCGGTGAGCAGCTGCGGTCACTGTTCTTTTAAGTGCATGTGCTCTGAGACAGTGAACAGAATCTGAAGTTTCTACCCCGGGTTTCCCGGTACTGCCTGTTGCTGTGCTTGCCGTGAGCCAGCAGGAAGCCAGGGGGACAACGCTTTACCCTTTGAGTGCTTTTAGGAGTTGAAATGAAATCGGTGGTGAAATGGCAAGGTAAAGTTCACTTTGTCGCAGAGACCGATAGCGGTCACCAGATCAATATTGATGGTGCACCTTCTATCGGTGGAGAAAACAAGGGCGCACGCCCGATGGAGCTGATTCTGGCAGGTCTGGGTGGATGCTCATCCATCGATGTCATCACCATGCTGCAGAAGTCGCGTCAGGACGTGACGGACTGCCGCGTTGAGATTGCAGCGGAACGTGCTGATGCGGTGCCGGCAGTGTTTACCAAAATCAATATGCACTTTGTGGTCACCGGCCGTGGTCTGAAGGAGTCCCACGTCAAACGTGCGGTGTCGCTGTCAGCAGAGAAATATTGCTCAGTGTCGATCATGCTGAGCAATGGTGATGTGGAAATTACCCACAGCCACGAAATTATCGAAGCCTGAGAGACATTAACCCTCTCTTTGCTGACGCTACTCACTCTGCGCTGCAGATACTCATTAGCAACAACGCCCCGCTGGTCGGGGCGTTGTTGTTTCTTCTTCCCGGTATTTCATCTGCCCGGAATATATTGCGTCCGTCTGCTAAAACGCTGGCCGTCAGGCCGCGCCGGGCTGTGCATGGGCTGTTACCGGCCGGTCATCCACTGGCAGATGGATCACCATGGCCATCAGTCCAAGAGCGATGGAGATCCCCCACATCAGATCAAAGCTGCCTGTCATATCCATCAGCGTGCCGCCCAGCCAGGCACCAAAGAAAGCACCAATCTGATGCGACAGCATGACCACACCAAACAGAGTCGCCATATAGGTCGAGCCAAAAATCTGTGCCAGCGTGCCGGTGGTGAGCGGCACGGTAGAAAGCCACAGAAAACCGATGGCGGCTGTGAACATCAGCACTACCACCGGCGTTTTCGGCGCCATCCAGAACAGCAGGATGACCAGTGCCCGCAGGCCATAGATCGCTGACAATAACCACTTCGGACGGTAACGTGCACCGAGGAAACCTGCCGTCAGCGAGCCAAAGATATTGAACAGGCCAATCATGGCCAGACCGTGAGCCGAGACTTCACTGGACATACCACAGAGGCTGATATAGGTCGGCAGATGGGTAGCGATAAAGGCAACATGGAAGCCACAGACAAAAAAGCCCAGATTGAGCAGCCAGTAACCTTTGTGTTCACCCGCCTGCTGCACCGCCTGACGCAGCGACATGCCGGCCGCAGGTTGTGCCGGACGGCCCTTCAGCTGCGTGGCGCAGGGAAGAATCAGCAGCGCCATCAGTGCCACCAGCAACAGCGCTTCCTGCCAGCCAAAATGGCGGTTCAGGCTGTCCATGATGGGAGCCATCAGAAACTGACCCACTGATCCCCCGGCGGAGGCCAGACCCAGTGCCCGTGAGCGTTGCTCTGGAGGAAACGCGCGGCCTACCGCGCTGAGCACCAGTGGGAAGGTCGTTGCACCGACACCCAGACCGAGAATCAGACCCAGATTGAGGTTCAGTTGCCAGGCGGTAGTAACGTAGGTGGTCAGCACCAGCCCGCCGGCATAAATCAGCGCCCCCAGCGCCAGTACCCGCGCAGTCCCGAAGCGATCAGCCAGCATGCCTGCCAGTGGCGACGCCACACCCCAGATCAGATTTTGGATGGCAAAGGCCAGACCCATGGCTGACAGGCTGAGGGTGGGCATGGTCAGCATATCGGGGATCAGCAGACTCATGGTCTGCCGGATGCCCAGGTTCAACGCCAGAATCAGACTGCCTGCGGCCAGCACCAGCCAGGGCAGTCGGGAGGAAGAAGTAGACATGGGGCAGGACTCCCAGATGGGCCTTCAAGTCGGACTGAACACTATAGGAGACGCAGCTCAGCGCTGCCAATGAGCAAAATTGCTGACTTGCATCATCAGACGTAATAGCAGCGGCACGCATCGTGCTGATGGGGTGTCGAACGGTGCGGATGAGTGATGGTTTTTTATTCAGGCTTGAACTGCCTGAATAAGCTCTTTACACTGCCTGCCCTATAGCGACCGCCTGCTGGGCGCGTCAATTACTTGTCGGGGTGCCGTGAACAACGGCTGAGATGATACCCGTGAACCTGATCCAGTTCGTACTGGCGTAGGAAACAAGCAAGTCTGGTGCAAGTGAGTGGCCAACTCCGGGTGTCTGCTGATACCTCATCCCGCACCGGCTCCTGTTCTCCCTCCTGAGTATTGAAACTGCTGATCAGACTGGTCGGCAGTCGTGTCTGCATGTACCGGTTCTGATAGTGGTTTTTACGCTCGGGGACGATGTCAGCCATTGGGTTTTGTACGCGGGTCTTCTACCTCTTTACCAGCGACGGCTGGAAAGGCAACAAGGTGAGGCCTGGTGACCACTTCTTCTCTTTCGACTTCGGACAGCCCGATATCTCCTGCCGCGCAGGAGAGTCATCGTCATCACATCGCGCAGGCCCTGACCATCGCAGGCTCGGATTCAGGTGGTGGGGCAGGCATTCAGGCTGATCTTAAGACGTTCTCTGCGCTCGGTGTGTACGGTGCGTCGGTCATTTCAGGCCTGACGGCACAGAATACGCAGGGCGTACACGGGCTGTTTGAAGTCAGTGCCGACTTTGTCCGTCAGCAGCTGCAGGTTGTGCTTGATGATTTGCGCATCGCGGCCTGCAAGACCGGGATGCTGGCAAGGGCTGACATCATTGCCGCGGTGGCTGATGAATTGCGTGGCCGGGCCATATCTCTGGTAGTGGATCCGGTAATGATTGCTAAAAGTGGTCATGCCCTGCTGGCGCCTGAAGCCATCGATAACCTCTGCCGCCTGTTGCTGCCGCTTGCCACGCTGGTCACTCCCAACCTGCCCGAAGCGGCTGCCATGACAGGCCTGCCCGAAGCCGTTGACGAGGCCGGCATGCAGCGTCTGGGCGAACGTCTGCTGGCCATGGGGGCTAAGGGCGTGCTGATTAAAGGCGGGCATCTGCCCGGCGACTGCGATGCGGTGGACTGGCTGTTCACTCCGTCACAGTCCTGTCGTCTGGTCAGCCCTCGTATCGCGACCCGCCATACTCATGGCACCGGCTGCACCCTGTCTGCTGCCATCACTGCGGGTCTGGCTTGTGGGTTGCCATTAGCAGAGGCGGTGACGCAGGCCAAGGCCTATCTGGATCATGCCCTGAGAGCTGCAGATCAGTTGCAGGTAGGCAACGGGCTGGGCCCGGTACATCATTTTCATCACTGGTGGTCAGAGGATTCTGCCGGCAGTGCTTCCATCACTATGACTGATAATCAACCCTAGCACCGCCGTGAGGATCCCAGGCCTCGCGCGCTGTTGCGCCGGGCACAGGATCTGGCCGAGAGAACAACAGAAAAGGACAGAGCCATGCTTGAACATCATCTGAGTCAGCGCGCCAAGGTCGACGATGCGGCCGTGCAGCCGTTTCCCGCTTCACAAAAAATCTATATTCAGGGATCACGGGAAGACATCCGTGTACCGATGCGGGAAATAACTCTGACTCCCACACCTGCGCAGTTTGGTGCTGAAGAGAATCCACCGGTACGGGTATATGACACCTCTGGTCCTTACACTGATCCCGCGGTACAGATCGATGTCCGTAAGGGGCTGCCTCATCTGCGTGCCAACTGGATTGAAGAGCGTCAGGACACTGAGCTGCTGACCAGTCTGACATCGGAGTACGGTCGTCGTCGTGCCAATGATCCCAGTCTGGATGCACTGCGTTTTGAGCTGAAGCACCATCCCCGTCGTGCCAAAGCCGGTCAGAATGTCAGCCAGCTACACTATGCCCGCCGGGGCATCATTACGCCGGAAATGGAATTCATCGCTATTCGCGAAAATATGAAGCTGCAGCTGGCCAGAGAAAATGCCCTGCTGCAGACGCAGGCTCCCGGTCATTCCTGGGGTGCCAATATTCCACAGGACATCACCCCTGAGTTCGTGCGTGAGGAAGTGGCCCGTGGCCGCGCTGTTATTCCGGCCAATATCAATCACCCTGAGCTGGAGCCGATGATTATTGGCCGTAACTTTCTGGTGAAGATTAACGGCAATATCGGTAATTCGGCGGTCACCTCTTCCATTGAGGAAGAAGTGGAAAAAATGACCTGGGGCATTCGCTGGGGTGCGGATACCATCATGGATCTGTCGACGGGCAAGCACATTCATGAAACCCGCGAGTGGATTCTGCGTAACAGCCCGGTGCCCATCGGCACGGTGCCGATCTATCAGGCGCTGGAGAAGGTCGGTGGCATCGCCGAAGAGCTGACCTGGGAACTGTTCCGCGACACCCTGATCGAGCAGGCCGAGCAGGGCGTGGACTACTTCACCATTCATGCTGGTGTGCTACTGCGTTATGTACCGATGACGGCCAAACGGATGACCGGCATCGTATCTCGTGGTGGTTCCATCATGGCCAAGTGGTGTCTGGCACATCACAAGGAAAACTTCCTCTACACCCACTTTGAAGATATCTGCGAGATTATGAAGGCCTACGATGTGTCCTTCTCTCTGGGTGACGGCCTGCGTCCCGGTTCGGTCTACGATGCCAATGATGAGGCACAGTTTGCCGAGTTGCGTACCCTGGGTGAGCTGACCAAAATTGCCTGGAAGCACGACGTGCAGACTATCATCGAGGGGCCGGGTCATGTGCCGATGCACAAGATTCAGGAGAATATGACCGAGCAGCTGAAGCATTGTGATGAAGCACCGTTCTACACCCTTGGCCCACTGACCACTGACATTGCCCCTGGCTATGACCACATTACTTCAGGCATTGGCGCCGCGATGATCGGCTGGTATGGCTGTGCCATGTTGTGCTACGTCACGCCCAAGGAGCATCTGGGTCTGCCGAATAAAGACGATGTCAAAACCGGCATCATCACCTACAAGATTGCCGCCCATGCTGCCGATCTGGCCAAAGGCCATCCGGGCGCGCAAATTCGTGATAATGCGCTGTCCAAGGCGCGTTTTGAGTTCCGCTGGGATGATCAGTTCAATCTGGCGCTGGACCCCGATACCGCCAAGGCTTTCCACGATGAAACCCTGCCCAAGGAGTCAGCCAAGGTGGCGCATTTCTGCTCCATGTGTGGCCCCAAGTTCTGCTCCATGAAGATCAGTCAGGAAGTCCGCGAGCTGGATGATCAGCAGGTTGCTGAAATCAATGCACTGGCGGAGGAAGGCATGCAGAGCAAGTCTGAGGAGTTCCGCGAGCAGGGGCAGGAGTTGTACCACCGCGTCTAACAGGCTGTTCAGCTGAAAAACACAAAAGCAGGTCGATGACCTGCTTTTGTCGTTTCTGCCTTTGCCTCTTCCCTATGGCTCAGGGTGTGAAGGTTGTTAACTGCGGCCAAACAGCCCGACGGTCCGTAGTGTGGCGCCGGATTTCACGCCCAGTGCGTCGGCGGTCTGCTGATTGATAGTGATGATGCCCTGACCGAGCGCGTCGGTATGAGCCATACAGCAGCGGAAATCAGCCAGCGACAGGGTGGCCAGCAGACTCAGCTCGCCACGGCCACTGGTTTCTCCCACCTGCACTTTGACATAACGACTTTCGCGGATGGCCCGTATGTCCTGCACTCGTGCTTCCAGCGTCGGGCCTGCATCGAAAATATCCACATAGTTGTTGTAGCGGAATCCTTCGCTTTCCAGCAGGCGACGGGCGGGCGTGGTGTGCTCATGGGTTTGGCCAATGGCTGCCTGAGCGGCACTGGGTAACAGGTGGGTATAGATGGTGTGTTTGGGCATCAGCTCGGCGATAAAGCCTTTGTCCTTGGCTGACAGCTGATCCGCCTGGGCAAAGTCCATCGAGAAGAAAGTACGACCCAACCCTTCCCAGAAGGGGGAAACGCCGTCTTCACTGAAGCCGCGCATTTCAGCGATGACGCTGTGATAGAAGCGCTCCGGGTGCTCCGCCATAAACATAAAACGTGACTTGGAAAGCAGGTGGCCGTTTTTGCCCTGACGATACTCAGGGTCGAGGAACAGGGTGCAGAGTTCGGAGTAACCGGTGTGGTTGTTATTGAGGGTCAGGGTTTCATGACGGGTGTAGACATTCAGTTCGCGTGAGGCATGCACCTGTACGCCGACATGATAGGTGTACCAGGGGTCATGCAGGCCCACCGCAGCCTCAATTGCGCAGATACCGACCACTCTCCCCTGTGACAGATCTTCCATGACGAAGACATAGCTGGCCTCACCGTCGCGGCTTTGCTCAATGAATGCGGCCAGGCCATTCTCGATCTTGGCGCTGATCTGCTGGTCGTCGTCCTGCAGGGAGGTGAAGCCTGGGCCGGTTTTTCTGGCCAGCTCATGCAGGGCGTCGCGGTCTTCAGCCTGGATCGGGCGTACTACCATCATGGACTCGGTATCCTCTTGTCGAACCTGCACTCATTATTATGCAAAGGCTGCAGTTGCGACAGGCAGCGACTGTTGCTCAGGCGACGCGTATTTTACTGCGCTCGCTGCCTGTGCTGTTTGGCTGCTAAGTACAGCGGGGAGCTATCGCCCCGTGCGGTTGCTGGCTGTGTACCAGCCCCTGATGATGACGCTGGCGGCCATGTTGATCTTATATAAACCCTATTCGTTTAAAGGAATATGGTTAGAAGACCTTGTTTGTATACATTTGAAATAGCCCTGCCTACACTTCTGCCCTCTTTGTATTTCCTGTGAACCTGTTAATGATGTGCTGCTTTACGCAGCGACAGGTTCCTGGCTCTCCCGCTGACTGTTTTCGTCTGGCTGCCGTGACCCTGCCAGGGCGTGCTGTAGCTGCGGGGTTACCGCGAGGATCACATGGTGCCTAGCTCCAACGCCCACTCAGCATCCGGTCAGGCGGATGCGTTGCGCATACGTGGCCTGACCAAGGCATTTGCTGCCCATCAGGTACTCAAAGGTATTGATCTGGATTTGCCCGCCGGTCGGGTAACCGCGCTGATGGGCGCCAACGGTGCCGGTAAATCAACACTGGTACGCATTCTTTCCGGCGTACATCAGGCAGATCAGGGTTCTCTCAGCTGGGGTAGGCAGCCTGTCAGTCTGCATTCACCCGCCGCTGCCGTCAGTGCCGGTGTCGTCACCGTCCACCAGATTATCAATGACAACGTCGTACAAACCCTCAGTGTGGCAGATAACCTGCTGCTGGATCGCCTTTGCGCGGGCTCGATAGCACCACTGCTGTCCGAACGTCGCATGCATGAGCAGGCGCAGCCACTGGCGGATGCTGTTGGTCTGCAGGTGGATCTGTCAACGCCTGTGGCGCAGCTGTCTCAGGCGGACAAGCAGCGTGTTGCCATTGCCCGGGCAATGGCGCACAAGCCGCGTATGCTGATTCTTGACGAGCCCACTTCCAGCCTGTCGGACGCCGAGGCCGAGCGTCTGTTCCAGCTGGTGGAGCAGTTGCGTGCGCAGGGCACCGGGATTCTCTATATCACTCACCGGCTGAATGATATCCGTCGTCTGGCTGATCGTATCGCCGCCCTGCGTGATGGCGTGATCGTCGATGAGCAAGATAGTGATCCTGATGTCGGGCGTGCTGTACAGGCCATGCTTGGCCATGCGGTGGGGGAGGTCGGGCACACTGTGCGTCGCGAGCAGCAGCAGGTGGCCCGCTTTGAGCAGGCCCGGCTGAGTGCTTCTGCCCGTCCTTTTGACCTGTCGTTACGGCGCGGAGAAATCACCGTGCTGACGGGGCTGCTGTCGAGCGGTGCCAACAAGGTGCTGGAGGCGCTGTACGGCCTGACTCCGTTACAGGCAGGCGCCATGCGCCTCAATGATCAGCCCTGGCAGCCTGCGTCACCGGCAGCGGCCATTGCCGGGGGCGTATTCATGGTGCAGGAGGAGCGTGGCAATAACGGCGTGATCCCCTCCTTTTCTATTCTGCATAACCTGACCCTGCCGTTTTTGCGTCAGATTGGTCTGCCTGCACTCTGGTCATCCCGACCTGAGCGTGAGCATGGTGAACGTGTGCTGGCACAGACCGGTACGGTCTATCAGCACGCCGATCAGCAACTGACTAAGCTGTCAGGGGGCAACCAGCAGAAAGTCATGCTGGCACGCTGGCTTCAGATGCCCTGTGAAGTGCTGTTGCTGGCAGAACCATTTCAGGGCGTCGATATTGGCGCGCGCCGGGATATTGCCCGTTTGCTGCGAGACAGCAGTGACCAGCGCGCCACTCTGGTGCTGTGCACCGATCTGGAAGAAGCCCTTGAGCTGGCAGACCGTCTGCTGGTGTTCAACCACGATCATCTGGTGGGTGAGCACTGGCTTGATGAGCTGGATATCGAGATGGTCATTCGCCAGATTTCAGCCCTTCCCCAATCCGCCTGACCGACGAGACCGAGGAGTAACTATGTCTGGTTCTGTTTCCCTGTCGCCACGGCAAGTGGCGTTCAAGTATGGCCTGCTGGTGTTGCTGGCCGCCATGCTGGTGCTGTTCAGCAGCCTTGAACCGGCTTTTGCCAGTATGCGCAATGCTTTCATCATTCTGCAGTCTGTCGCTATCGTCGCCATTCTGGCACTGGGGGTGACCACCACACTGGCGGTGGACGGGTTTGATCTTTCCATCGGCGCTACGGCGGCCACCGCCATGATGACGGCCTCCTATGTGCTGGTGGTGCTGGATGGCGGAACGGCCATGGCTATTCTGGCAGCCCTGGCCGTGGGCGTTGTGGTAGGGATGATCAACGGCTTTCTCACCGTCCATATGCGTATTCCTGATCTGCTGGCCACGCTGGGCATGATGTTCTTGCTGCTGGGGCTGCAACTTATTCCCACTGAAGGGCGTTCTATTGCTACCGGGATGAATCTGGCCGATGGCAGTGTGGCCACGGGGCGTTTTACCGCTGCCTTTTTACAGCTGGGTCGGGAAAAGGTAGCGGGCGTGGTGCCGGTGCCGGTCATCATTATGGCCGTACTGGCACTGCTGAGCTGGTTGCTGCTGGAGCGCAGCCGTTTTGGTCGGGTGTTTTATGCCATTGGTGGTAATCGCACGGCGGCCCATCTGGCCGGTGCGGCCGTGGCCCGCTATCGCTATCTGGCTTATGTGATGTCCGGAGTGTATGCCGCCATTGGTGGCATCCTGCTGGCGGCACGGGTAGGGCGCGGCGATGTCAGTTCGGGCAACAGCCTGCTGATGGATGCGGTGGCGGCGGCACTGGTGGGCTTTGCTGTACTGGGGGCGGCACGGCCCAATGCGCTGGGCTCCGTGATGGGGGCACTGTTCGTCGGTGTGCTGCTCAACGGCCTGACCATGCTCAATGCGCCGTACTATGCACAGGACTTTATTAAGGGCGCCGTGCTGGTACTGGCGCTGATGTTTACCTTTGGCCTGGCACAGCGACGCTGACGTCAGGGTCTGTGTGCTACTGAAAATAAGAGACGACTGAGAACCTGCCTCCATGACGCTGCATCGCGCCTGTTGATATGCGCGCTGTCCGGCAGAGTGAGTGAGGGCAGGATCCCGAATCGAAAAGGAGATAGTCGATGACGCGTTTTAAACATGCTCTCAATCTGAAAGGCATATTGCAGGGGGCGCTGCTGGGGGCACTGGCGTATACCGGTGCGGCCCAGGCAGAGCTGCCTGCTGCGTTGCAGGTGACGGCAAAGAAAGTGGCGCTGGTGCGCTACATTTCGCAGGGAGATTTTTTCGAGGCCTATCTGGCAGGGGTAAAGGCACAGGCGGCGGCACTGGGATTTGAACTGCAGGTGCTGGATGCCCGTCAGGATGCTGCCCGTCACCGTGACATGATTGATCAGGCCATTAACAGTGGCGTCGATGGCATCATTCTGCAGCACGGTTTTACCGACAGCGTCAAGGATAAAGCCGAAGAGGCGGTCAAGGCGGGTATCAAGGTCGTGGCGTTTGACGTGGATGCGCAGAATGAAGCCATTCCGCAGATCGAGCAGTCTGATTTCGAACTGGCACGCCTTACTCTCAGTCAGGCGATGAAGGACAACGGCGAGAGCATGAATGTGGGTTATGTCTATGTGCCCGGTTTCCCCCCGCTGGAACGTCGAGATGAAGTTTTCTCGCAGTTCAAGACCATGCACTCCGGTATCAAGGAAGTGGCCCGCTTTGGTACGGTCAACAACCCCATTGCCAACTCCGTTGCCGATCAGGCCGCTGCGGTGCTGCGCGCGCATCCCGATATCAACGTGATCTTTGCTCCCTTTGATGAGTTTGCCAAAGGCGCCAAGATTGCGCTGGAAGAGGCCGGTATTGCCGATGCGGTCAAAATCTACAGTGCGGATGTCTCTACCGCAGATATTCAGGCCATGCGTGAGCCGGGCAGCCCGTGGGTAGCGACGGCGGCGACCAACCCGACTGTTGTGGGGGAGGTCAGTGTGCGGGCTCTGGCAATGTTGCTGGCGGGGGAGAATGTTGAGCACAAGCTGGTCGTTCCGCCAACGCTGATTACGCAGCAGGAGCTGAGCGACAAGGACATCAACAATATGCAGGATCTGCAAAGCAAGCTGCCAAGCTTCGCCCATGCCGATGTCGCCATGCCCACCTGGATGCCAGCCCCTAAACTGGCCAACTGAGCAGGCGCTTTCGTCAGTCCTCTCCGGAAAGGTGGCTTTTAGCCACCTTTCTGCATTTCAGCGTGGGGCTATGGGCATAAGCAGTATCCCTTCGTCCTGTCTGGTAACCCACGGCCACCTCTGGTGCCTTGCTGTCTGTCGATACAACCCCATCCATAGAAAGAGCCTGCCTTGTGAACCTGCAGGCTTTATGACGTGTAAAGAATAACGATCGAAGGAGATGACTTATGCAAGCGCTGCAAACGCAGAATTTGTTTTGCCCCTATTGCGGTGAAGAAATTGATGTGACGGTAGATTGCTCAGTAGAGGAGCAGGAATACGTCGAGGATTGCTCGGTGTGCTGCAGCCCGATCCTGCTCAATATTGTTATTGAAGACGGCGAGCAGATCTCTGTCAGTGCCAGTCGGGAGAATGGCTGATAACAGGATTGGCTGCGTGCCGGCCTCCCGCGTTGAATACGTAGGAATACACTTTCAGGGCGATCAGACTCCGCTTTCTAAACGCATTTCGCCATGATTGTCGCTGGTTATCCAGATCATAAAAGTGTGGCACAGGGCTTTCGCTACAAGCCCTGTGCTGTTGGATGGTTTAGCCGAGGTAGCCAAACTGCCGGGGTAGCCACAGCACGCTGTCCGGTACGATCACCATAAACAGCAGCGCCAGCAGGATGACCCCGATAAAAGGCCAGATCTCGCGGATGATGTCCTTCAGCGGTATACCGGTAACACCATTGATCACGAACAGCAGCACTCCGTAGGGTGGAGTGATCAGGCCCAGCATGATGTTAATGGTGATGATCACCCCGAAATGAACCAGGTCGATACCCAGCTCTCTGGCGGCGGGCAGGAACAGCGGCACGACGATCAGCAGCAGTGTGGTGGCATCGAACAGACAGCCCAGCAGCAGAAACAGCACGTTGATCAGCAGCAGAAACAGCAGCGGTGACATCTGAATATGCGCCAGATGAGCCGCGACAATATTGGGAATGTTTTCGTTGGCAACCACGTAGTTGAACACCAGTGCGGAAGCGATGATCAGACCGACCACGGAGGTTGAGCGCGCACCATCTTTGACCAGTGTTATGAATTCCCTGAGGGTCAGAGATCGGTAGAACACCGCAGCCAGCAGCAGTGCATAGGCAGCGGCCACAGCGGCGGCCTCGGTCGGTGTGACAGCACCGCCGTAGATACCGGCCAGCAGAATCACGGGCAGCAAAAGCGCCGGGAAGGCACGCCCGGTAATGCGCGGTATGGCTTTCAATGGCACAGCTTCGTCACGAGGGAAGTCCCGGCGCCGTGCCGTCCAGGCGTTCAGCACCATCATGACGGCCGCCAGTATCAGGCCCGGCAGAATTCCTCCCAGAAACAGATAACCGATGGACGTGTCGGACACCAGAGCGTACAGAATCATCGGAATGGAAGGCGGGATGATAGGCCCTATGACGCTGGATGCTGCCGTGACGGCCGCAGCGTAACCCGCTGGATAGCGGTCATGCTTGCACATCATTTCAATAATGACCCGACCCAGACCGGCCGCATCGGCAATAGCGGAGCCGGACATGCCGGAGAAAATAAGACTGGCAACCACATTGACCTGCGCCAGCCCGCCACGGAATCGACCCACAATGGCGACGCAAAACTCCAGCAGACGGTCGCTCACCGTTCCCGCATTCATGAAGTTGGCCGCGAGGATAAACAGGGGGACTGCCAGTAGCACATAAGAGTTGAACAGCCCATTGAGGCTTTGCTCAGCCAGCAGGCCTACGTCCTGTCCGGTGGCAAACAGGTAACCGATAGCACTGACCATCATCGCCAGTGCGATGGGGGCACCAATTGCCCCAAGAACAAAGAACGCACCAAGCGCCAGGATAAAAGCACTGCTCATTTGCTCATCACCTCGTGCTGGTCAGAAGAGGAAAGCTTATCGGGGCCAGCCGTCGGTACTGGTGGCTTGGCTGGTCTTGCTACTGGTCGCTGCCTGATCAGACTGATAAGCCGGAGCAGGGAGCGCAGTGTGACGGCCAGCAGGAAGACCGGGAAAATCGCATACACGTAACTCAGAGGGATCTGCGTGATAGGTGCGCTTTCAATCTGCATGAAGTCGACATAATCCACGACGGTCGGCAATGCCGAGCCAAATCCCACCATCAGGCAAAGACTGCCGATGATCATGAATATTCGGCGCTTCGCTGGAGACACGGCCTCTGACAGCATGCTGAACGTAACGTGCTCAGACTCTTGCAGCAAAAACGCCGCAGTCCAGAACACCAGCCAGATATAAAGGATCAGGCAGACTTCGATGGTCCAGCCCAGTGGATGATTCAGCACATAGCGAGTGAAGACCTGAAGCAGGAAAATGCTGAACATGGCAAGGAACAGCATCACCGCAACGGCTTCTGCTATGCGCTTACCCAACGCGAGGATAGAGCGCATGGCAGAGGGTCTCTTACTGAATGGCGTTGATCTGATCGACAACCCCGGCAGGCCAGGACTTGGCAATCTCGGATGATTTGTACATTTCCTGTACATGCTGGCGGAAGGCATTGACATCGGGCTCGTAGACTTTCAGGCCCTGATCACGGAAGAACTGCACAAGCTTCTGCTCATCAGCAATGCGACCTGCGTTGTTGAAGGCGACGGCTTTGGCGGCGGCTTCCTGCACATGCTGTTTCTGTTCATCGGTGAGCTTGTCGTAAGTCTTCATCGACATGGACAGGAATATCGCATCGACCAGGTGATTGGTCAGGACGATCTGCTTGGTCACTTCATAGAACTTGGCTGCCTGGACGGTTGGCAGTGGGTTGTCCTGCCCATCTACCGCGCCTGTCTGCAGGGCGGTATACACCTCGCCAAATGCCAGAGGGACAGGGTTGGCTCCCAGCGCCTGACCAAGGAATTGCCATTCTTTCGAGCCGGGCATGCGCAACTTCTCACCTGCCAGATCAGCAGGCGTCCTGATTTCCTTATCATCCCGAAGATTCAGCTCACGACTGCCCAGATAGCCGACATCGAGGATTTTGATGTGCATCTTTTCCTCGACCATCTTGTAGAACTGCTGCCCCAGTGGTGAGTGGAACACGTGCTGCTGATGCTCCGGGCTGCGAATCAGGTAACCCGCGGTAAAAACGGACCATTCAGGAATCTGCTTGCTGATGTCTTGTGCAGAGATCATGGCCATATCGAGGTTGCCACGCTGCATGGCAGCAGGTTCTGTCCCTTGTTTGAACAGGCTGGCGTTCAGGAAAATATTGACGTCGAACTGGCCGGGAGAAGTCTTATCCAGCTCATCTTTGAATACGGTCAGCATGCGCGCATGCCAGTCCGACTCGACCGCCGGTGAAGATATGCGGATTTTCAGTGGGTCGGCGACAGCTGTGGTACTGAGGCTGATGGCGGCAGCGCCCAAAATAAACCCGGACAAAACGGGAAGAGCTTTGTTGTGCATAGTGCTTACCTGATTATTTTTGTTGGTAATGCTGTTCAAGCGGCCTGATCACTATAGTCCGTCGAGCAGCCGTTTGGCTAACATGCAGCGATATGTGATGTACAGGCTAATTGTATAACTAACATGTTAGTGATATACAAGTAATAAATTCACTTAACTCAAGAACGGACCTGTCCACCATGAGCCAAACTAACAACAATAAATTTGGTGTTTCTGCCGCCCTGACCACGCCTTTTCTGGCTGATGGTCAGGTTGATAAATCACTGCTGCTGCGCCATGTCCAACGACTGCTGCAACAGGGTTGTGCCAGCGTCACACTATTCGGCACCACGGGAGAAGGGCCTGCACTTGGCATGCGTGAGAAAGCCGAGGTCGTAGACTTCCTGCTGCAGCAGGGCGTTGCTGCCAGCAAGCTCGTACTCGGTGTGCTGGCGGTGTCTCACGAAGAAGTGCTGGATATGTTTGCCTTGGGGCAGCATATAGGTTGCCGTCGCTTTCTGCTCGCCCCCCCTTTCTACTTTAAAGGCGTTGATGAGCAGGGCTTGCTGCAGTGGTTCTCTGAGGTTTTATCAGCAGTACAGTCGCAGCAACCAGAAGTGATTCTGTACCACATTCCCCAGTTAACAGCGGTGCCGCTGTCGGTATCGCTGATACAGCAGTTGAAGCAGGCATTTCCGGCACTGGTCTATGGTGTAAAAGATTCTGCAGGGGACTGGTCCAACTCCAAGGCACTGCTTGAACATTTTCCTGATTTGGCGATCATGATCGGCGATGAGCGTCTGCTTGAAGATGCTGTGCGTCTGGGGGCAAGTGGCACGATCAGCGGTATCGCTAACTTTCGCGCTGACTGGTTGATCGATGTCGTTGCGGGCCAGCCTGCTCATCCAGGGCTGACGCCGCTGGTCAATGAAGTGCTGTGCTATCCGGTTATTCCGGCGGTAAAAGCACTTGTTGCCGCGACATATGATGAGGCGCAATGGCTGGGCTGCCGTACTCCGTTACTAGCGCTGAGTGACGACGCTCGGATGCGTCTGGTTGATCATTGCCAGTCGTTCCTGCCTGCGAAGTAGTTCAGGTGTGTGCATAGAGTGAGTCAGGCAGCCTGAGCTCCGTCCTGAAGTGGATGGCTCAACGCTGCCAATGGTTTATTAAGGAGTTTTTATATGGCGAAAGCGTCCGGTGCCAGAGGTGAACGTACCCTACGTCATCAGGCGTACGACACTTTTACCGAGCGCTTGCTGGCTCAGGAGATATCTCCTGGGCAGTTCATTTCACAACGAGAGCTGGTTGAGCTGACACGCATGCCTCTGGGAGCAATCAGGGAGTTGATTCCGAGGCTGGAGGCTGATGGCTTAATTCGTACTATTCCGCAACGTGGAATGCAGATTGCGCATATTGATCTCGAGTTGATCCGCAATGCTTTTCAGCTACGGTTGATGATTGAGCGAGAAGCTGCACGTATTTTCGTGCAGACCGCGTCGGACCAGCAGATTGAAGATCTGTATCAGCAACATCTGCACATACAGCAAGAGGCCAGCACCGGTGTGGTCTCCCGAGAACTGCTGCAGCGTGCCCAGAGTATCGACTGGGGGATGCATGACATGATGGTGGATCATCTCCAGAATGAGCTGGTCTCGAACGTCTATCGGGTCAACTCCATCAAGATTCGTTTAATCCGTCAGGAGCGCATCGGTATACTTCCAGAATTGGTGGCATCGGTAATGGAAGAGCATCTGAAAATCATCGCCGCTTTTCAGGCTAGAGATGAGGAGCAGGCTGTAAGGTTGATTACCGAACATATAGAGCACTCCCGTGCTCGTGCCTTAAAAGTGTAAGGCTCGGTGCTTTCAAGATCTTAAGCGCTTATCACGCTTTCCTGCCTGTTATGACGATCTGCGAGCGTAGTAAAACAAAGGTATTGACAGCCTCGCGGAAGTGCCTATAATGCGCCCCCACTGAAGACGCAGCGACACGCTGAGTGCTTC